>JANXSX010000103.1 GCA_025356475.1 Isosphaeraceae bacterium | reverse complement strand
GGATTTTGATTTCGCAAACCAAAGGAGGAAATCGACGGTGTTCGCCAAGAGTGTTCCCGCTTGGCTTCCCGTTTTCTGAACTTGGATGATTGAGCAGAAATTGTCCTCCCCGAACACCTCATCCATCACTGCCCGGACGCGGTGAACATTTTCATCTCCAATCTGCACGAAGATAGAGCCGGAGTCGGTAAGTAAGTCGCGAGCTATTGTTAGTCTATCTCGCAAGTAAGTGAGATAGCTGTGGATGCCGTCGCGCCAGGTGTCGCGGAAGGCTTTCACCTGCTCGGGCTCACGGGTGATGTGGTCGGCCTTGCCATCCTTCACGTCGCGGCTGGTGGTGGACCACTGGAAATTGCTGTTGAACTTGATGCCGTAGGGCGGGTCAAAATAAATGCACTGGACCTTGCCGCGCAGCCCTTCGCGTTCGGCGAGGCTGGCCATCACCTGGAGCGAGTCGCCCAGGATCATGCGATTGGTCCAGTTTTGGTCGTGCTGATAGAAGTCGGTTTTGTCGGCACCATCGGGCATACCATTGAAGTCGTCATACATGTCGGCGAACAGAAAGGGCTGGGGATCGGCGTCACGCTCGGCCTTGGCGGTTTTGCGGAGGAGGTCGTCGATCAAGAACTTGGGCTGGACCTTTTCCTGGATATACAGCGGCGGCGCATGCACGACGAGGTCGGACCAATCCTGTTCGTCCTTCCCCCGCCAGACGAGCTGGGGATCAAGGTCGCGATTGCGACGGTCGTAGGCCACGCGAATCGGGGTTTGCTGCTCTTGCTTCACCACGGATTGAAACTCGGCAGTCGGGATATTCTTGCGCGTGCTCTCGGCATGTTTCAGGGTTTCGACGGTTTTCTTGGGAGCGGATTTCTTGGCCATGGAAATTCTCTCAAAGGATGAACGTGACTGATTCGCGGACAGGATGAACGGCTTCAGCTTTGGACAGGATGCACAAGATTGACAGGATAAGGATAGGAAATGAGTCTCGCCCATTACTTATTGAGTCTTGTCGATTTGTCATCCTGTTGATCTTGTCAAAGGGTATTCTCTCACTCCATAAACGGCCTGAGCTTTGGACAGGATGGACAAGATTGACAGGATAAGAAATCAGTTTCGCCCATTACTTATTGAGTCTTGTCGATTTGTCATCCTGTTGATCTTGTCAAAGGGTATTCTCTCACTCCATGAACGGCTTAAGATTTGGACTGGATGGACAAGATTGACAGGATAAGAAATCAGTTTCGCCCATCCCTTATTGAGTCTTATCGATTTGTCATCCTGTTGATCTTGTCCATCCTGTCAAGAGTCTTGATTTGGTTCATTTTCCTGCTGTCTTCTTTGTAGGTAGGTACGGTGCTTTCGTTTGAATTCGAGACGACTCGCACCGAAATTCAGGAGCAGGCCGACATCAATGCCGGTCGCCGTGAGGTAGTTCACCGTTTGCACTTCGTGGACAATGCTCATCGCTTGAACGGCCTTGTTTTCGATAAGTATCTTTGATTCCACAAGCATGTCCGCGTAAAACTCGCCAACGACGACGCCGTCATAAGTGACCTTGATCGGCTTCTCAACTTCGACATGTAGACCTGCTTTGCGCAACTCATGGGCAAAAGCATTTTGGTAGACGGACTCGAGGAAGCCCGCTCCGAGTGTGCCATGCACGGTCATCGCACAGCCGATGATCACTTCTGTTAAGTCTTGATGTTCCATCAGATCTTCCTAATTCTTAGTGTTCATCCTGTCGATTTGCTTACTTTCTCTCGATCTTACTGGAAGTGTGAAAGAACGGTGACGACCGGAGCCGAGATCGACCATTTTCCCGACGTCAACAAAATGGTCACCCACCTGGTGGCCCGACACTTCGCAGGCCGTCTTTGCTTTGGTGATCACGGCCTGAAAATTTCGCCACTCGCTATAACCAAGCAAATGCTGAATATCACGTGCGAGCCAGTATTCGACACCCGTTTCTGTTTGCTGTGCGTGCCCTTCGAACGTTTCCGTCAGCGATTGAATAAGTTCGGTTTTCATCGTGTGTTCTCCAGATGGTATACGATTTCTGGAACAGCCTGCTCCATAATTGGTTGGCCGCTCATTGTGGTTTCTTGAACAGAGTGTTCAAGAAACAAGGAATAATCAGTCGGCGAGCGATCATAGGTCATGCGGTCACCTTCTCGGCATGAGTGACCACGTTTTCGATGAGCTTATTGAACTCGCTCTCGACTTTCGCCTTAAAATCGGTCCCGATCGTGTAAACGTCGGTGAATTCCGAGAAGGCCCAACGCCCGTAGGTTTTGAGGTTATTTACACCTGGGACCCAGTACGTTTCCATTGTCGATTTCTTTTCTTTCGCGTCCTCGCGGCGGTAGCCTTTGATTTCGACGATCAGGTGGAGCAAGTCGTTTTCCCGATGTCCGTCATCGACCAGGACGATGAAGTCGGGGATGTATTTTCGCATGACCGAGCCATACCGATAGGGCACTTCTAGGCCGAGGTTATGGTTTTTCACATAAGCCCGCACCTTGGGATGCGACTCTGCCACGCGGCAGAATTCCGCCTCCCAGTCGCTGTCGAGGATCACCCAGTTGATCTGGCAACGGTCTGACCGCGTTTCCCAACGGTCGGTTCGCGATGTATTGAAACGAACATACCGGGTCGAGCTGCTAGGGTTGTAGGCGTCGAGCATCGCCTTGATCGGGCGTTCCTTCTCGAATTTGCGCGTGATGCCTGCCGTGATCTTGTTGCAGGCCATGTCGGCCAGTTCTTGGTACATGAGCAGGCCGGGATAGGTGTCTCCCTTGCAGACGAGGCAGGTATCGAGCCAGTGCTTGGTGATGCGTTTGAGTTGACCGAACAGATGCAACCTGGGTTCTTCGCCGGGATCACGCCAGTTACGCATAAGCAACCGTTGGGTGACGTTATAGAGGATGGTTGAAGAGCGGAGTTTGTCGAGATGTTCGAGATTCATGTCGACGCCTTCGCCAATGATCCCCGCGTTGCGGGTAATCGACGGGCCAACAAGGTCGGGGGTGAGTTCAAGGGTCGAATCGGCGTTGAACTCGGCATCGAGCCGTTCCTCGGGCAACTCGACGCGGTAACCCTCGACACGTGGAAAAGTGATTTCTAAAGCGTCACGTTCGGGACGCACGGCTTTGACCTGGATGGTCTCACGCGGTGGCTGTGGCGGAGCGACGACCGGCTTGGCGGTGAAGTCGAACGGAATGCCAAAGACATCGGCATATTCGACGTTGAACAAGCCTTCTTCATTGAGGTCGTAGGATTGACGCCGAAGCGCTCGGCCGATCACTTGTTCGCACAATAGCTGCGTTCCGAAGGCGCGAATACCGAGAACATGGGTGACGGTGTTAGCGTCCCAGCCTTCGGTGAGCATGGAAACCGATACGACGCACCGGATCGAACCGCCAAGCTGACCGGGTTTCCCCACGGTATTCATGACTTCGCGGAGCAATTCCTGATCGGTGATTTTATCGCCCGCACGCGGGTCTCCGGTGCGTTCCACAATCTCACGACGGAACCGTTCGATCTCGTCGGCGGCCATCGCCCGGAAATTGTCGTCGAGTGCGTCGCCTGCTTCGAGTTGCTCGCTATCGATCAAGAGCGTGTTGGGCTTGGGCAGAGGGTTTCCGGTCGTCTCATCGAAGTTGCGAAACAAGGCAAGCCGACCATGTTCCAGCGTGGTCGTGCCGTTGTCATTGGTTCGATGGAATCCGGAAATGAAATCATACACTAACTTAGAAATCGCGGTATTCTGGCAAACGATGATGAAGCAAGGTGGGACGGAGATACCACTTTCTTGCCAGAGTTTGAACTGCTTCTCGTAGTGACCGTAAAGGGCCTGGAGTGCGGTTTGCAGGCGGGTCGGCAGTTTGAGCGGGTCGAGGGTTTCGCCTTGGCCGCGTCCCTTCTTGGGCATTTCCTTGCGGATATTTTCCCAGAGGTTGCGGAAAACCGGCATTTCATCGCCGGGGATATTTTCGGCAACTGGTACGCGGGGCAGTTTGACGATGCCGCACTCGATGGCATCCATGAGCGAGAAGTCGCTCATGGTCCAGGGAAACAGCGTGCCTTCAGCGTAGCCTGAGCCACGGAGGAAAAACGGAGTCGCGGATAGGTCGATGACCCGAAGCAGGCCGAGCTTACGATTCACGGCTTCCAGGCCTGCGATCCAGAGCCGGGCCGCTTCGTTGTTCTTCTGGGCTTCTTTTTTCTCGTCGCCCTTCAGTTCTTCGTCATCGGCTTCCTCGGGCTTTTCGCGATAGCAGTGATGCGCCTCATCGTTGAGCACGAGGATGTTCTTCATGCCCATGAGGTCGGGCATGACGCGTTGAATCATCTGCCCTTCGGTTTCAAGCGTATCGAGTTCGTCGCCACGGCCTTGCAGCAAGGCCCGGGTTCCAGAGGCAATTTCGAGACGCTCGCGAAGCTTAAAGGCATGATAATTCGTGATGACGATTTTGGCTCGTTTGACGTCTTCGAGCATGTCGCCAGGCACGAGCCCGCGAGTGTCATAGTAATTGTCAGGATCGCTGGGCTGGAGGACACGTAAGCGATCTTTAATGGTTAAGCCAGGGGCAACCACCAGGAAACCGCGAGTGAAGTTTTTGCTGGTTGGGCGGCGCACTGCGTTGATCGTCTGCCAAGCGATAATCATCGCCATGACGGTGGTCTTGCCAGCGCCTGTGGCGAGTTTAAGAGCCAGACGAAGAAGGTCGGGATTGGCCTCCTCGCTGGCAGCGTTCAAGTGTTCGATCAGGGCTTTGCCGATCTTCGACTGCGGCGCGACCTCGGTCAGCCAGATCGCGGTTTCGATGGCTTCGACCTGACAGAAGAACGGTCGAAGTCCCGCAAAATTCGGGTCTCGCCAATACTGCAAGAGTCGGGCGGTTTCTGGTGTGACGTGCCAGTCACTTGGGTTTGGCCAAGCTCGCCAGCGGACGACCTGCTCACGAACCTGGTTGATGATGGATGTCGGGTCGTATTGTTGTTTTTCGTTCGATAAACCTTTGCCTTCATCGAAGACAAAGTTTTCCTGGCTCGCCGCCTTTTTCCGTTTCTTAGGCTTAGGGATAGGCGTGATGAATTCCGCTTTGCGACGATAATCGATGATTTTTTGAGTCGGCTGCCCTTGTTCGTCGAGTTCCCAATGCTTTTCTGGCGGCTTATAAGGTGAGTTCAGGATTGGGTGCTCGAAGAAGGGATTCGCCATTGTCAGATCCTGTTTACCGGCGGGTAGGGCAATCGAGCACACGACTAATGCTTACTAAGGCGGAGCGTTTCCTTTACCCCGACTGAGTCACTAGCCCAAGTGGTTGCTCGGATTGCATGTTACCATGCGCGAATTTCTAAACAATCTCCAAGAGACGACAGTCGACGCGATCTCCTCTGTCGACCGCGTCCGCACTGGACCTCAGAATAGTCTGTGGTCCAGTGCGGACTGATTCACACCCTCTTGGCCCCTTTTTTCCGCTTGCGTGACGATGCGGTCGATCCGTGACTCTTCCCATCATTCAACACAAGCCGGACTGCGATCGGGGCATGACCTCCGAGCGAGGTGATCGACGAGGGAAGTTTGCGATCGCCGGCAACGATCAAGAGCTCGGGATGGCCGAGAGTCGGGATCAAGTTTGATGACGTGTAAACGCGACTGACGCCAGATGTTGCGCGACTCATCAATGCAAAAGCTCCGTCGGCCTCATCGGCAGCGACGATCAAATGATCGTTCTTTTCGCCGCTCAAGATCAAGAGGTTCTCAGGAGCGAGCAGGCTCGCACTCGAGCCGAAAATCAACCAGTCGACGGCGTCACTTTGCCTTGCTTGAACGGCAATCGATTCGACCCACGGAAGATCAGTGGCCGGAGCAACGGCCCACGAAGACCAAAACAGCGGGACAATCCGAAGCTCGGCTGAATTCGCGTCGGCCCAGGGTATGATCGCTTTCAGATATAAGGGAGGCTCGCACCCAACCGCCGTAGAGACCTCGGTAGGCCATGCAATCGATTCCAGCCCTAGACCCCGAGCACGATTGTGCAAGACCGTGACGACCCGACCTGTGGGATCTCGACCATGAGTGAACCCGTAATCCAAGCCAAATTTGACCTTGAGACTCTGAGCGACCCCTTCCAGATCCTTGGAATCGGCAGCCGCAAAAATCCAAATATCCATCCGCATATCGGCAATAATTCGCGCAATTTCATCAGCGCGTCCGTGGATGACACCTTCCAGCCCTCGAAGGTTCCAAAGCGCGATGTCGAGTTTCGCGGTATCGCCTTGGTAACTCTCATTGACGATCTGGGTCGCACTCTTCCCGTCCACCAGATGGCCGAGCGCGCCAAAGAAGCCAATCTGCGGGTCAAGACCTTGAACGATCCCCAGCAGTCGGTCGATCTGGCGGCGCTCTTCGGGATTGCTTGGCTCGTAGGTTTCGAGCCAGACGGCGATTGCCGAGAGCCGAATCCCTTCGTTCAAGTAGCGAGCAGCGGCGTTCGTCGTCTGACCGGATGAGGGGTCAGTGCTCGGCTGGGGATCGTGGGCCTCGTCCGCCAGAACCGAAGCATGATGAAGCGCGACAAGTCGCCACTGATTGTTAAAAACAGGACTGCCACTGGATCCGGGCTCGGTGTCGCACGAATATTGCGCGACGAGACTATCCGCGCGGACGACCAGGTTATCCTGAACGGCGATCTCCTTGGGACGTCCGCGCGGATGTTGGATCAGGTTGACGTACTCGTTCTCGATCAGATTGAAGCTGTCGCGGTCGATTGGTACGGCCCCCAAGAAATCGATCCCTTCGACTGCGACGAACGTGAAGTCCAATTCCGCCGAGGTGACAAACAAGGTTTGAGGTTTGAGTCGGGCCACTGCGGGTAAGCCTGTGGGATCGTCGGGAGGCATCCGCTCATAGTTTGCCAGTGCGTAGGCCGACTGAGCACTCGCTGAGTCGGACAGGACGTGGTTATTGGTGAGCAAAATGTCAGGAGCCACGAGGAAGCCGGTCCCGGCCGCTCCATCACCTCGCTGGATTTTGACGACCGCCCTGCCAATTTTGTCCCCCTTACGAAGGAAGTCGAACGGTAGCAGATTGCTCTCACCCAAGATCACCTCGCGATCGAGGCGTGGGTCACGCCCTCCCGAAGTCGATTGCAAGATCCGATCGCGACCGACACGTCGTAACTGATCACGGCGGTGAACCAAGTGCATTGAGGGGTCGGGCATCTCTCCTGCGAGTGCAGGACGAGCGACTGCCAGAAAGACTCCGTTAAGCTCGGTCCCAGACAACGTCGATGCCAAGCTCGGCGGATACGTTTGTTTTTGATCTGTAGTCAAGAACGGGTATGGAACAGGAACAGGTTTACGGGCCATAATGAATGTCGCGATGCGGTTCCTTGGTTTCAGCTCCTTCGTGGTCTTGAGGGACTTCGCCTCGAACCAACTCACTTACTCACTTACTCACTCACCCACCCACAAGGTAAGCGGAGGTCCGGGCGGATCGCGACCGAAATTCGCGCCCTACTTACTTAATATCGGGATTACCCCCCTTGCGCATCCCGCAAATCTTTCCAACCACTCAAAACTCAATCGATCGGCCCGCTTGAGCCGGATCGTTTGGCACCCTACAATCGAGGTTGAGCCACCTCATCCTTTCTTCTTCAACGATCTTAACGAGGTGCGTCGTGAACGCCTGGACCAACCCGATCCTGATCGCCCAGCGCGACCGATTGCTTGACACACTCAGGACTTATGGAAGAGTAGCGGTCGCGTATTCGGGGGGTGTTGACAGCGCGGTGGTCGCCCAGGCAGCCCATTTGGCCCTCGGCTCCAATACGATCGCCGTCACGGCCGTCTCCGATAGTCTTGCTGCGGGCGAGCTTGAAGAGGCTGAGGCGCTCGCCAGGCGAATCGGGATCGCGCACCGAGTGATCCGGACCGAGGAGTTCGCCGACCCGAACTACCTGCGGAACAACTCCGACCGGTGCTATTTCTGCAAGAGTGAGCTCTATGGCCGATTATCGGGGTTATTGGGGGCTCTCGACGTTGATGTGATCGCCTCCGGGGCCAATACCGACGACGCAGGTGACCACCGACCGGGCATGAAGGCCGCCTCCGAACACGGCGTTCGGCATCCGCTCCAGGAGTGCGGATTGAGCAAGGACGATGTCCGAGCTTTGGCCAAGGGTTGGGACTTGCCGACTTGGGACAAGCCCGCGACCCCCTGCCTGTCGAGCCGGATCGCCTATGGTGAAGAAGTGACCCCGGAGCGGGTCCGGATGATCGACCAGGCGGAAAGTTGGTTGCGGCAAAAGGGGTTACGGCTCCTGCGGGTCAGGTACCACAAGGGGGATCTTGCCCGGATTGAGGTCCCGCTTGAAGAACTCGTCCGCCTGGCCTCTCCCGAAGTTCGAACCGGGATGATCGAGGCGTTCCGGGCGCTTGGCTTCAAGTTCGTGACACTCGACCTGGAAGGGTTCCGCTCGGGGAGCCTCAACACTTTGATCCCCATCGAGTTACTTCAGCGTCCGGCAGCGAGGCCCTCCTCGGCGGCCACTCACTAATCGTCTGAGCGGCGGTCGATTTCTCTCGTCACGTCACATCTCTCCAGACCCAATAATCGGACCACGCGAACCATGCCCCGGGCCACTTGCCGTTGCGGACAAGTCTTGAAGGTGCCCGAAGATGGGACCGACCGCTTGATCTGCACCAACTGCGGAGCCAAGATCCGGGTCCGGCTCGACCGGCCCAAGACGGCTGGCCCGGTTGATGATGGGTTCGTTCGGTTCGGATGTCCGTGTGGGCGCCGGCTCAAAGTCCCTGCCACGGGCGGACCCACCCACGGGAAATGCCCCGATTGCGGGCGAGTTGTCCCCGTTCCCATGAACAATGGAGTCGCCCAAGGCTCACCCAGGGCCAACCCGCACTTGAACGACCCCGAGCGACCGACAGAGGAACTCAATAGGAACCAACTCGGGCAACTCCAGGATTGGACCAAAGCCCATTTAGCACGAGGTACCGCAGGCGGAGGAGCGGGTGCTAGCGGTCAAGCGAGCGAAGCCGGCATGCGCGTCTGCCCCAAGTGCGGTCGCCCCATTCACTTGGGAGCCGAGACCTGCCGAGGCTGCGGAACCATTGTTCCCAAGAAGTGAGAGGCCCACCCGAACCTCACTTGAAAGTGAAGCGGCCCCTCGCGCGAGCGTCCAGGTAGGCAAAGGTCCAACCTCGCAGCGTCCTTAACCTCTGACCAATCCTGCAAACCGCCCAGTCGCATCCTGCCAGGCGGCGATCTTGCGTGGCTCGAAGGTGGCGACCTCGAACGAGCGGGCAACGATCGCGCGAGCATCTGCCAGGTTAGCGATCTTGCCTCGGCCCATCGCCTGCATCAGGACGTTACCGGCTGCCGTCGCCTCAACCGGCCCTGCGTAGACAGGTCGGGCACATGCATCGGCTGTGAATTGGTTCAAGAGATCATTCTTGGCCCCGCCGCCGACGACGTGGATCGCCTGGATCTTTGTTCCGACAATCCCTTCAAGCCGATCAATCGTCCAACGATACTTGAGGGCCAGGCTTTCCAGAGCACAACGGACGAAGGCCCCTTCGTCCGACGGCACAGGTTGTCCTGTCTTTTGGCAGTACGCTGCGAGACGTGCAGGCATGTCGCCAGGGGCGAGGAAGGAGGCATCGTCGGGATCGACCAACGAAACGAACGGTTGAGCCGACTTTGCTCGCAGAATCAGTTCCTCATAAGTGAACTCTTTGCCGGCACGTGACCAAGTCCGCCGACACTCCTGAACCAGCCAGAGCCCCATGATATTCTTCAAGAGCCGGGTGGTCCCTGCAACACCTCCCTCATTGGTGAAGTTGTAGCGAAGTGTCTCTTCGTTGATGATTGGCCGAGGAGTCTCGACGCCCAGGAGCGACCACGTACCGGAGCTGAGGTAACACCAGTCGGGCACGCCAACTCTCCCGCCGCTCACCGGCACGGCAGCCACGGCAGCGGCGGTATCGTGGGTGGCAGTCGCGAGGACTCGGAGCGAGCCAACCCCAACCTCGTCGCAGACCGACTTCTGCAACGATCCAAGTTCGCTCCCGGGCGCGATCAGCTCAGGGAGAATCGACCTGGGGAGTCCCAACCCTGCGCAAATCTCATCCGACCAAGTGCCAGAGCGGGGGTCCAGGAGTTGCGTCGTCGAGGCATCGGTCCGCTCACTCGCCCGCCGACCGGTGAGAAGCCAGCCAAACAGGTCGGGCATCATCAGAAGTGTCTCGGCAATATCCAGCAGGGGCGAACCTTGGCGACGCATTGCCAAAAGTTGGAACGCTGTGTTGAATGGCATGAACTGTAAGCCGGTGGCATCGTAGATCCGCTCACGGGGCATCATCCCAAAGGCCACATCAAAGATCCCCTCGGTCCGGCGATCCCGGTAGTGAACAGGGTTGCCCAGCAGAACGTCCCCTTTGCCAATCAGGCCAAAATCGACACCCCACGTATCGACTCCGATCCCATCAAGGTTCGGGCTGACGACCGCCGCTTTACGAAGCGCGATTTTGACCTCATCCCAGAGGCGGAGCAGATCCCAATGGAGCGTGTCGAGCAGCCGGACCGGGCCGTTGGGGAAGCGATGGAGATCTTCAAGCACCAGTCGTTCGCCATCGAACTTGCCCAGGAGGCCCCGGCCACTCTCGGCCCCAAGGTCGATCGCCAGATAATCTGTAGTCGCGCTCGTCATGAAAATGCACCGCCCTGCGTCAAAATCGAATCTCGCCCGCCGGCCGACCCCTGGCCATTGCTAGGGCGATCATCATAAAGCCGACGGGGGCCAGGGGGAAGGGATTCATTGCGGAATCCCCCGTAGAGATCTCCCAGATCAACCGGCCACTTGTAATGTTGCTTTTAACTGAGTGCGCCAGTAATCGAGCATATCACTAAGCGTTTGCTCAGTCGTGTACCGAGGCGCCCAGCCGGTCTGACCACGAAGTTTCGAGGCATCTGCCAGCAAAAACGGTTGATCGACCGGTCGAACCCGAGCGGCGTCGACATGGATTTCAACCGAACCTGTCGATTGATCTTTGAGGATCTCCAGCATACGTTTTAGCGAGACATCTCGACCTGTACCGATATTATAAATCTCACCTGGTTCGCCGCGTGTCGCCAGCAGCCGATAGGCGGCGACAATGTCGCGAACGTCGGTGAAATCGCGCGTCACCTCAAGATTTCCGACTTCAATTCGGGGCCTCAGACCAAGCTCGATCTCGGCGACCTGCCTCGCGAAGCTCGAAAGGGCGTATGTGTCCGACTGGCGAGTTCCCGCGTGATTGAATGGTCGAGCGATGACCACATCGAGCCCATAGCCGAGCACGTATTGAATCCCCAAGAGGTCGGCCGCCCCTTTGCTCGCCGAGTAGGGGTTATTGGGACGGAGCGGACAAGACTCAGTGACGGGAAGGAATTCGGGCGCGGGACTACCGTAGCAGACGCCCGAGCTGACAAGGATCACGCGAGCTTTCGACTTCGCCTCCCGGACCGCTTCGAGCAAGTTGAGTGTACCGCCCAGGTTCAAGGCCCAGGTTCCGCGTGGGTCGCTGACGCTGAGTTGGGGATTCGCCTGCGCAGCAAGGTGATAGATCACCTCGGGCTGTTTGCGTGCGATCAGTTCGCCCAGATCCTCCGAGCCTCCATCGGCCAGGTCGTAACGTTCGAGTCGAATGTCACGCGCGAGGAATTGCAACGATTCAGGCCAGCGACCCGAGCTGGAGAGCCCGAGCACAATGTCCCCCTCGGCGAGCAAATGCTCGGCCAGATGACCACCGACGAACCCGGTCGCTCCGGTCACCAATGCGCGCATAAGTCGTTATCCCGTCAAGAGTTCAGGATTCCGGATCCCAAGTGTGTGGAATCCTGAATCCTCATTTACACCATTGGCTGACCCGATCGATACTCACCCGAACGTACGCGCTCGACCCACTTGGTGTTCGTCCGATACCAGTTCACGGTTTCGGCCAACCCAGCTTCGAACGTGACGGTCGGCTCCCAGTTGAGCTCGCGCTCGGCGAAGCTGCAATCGACAGCATAGCGGCGATCATGGCCAAGCCGGTCGGTGACGTGCCGAATCAACGTCTCGGGCTTGCCGGTCAATTCCAGCACCAGCCGAGTGACGTCGATGTTGTACCGCTCACTCCGACCGCCGAAATTATAAACCATGCCTGGCCGGCCGCGTCGCAAAGCCGCGTCGACCCCTCGACAATGGTCGATCACATGAATCCAATCGCGCACCTGGCGACCATCGCCATAAACTGGTAACGCCTGATCTGCAAAGGCGTTAGTGATGAACAGTGGGATCAACTTCTCGGGGAACTGATACGCCCCATAATTGTTCGAACATCGCGTAATAATCGTCGGAAACCCGTGCGTATGATAAGCCGCCCGTACCAACAGGTCGGCCCCCGCCTTGCTCGCGGCGTAGGGGCTGTTGGGAGCGAGAGGGGTCGATTCCGTGAATGGGGGGTCGTCGGGGGCGAGGGTCCCGTAGACTTCGTCGGTCGACACTTGCACATAGCGCGGCACCTTGGCGGCACGTGCGGCATCGAGCAAAACCTGGGTCCCAAGGACGTTCGTTCGCAAGAAGGGCGCAGCATCGTCGATCGAACGATCGACATGGCTCTCGGCGGCGAAGTGGACCAAGGCGTCGAAGTCGCCCTCACCAAGCAACGTCGCGACCAAGGCCCGATCGGCAATATCCCCCTGGACGAACCGGTAGCGGGGATCGTCGGCGAGATCGGCAAGGTTATCTGGGTTGCCGGCGTAAGTCAGGGCGTCGAGGTTCGTGACCTCAACATTGTCGTAATCGCTAAGTTGGAGCCGGACAAAGTTCGCCCCGATGAATCCGCAACCGCCAGTGATGAGAATTCGTTTCATTTAAAACTCTTATGCGAGTACAAAATTGATCCTCTCTCTAGTCATAGTACGGCAAGTTGGATTGTCGCTCATGTCTCATCGAATGTCGGTTCTTCCGCCATCGGGTCCGGAGATTCATGGAGAGCAGTCCAGAGTTCGGAGTACTTCTCCCGAACGTAAGGATTCAATTCCTCAACGAGCGAGGCGGGCAAGTTCGCTTCTTTGATCAAGGCAACAACATCGGCGAAATCTTTCAACCGATGTACTCCCCCAGTCATGCCCGATGCCAGCTTCAATTCCACCAAGGTCGGCAAGCTGAGGTACTTGATCCCATCAATGGTGACCGCGACATCGGCCGGTTCGGGGAAGGCAACAGGCTTGGGGTTACCATCGCCGGGGAACTGGCCGGAGATGAGGAACTCAATGCGGACACCGGTCTCGGTATCGCGGAGGTTCTTGCTATTCGTGAATGGAGGAAGATAGCCAAGGCCATCGAGTTTCTCGTGGATGAGCTTCAAACTTTCGAGGCTCACCAAGATATCGACGTCCACCGTAAGCCGACGAAACCCATGCGCATCGAGCGACATTCCCCCCGCGACCGCATAGGGGATGCCAAGTTCCTCCAGTCGCTTGGCGATCTTACGTAGTGCTTTGAAAACCCCGCTATCATGCTGGAAGTGGCGATCACCTTCGTCCATGCCCCATCTCCGATCCTGCTTGATGAGTTGTTCATACTGAAGCATGATGGCTCGTCTCCAACGATTTCAGCTTGCGTCTGTGTCAGATTCGCTCTTTGTATCGCTCGCCTCGGTTGAATTGACGGGATGAAGCTGACGTTGCTGGTCCCAAGCAGCCTGGAGTAACGGACTGAGTAACTCAAGATCCGCATACGAGTTCAGATTGAGACACGACCAACCGAGTTGCAATGTAGAAACTTGAAGAGAAGGTGCGAGCTCTTGGGCCTGTTCGACAGGGAGAGGCACCCAAATACTTGGACGCTTCCGATCGAAATAGAGGCGACAAATCACCCAGGTTCGGCGTTCGGGAAGGTGAATTTTGAAGTATGAAACGGTGTCCTCGAAGGCGATCGATCGAGTAGAACCCAACAACCGCTGGATTACCTCAAATCCTTCAAGCTCTTCTTTGGTGGTTTCAATTTTACCCCCAGCACCCGAACTAGGCGCTGTGGGTTCACTTTGAGGTGGATTGCTCAAGACCATCGTCAGCATGCGTTGCTTAGCCCACTCTTCGATAGCGTTGGCAAGCACTGGTTTCCATGAATCGATCACACTATCACTTAGACGACGTGTCTCAAGATTTGCGATCGCAAGTCGGACAAACTCAGACGACGGCTCGAGAAGGCGAGTGAGTTCGGAAACAAGCAGATTCTGTGCTCGCTTTCGCTCAGCAAAGGTTCGGATTAATTGGGGATTGTATTGCGACTTATGGAGTAAAATCAAGAAATCGAGTGGAGGAATTTCATCGTTGATGACATCCCATTTAACAAAAGGTTCCTTATCCATATGATTCAAGTGAACCAAGTCAGTGAAGAAGCGCCACTGAAGGCCATTTGTCAGAATGCCCAATCTCGCTTCGGGTACTTTGTTGAAGTAGTCTGAGAGCTGTTCGTCGTAACCGACGAGCCGTTTACCCGCATCCTTTGCCTCAACAAAGAAGATTGGACGTCCATTCTCCATGAAAGCCCAATCCACAGGCTTCGACGATCGATCACGTCCGAAATCAGCTTTATACTCAGGAACGCATTCGCGAGGGTCCGTGAGATCGTATCCCAGGATCGAAAAAAGGGGGCCTATCAAGGACTGCTTCGTCGCCTGCTCATTCCCCTTGACGTGATCTGAGAGATCTTTAACCCGCTTGACATAGGCGATGATGGCGTCGCTCATTAGCTTCTCGTCTTTGGCTCATGCATCCTACGAATAATCTAAACGCTCGGATGCAGGAGCCTCCGATCGACCATCGCTATCATCACACGTTCCGCTTGAGAGAGGAACACTCTGCTCATAATGCATCTTCTTCCGACATCGGGTCGGGAGCATTATGCACCCCGATCCAGAGTTCGGAGTACTTCTCCCGAACGTAAGGATTCAATTCCTCAACGAGCGAGGCGGGCAAGTTCGCTTGCTTGATCAATTCCATAACATCCACGAAGTCCTTCATCCGAGACATTCCTCCGGTCATGCCCGATGCTAGCTTCAACTCGACCAAGGTTGGTAAGGCAAGGTAATTGATCCCATCAAGAGTGACTGCGACATCAGCCGGTTCGCCGAAGACCACAGGCTTGGGAAGTCCATCACCGGGATAATCACCAGTCAACAGGAACTCAATTTTTACACCGAATTCCGCATCACGGAGATTCTTGCTCTTGGTGAATGGAGGCACCCAGCCCAACCCCGACAACTTCGCGTGGATCTGCTTGA
Organism: Isosphaeraceae bacterium; assembly: GCA_025356475.1. Classification (GTDB taxonomy): domain Bacteria; phylum Planctomycetota; class Planctomycetia; order Isosphaerales; family Isosphaeraceae; genus JANXSX01. The sequence goes on along the minus strand of JANXSX010000103.1, from coordinate 26,453 downwards.
GTCCATCCCTCGTGACCAGAATGTCGACATCCTCGGTGAATCGGCGGAAACCATGGCGATAAAGTGCCATCCCACCGGCAACCGCATAAGGGATTCCTAGCTCGTTCAAGCGGCGAGTGACCTTGATCAGCGCCTTCTGGACCGAACCTTCGCCTTCGAAGAACAGGCTTCCTTCACTCATGGCCCATCTCGGATTTCGGTTGAGTCGTTCTTCGTAAGAAGCGAAGCCGAGGCGAGGATCGGCCTCCCCCCCATGGTGAGAGGGGGAGGCTTCCAGAACCGATGTGCCATTCTCCTGTTGCGATGTCAAAGCGTGATCAACGGTGCGGTCGGCCATGAGTCACCTCGTGATCCAGGTGTGAGTCTCATTCTCCATCCGGTTCGCCATCGACATCCAGATCATCAATATGATCCGCCGCCTCGGCTTCCGCGACGCCATCGTCAATGATGTGCGGGGCGAGACCATTGATTTCCACATCGATCGGCGGAGGCAGCTCGATGAGATCTTCGGTCGCGCCCAACTCTTCTTCAGGGAGCTTGGCCAGCGAGCCGACCGAGTCGCCCTCCTCAACCCGGATCAGTCGCACGCCTTGCGTGTTGCGACCGATGACATTGATGTCGGCCACTCTGGTGCGGATCACCATGCCACTTGTGGTGGTGAGCATCACTTCATCCGACTCGGTCACCTTGGAGATCGCCACGACAGGACCGTTACGGTCGGTCGTTTTGATGTCGATTAGCCCCTTACCACCACGCGTCTGCGAGCGGTACTCCGTCAAGACGGTCCGCTTGCCGTACCCGTTGGCACAGACGGTGAGGATCGATGAGGGATCGTCCTGCCCACTCGCCACGATCATGCCGATGACCTCGTCCGACTCGCCGAGCGAGATGCCACGCACCCCATAGGCTCCACGGCCCATCGAGCGAACACCACTCTCATCAAACCGAATCGACATACCATCACGCGTGGAAAGAATCACGTGATCGCCCGCCTTGGTCCGGGCCACGCCAATCAACTGGTCGCCTTCATCCAGGCCAAGCGCGATGATCCCACGCCCCAAAGGACGCTTGAACGCAGTCAATGTGGTCTTCTTGACCGTGCCGCGGCGCGTGACCATCAGCAAGTGCTCATCTTCCTGAAAATAGCGAACCGGGATCAGACCGGTGATCTTCTCGCCTTCAGTCAATTGCAACAGATTCACAATCGCCCGGCCCGCCGAGGTCCGGGTCTGCATTGGCACATCGTAAACTTTGAGCCAGTAGATCTTGCCCTTATCCGTGAAGAAAAGAATATAATCGTGCGTCAGTGCAACGAACATGTGTTCAAGAAAGTCATTTTCCTTGGTATTGGTCGCAGTGATCCCGCGTCCGCCACGACCCTGGGCGCGATAGGTGCTGGGGGGGAGCCGCTTGATGTAACCGTCGTGGGTGACGGTCACGACCATATACTCCTCGCGGATCAGGGCTTCCTTGTCGTAATCGCCCAGTTCTTCGGGGCTGATCTCGCTTCGGCGGGCATCGGCATACTTATGCTTCAGCTCACGCATGTCGGCGCGGATCAGCTCAAGGATGACTTGTTCTGAACCCAAGATCCGTTCATATTCCGTGATCTCGGTCCGAAGGCCAAGGTACTCGGCGGCAACCTTGTCGGCTTCGAGGCCGGTGAGTTGCTGGAGCCGCATTGCCAGGATCGCGTCCGACTGCATCCGCGTCAGGCTTCGGGTCGACTTGGCGTCGGGGTCGTTCAGAGCGCGGCGCAAGACCTCGTCGGAAACCTCCATCCCCATCAACCGGGCCCGAGCTTCCGCAGGGTTGGCCGAAGAGCGAATGACGCGGATGATCTCGTCGATATAGGCCAGGGCGATCAGCAAGCCCTCAACCACGTGGGCTCGGGCGCGTGCCTGACGGAGCTGGAACGAGGTCCGGCGGCGGATCACGTTCTGCCTATGCTCGATAAAGTATCTGAGCATATCTTTCAAGGCGAGCGTCTTGGGCCGACCATCGACCAAGGCTAGCATGATCACGCTGAACGTATCTTGAAGGGGCGAGAACTTGTAGAGCTGGTTTAGAACTACGTTGGGGTCTTCCCCCTTCTTGACCTTGACCACGATCCGAACCGGCTGCTTGCGGTCCGACTCGTCGACGATATCGGTTACGCCGGTCACGCGGCCATCGTTGACCAATTCCGCGAGCTTGATCAGCAGGGGGGCCTTGGTGAGCTGGAACGGGATCTCGGTGAAGATGATCTGCGATCGCCCATCCTTTTGTTCTTCGATCGTGTGCTTGGCCCGGAGCATGAGCCGACCGCGACCGGTCCGATAGGCTTCGCGAATCCCCCAGCGACCGCAGATGGTGGCACCGGTCGGGAAGTCGGGGCCAGGGATGATCTCCATCAGCTCATCGAGTTCGAGCGCCGGATTATCGATCAATGCGACCACGGCATCGCAGACCTCGCCCAGGTTGTGGGGAGGGATGCTGGTTGCCATGCCGACCGCGATTCCTCCGGAACCATTGACGAGCAAGTTAGGGAACTTGCTAGGCAGCACCCGCGGTTCCTGGTGCTTCTCGTCGTAGCTTGGGGCGAAGTCGACGGTATCGAGCCTGATATCTTCAAGGAGTTCTGCGGCAACGGGGCTAAGCTTGGCCTCGGTGTACCGCATGGCGGCGGGGGGGAGGCCGTGAATCGAGCCGAAGTTCCCCTGAGGGGTGATCAGCAGGTGCCGCGAGTTCCACCACTGGCCCATCCGAGTGAGGGTCGGGTAGATCGAGTTTTCACCGTGCGGGTGATACCGTTTCATGGTCTCACCGACGATGCCCGCGCACTTCGTAGTGGAGCCGCCTGGGCTGAGCCCCAGGTCGAACATCGCGGTGAGAATCCGGCGTTGCGAGGGCTTCAATCCATCGCGGACGTCGGGCAGAGCTCGACTGATGATGACCGACATCGCGTAGTTGAGGTAACTCTCCTTGAGTTCCTCTTCGATGTTCAGCGGCTGGGTCGGTCGATGCTGGGCGAGATCAGGGGGCAAGGCGTTGCTCACGGGGTCGATCCCTCGCTGGCGATGGGTCCAATCAAGACGTGGATTGTACCCGAAACCCCCCGCGTTCGCAACCGCGTTCGTCTGTCGCGTGTCTTCACTAAGGCGAAGTCAGGAAGCGACTTAGATTCGCGAATCTGTCCCACGTTCTGCGGCCTTTCGAGCGGGGAAACTCACCCATTTAGCCGTGCAAACAGTTCGCGGAGTGGCAGGACGAAGCCTGGTAAGACGTCGCCCCCTTCGAGTGTCTGGTCTTCCGTCCGTTTGAGCGATCGACCGGCCCCGGTGTAGACGCTCACCGTTCGTGACTTGGGGCTCACGAACCAGACGAGTTTCACGCCGGCGTCGAAATAGTCGCGAAGCTTCTGTGCCATCTCGCGCCGGGTATTGCCTTTGCTGAGGACTTCGATGGCGAGGTCGGGGATGAGATCCGGGATCGGGTCCTTGGGATAGACCCGATCGGGCAGCTTGGCCCAGCTCACGAACGAGATATCGGGGATACGGACCAGACCAGGCATCAGGCGAACAGCACCATCGGGCCCCATCATCGCACCCAGGTCGTGAAGCTTGACATAACTGCCAAGCAGAACCACGAGATCCATCGTCAGGAACGATTCTTCAGCCCCCATGGTCTTCTCCACCAAGGTGCCGTTAATCAACTCACAGAGGATCTTCTCGATGTTGCGGATCTGAACAACATCGGTCTCGGTCGCGGAGCCGGGCAGGGGCCGGAGCCGCACTCGACTTGCCGGGATACCACCAAGCCGCTTGAGAAGGCCTTCCATCGTCCTGGGGAGTGTCTTGGGCTTGACTGAGGACATCGCATTTCTCCATCGGAACCCATCGCGCCCGGTGATTAAGATTGTCCCAAGTCTCGGCCTGCTCAACGAGCCCCTCGCCGAATCCAGGGAGTCTTTCTGGTGCTCCGCTTCAAATGGTGATCGCCGAAAGTAGGTCGTGTCCCAATTTGAAGCAGAACCTTTGGATCTCACCGGCTGGCCGTCTGTGATGAGGTGGGTGCGAATTCAGTAGGAGGCATAAAGCATGTTATGAACAAGTGCTTTGATTCTAGCCCATAGGAAGCGGGAAGCCTGGCCGGAGAGCGCAGCGAAGAGAAATGGTGGCCAGAGGAAGTGGACAACTTGAACCATTTGAACGGCTTGGTTGCGAACACCCGGATTCGGACTCGGCAACACATAGTTAAACATGAGCTAAGGACTAACGGTTATCGCCACCAATCCCAGAAGCAGCGAGAGCCAGCCTAGACGGGGCATGACCTTACCCGACGAGGCTTCAAGGGCGTACGCGACTCGCGTTTTCGAACTCGAAAGCGGCGTCAACTTGATCCGGCCCTGGCGGAACCCACCGGCTCCATAACTCGGCTGACCTGAAGGCATGAAAACAACTTCATGCCGATCACAACTCATAATTTTGATCGCACCGAGCGGCCCCATCGCGTCGCGGGGGAGTAGCCCTGCGAGTTTGGCCGCAAGCTCTTCAGGTTGGCCATCGACCTCGGACTCACCGACGATCATGCCCTCGGCTGATCCTGGCACCACTTCGAATCGTTCAATGGCCTCTCCTCTCCGGCACGCGATTGTCGGGGACGGGAAACCCGAACCATGACCGCAACCCCCACTAGCCAGGTCACAACAGCAACCGTGATGATCATCAGGACGATCCCTTGTGCGGTCTCCGGATCCATGATGACTCCCGTCTGAAAACCGATGGACACAGATGCTCACCGATTGTCCAACCTGATAATTCGCAGATCAAGCCTCAGCCCTCCGGGTCAACCTGGCCGCGGCGGAACGAGCCCGCGATGGCTTCCGCAGCGGCGGCAAGCGCTGGGTCGCCGGCACAGCGAGCGGTGGCAGCTTCACACCCGTGCATGACGGTCTTCTTGTCCCGACCGCCAAAGTAAGTCCCAATCCTCGTGAAACTCTCGCCGGTCAGAGTGCGAGCAAGCTGCATCGCCAAGTGCCTGGGTTCCACAATCGTCTGGCGGCGTGTTGCTGCACGCAACTCTTTGAGCGGGACCCCAAATCGGGTGGATACGGCTCTGGCAATCGCATCAATCGACGGCTTAAATTCAATTTTATCTTCAAACAGTAGCGCTTCCACGAGTGATCGATCAAGACCTCTCTTCTCGACACGACCTGTCAGCGCCAGCCTCGCCAGCCAGCCGTTGAGGGTTCGATATCCTTCCGCACTTTCCGCCAAGAGATCGACCGCTTCGGCTGTCAGGGTCACACCTCGTGCGTTGCTTCGATCGAGGAGATAACGACGTCTTTGAGGTAAGCCAGGTGCATCGACACGAACCGAGAGACCTCCTACGAACCGACTGACCAGCCTCGCCGGCCAGCCTTCCCACTGGCCTGGGGGCAGCTTACTGGCCACCGCCACATCCGCCCCAGCCTCTTCGAGTGCATCGAGAGTGTGCCCCAACTCGATCATCGTCCAGGGAAGTCGTTCCAAGAAGTGAAGATCATCGAGTACGAACAGATCAACACCTCGGAACCTGGACCGGACATCGGCCCAGCCGTCGGATCGCCCGGCAGCCGACGCACATGCGGCTGCGAACGCCTCGGCCGTGATGTGAGCGACCGCCGACCCAGGACGACGCACCAACCGCTCGGCCACCAACCCTTCCAACAGCCGGGTTTTACCGACGCCCGCTGGTCCATGAAGCACCAGTGGCGAGACCCCTTCCCCCCGCGCCAGAGCCAACACCCCAGCCTGCGCCAGGGCGTTCTCTGGACCGGCAAGGTAGCCGTCCCACGGTTGAGTCAGTGTTGTTGAGCGTTCGGGGTCCATCCCGCGTTTTGATCCTCAACTCCAGGCGAATCAACAATCTTGGAGGATTAGATCCCATCCTTGGGCATGACCGTCAACGTCAGTTCCTTGCCGTCGCGAAGCACAACCACGATTGCGGGTTGGCCCGGGAGGACCGCTACGGCGGCCCCGAAGGCGTCGGAAGGGGTGGTGGTCCAGCGACCGTCGAGGGTCATCAGCACGTCATCGACCTTCAGGCCAGCCAATTCGGCAGGGGAACCCGCCATCACTGATGTGATGGGAATGCCCAGGGAGGAGACTCCTCCCACAGGCTCGCCCACTTCTAGGCCCCACAGACCGGTCGGGGCTTGGGTCCGCTTCTTGGCGATCTTGGGACTTGCGAGCCGTTCGGGCAGATCCTTCATCAGGTCACGGACCTTGGAATCGACCGGCTCGAAACTCATCAGCTTGGCCTGGTAGTCGATCGTGGTCCTGTACCTCGCGAAGAACGTATAGCCAATCAGGCCGTCGAGAGGCTTACCCAGCATTCCGGCGAGCGCTTTGAGCGTTGGGTGATCGAGAACAATAACCGGCAGCCCTTCCGCCTTCAGGTCGCCGATTTCCAGGCTCTTGACGTTCCCCTCACCTCGCATGCCCATCAAGAACGACTTGGGCGCGTCTTTCTTGATCACGCCCGATTCTTCGCCCGCCCTGTTGCTCAAGAGCGTGACTGGGGCACCGACGTCGAAGACGAGCCGAAATGGCCCTTTACCATTAATTTTGGCGTTCAAGACAATGTGGTTCGACGGGAGTAACTCGAACGGAACGGTCACAGGCCCCGACTTATTCTCGGTGCCGGACCAGGCCAGCGCAAGGCCCCCAATCAGGGTCACCTGGGCCAAGGCGAGTAGCGGGTATCGCAATTGCATTGGATCAGAACCCCTTTCCGGCTATGGCTTTGAGTTCGAGAGTCGAGCCGCTTCGCTCAACGGAAAGCGTCACGCTTTCGCCTGGCTTGACCTCGGCGATCGCCACATGGACCCCCTTGCTGTCCGAAATCGAACGCCCGGAGATCTTCATCAGACGGTCGCCTTGCTCGACCCCTGCTTTGGCAGCGGGCGAGTCGGCCAGCACCTTCGCAACGGTGACTTTCCCCTCCTTGGATTCGAGCTCGATGCCGAGGAATCCCTGGGGGTGGAGTTGCTCCTCAGGCTGTTTGCCAATCATCGCGGCGGCGAGCTTGGCGATTGGTCCCAGGACGTTCAGTGCCTGGACTTCGTTCGGGGTTTGCAACTTGGTCTTGCGGGGGACAAACGGATCCTTGGGCTCGTAGTCAAGCCGGGTCCAGGTCATCCGGTCCTGAGTTGGGTCGAGTTCAAGCTTAAACCGGGCGAGTGCCGAGAAGCCAAGGATGCCATCGATCGACGCGCCCGGCAGTCCTAGAGCATTCATCCCCACGAGTTGGAAGGGATCTTCGACCCGGGCCTGGACCTTGGCCAGGTAGGGGCCTCCCTCAAAGTCAACCCGATCGATCGGCGTCCAGAAATCGGCGTCGTCGACCTTCAGTTCGATCTTCTTGGCGGTCTCGGTCGAGATGAAGAGTGCAGGGGCTCCGGTATCGACCAGGAAGTTGAACGGGCCTTTGCCATTGATCCGCACGCGGACCAAGAAGTGGTTCGTGTCCGTCATCCGGTAGGGGACACGATACGAAGTTCCGACCGCTGGGTCCTTGGGCTTGTCAGGAGCGAGACCGGTCGCTGCCAGGGCCAGGCCTAGTGCGACCGCGAGCTTTGGGGTCATGGAAAAGTGTCCCGCGTCTGGTTACGTGATCCACCAAATCGACCGGAGTCAACCGATCTCCTCAGTGTACGACTCAACGACGCGGGAGACTAGTCACGAGAGATCGCGGAACTGGGGTTAAGCTCACAAGGTACTATCCCCAAGTTCCCATAATTTCACCATCAGGTTCGCTAAATACAAGGAACAGTCACCTGGGTCCCGTCTGGAATGGGCGACGACGGCATGATCAACTGAGGAGGTCCTAACGGGGTGATTGTCAATCCTGCATTATACGTACTCACATGCGCTGACACTTCCGAAGTTGTCATCGTACCACTGCTGGGGAACGGAGGCGTGCAATGGGTTCCATTCGTGCAACCGTCGCCGTCGGTGGTCCAATTGTCGGAACTCGCGTTATACGTGAAAGTACATTCTCCATTGTTACCTGACGGTCCGATGCTCATGGATCTGTCTCCTCTGGGTACGGGGTCTACCAATAATTTCGAAACACAACTCACTCACCGTCCTGCACGTTGCAGCACTTGCAAGTGTCTTCAGTTCCCAGGGCTGGGTTGAACCGTCCGAGCGATCCGAAAGCCGACCATTTCACTCACCGAACGTTCTACCGAACCCGAGGAATATTTATTAAGTCTTGAATGGACATGTTGATAATTGTGAAAGAATGATCCCCCTAAAAATGTGGCTCGCATCTTCCTCCGGGCCACTTCGCCGGTCGCCTCGCAAAGATCGTTGGCATTACCGAGTGTGTCGAACAGCCCGACATCGTTGGGCTTCAGACGTCCCACGGGGTGGGTTTTCAAAGAAGAAACCGGCATGTACCACGCATATTTTGGGAGTAGCTCAGGGAGATCGCCGCAGTGGCGTTGAGACGTCGTCCCGGCCGCTGTGACACGTTCGAACTCGTCATCCGTCAGGAGGCGAAAGCCCGTACGATCGTGTGAGCCTTCGACCGGCTCGAATAAACCAGGCTCGACCTCCTCATAGCACCGCTGATCGGGGGGTGTCTCCTCCCACCCATCGATCCAGCCACAGAATTCCGCAGCGTCCACAAAGGAGGTATTCGTGATTGGGCAATCATCCGTGGGGCTGAATGCGAGTCGGTACGGATGCTTGGGATGGAATCTCAGAAAGAGCTTCCGCGTGATCTCGCAGTCCGAAATCTCCAAGACCCGATGTGTGATCGGATCGGTCCAGCGAACGAACGTCAACCCGGACGGGTGGATCCGCCACTGGAACCCTTGCCGTTGACCAAGCTTCATCAGTTCGAGGTCGGTCTCTTCAAGCGTGTCGTCCATCTTCCAGAGCCTCAACAGCCACTTGGCTGAGCCATGGATCCCCGCATCGGGATCATCGCGATAGAGTGTCCACAGCGTCTCTGTAACCTGAGCCCTCAATCGATCGGTCCACCAGGTGGCAGAGACCTCGCCGAGTGCAAGAATCAAGGCTCTGCGGGCTTCGACTGAAACCGATTGATTGAGGATCTGTTGATATATCGTGGTGGGTGAGACCCGCGCAGGGCCAAACTTATGGATCAATAACGACCGGACTACCGGTTTGGGATCAAACTCCAAATTGCGAATGGACGATTGGACGTCACCAATCAACATCAGGGCGGTGGCCGCTTGAGCCTTGCGGCGATCAATCGATTCAGGATCACTCGGGGCACCATCCGGCGTACGATCCGCAGTTGCAATATCTTCGTTCAGCCTTTGGGCAAGCCCCTGGATTCGCTGATCGAGCAATACGGCAATCGATTGGATCTCTTCGTCTTTTGCGGCGATCAATTGCTTATAGACATAATTGGAATATTCATGACTTACACCTGCGAGTGCGATTGCGACGTTCAGCCGCTCACGCGGGGTCGTCTCATTCTTCTGGAAGATCAAGCGAAGTTCGGGAAGGACCGCGCTGTCAATGTGTTCCCGTTTCGCGAGCCGCTCGGACAGGTCGTTGAGGGACGCATTTTTGATCAGATCGACCCATTCGGTCGCCTGAGCCTGCTCGGAACGGTCCCCTTCTCGAGGAGTAGCCAGGCCCACGCCGAGAATCAGGAGAGCGACCGCTGCCATTCCGGCGCGGTTGGTGTGCCGTCTCCCCGAGGCGCGTGCCCTCTTCCACCAGGGGACGCCTTTGACTTCTTCGTTGCGGAGAAAACGGCGCAGATCGTCGGCAAGCTCGGCGGCAGTCGCGTAACGGTCAGAGGGCGATTTCGCCAGGCATGATCGGCAAATGGTCGCCATGGAGATAGGGACGTCCGAACGCAGGGTCCGAGGAGAGCGGGCCACAGCTTTGCTGGTCACCTGAGGCAGTAGGTCCGCCTCCGCCTTCGCCTGAAACGGACGCTGACCCGTCAACAACTCGAACAGAATTACCCCCAGTGAGTACACATCAGCGCGGGGGCCGATCGCCCCTTTGGCAATCGCTTGCTCGGGGCTCATATAAGGGAGTGTCCCGACGCGGGCATCGGAAGGGGTGAGGCCGCTCCGTTCCGCGCCTTCCCCCAAATGCTTGGCCAGCCCGAAATCGCAGACCTTGGGCACGAATGACGGCACTTCCGGGTCGTCGTAATCGCTGGTCCGAACGAGCAGAATGTTGCCGGGCTTCAGGTCCCTATGCAGGATCGGGTAGGGGCGACAAAGGTGTGCCTGATGCACCCCGTCGGCGATTTCGGCGATCAACGTGGCCACCCAACGCGCCGAGAGTGGCTCAGTCGATTGACGTTTCTTGAGCCAATCGCTCAGCGAACCTTCGGCACAATACTCCATCGCGATGTAGCAATACGTGTCAATCTCTCCCGAGTCGATGATCCGCACGACGTTCCGGTGGTTGATCTTGGTCGCGGCCAACGCCTCGCGAGTGAACCTCCTCTTGAGGTCATTGCTCTCGAGAACTTCACTCCGGGGGATCTTCAACGCCACGAATCGGTTGATCTCGGTATCGTGGGCCAGATACACATACCCATGACCACCAGACCCGATGAGTTTGAGGATCGCATACTTGCCAATCCGGCGCGTCGGGCTGATCTGCTGACCAAGGTCCAGACCCACCTCCGAGTATGCCGCAATGCGTGCCACATCCTTAGACTGGATCTCCGTCAGATCGTCATCGGCAGGGATCAAACTCCGATCCCAATTCTGCTTTGAGTCGAAGAACGGCTCGGGCGTAGAGCTTGGTTGCGGCATCGGTCGTCAGCCCCAACTGAGTAGCAATCTCGGGAAAACTCAGTTTCTGATACGAGCGCAGATCGATCACAATCTGATAGTGGTACGGCAGATCTGCGACCGCAGCGCGGATCGCCCGGTTCCGCTCTTCCTCCATCATTTGATCAATTGCCGACGTTTCCTCACCGGCGAGTTCAACCCCCTCGGGGATCGCCTGCTCGCGATCTGGATTCCGCGCCTCGGCTTCGATCGATCGACGTGTGTTGGCCACATGGTTCAAGAAAATCCGGCGAAGCCAGCCGAACCGCTCCGCATCGGTGGTCCCTCGAAACTTATGGCGATCCTTCCATGACTTGAACCAGACGTCATTCACGATGTCGGATAACGCAACCTTGGTCAACAAGTCACGCCCAACCTTCTTCCGAGTCATCTGCCGCAAGTGGCTTACGTTGGAAACAAGCCAACCCGTCATCGAGCTGGGCGGATCGACGACCGACATGGTTGCGATGCCTCGGAATGGGATCACAGTCACGTAAAGAACCGAGTTGAGTAAAATGAAGGATACCATCGCATCAAACATGTCGTCAACGTCTGCGAGAAATCAGGGAGGCGCTCGCCAGATAGTCCGAGCGTCTGGGTGGGAGCGTGTGCTGAATAAGCCAGTCGGGCCGGTTCGCTAAAGCTGAGACCGATCTACAGCTCCAATTCGTTGGCACCATCTCCAACCGCGCCGACGAGGGTGGATCTGGTCCCGTCACATTCCCCTTGCGCCCCTGACAACTCTTGGCATTCAAGGTTCGCGGACGATGGGTTTAACGGGGGGGTCTTCACGCCTGGAAAGCAGGCCTGAACTGAGCGAATTGGGAAATTTCTGTTCGGGCGCGTCCGGATTGGGTTGGGACGGGTCCTGTATTAGTGTGGGGAATTCCCTCGTGTCGTCAGCGACCGATCGAGCCGGCCACACTATTCGATTTCGGGGGCGGTCGATGCTTACGCGTAAATCCCTTGGAATCGACAGTTTGTACAGAAATTAAGGGCGTTACTGTGCATGATCTGGACGAGGACTCGCATGACCTATTGGTGCCTGAAGGACGAGACTTCACGAAGATTCGATGCCCTCACCCCAGAAGCCGCAAATCGAAACCGACTCCATATCGCCTTAGTAGTAGAAGAACTCGGTTTGTAAGGTCTGTTTTTTAGTAGGCAATCCCTAGTACATGTTCTTAGTAGTAGTGCGGTTTCATAGCAATCCGCCGGGCTCGACGTTGGGCCCGGCCTTCATCGATCTGCTGTGTCTCCATCATCGAGCTTGGGACCAGGACAAGAACAGTGGGAGGACACCTCGGCCTGTTCCTTCCGCGAAACAGACCTGAGATGACCTCCCGAGGGAATCCGGGGCCTTAGCCTTAGTACGAGTCCGCGCTAAGGACTTCGCCCCCATTGATCGAGTTCAGGGAGATCCACACGATCGGATTGATCGAATCCTTGACGAACTTCACGGAGCCGTCGCCGTACAAGGCATTCACGCCACCGGGATGGTGGCTGCGGGACCCTGCGAATGCCGCTCGGTCGCCGACAGGGCCGAAGCAGGGCAAGTAGGGGGGTTCGCTCACACAGAAGAACGACTGGTTCAACTGATCCCCCTGGAGGGGAGAGCCATATGTGTCTTTGGGCTTGTTGGGTGGCAACCGACTACCGAAGTGGCTACCGCCGGGGACACTCTGCCAGATCACGCCACGGATGTCATTGAGGTCACCTTGCAAGATCTCGGCGATAAAGACCGTGTTCGACAGGCCATCGGTCACCGAGGCGAACGAGATTTTGCCGTCATGTCCGAACGCAGACTTGAGGTAATTGACCGACTGACCATTCACGGTGATGTTGGTCTGGTCCCACTGGGTGTTCCCCCAGCTTGCCACATAATTGCCTTTCGTCGCGATCGGCCCACTCAAGGCTCCTCCGACATATTTCGTAGTGATCTGGAAGTTATTGATCCGATCGCTCGGACACTGGAAGACCGCGATCTTGGTCGCCGCGACCGTGCTGTTGGCAAAGAACCCAAGCGGTAGCGGAGCCAATGGGCCGCCGGACCCCAGCGAGAAGTTGAACGCGTTGGCGAGATTCCCTTGTTCAAATTGCGGCAACATGAGCACGAACCAGCTCGTATCCTGGCACTGGAAGAAGTTGTACCCGCAGTTGTTCACGCCCGCCGCCCAGATTCGGCCTGGGGGTAGACCACCGTTGACATCATGATAGTTGTGGATCGCAATCCCAAGCTGCTTGACATTGTTGACGCACTGGATCCGCCGGGCCGCCTCGCGAGCAGCCTGGACGGCTGGCAAGAGCAAGGCAATCAGTACCGCGATAATGGCAATGACAACCAGAAGTTCGATCAATGTGAATCCGCGATGACGTGCTTTCATGAAAACCATCCTTTGACGCTTTGATGCATAAATCCGCGAGAGGAATGATCGAAGTGCAAAATGATCATACTCAATTGCCAGCCGGTTGCTTCCACTTTCATCCAATTTTCGCGAAATCTACACTCCGCGATACCAGAAAGCGGAGACTGCCACCACCTGTAAACCCATAATGATGAAAAATGGCACCAGAAAACTGGGCTTTCTCGTCTTGTGACGGAGCAGCTTCATCGCGACTCCTGCTCCCAGTGACCCACCCAGCAACGCCAGGCCAAGCAATACCGCTTCAGGAACCCGGCGATGCTCAGCAACAGCCTTGCGCTTGTCCCAGGCATAAACCCCAAAGGTCACGGCGTTGATCCCGACTAAGACCCCTCCCACCCAGGTCAGACCTGCTCGATGAAGGCCATAGGCCAACACCCCAAGCACCAGGCCAAGCCCCAAGCCCGCCGACATCTTGGGAGAAAGTCCACGCATCCCCAAGGTCTTGACCCGCACCGCCCGTAATCCCCTGTCACCCTCCTCAACCTCGAATTCAACGCGTTGGCCTGCACGAAGTTCGGCTCGACCGGGGAGGTCGGAGATATGCACAAAGACGTCGGTGAGATAGTCCGCAGACCGGATGAACCCGAACCCGCGATCCCTCTCAAACTTCGAGATCACTCCCCTAGGCATCCGATCCCCCTCCACCTGGATAATATCAAGCCGCCGATTGCGTGGATGAGACCGTCATAACCAACCACGAAGGTTTCCGCTATGGCATCCCAAGACGGTTTCCAACTCGGAAGTAGGACACTACATATCACCTATTTTTCCCAAGATTCCCATCTACCCCGGGTGAGCATCTCGGTACCCAGTTTAGCATTCGACAAAGTGTCTGGACCAAAACCCCACTCGAAAAACTATGTGTGGTGACTTCCGTATGAGACAATCGGACTGATCTGACTTCGAAATCGAAAAGTACGCACAGATTTTATCGGAGATTCTAAGCATGGCACGTCGTGTCAATACGTCGAGTGACTTACTGTTCGGACTCCTCGCCCTACAGACAGGGCTAATCCAGCAATCAAGCCTAGTTGGTGCGTTTCTCTTCTGGTCGCAAAATAAAGACCGATCGATGGCGGATATTCTGGTCGAGCAGGGGGGGCTGGACGACTTGAAGAGAGCGCTGATTGAGGGACTCGTTGGTGAACATCTCAAGATGCATGGCGGTGATCTGGAGAAGAGTCTTGCGGCGATCGGTGCTGGGAACTCGACCCGCGAGAAATTAGCAGGTCTGGGCGATCCCGACCTTAATGAGACGCTTGCCGGGGTTGGAACACTCCCACTGACGAGTCCGGGCGAGCCCGGGACCGAAACCTTGAGTTTTGTTGCAGGCTCTTCCGCGTTCGGCACTGAGCGGTACCGCATTGTGCGGAACCATGCCAAAGGGGGGCTGGGAGAGGTCTTCGTTGCGATCGACAGAGAGCTTAACCGCGAGGTCGCACTCAAGGAGATCCAACTCAGGCATGCTCAAGATCAAGAAAGCCGCGACCGCTTTATCCTGGAAGCGGAGGTGACCGGTGGGCTGGAACACCCCGGAATTGTGCCGGTCTACGGCATGGGTACCTACGCCGATGGACGCCCCTACTACGCGATGAGGTTCATCAAGGGCGATAGTCTCAAAGAAGCCATCGCCGCGTTTCATGCAGTGGAACCCTTGAAACGCGAGCCAGGCCAGCGCTCACTCGAGCTTCGTAAGCTCTTACGTCGATTCCTTGATGTTTGCAATGCCATTGAATATGCCCATCAACGCGGTGTTCTCCATCGTGATCTCAAGCCGGGCAACATCATGGTCGGTCGATATGGTGAGACCCTCGTGGTCGACTGGGGCCTGGCCAGAGCCAAAGGGAAAACCGGTCCCGGTTCCGGTTCCGGTTCCGGTTCGACGACCGAGGAGCGAACATTTGTTCCTACGTCGGGTAACTCGTCCGAGACGATACAAGGATCGGCCATGGGGACACCTGCCTATATGAGCCCCGAGCAGGCTGCGGGGGACCTCGACCGTTTGGGGCCGTGCTCCGATGTCTACAGTCTTGGTGCCACACTCTACTCATTGCTGACCGGCAAACCACCGTTCCAGAATGCCGATTTGGGAGCGATCCTCCAAGCCGTGCAAAAGGGGCAATTCCTTCGACCTCGGACCCTGGACCACACAATCGACCCACCCCTTGAGGCCATCTGTCTAAAAGCGATGGCTCTCAGGCCTGAAGATCGCTACAACTCTCCCAGGGCGTTGGCCGACGACATCGAACACTGGGCTGCCGATGAGCCGGTCACCGCTTGGCGCGAGCCTGTTTCTCGACGGGCGAGGCGGTGGGTCAAGCGGCATCGCACGGCGGTCACCTCCGGGGTGGCGACCCTGGTCATGGCCTTGGTCGGGACCGGGGTGGTGCTCGCAGTTCAAACCCGCGCCAACGCCCAGTTGAAAGAGGCGAATAGCGCCCTGGCCGACTCCAACGCGCGAGAGCGAGAGCGTTTCATCCTCGCAATGGACGCGATCAAGCTCTTCCACGGCGAGGTCAGTGAAGACCTGCTCATGAAAGAGAAAGCGTTCGAGGGCTTGCGGACCAAGCTCCTTCGGGGAGCAGCCGACTTCTATCGGAGGCTCGAAACCGTCCTTGAAGGTCAGCCCGACCGGGCCTCACGCGTGGCGCTCGGAACGGCGTACTTCGAGCTCGCACTGCTCACCAACAAAATTGGCAACAAGGCCGAGGCGTTCGAAGTCTTTCGCAAGGCAATGACAATTCGACAGGAACTTGTCTTAGCGCACCCTGAGATCGCCGTATTTCAGAGCGACCTGGCAAGCGGCTACAACAATACCGGAATCATGCTCAAAGCCATCGGTAACTACGACGAAGCCCTCGAAGCGTACGAGCGGGCACGAGTCATCCGTAAGAAAATTGCGGCTGAAAACCCCAACGTCACCGAATATACAAATGACCTGGCGAGCAGCCACAACAATATCGGCGTATTACTCTGGGAAGCCGGCAAGAACGACCAATCGCTGGACCCTTACCTGCAAGCACTCGACATCCGCAAGCGACTTGCAAGCGAAAACCCGAACAGCAACGAATACCAGCACAACCTTTCAGGCACATATAACAATCTTGGAATCCTGTTCAAAGACACCCGCAAGATCGAGGAGGCTCGCGTTGCACACGAGAAGGCACTTCGCATCCGCAAGACGCTCGCGGACGAAAATCCCAAGTTTGCCGAGTACCAGAACGACCTGGCGAGTAGCCATAACAATATCGGAATCTTGCTCTCAGAAACCGGCCAGAATGCCGAAGCTTATGAAGCCTTTGAGCAGTCGCTCCTCATCCGTAAGAAGCTGGTGGCCGATTACCCAAACGTCACCGAATATCAGAGCGACCTGGCGAGCAGCTACAACAATATCGGCAGCTTGCTCAAAGACATCGGTAAGCACGACGAGGCGCTCGATGCCTTCCAGCAGGCTTTGAAGATCTGGCAAAAACGTGTGAACGACAACCCGAACGTCACCGAATATCAGAATTTCCTGGCCATGAGTTACTTGAATATCGGCGTGTTGCTCGAAGTCAGCGGTAAACACGACGTGGCTCGCGAGTCCGCGTTGCGGGCACAAGAGCTCTGGCAGAAGCTCACCAACGAAAGGCCCGATGTTGCCGAATACCAGCAGTCCCTGGCAGAATGCTACCTCTTGAGCAGTATCTTGCTCAAAGACTCCGGCAAGTACCATGAGGCTGGAAAGTCCGCCGAGCTCGCTCGAGACATCTGGCAGAGGCTCGCGGACGAAAACCCTGACGACAGTCATTTCCAATATAATTTGGCTACAAGTTACTGCAATATTGGCAACTCGCTCGCAAAAACCGGCAAGCCTGCCGAGGCAATGGCCGAGTACCGCAAATCGATCGAGATTCTGGAGCGTCATCCTACCCAGGACCATCAAGTCTCTTACCAGCATACATGCACATACGCATTGATTGGTGATCTTGCTGCCATACCCGGGTCAGGTGTGTCACTCAACGAAGGTCAAGCCGCGCACTCTGAGGCGATGCGCCGGCTTCACCAGGCGGTCGAGGCCGGTTACCACGACATCGCCCAACTCCGAACTGATCGCGATCTCGACTCACTCCGTGGCCGGGCGGACTTCCAACTCCTCATGCTCGACCTGGCGTTCCCTGCCGAGCCATTTGCGCCTTGATTGAGCCTGAGCGGGCAGGGGCTCTCGCTTACGGATTCTTCCAGGACTTACTTACCTCGGTCACCTAACCTCGCTGAGATCGATCCGTGATGAGGCCCGATGGAGAGGCGAGCTTACCAAACGACAAAACCACCCGGCGACTGTTCTGTTCGGAAACAGAGCCGGGTGGTTTATGATGGAGAAATCGATCTCAAGACTAGGCTTGAGTCGTTTCGCTACCTGATATTAGGCAACGCGAGCGTTACGGACCCGGCGGGCGTGCAGGGTGCAAAGGACGCCGCCTAGACCCAGCAAGATGAACGTGCTCGGCTCGGGAACAGGGTTTGGCCCCTGAACAAAGCCGGCGTTGCCCTGAACGCTGTTGTTCTGGTTGTTGGTCGAAGAGCCAGCGTAAGGAGTGAAAACGAAACCGCTCAAGGGCAGTGACGAGGTCAGGTCAACGCTCAACACGTTTGTGACAGGACCGGTGACCGAAGCCGCAGCTGTATACGTGAACGTAATGTTCAATTTCGTGGGATCGTCGGGCGGGGCTGTCAACGCGGGGATAGGGCCACTATTCTGCTCAGTCTTGACCCAGGTGCCAACCGAGTTGACGATCACACCCGAATTGGGGATGTAGCCTGCAAAGTCGTAGAACGTGAAGAAATCGTTCACGCCTCCGCCAGCGATCTTGGAATTGATCGTGAGCGCGATCGTGTAATGGAAGACCGTGTTCACGCCCGAAATTGTCGTGCTGTTCAGGGTTGGAACCAGGTCGGCCTTGGCGGTCTGGCTGACGCACAAAGCGGCCAGAATGCCTACAAAGCCAAATCGCGTGAAGGTCTTGATCATTCAATGCTCCTCAAGATGTTGGACGAGTCGGAATCATGCACTGAAGCTGAAGGGGGGGGATGCAACAAAAGTTTCTAAGCCCGCGAACATCAGGCCGAGCGAACTCTTGCATGCTTCGTGCCGATCCCCACAATTCTTTATCAGAACATAAGGTGGAGAGCGAACACAAAACCACCAAGCGGAAGGAAGGTTTCTCCTCCCCTCGCCATCCATAGCAGGGCTAATCTTAGTCGCGATGATTCAGCAATGTCAAAGGGGTAAGAACGCTTTATGCCGCTTTTCTTCCCATTTGGGTCTCTTCGCCTACGCAGCTATCCCAAGAAACGGACATTCCCCAACATTTCGTGGCTTTTTGTCAACATAATGTCGCCCGCAATCATCCAATCACGGTTTTAACTTCCCAATGATTTTCCCCAAAATTGACAGGAATGCCCTCGATCGATCGCAAGGCTGACCGGTCGCCTGATCGAGATGGATTAGAGAAAGAGGCTACCTGATTTTCGGAGGAAGTCGGTACCGAGAAGGGCGAACCTAGGAAGAATAGGGTCGATAGAGAGTTTCCAGCGTGGAAGTGCTTGGTATGGTGGCCGGGCACTGGCAATACGGGCTCAGGTGCGGTAGGTTCGGGATCTTGCGAGCGAGGCTCGGGGGTTCGCGCGTGTGGTGGGTCTTGTGGATTGGTCCGTCGTTTCGACACAGGAACGAGGCGGCTAGGCTGCGAGATTGCGTCTGCTCGCGCGGCCACGGCTTTCGACGTTGGATCACTTCCTGTCCCCAAGCGAGAGCGAGCCCCACCTGATGTCGACCAGCCCTCCCACTGCGCTCGACCGTGCGCGGACCAAAGCCTATTGGCGACTGCTGCCGATCCTTTTTGCCTGCTATATCGTTGCCTATGTCGATCGGACCAACGTCTCGATCGCCAAGCTCAACATGCAAATCGATATGCCCGCCTTCACCGAGAGCGTGATTGGCTTCGGTAGCGGCATTTTCTTTGTTGGCTATTTCTTGCTGGAGATCCCCGGTACTCTGATCGTCGAGCGATGGAGTGCCCGCAAGTGGATCAGTCGAATCATGATCACCTGGGGGTTTGTCGCCGCCGCCACCGCCTGGGTCACCTCTCCAGGGCAGTTTTATGCGGCGAGGTTCTTCCTAGGGCTGGCAGAGGCTGGGTTTTTCCCTGGGGTCATTGTTTATTTAACGCATTGGTTTCCCAGTCGAGACCGGGCCCGGGCCTTATCAATCTTCTTGATCGCCACGCCGATCGCCCAAATGATCAGCCCGAAGATCTGTAACCTGATGTTGCCGATTGGTAGCGACCTGATCATCAACGGGGTCCAGACCCACATCCCCGAAATCCTTGGGCTCAAAGGGTGGCAATGGATCTACATTGCCTGGGGCATCCCCGCCGTGGTCCTGGGCGTGATCGTTCTGCTCTTTTTGACCGACAAACCGAACGAGGCCAAGTGGCTGAGCGATGAGGAACGCGAGGCGCTCAATGCCGAACTCGAACGCGAGAAGGCCGCACGGCGCGTCCGCCAGGGGGGGCACATGACGGTGTTTGAAGCCCTCGGAAATCCCAAGGTGCTCCTGCTCGCGACGGCCTACTTCTTCATCGTCACCGGCAACTACGGCGTCGAGATCTTCCTGCCCTCGATCCTCAAGGAGTGGTACAA
This sequence comes from Isosphaeraceae bacterium, assembly GCA_025356475.1. Classification (GTDB taxonomy): domain Bacteria; phylum Planctomycetota; class Planctomycetia; order Isosphaerales; family Isosphaeraceae; genus JANXSX01. The sequence continues at coordinate 6,533 of JANXSX010000103.1, read as the reverse complement.
CCTTGATAATGATCTTCTGACCTGGGTCCTGGTCATCCCCCCGATCGGTGCGTTACTGGGCCAACTCTTTGTCGGCTGGAACTCGGACCGGACCCGTGAGCGGCGGTTCCACGCTGCGGTCCCGATTTATCTAGGGGCTGCCGGTCTCGCCTTGACGCTCTTCCGAGGCAATCCACTCTGGCTAATGATCATTCTCTTCACCGTGGTCGCGACTGGCCTGAAAGCCTATCTCCCCGCCTTCTGGAGCTTGCCGAGCCTCTTCCTCACCGAAGCAGCGGCGGCAGGCAGTATCGGCCTGATCAACTCGGTCGGGAACCTCGGTGGGTTCGTAGGACCTTATATGCTCGGTTATCTTAAAGACTATACAGGATCATATTTGTTAGGGATTGTCTTCCTGTCGACCTCAGTCGCGATCTCAGCCACGATTATCGTGACGCTCGGACTGGGTAAGAAGCCCGCTGCGGCCCCCTAAGCCAAGCCAGGTGGCCTCAAGAAGGGGCCGTCAAGACGCCAACTCCAAGGCCAGACGAGTCGGAAACCGCCTTGCAGGTTCACCGAGATGGATTGCCAGCGTGAACCTGTTGCGGGTAACGTCATCGGACGGTCGCGAATCGACGATCGGAGCACTTTAATCGATTGATGAAGGAGAGATGGAGCGATGATGAAAGCGATCACCTTGCGTCTGTTTGCTCTGCTGGCTTTGGTAAGCGTGATGACCCTCGCCCCGGCGAGCGTCTTGACCTCCTCTGCGCAGGCTGACGATGCCACCGATGTGCTCAAGACACTCAAAGGCTCCTGGACCACCGACGACAACGAGGCCAAGTGGAGCTTCGACGGCGACAAGGTCAAGACCAGCGTCGGCGGCAACGACTACGTTTCCAAAGCCATCGTCATCGACGCCAAGGCCAAGCCCGCCAAGATCGACTTCGAAGTCAAAGAAGGCGACCAGGCCGGCGCAACCGCATACGGGATCTATAAGCTTGAAGGCGATGATCTCACGATCTGCATCGCCGTCCCCGGCGTCAACACACGCCCCACCGAATTCGCAGCCAAAGAAGGCGAAGTGTACGTCTTCAAGCTCAAGCGGAAGAAGTGAGAGCGGACAAAAACCGAGCCCGGGTTATCACCTTGATCACCCGGGTTTCGCATAGGAATGCCTGTGATCGCAAGCGGCTCTGGCCCAAAGAAATTTGGTCGGCGCTCGTCGGATGGTGCGCGAGTCTAGGCTGATCTGTCGTGCCCCTTTAGGGCAAAAAACGTGAAGGATTCCACACTCGAAAAACGAGAGCAGTAGAATACCCCAAAAGACGCCGTTTTGCCCGATTGGGCGCACCAACTGGCGGGCGCTAGGGAAATTTGCCTGCACCGATGATGCCCTTTTCCTACCTCCGCAACGCTTCCGTCTCAACATTTGCCACGGCGTCGGGCTTGATCAAATAAAGCCGATATGTCCGATCCCAGCGCACGTCTGGACCGACCGCCAAGGTCTCAACCCTGCCGAGCCGAACAAGGCCCGGCATGTCCCGCTCGCGAGCGATCACCGCGAACGGGCCTCTCCGCGCGCTGAGTTCACCAAGTTGCTCAACTCCCTGACACCAACTCGCAGGACGATCGAGGTAAAAGAGTCGAACTGCCAGATCGTGCGGGAACGGACCAAACGGACTGGGGTACGGATTACGATCCCAGTCGTCATACACAAATGTGACAGGCTCCGATCCCTTTAACATCCGACCTGCATCGGCATAAAACGACCACTCCCGACCCCGATGGTCATAGCTCGGCTCGATCAGCACATGCCCCAGACCAATCAACAAACCTACCGTTACAAAGGAAACCTTGGCCACTCGCGGTGAACAGTTCCAACCTCGTAAGCTCAGTCGTTCCGATATCCTTATTAAGCCGAATGCCGCCCAGATCGACCAGGGGGGGAGGGCGTAGATTGCGTAATGGCCGTTCTTGACGGTAGCGAAGGAGAGCAGGACAAGGGGGGCGATTGACCAGGCCCAGAGGAGCCGATCGGGACCGAATCGTTCGTGGGTTGCGCGCCTCAGCGAGTGGTAGGCCCCAACGAGGGCAAGGGGGGTCCAGGGCGCGACCAGCCCCAAAGACAGAGGGACATAGAACCACCAAGGAGCCCCTCCCGCGAAGTATTCCGGGCGCTCCGCGAGTCGATCGGCCACGTGCAGCGTCCAAAGTTGCCAGGCTTGCGGGTAGATCAGCAGGATGGCGATCGGCCAGGGGAGGGCCACCGCCGCAGTCAGCAGAAGTCCCTTGACTGAAACGAGACGCCGAAGCAAGGTTCGGTCGCGATCGACGACGATCAGGCTCGCCATGACAGCGCCGATCAAAATCGCGCCAAACCCTAGGCCCTTCACCAGGAAGGTCAGGCCGAGCAGGGCGAAGACGAGGATCGAGGAAAGTCGGCTGGGGATGGAAATGGGGCTGGGGATGGAGCTGACGGCTTCTTGAGAATTCCCGCGCATTCGATCGGCCAGCACGACCGTCCAGGTCACGAGCGCGCAGAGCAAGACATCGGCCTCGGCAAGCCGGCCTCGGGTGATTGTCCAGAGGGTTGTTGCCTGGATCAGACCTGTAAGCAGCCCTACCTTGGGGCTGAACCGTCGCGCCCCGTAGCTGGCAATTCCCAGGATCAAGCCAACCGCCGCGAGCATCGAAGGGAGCCGCGCCACCGCCTCGTCGAGCCGGCCAAACGCCAGGGCCGACACCTTTACCAGCCAGAACGGTAGCGGCGGCTTCTCCAGCCAGGGACGACCATCGACCAGGGGGACAAGCCACGTGCCCGACTCGATCAGCTCACGGGCGGACTGGGCCACAAAGGCTTCGTGGTAGGAAAGCCGCCCCGCTCGACCCAGGCCCATGCCCAAGGTCAAGAACGCCAGGCCCAGGATCAAGGCGAGGTGTCGGTTGCGCATGGTCTCGCTGGGCATATCCTGAGCGCCCTCAAAGTCTGTGGGACGTCGTGTCCGAACAATCGCCAGACCATAAACGATTCAGGCTAGGGAAGGGAGGCTGACTTTCCGGACGGAATCCCTCACGTAACGAGCGTAGTCAGCCGATCTTTACGTTCTGTAAGCTCCGCAACGCTTGCTATACGCCATGGACGCTCGTTGCTTCCCCCTGTTCATTCCGTGATTGGGGGCCAGTTCCCCGATTGCGAAGAGGTGTGGGCCAGCCCCACCCTAAATGCAGCTTGGATGCACGTAGATTGCCTGCGAAACTCGCTTGAACAAGGCTAATTCCGACGCGAAGTCGGCCGAACGGACTCATTGCGCAAATGCATCCCCAAATGCAACTTTCGTCCACAGTCGGCGGGGGGAAACCTGTTGATAACCTGTCAACGGCCCGTGGATGAAACCATTGACACGCACAGACCCCACACAAGCTGTCCTCGACCGAGCGCCGGGGCATCGGCGCATGCCGGATTGCGCAACCGAGTTATCCACGGGTTTCCCCCCGTTTGCGATCCTTTGTTGCGAGCCGCTAACCCTTTTGGTATCTTCACTTTCTTCGCAGAACTCTTGAGTTATCCACAGCGCATGACATGCGCTTCGAACGTGATGACTATGAGCTGCGCTTCCTATTGAATACAAAGACGGGAACGCCCCTCGACCGCATTAGGGCGATTCCCAGAGTTGTGAGTCAGCTTGTCTCTGGAGGACCGGATGAAGGCTTTGTGCAATCGCGATGGACTGCTTGCTGCTCTTGGGATGGTTTCCGGCGTCGTTCCGGCCCGAAGTCCCAAGCCGATCCTTCAGAACGTCAAGTTGGTCGCGGATGCCGAGGAAGGCTCGACCCTGATGGCGACAGACCTGGAGGTCGGCATCCGCTTCCGGGTTTTGGGCATCAAGGTCGATCAGCCTGGCTCAGTCATTCTGCCAACGGTCCGGATCAACCAGATCCTCCGTACGAGTAATGACGATGAACTCGCGATCGAGACGGAAGGGGATCAGCTCATCGTCCGTGGGCTCCGTTCCGAGTTCATCTTGAATCTGGAAGATCCCGACCTCTTCCCTGAAGTCGCCGACTTTGGTGCTCAGGCGTATCACTCGGTCAACGCAGCCGACCTTCGGAAGTTGATCCGCCGCACGATCTTCGCCACCGATATCGAAAGCACCCGATACGCCCTGGGCGGGGTGCTCGTCGAGCTGACCGATGAGACGATCACGATGGTCGGTACCGACGGTCGCCGGCTCGCCCGAGCAATTGCCCCCGCCGAGGCGGAGAACGGTGCCATGAGCCCCACAGGAAGCCCTGTGATCCCGGTCAAGGCGCTCAAGCTGATCGAACGCAACCTGGACGACGGCGAACTCAAGGTCCATCTGGCCTTCCAGTCGGGCAACAGCGTGCTGGTTCGGACCGAGCGGTCGGTGATCTACTCGAAGCTGGTCGAAGGCCGGTTCCCACGCTACCAAGACGTCTTCCCTTCGGGCATGGACGTCAAGATTCCGATGGAGGCCGGTACGCTCTTGCAACAGGTTGAGGCTGCGTCGATCTTCACCAGCGAAGAGAGCCGAGGCGTCGATTTCAACTTCTCGGCGGGTACGCTTACCCTCAAGAGCCAGGCCGACGTCGGCAAGTCGCGGGTCGAGCTGCCGATCGCTTATGATGGCAAAGATGTCGAAATCACCTTCGACCCCCGCTACCTCTCCGACGCCCTGAAGACCCTCGACCCCATGGCCCACGTCACCGCTGAGCTGATCGACCGCAAGAATGCCGCCGTCTTTCGCACTGATGATCAGTACACCTATGTGGTGATGCCCCTTACCCGAGATCGCTAAAGCGTAATTCCGGGGAAGCGTTCAGAGACGTCTCCTACCCAAACGCTCGCAGCACGTGGCGAGGATCTCCGAAAATTTCCGACCGGGTGTCTGCGGTCGGTGTTCTCGTTCGTCGAAGGGTCAGAAGGTAGGGGAAACACCCTACCGGACGGTCGCCTTTTGTGATGGAGAACAACGACCATGGCCAAGTTCCTGTTGATTTACCGCGACCCCGCCGTCTCCGCCGCACCCCCTTCCCCTGAGGAAATGCAGGCCTGTTTAAGCTTGTGGGGCGAGTGGTTTCAGAAGTTCGCTACCGCAATTGTCGATGGTGGCGACGGCCTCAAGCACAACGGGCGGGTCCTCAAGGCCGACGGGATCGTGACCGACGGGCCTTATGTCGAGGCCAAGGAGATCATCGGCGGCTTCTCCGTCATCCAGGCCGATGACTATGACGGGGCGGTCGCGGTCGCTCGCGAGTGTCCGATCTCCAAGTTCGGTGGGCCTATCGAGATCCGGGAATTCGCCGGTTACACTTGAAAGCCCGCAGCCGGTCGTCGGAGTGGGTCCCCCTCGCTCCTTCGACGGGTTGAGCGAACTGTGACCGACCAACCACGCGACCTCGTTGAGCACTTCTTCCGGCACGAATCGGGCCGGTTGGTCGCGCTTCTGGCGAGGTCGCTTGGCGTTGGTCGGCTCGACCTTATTGAGGACGTCGTCCAGGCATCGCTGATGCAAGCCCTCCAAACCTGGGGCCACCGAGGTATCCCCGACGACCCCGCCGGCTGGCTCTACCGGACCGCTCGCAACCAAGCGATCGACGCCCTCCGCCGCGAGCGAGTCCAGGCCCGAATCCTCCCTCACGTCACCGATTCTGAGGAGATCAAGAGCGACGAGCCTCTGTTTGCCGAAGAGATCGCCGACGAGCCTCTTAGGCTTCTCTTCCTCTGCTGCCATGAGTCGGTCCCTATCGAGTCGCGCGTGGCGCTCGCCCTGCGGACCGTCTGCGGCTTCAGCACCGCCGAGATCGCCCGAGGGCTCCTCACCACGGATGCCAACGTGCAGAAGCGGATCGCCCGTGCCAAAGGTCGGTTACGAGACGAGCCAGACGCTTGGGAATCGCCGGGGCTGAGTTCGCTTCGCGGTCGGCTCGACGCAGAAGCTCACCGCCAAGGCCCTCTTGCCGGCCTGGCCCTCCTGGCCACCGTGCCCCCCGACCAGATCCCAGCGCGCTATCCCGCCTGGTCTGCGGTGGTTGGCGAGCTCCACTTCCGAGCTGGAGACCTCCACGCCGCTGAACACGCCTGGTCCGAAGCCCTTGCCCTGGGACCCGCGAAAGCCGATCAGGACCTGATTCTGAAGCGATTGGCCGAGTGCCGCGAACTCCGGGTCGCTCAAATGTTGATCTGAGTGGAACGGCCATGGCCTGGCAGGTAAGAACGCCTTCGTCCTCACTACTGTGGTTTGTTAACTCGGACTGGCTCAGCTCTTGGTCGTCAGGTGCCTGGAATCTGACGACAAGATTGCCAACTAGCTCAAACGCGAGGTCACTACATTCGAGAAGACGCACCTCTGTTTTTGGAACATTGAGGCATAACCCGAGACTTTAGTGAATACAGATTATATTTATGTTATGAAATTTAACAAATTTAGATTAATCGCTGCATTTTTTGTGGGGACGGTCGGCTCTCCCGCACTGCGGTTGCAAGCCGACCGTCTGGGGATTCGATCTTCTCAACCTTATTCCTTCGGAGC
>JANXSX010000092.1 GCA_025356475.1 Isosphaeraceae bacterium | reverse complement strand
TGCCTGTAATGTCCATCGTCTTGGGTTTCTTCAACGGGTCAATCTTCACGGTACCCCGGTCGGGTTGCCCACCGACCGTAACGGTGTACTTGCCGTCACCAATCACCAATTTCATAACTTTGCGAATTTCGTCAGGGAACTTCTCGCCCCCGAGTTCAGCTTCCGCAGCGAGCCATGTCCCGTCGATCGACTTCCCGTCCTCCGTCGCGTCGGAGCTCAGGAAAAAGCTTGAGCCGAAGACGGCCAGGAACAGGATAATGCTCAATAAACGGGTCATGGTTCGTTTCCTTGAAGTCACTCGAAGTTCAACAGAGTCAAGATCGAATAGTAATCAATTGACAGGAAACTTCAACGATCGTTCCTAACCTCTGAGAAGGCACAAAGGGGTCGCAGGAAATTAACAGGCTTACTCTAGCCTAATGATTGCTCCCGCCTCTTTTTCTCGTCGTTAGCGAAGACAAGGGTCGCCTGCCGCATCTTTGCCTTCCTCTCACTCCGCTCCGTGAAATAAGATGATATATTCATCGTTATGATTCGAACTAACAACCTAATCCAGTGTTGGTCCCATAGCTAGATGCCCGTAGGGCGACTGAAGCTAAAGTCAAGCCCGGGGCGTAAAGTGTCAAGGGCGGTAAACGCCTGCATGCCGATGACCAAAACGATCAGCGGTACAACTCGCAGATTTGGGTAAGGGCAATGGCGAAACAAACGAGCCATGTACCCGCCACTTCAGGGGCACGCTCGGCAAGGTCGACCACCCCGACGAGCATTCCGTCCGTAAGACAAAATTGGTGGACGAACCAGCCGGTCGTATTCCATTGGAAGAGACCAGGCTCTGGCTACTTGTGTTTTGTCCCCATCTCTACTTCTCCACGTCACTGCTTCTCTAACACGATTTTATGGGCAGAATGCATTCGAGTCGATGGGCCTCAAAAGGTCAAATTTTCGAGAAAAAACTGATAAGAACACAAAAGGAGTGAATACGCCAGATTAAGCTTATTTCTTCACTCAGCCCCGTTTGTTTGGACCTCGATATTGTTGCAAAAGGAGCCGATACCGAAAGAGCCAAGGAGAGAGATGTCAAATCACCGCAAAGACTGTGTTTTCGGTTGCACTCGTCACATTAAGACAAGAGCGATATTTACAGCGTAGGTCTAGTCACCTTGTGATTTGGGGCAGAGTCGGTTGATTCATGACATTACATGAACCCCGAGCCTAATTTCTGCCTACAAGAACAAATATTTCGACGACCAGCGACACCGCAATCCTTTGACGATTTTTCCGTACTAACCTCACGGTTGAGGCTGCACGGGCTCTTCATGAGATATGATTTGATAACCTAGAGTTGGACCGCATGCAGGAACTGGTCACCAAAAATCAGGACGATCTGCTGACTCCCTGTGAACAATCTGAGCTCGAGAATGACCGCCGGATCAGCTTCTTGATCGAACTGATGTAGTCAAAGGCGCGCAGATCCCTCGAGCAGCAGTAGCAGGCGATTCACTCGTCGAATGGTGGTTAACCTGACTCAATACGTCCGGGTGCGTCCATCAGGCAGGACCGGCACCACTGACCCGTTTAGGACGCTACGAATCCGATAGGCTGTTCGCCAGTCGATTCTCATAGATGATAGATATTTGGCGCAACTTTGATTAGAGTATTTTTTGACGCCCGTGATCTGCCCGATCATGAAGTGTCTCTCACAACCTGGGCACATGGAGAGAACCGAATGGCAATTACTGTTGGCGGGGTCGTTAAGGCTGTAGCGGCGGGTGCAGCTGTATGTGCGGTTGCTGTGATTGCGCCGATTGGCGTTCCAACGGTTGCAGCGCTCACGCTCGCGGCAGCGGGTGCTAGCTTGTTTGTTGATAATGTCGGGGACGAACTTACACGCAAAGACGACGAGAAACACAAGAAATAAAATAAGATTGAGTAGGCACACCACGATGAAATAAATACGCATGATATGATTGGCTACACTTTTCGTCGGCTAATCCAAACTGAAACCTAAAGCCGAGAAAAAGAGAACGGGGGGATAAACAGGCTTAATATAGCCTATCTATTCCCTCCGTCCCCTTTCTTCGCATTGGCGTGGCACGCGAGCACACGCCCGCCGAGGCTTGGTCCCCACGCCGACCGGACGCCGGGCTCAGAAGGCGTCACCGCCGATGACCTCGCCGCCGCCGACGGAGCCCAAGGCCCGCCAGGTCGTGCCGTTGATCGTGTCCTTGACGAAGCGGACCGACCCGTCGCCCATTAAGCAGTTGACCCCGCCGGGGTGGTAGCTCCCGGAGTTGATGGCGGCGAAGGTCGGGCCACCCTTCTTCTCGCGTTGGCCGATGAGGTCAAGGCCCTCGCCGCTGGCCGGGTCGAGGACCTTCTTGTTGGGCGGCCAGGCGGTGGTGAACCCCGACTGATACACGCCGCCGTCGAACCACTCGGTGTGTCCTTCCAGCACGTAGTCGCAGGAGCCGCCGGCGTACTCGGGGGCCACAGCCAGGGGGTCGGCGTTCGGGGCGGGCAGGGTGTTGGGGTTGTTGATGTTGGCCAGGCCGCCGCAGTCCATCCGCAGCGGTCGGTAGGTCTTCACCTCTGCGGCGAGGACCGTCTGGCTCAGGCCGTCGGCGAACTCCGCCAGCCGCCGGCTCCGGTTGGGGCCGAAGGCCGAGCGGTTCTCCGGGCCGCCGAACCGGGCCCACACGAACCAGTCGCCCATGCAGAAGCCGTAATTCGTCACGCCCAAGGGGATGCCGTCCTCGACCCGCGGCATCGCCTTGACCTCGCTCGGGCAGATGTAGGAGGAGATGCTCAGCGACAGCACAGTCGTGTTCTGGGGCACCTCGTACTCAAGGTTATAGTTGATGGCGTTGTAGCTGTTACCCTGCTCCATGAAGGACAGGATGCGGCTGTGGACGCTCCATCCGCCGTTCCAGAGGACGGTATTGCCGACGCCCCGCATGCAGAGCGACGGCGGCAGGGCCCCGACCGAGGTCTCGTAGTTGTGGAGGGCCAGGCCGATTTGTTTGAGGTTGTTGATGCACTGGGCCCGTCGGGCGGCCTCCCTAGCGGCCTGGACGGCCGGTAGCAGGAGGGCGATAAGGACGCCGATGATGGCGATGACGACCAGCAACTCAATGAGCGTGAAGCCGCGAGTCTCGGAACGGGTTCGCATGGATGCTTGCCTTTCGTAGGAGCTTGCGTCGAGCCGGCGGGACCAACACCGGCTCGACCGAGATTCCAGTTGGGATTGAGACTCAATGTCAACACCATGACGAATTAGTATGGAGAGGCCGGAGCTTGCACGTCAAGGAGTGACCCGGAAAAGGTCGTCGGACTGGCGATTGATGGCTGAGGCGAGGCGGGAGGCTTCCACCCCGACTCAGCCGCAGGGGTAAGCCCAAGCGAGGGCGACGGCGAGGAGGGCCAAGCCGACCAGGGCGAGCCACCCTCGGGACGTGATTCGTGATTCGCCTAGTCAAGCACCAACCTGACCAGTCCAGAACTAGCAGCCGTTTGCCGGAGATAATTCCCTGTATCTCGGGTTTCGATTATCCGTCCCCTTTGTTTGGTCTTGCGCGCCATCCAAAGAAAACCCGAGGTTATTGAGAAGTTCCAGAGAGTCAGTATCCACGCGTTGTGAAGAGAATTCATTCCGTCGCGAGGAATTGATGGTCGTCTGGATGTTCAGAACGGGTTAAGCGAAGCTTTACACGAGATCACCGTCCGCATCCTGAAGGCCTGAACATTAAGCCAGTATCTTTCCTCTTCAAGCGAGCTGTGGTTTGATAACATATTGGGCAAGTCCGCCCTTTTGGATTGGGCATTTTATATGAATTTTCTTGATCCTAAGACCCAGTCACTGATCGCATTCTTCATTTCCGTAATTGCCGGTATGATAACCGTCTATTCCTCAATTATCTTCTCACGCTTATCGCAACGGCGGGGAAATAAAACTTACAAAACAAATGCGATTGCCTCGAGATATGTCAAGAAGGACGATTTCCTTCTCAGTCTCATTGCGACGTATGACAAGGAGGTCAAGAAGTTGCTAGATCCTCCTCCCGACGAAATTATCATTGCCGTTATGAGCGACCAGGCGCGTGAGCGACCTCCCAGAGGAATGGTGATTGCGAAGTCGAATGGTTGTTCGAGAGAAGTAACAATTCAATTGTCGAGGGAATCTCCTGTTCGACCGCTCTTCGAAGCGATCCTCCAAATTCAGCTCGACGACGTGCATGAAGTCGAGCCGAACACCTTGGAGGAGACTCACCTTGTCTGAGGATTTGGAAACCCTAGAAGAGAACGGAGCGGAGGCCGCTGAACGGGCATTGATACCTGCAAAGCAGTCGCGAAGACGGCAGTCGGCTGCGCCATCATCTTCGCGTGGGACTGTTGATGCAGAGACAACACGGGGTGCGGGAGCCGCTGGGGTGGGCGGCGGGACGCTCATCGCCGTGCTCGCCAGTAGTCTTTCGGACGGACTGACAAAAACCGTTCTTATCTGGCTCGCTCCTGCGGCGACGGTCACATTCACAGCCGTATGGATTTGGGGACGGAGGAAGGTCATTCTCTAATATGAGAATCGGGATGCCGAGAAGGAATTCATTGCGGCACGTCTGGCGATCGAATAGGCTCTTGGCAATACAAGCTTAACAGCACAAGTTTAACAGCCACACAAAAGGCAGACTTCGAGACCAAACGGGTCGAACTCGATTTGATGATCGTCGATCGAAGTATGGCTAAAGCGACCGCCCACGCGAGACGTAGGTAAGTCTTGTTGTGTGTATTACTGGATAGCGCTACTATCCGTCGGTGGAGATCCTACTCCCCCACAATATTCAACGGCGTCCCTACTAACTTCCGCCGTTTGAAACCTATGAGCAAGGCGTCCGAAGATTTGACATTTGTGCCCATCGACGCTCGGGAAAAGACCTCAATGGCATTTCTTTTACAAGTGTCAGACTCGTGCCGCATCAATACTAAATCGTCGGGTACAATCGCTTCAGTTTCGTTTGGGCGGCGAGAAAAAGAGAAATAGGGGATGGAGGGAATAGACAGGCTATATTAAGCCTGTATATTCCCTCCGTCCCCTTTGTGACGCCTTTATGTGGAAGTTAAAAGGTGCCTGGACGTCAGCGCGTTCCGGGAGAGGTCGTTTTGGTGGTCGTGTCAGCCAGCCACGGGAGGTCCGTGGCCTGATGGACCGCACCCGTCTTCTTGTCCTGGACAAAGACGGCGAGCCGGAGCGCCTTTTGGTTCCAACCTGGCTCGATCGAGAGCGGAAGCCGGACGGTTGAGGGCGATTTACCGTCGAGATCGAGGAATTCGTATTTGATCTGCCGCGCTGGGAATCGAGCGGTGAGCGACTTGCCGGCATTCTCGCCCGATGGGATATCGGTCACGACGCCATCCTCCCGAAGGACAGCACAAACCAGCAAAGGTGCCTTTTCCGCCTTCGACGAGCGACTGGTCACAGTGATATTGGCCGTCGCGGAGAGTCGGTCGGGCTTCATCTCAAGTCGAACGTCGAGGCCAACTGCCGGCTTGATCGCGAGGGCCTGCTTTACGGCCATCTCCGCCGAAGCGGGGTCACGACCGTTCACCGATTGTTGGCCGTCAATCATCAACATCGGTGTGTAATAGAGGCCATATTCCGCGGGTTTCGGCTTGGTATAGAGCTGGTTGTAGGTCGCTTGTCGCTGGCTGAAGAGCGGATCAGAAAAGACATCCTTCCAAGGCGTATTGAAATAATCCACATGAAATGCGATCGGCACGATCCGCCGCTCGCGTTCTGCAAGTGAGCCCAGCACTTTCTCGGCTGTTGGACACATGTCGCATCCCTGAGATGTGTATAGCTCAACGAGCACCATACGCTTCTCGTCACGATCGGCTGCGAACGCGCCCGGAATCGAAGATACAAGAACACAAGTTAAGAACCACGCGAGTTTTGCATATGGGCGCATCGGAATGGCTCCATCCTATCGGACACCTGAGAGTGTTCGCGACAAGGTCCACTCAGGGGGAAAAACGAGGTTGAACAGTCTCTACCAATGTGAGACGCACCCTCTGCCTCAATTATTCGAGATTTCGATTCGCGAGAAGCAAGCACCGGGCTTGCCCCATTGTCTGAACAAGGCGCAGTTGGCTACACAGCTCGGAATGCGTCTCCTCATCGAGACGCCATCACGAGTGAGTAATGAACGGGAGGTTTTCAACGTTGGCATAGACTTATTCCTACTTGCCCGTTCGTTCGTCATGTACCCAATACAGGTTACGGATGATTCGGTGGCATCCAAACATCGCCTTCCGCCCCCATCCAGGAATCACCACCACTCAACGCATTGTTAAAGTTCGTGAGGCGATCTGGGCGACCTTCGTAGAATATTCTGATTACGGAATCCTTTTCATCAAGAATATGGTATCTTCCGTGTAGATGTTGCGTATACGGTCTGGCAGGGTTGCTGGATTTATTGACACAACCCCTACGGAAGGAACGTCCCATGTCGTCACAGAAGCAAATTGATGCCAATCGGCGCAACTCTGCACTCAGCACCGGTCCTCGGACCGAAGAGGGCAAGGCGGCGTCTCGCCAGAACTCACTTCAGCATGGTATGACCGCAACGATTGTAGCGCCCCCGACGCAGGAAAGTGCACAAAAGGCGCGATTTCAGACCTGGAGCGAGGCTCTCAAGCCTGAGTCTTGCGTGGAAGTCTTCCAGGTGAATCTCGCGGTCGCCGCATCGCTACGGATCGAACTTTGCCACACGAGTGAGTCGGAACGAAGAGCCGAGATTGCCGAACTGGCCATGAGCGCCGATTGGGATACGCATCGGTTGATCGAAGCCTACAAGTTGGGCGACTCCCTCAAACGCAATCCCGCACTCGTGCTGCTCAAGCTCCGAGTGACTCCCGCAGGTCGGGACTGGTTGATCTTGCAGTGGAAACAGTTATTGGTCGCTTTCGTAGGTGACGGCGTCCCCAAGTGGACGGATACCGAGTACCACGTGGCCCTCGACCTGCTGGGGGTGCCGAAGACCTTGCGGGATGCGCGGACCGACCTCCAAAACACGTTCTACGAGAAGGCGTCTTCGATGGCGTTGATCCTGGACGAGATCGCCAAGCTTGAAGTTGAGCAGTTGAAATCCGAAGCGCAGAATGCCAAGCTCCGCAAGATGCATATCCAAGGTTCGATCCATCTTGAAGACGCAAGTCTCAAGCTGATTAGACGTTACGAACGCGAGTCGATCCGCTCGTTCGAGCGTGCCCTCAAGGCGTTGGAGAAGTCCAAGCCCAAGCCGGTCACGATTCCGGCTCCCGCCGTTACCGAAACGAAGCCAATTCCGGTTGTCGCGGTCCCGGTGGTTGCGGTCAGTAACGTCGAGCCGACGCAGTCGGGCAATCGGCTTTACCGGCGCAAACAGCAAAAAGCCATGCGACATCAGGAGTACCTGAGCCGGACTTCTGCCTGAGTCTTGTGCCGGAACGAAGCCAATTCGGTTGAGTGTTCGAGCGGTTCGGAAGTTCTGCCTAAACAGGTAGAATTCGGGATCACTATGCTGTGGCTAAGCCCTGGAGCTAGTCCCCGTTACCTGCCCAAACTGACACCCAGACCCCCCTGTTCATCGAGTCCAGTCGGATTGACGCCTTGGAAGAGATCGGTTAGAAAACGAGGTAGGTTCGGCGGATGGATTCGTCGTGGCCTTTGGTGAGAGACTTCCGTGTCTGATCTCGCCTCGAAGCTCACCGAACGAATGACCCAGGAAGGGGATCGGCCATGCGGCCAGACCAGCGGACGCCAGCCAACTCGGAGGCGACCCAGAAGCCGGTCACCGCTCGACCTCGGCTCGCGCCCCATCGTAGGTTTGTTGAGCTAGTTCGGCCCGACCACGGTCGGCCCGGACTCTATGCCGACGAGCCCGAGGTCTGCCGGCGGGATTGGAAACTGTTCATCCCTGCGCTGATCCAACTTGGTCTGTTACTGGCGTTATTCTACCGATTTCGAGTCGAAGGACCTGCCTTTCGGCTGCTGGTGACACTGTCACTCGTCGCGCTCCCGGTCCATTATCTGCTCCCCTTCCGATGGAAGAAGCCCGCATTCGTAGCGATCTCGCTGGGAGGGCTCATCGGAGTTCTCGGTGTTGAGCTCTCGTCCGCCGTGCTTGCGATCTCGTCGATCCTGATCGGGATCTGTGTCATGCCCGTTGCCTGGGGGCTTCGTGCGAGCCTGATTGGTCTCTTGGGCCTGGCCTTCGCTACGGTCCGGGCCAGTTCGACATCAGGCGTCCTCCCAGACGGGACCTGGACCATGGTTGGGACCATGTTCATGTTCCGTATTTTGATTTATCTCTATGAAATCAAATATGCTCAGCGTCGCGAGACGCTTACCGACACGTTGAGCTATTTCTTCTTGCTGCCCAACTACTGTTTTCTGCACTTCCCGGTGGTCGACTACCGGACCATGCAACGCGGGTACTTCAGCCGAGATATTCACACGATTATGGATATCGGCCTAGGGATGATGTTCAAGGGGACGACCCACTTGCTCATGTACCGGCTGATCTACCACGAACTCCTTGTCACTCCGGACGAGGTTCAAGGGGCTGTCGGCCTGGCCGGTTATCTTATTTGCAATTATTTGCTGTATTTGCGCGTGTCGGGTCAGTTCCACATGGCCTGCGGGATGCTTCACCTGTTCGGCTTTGCCCTTCCCGAGACCCATCACAACTATCTGCTAGCCACGAGTTTCACCGATTATTGGCGACGGATTAACATCTACTGGAAGGACTTCATGGTCCGGTTGATCTTCAATCCCGTCGCGTTCCGGCTGAAGCGGAGGCCGACCTGGCAGGCTCTTGGCGCTGCGACGTTCGCCGTGTTCGTGGCGACCTGGGCCTTGCACGCTTACCAGTCCTTCTGGCTGCGTGGCAGTTGGGGAATCACCCTTCCCGACGTTCTGTTCTGGGGCATCTTGGGCGTCCTGGTGATGGTCAATGTTCAGATCGACGCCAGGCGTAAGGCGAGTACACGCACGACAAAATGGACCGTGGCGAACATTGGGTTGCGTTCGCTCAAGACGGCTGGGACCTTTATCACCATCGTCTTGCTCTGGTCGCTCTGGTCGAGCCCCAGTGTCGGAGCTTGGACGAACTTGATGTCGAAAGCATTCGTTATCGAACAGGTCGGCATCCCTTGGGTTGCGGGGATGCCAGCCCCGCAGTCTTGACCCTTCCGCATGCAGACACGACCCGGCGTGAGGCAGATCCCCGATGGTGACCCCGACCCCCACTCCACCGAATAGCCCCTGGTCACGCATCGCCGCGCTCTCGACCCTGCTGGTCGCGGGGCTCGTCCCCCTGCCAATGACCTGGACCAACGTGCGGGCTGCGCTCGATTCGACCCGATCGAACGAGCTCAATCGTGCCGATCGTCAAGCCGAGGCGGGAGGCTATTACGAGGGCCTGATCGGTGGCGGTGAAGGTCGAGAAGGGGCTCGGAGCGAGCTGACCTTACGGTTGCTCGGCAAGCCCGCCGACTGGACGAGGTTCCATGACGCCAAGGTCTCGCACGAACTCCACGACACGTTTCTCCAGTTCGAACTCAAGCGGAACCTCGATCAACTTGTGTTCGGGCGACGATTCACAACCAATCCCGTCGGGATGCGCGACAAGGACTACCCTGTAGCGAAGCCGCCCGGCGTTGTCCGGATCGCGCTTCTCGGCTCATCAATGGATATGGGCTGGGGGGTTGGTACGGACGAGACGTATGAAAGCTTGTTTGAAGACTGGCTCAATGCACACGCGGCCAGAAAGGGGCTCGATCGTCAGTTCGAGGTCCTGAACTTCGCCGTGGCGGCGTATTCGCCCGCCCAGCGGCTTGAGTCCTTCAGGGTCAAAGCGCTCGCCTATGAGCCCGATCTGGTCCTCTATTCCTCGACGATGCTCGACACCCGGCTGGCTGAGATTCATATTCTGGATCTCTTGCGCTATGGAGTGAACATCGAGGAACCTTTTCTGTTGAGGGTGCTCGCCGAGGCAGGGGTGACGAAGAGCGACATCATCACCAATGATCTGGATGAGTTCATCGCTAAGGCCGCTCTGAAGGCAAAGCTCAAGGATTACCAGTGGGATTTGATCGATGGGGCCGTGGGGGAGCTGGTCGCAGCCTGCCACTCGGCGAACGTGCCGATTCTCGGCCTGATCATCCCCCGGGTTGGCAAGGCCGATAGCCCCGATGCACGGGCAATGACCGTGGCCCGGCACACAGGCATCGCATCACGACATGCGATGCCCTTTTATGACCTTTCCTCAACATTCGATAAGCTCGATCCGGCCCGGCTCGAAATTGCAGCCTGGGACGACCACCCTAATGCTCTGGGACACCGGAGGCTGTTCTTGGCCTTGGCACGGACCCTGGCTCGCGACCAATCGACATATCGAATACTCTTCGGTATCGATCCCGAACCGACATCGATCTCGAGCCCACCTTGAAGACACGACCAAGCCTCGAAGATCGAGGAGATCCGCGTATGAGTTCTCTTTGCGAACATTTGAGCAACTTACTGATTGATGCTGCGCGGTTTGGCCCTGACCAGATTGCGATTGAAAACGAGCGTGGGGAAACCTGGACCTATCGGACCCTTGATCACGCTGCAGAGCGCATTGCGACCCGGCTGGCAGGCTGGGGCGTGGGGCGTGGTGATCGCGTCGGTGTATTCCTGCCTAAGACGTTCGAGTCGGTCGCGTCGATCCACGGAATCCTCCGTGCGGGTGCGGCCTACGTACCGATCGACCCGGCAGCCCCCGTCGCGCGCGGGACGGGCATCCTGGTTGATGCTGGGATCAAGGTTGTGATCATCGATGGATCACTTGCTGCCGAATTTCAAGCGTGCTGGTCGGACAGCGGCCCAATTCCACGATTGATTCTTGTTGAGCCCGGCTCGCCAATCACGGGTTCGAGCGATACGTCCTGGTGTGAAGTCCAAGCCGACACCACTCCTTCGTTGCTCCTACCGACCGTTCACCCCAATGACCTGGCGTATATCCTCTACACTTCGGGCTCAACAGGTACGCCCAAAGGTGTGATGCTCTCTCATCGGAATGCGTTCACATTTCTTGATTGGTGTGCATCAAGTTTTGACCTGTCCCCCGAAGACCGATTTAGTTCACACGCGCCCTTTCATTTTGATCTTTCGGTGTTTGACCTCTATAGCTCATGCCGGGTCGGGGCGACACTTGTCTTGATCGGCGAAACGCTCGGCAAAGACCCAGCCCGACTGGGCCCATTCCTTGCCGATCGGCGACTCACGGTCTGGTATTCCGCACCGTCGATCTTGGCCCTTTTGACGGAATACGGCGGGATCGATCAGCCCGAGTTCCCCGCCCCCAAACTCGTCCTGTTCGCGGGCGAAGTGTTCCCGATCACCCCTCTGAAGCGGCTCCGATCCGCCTGGCCCAACGCCATCCTCTGGAATCTCTACGGCCCGACCGAAACCAACGTCTGCACAGCTCTGCAAATCCCGATGAACGTCGCCGAGGATCGTTCGACCCCGTTCTCGATCGGTAAGGTCTGCCCCCCACTACTCGCGAAAGTGGTCGATGAGTCGGGTCAAGAGATCCCAGTCGGAATCATCGGCGAATTGGTCATTTCCGGCCCAGGTGTGATGCGAGGTTACTTTGGTCAAGCCGACCTGACAGCTAAGGCGTTTATTGTTGATGATGCCGGTATCTCTTGGTATCGGACCGGAGATCTAGCGGTCGATGATGTCACGGGCTCGTATCACTTCCATGGCCGCCGTGACCGCATGGTTAAGAAGCGGGGCTACCGGATTGAACTCGGTGAGATTGAGGCTGCAATCTATCAAAACCCGGGCGTCGACCGGGCGGCTGTCGTCGCGAAACCAGGCGACACGGGCGTGACGATCGCCGCCTTTGTGGCCATGAAGACGGGTCATAAGGGGTCGATCATCGCCATGAAACGCCACTGTGCGGGACTCTTGCCAGGGTACATGGTGCCTGATGCGATCACGTTCTTATCCGACCTACCCACTACATCGACCGACAAGGTCGACTACCAGGGCCTCAAGCGAATGTTGGTCACGACCGGTGTCTGACGCATCGCGTCTTGATTCTATTTTCTTCGACAATTTTCGGTGGCAAGGAGGTCGAGAGTCGTGTCGCCACGCCACTTCTTGAGCTGGAAACCGCTGTTTTACCAGGTCTTTTTGCCGGTCTTTCGGCAACTTGGCCCCAGGCGATGCGATGCGATACTCTCGATCCTCGGGCGGGTGATCATCACACTCTGGCCCTCGCGTGGGATGGAACTTACTCAGGCGATCGATCGAGCTGATCGAGCTTTAGACGCAGGCTGGGATCGCGAAGCGGTAAGGCGTGACCTGGCGAGTTCTCTGCCTCAATTCGCCGCTCGCGACTATCTCCTGGACGGCCTGGACGAAGCGACGGCCCTCGGACGTTTCGATGTTGAGGGCGAGGAAACGCTCCAGGCCGCTCTGAAGCTTGGCCGAGGGGCGATCATCGTGGGAAGCCACCTGGGCGGGCATGTGGCTGGGCTTCACTGGCTCTATCGACGCGGGGTTCCGCTCCGGGTTCTGGTCCAGCGTCCCAACCACGTTTCGAGCTATCTTCAGTCGAAGTTCGATGAGCCTAACGCACACCCGCAGCGGCATATGTTTCTGAAGCGTGGTTTACCTCCCTGCCAGGCGGTCGATCGTATGCTTCGTGCTCATGCGGCTCTCCGCGATGGCCTGGCGATTTACTTCACCGGGGATATCCCCTGGGAAGGTCCTAACACCCGACCGGGTCGATTGCTTGGTCGCGAGACCGAGTTTCTCTCGGTCTGGGCCGACCTCGCCGCACTGACAAAGGCTCCTGTCTTCCTCTTGCTGAACAAGCACCTACCTGGCGGTCGCTATCGCTTGAGTCTGGAGCCGTTGGGGGTCTTACGTCCTGGCGAGGAAGGCCTGGCCGTCGCTCAGTTCCTCGCTAGACTCGACGCCGAGATCGTGTCCAACCCCTCGGAAGCCGTTGCTCACCTGCTCTGGCACCACTACAACCCGTCCGAGATCGCCGCCAAGCCTTCTCGCAAGCCCAAGCCAAGGCCAGCGCCAATGATCGTGGATCATCACATCGAGACGAAGTCACACGAAGTCGAGGTCAACGCCGTCTCGTCCCCGCCACATTGACACCACTGCCAATCACCAGATTGTGATCATAGGCCCAGTCATAGACGCGCCCTGTCCGCATCGGCGGCAACGCGACCAAATCGATATAGCCTTCTTCAACAAACCAAGATTTCAACTCATCAATCGTATGATGTGATTGATATTTGGGAGCATACCAGTCAAAGTTGTCGCAAACCCGCAACGTCCAGTCGGGATGGTTCGAGAAGTTCGCGACCTTGTTGAGCGTTCGATTCAGACCGGGCAGACTCCCCACGCCCCCCATCGCTACGCAGAGTGGTTCCAGAACCCGAGCGGGAAGCCGCGTCGTGAGGGCTCGCAAGGCACTATTGAGCCACTCTTGGGGGGCGGTATTCTTGCGATAGAGCCAGACCGCAAGGTGCCCTCCTGGTTTGACCCGGCGCGCGACTTCGGCGAAGGCTCGCCGAGGGTCAGGAC
The DNA here is from genome assembly GCA_025356475.1 of Isosphaeraceae bacterium. Lineage (GTDB taxonomy): Bacteria > Planctomycetota > Planctomycetia > Isosphaerales > Isosphaeraceae > JANXSX01. The sequence continues at coordinate 33,460 of JANXSX010000092.1, read as the reverse complement.
TATGGTGCATCACCCCGATCGAGAACGCGACGTCAAACGCATCGTCCTCCAGTGGCAAGTTAAGCAGGTCTGCCTGAACGATCGTGGCTTCCGGATATGGGGCACAGATCGCGGCCGCCTTCTCGACGGCATCGCTTAGATCGACACCCAATACATGCGCGCCATGCTTGGCAGCGAGCAGGCTATATCGACCGCCGCCACAGCCGGCATCAAGCACCTTCAGGCCTCGGAGCGACTCCGCAGCAAGGCCGGTCTTGACCTGAAAAACCGACTCATCTTCCTCATCACGCGCCACATCGTAGCGGTTCCACTGGCGACCAAAGCTGGCGACATATGTCTCCCCCGCGAGGCGTGGGATGCCGTTCACAATGGGATAAGACGTCCCCGCGTGCGGGCACGTCAGGAGATCGCCCTCGCGAACCAGGGGAAGGTGCGACTTGGGACACCGGAAGGTCGAGAGCCATGCATCGTTCATGCGGGTAGTTTACCCGGCAGAATGGCGAGAGGCCAACAGAAGGTGTCGGAACCAAATAGGCTTGAAGGTCCAGGTGTTGCCTACCCCGAGGGTTCGAGCCACAATCATGAGACGCGACCTCTCCGTCTGCGATTGTTACGAGACCTCTAGCCCGGGTGACCTGATGCCTCCCCTCCCCTGGGTTGAACGACTCGCTCGCCGACTGACCCGCTGGCGACAGAACGGTCGGCTTGCCGGACCTTGGGTGGTTGGCGTATCGGGCGGCAGTGATAGCGTGGGGCTGCTTCGCGTCTTGCACGAGCTGACCCCCCGGCTCGGTTTAGACCTCACGGTTGCACATCTCGACCATGGAGTCCGCGCGGAATCTGCCCTGGATGGCCAGTTCGTCGCGGACCTGGCCGATTCGCTGGAGTTGCCCTTCGACCTTGGGCACTGGAAACCGACCCGCTCAGGTCACTTCGAGGCCGATGCCCGCGCTGCCCGCTATGCCTGGCTCGTCGAGATCGCCCGAACCCGAGGGGCCTGTGCCGTGGTCGTTGGGCATACGCGCGACGATCAGGCTGAGACAATCCTCCATCGGATTGTTCGAGGGACCGGTCCTTCCGGGCTGACCGGCATGGCGTGGCGGCGACCTCTGACCGCAGAGATCTCCCTGATCCGCCCACTGCTTTCCTATTCACACAATAAACTTTGTACGTATTTAGCTTCGTTGAACCAATCTTGGCGGGAGGACGCCACGAACCTCAATCAGGTCCACACGCGGGCTCGGTTGCGTCACGACCTCTTGCCCAAACTCGCTGCCGAGTACAACCCGAACGTGGCTCAGGCCCTGGTCCGGCTCGGCAAACTCATGGACGACCAGCGGCGAGGATTTGAGACGTTGGCCGCCGATTTCGAACACCAAGCCACCGTTGAGTCAAGTGCATTAGTGATTGATCTTGACTTAAGCACACTCCGAGAGATTCCTCACGCCTTCGTCCTGGAAGTGGTGCGCAGGGCCTGGCGACACGCTGGTTGGCCTGAACGAGACATGGACGCCCGCCGATGGCAACGGATCGCCAGCCTGGCAGGTCGTGAACGAGGAAGGATCTCGGTCGGGATGGGGGTAGACGCCTCGATCGTCGCCAATCTTTTGCGACTGAACCGAGCGGAGGTGATCCCAGCGGTCCCACTCGAATCGATCGAGCTGCCGATTCCGGGCGTGGGCGAGTGGCAAGGAGGTCGGGTCATCGCCACGCACTGCGATCATGATCATGATGGAATCACACATGACGAGATGATTGACCTTGCCCGGGTCGTGCCCCCACTCCAAATCACCTCGCCAAGGGATGGTGACCGGTTTGACCCGCTGGGGTTGAAGGGGCAAACGACACCGCTGGCCGACTTCTTGAGAGGTCGCGGGCTCGGCCTGACCGCGCGTCGGAGCGTGCCCGTTGTACGCGACCAGGTCGGGATTGTCTGGGTTGTTCGCCACCGGATCGCTGAGCGTGTGCGCCTGACCGATTCCACCACCGAGCGGCTCGGGCTGAGCTGGCAGCCGAGTTGCGATTGACCCTCTGGGATACCGGGCGTACCATGCCGCTAGCTACACCTCGCCCAGGCACCAGTGCGCCTTCGACCTTCCCCACCACTGGCAGCACGATATGGCCCCGATTTTGCTCGCACTACGCCGTCGGATCAACCTTACCAGCGTTTTGGTAGTGGCCTTGATCGTGCGCGTCTTGGCGGGTTACGTGGTCCAGAGTTACGTTGCGGGCAAGGGCCTCCTCTGTGTCTTTGGAGACACGCCGATCTACTGGCTACTCGCCCGTACGATTCGGCTCGGCCAGACGTTTGTCGTGGAGCAACAGTTCGACATCCCCCACTACGCCTTGCGAACGCCAGGCTACCCCGCCTTCTTGGCCGGCTGCCAGGTAATCTTTGGTGAAAATCCACTGGCGATCCGGATCGTCCAGGCGCTCTTGCAGACGGTCGCGGTCGGCTTGGTCTATCGACTCGTGCGTCAAGTGCGACCTGATGCGCCAAAGTCCGTCGGACTGGTCGCGGCAGCGATGGTTGCCGTTGATCCCTACGTCATCACGGCATCGGCATTACTACTCTCTGAAGGGACCTTCATCCCTTTAATGATGATCATGCTCTGCGGACTGGCAACGCTCTGGGGTGCGGAACCGAGTCGTCGCCCACGCGGTTGGCTCGCGGGATTGGTGGGGGTTGTGGGCGGGCTTGCCATTCTGTCGCGTCCTTCGTGGTTGCTCTTCATGCCGGTGCCCCTGACCGTCTGGATCTTGACCAGTCGCCAGTGCGCGATCGCGGCTCGCTACTCATTCCTGATCCTTCTCGGTGTCGTCATCGTCCTTTGCCCTTGGTGGGTCAGGAACGCCAAAATCCTCGGCAAGTTTGTGCCAACGGCGCTCTGGGTCGGGGCCAGCCTCTACGACGGATTGAGCCCGACCGCCGATGGTTCGAGCGCAATGGAGTTCCTCAACGAACCTCAGATTGCCCGCCTCGACGAGATCGACCAAGATACCGAGCTTCGTCGCCGATCGATCGACTTCATCTGGGCGAACCCTCAACGGGTGGCGTGGCTCGCCGTGGTGAAGTTCGCCCGTTATTGGAGCCCCTGGCCGAACGCCAGCGCATTCACATCGCCCTTCGTCTCCACAGTCAGCGCTGTGATCACCCTACCGGTGTTTGCCTGTATGGGATTAGGCGCGTGGAGCTTGCGAGGCGACCTTCGTGCTCTGACGCTGTTCGGTGGACCTATCGTTTATTTCTGTTGTCTGCATATGATTTTTGTTAGCTCTGTCCGCTATCGTGTGCCTGGTCTTCTGCCGGCGATGGGGCTAGCGGCCATCGGTGCGCACTCGGTCTGGATGTGGACGAAGAAGCTCACGTAATCGGACAGGAGGTCCCCGATGCCTGCAAAGAAACGTCGCTTCTGGAAGCTCTTGGCATGGAGCTTCCTCCTCTTGACCACAAGCGTCATCGGTGGGCTCTGGTACGCCTACTCCTACGCGACGGATAGCGCCACGATCGCTCAGATCGTTCGCGAGCATGCGCCAGAGTATCTACCAGGGTGCATGGTCGAAGTCGGTAAGTCGCAACTCAAGCTCCTGACCGGAGGGATCACCCTCAACCACGTCAGTGTGCGCCAACCTATGGATGGTTCGACGTTCCAGACCTTGTACTTGCCCTGGCTCCATATCGATTATGATGCACGTGCCAGCGCTGAGGGGCGGGTGGTTCCCCTGGCCATCGCAGTGACCCACCCGATCCTGCGGCTTCGCCAGCGTGAGAATGGTACATGGAACATCCAAGGCTTCGTCGCCGACCCGTTTCCCGACCACGGCCTGATCTCAACACCGTCGATCACGATCGAGAATGGGAAGCTCGAAATGATCCAAGGGGGGGGCGAGCAACCGATCAAGACGACCCTGTTGCGAGAAGTGAGTATCCGAATCGCGCCGAGTAAGGCGAAGACCGAAGCGATCGCGTTCAATGGCACGGCGATGGGTGATCTGTTCGACCGGATCAGTCTCAAGGGAACGATCGATCGACAAACAGGTGAAGTGACGTTGGGGGGTGATCTCGCCCGGCTTGTCGTCTCGCAGACCTTGCGCGACCGGCTGCCTGCCGAATTCAAGAAAGTCGTTGACCCGATTGGCTTGACGGGGGGGATCATCGACTTGACCCTGCATGACCTGGCGTTCAACTCGGATACCCAGATCATCCACCGCAAGAGCGCTAGTGCCCGAGTTCAATCAGGGGTCGTTAACTGCCCCAAAATGCCGTTCCCACTGAACAACTTGCGAGGAACGCTGAGGCTGAAAGATGATCTGGTCACGATCGAGGAAACCGAGGCTGACAATGGGCCTACTCACTTGTGGGTCTCAGGCATGTTTTCTACGGGTGACCCGGCAGATACGCCATTTGATCTCAAGCTGGTCGTCAAAGAGCTGGAACTCGACGAGCGGCTGAAAGCGTGGACTCCCCAGGCAGAGAAGCAGCTCTGGGACGAATTCAAGCCCGCCGGTCGCTTGAATCTGAACGGAAGGGCAAGCCGGAATGTCCTTGGCGCAGCGGTTGAAGTCTCCGCAGAGATCGATTGCCTTGACGCGGCTATGGAGTTTCATCTCTTCAAATATTCGCTCGAACATGTTTTCGGCAAGCTTCTCTACGAGAATAATCGAATTACGTTGGTTGGGATGAAAACGCTTGTCGATGGGAAGTATTTGAAATTGGATGGTACGATCGATAATCCTGGTGACCTCGCGATTGTGAATCTGGAGTTCGCGGGGGAGTCGCTTCCAGTCAACGCGAAGCTTCTGTCTGCCCTTCCCCCGGAGGTCCTTCAGGTCGTCAATGAGTTTCAGCCGAGCGGTTCCGTGCGTGGTCACGCCACGTTCCACCGCGACCCGCCGACACGGCCCGATGAGCCCAAAGAAGGGAAGATCACCTTCGATGCCTGGCTCGACCTCAACGAGGGGTGCCGGATGAAGTGGGCGAAACTTCCCTATCCGATCGATAACATGATTGGCCAGCTAGAGATTCACCCCGACCTCTGGAAGTTCTCCAAGATTTCTGGACATAACAGCACGGCTTTACTGACAGGAAGCGGCCAGGTTGAGAACATCGGTCGGGACGCCCAAGGGCATGATTCGTTGAAGGTCAAGCTGGATCTCACCGCCAAGAACCTTCCATTCGATGAACAGCTTCGGACCTCGCTTCCCCCAGAGTGGCAGAAAGTCTGGGCGACCTTGAACCCCACCGGTTCCTGTTCGATGGATGCCGAGATCCGTGTCGAGCCCGGCAAGCCCGACCACTATCATTTGGAGATTCAGCCCAAGGCGGAGACCGGCATTCGCTTGATCCTGGCTCGACCCGCCAAGCCGGGAATTGATCCGGGTGGTATTATTGATATGCGGATGGAAGAAGCCAGTGGCTACTTCGTCTACAATGACGGCACAGTCACGATGCGCGACGTCAAGTTCGACTACCGTGGTGCCCCCGTTCGCTTCGACCGGGGTCGGGTCGTCGTCGAGAACAATGGCCAATTCGATCTCGCCGTCGAGAGTCTCTTCGTCAAGGACTTTCGGCTCGACGCCAAGCTCCGCGAGATGATGCCGCCGGTCACAGCCCAGTTCGCCCGCCGGCTTGACGACGGTCGCCCCTTCACATTTTATACCGATCTCACATTGGCATGGCCTGGACCTGGTGCCCCGGTCCGCTGCACATGGGACAAAGCCCTGGTAGTGCTCGACGGCAACACGATCCAAGCAGGCTCAATGCCGATCACCCTCCAAGGCGAACTCCAGGGACTTCGCGGTCAATTCGACGGCGAGAACTTGACGGTCAACGGTCTTCTCAACCTCAATAGCCTGAGCGCAGACGGCCAACAAGTCACCAGCTTGGAATCACCACTTGAAGTCAAAGATGGAGTGGCTCGTCTCACAAACTTGCGTGGCACGTTCTTGGACGGCGAGCTGCTCGGGTCCGTTGGAATCGCACTCGATGCGACCCCCCGGTACGCGGCGAAGCTCTCCGCCCGAGGGATCGATCTGGAGAGCTATGCTCGCACCCTGCCTGGCAAACAGACCTATCGCGGCAAAGTCTCCGGGATGGTCGAGTTCCAGGGGCTCGGCTCGGATCTCCATACCTTGCAAGGGGAGGGAGAGGCTCGCGTGACGAATGCGAATCTGGGTGAATTGAATTTTGTGCTCCAACTTCTCAAGTCGATCAAAGTCTTGAAGTCTTCGGATCGAACTGCGTTTGATGGTGGATATGTTAGCCTTAAGGTTCAAAATGGAGTGTCGACCTTCGACCCCATCAGTCTCAAAGGCGACCCGTTCAGCTTGCTCGGTAAGGGAACGATGGGCGTGCAAGGCGATCTCAACTTGCGATTCGACCTTCTCTATGGTCGAGATCGGTTTCATCTGCCGTTTCTGTCCGACGCCGTTCGTGAGCTTGGTGCGCAGCTCTACGAGATCCAGGTCACAGGGTCCCCCGCCTTCCCCAAGTTTGACTTCCGGCCCCTGCCCCAGGTTGGCGATACCCTCAAGGCAATCACCAAGGCCAAGGATGAAACGAAGGGGCAGAAGCGAAGACGATAACGATCAACACCGACTTGAATGAAAAGGGGATTCGCCGTGAGCAAGCGGGACGGCCTGACGGGGACCCTTCTGGGTATTGCTCTGGGAGATGCCTTGGGCCTGCCGGCCGAGGGGATGTCTTCAAGAGCGATCTCACGACGGTTTGGTCGTATCGAACGGTTTCGCTTGCTTGGCCACGTTGGATTTGTCTCGGACGATACCGAGCAATCCGCACTGATCGCTCAGAGTCTGGCACGATATCCCAATGATGTCGATCGCTGTGTCGATGCCTTCCGTCGCTCGCTCCTGGGCTGGTTTGCTCGGTTGCCTTGGGGAGTAGGTCGAGCGACGATTCTTGCCTGCGGGCGAATTGCGCTCGGCTTCAAACGAAGCGGGGTAAACTCAGCGGGGAATGGGGCGGCGATGCGTGCCGGCATCATCGGAGCATTCTTTCATGATCGTCCCAGCGAGCGTCTACGTTTCGGTCGAGCCTTGGCCGAGGTGACACATTGCGACATCCGAGCCGTCGAAGGAGCCTTGTACGTCGCCGAGATGGCCGCCGGATGTGTTGCCGCCTCGGGCACAACCGCTGCTCGCGACACGATCCAAGCCCAGGCAAGTCAGGTTGTGACCGACGATCGATTGGCCAGGGCGATCGGCACCGCCGTCGAACTCGCTGGGGGAGACGTTGGAACTATCGAAGCAGCCCGAGCAATCGGCACGTCTGGCTATGTTCTTCATAGCACTTCGCTTGCCACTTTCTTCTTCCTTCGCGCTGGCGACACTGTCTTACCGGCCCTCACCGAGATCATCAGCGTTGGTGGCGATACCGACTCGAATGCGGCAATCTTGGGGGGTTGGCTAGGGGCGTACCACGGAGAGGCGGGCTTGCCTGGATCGCTTCTCAAACGGATTCACGACGGCCCGTTCGGTCCAAGCCACCTCCGAGGCTTGGCCAATCGACTTGCCGATCCCACCAGGGAGTTACCCATGTACTCGCCAACTGGGGCATTGATCCGTAACCTGGCTCTGTACCCAGTCATTCTGGGACACGGCTTTCGACGACTCTTGCCGTTCTAATCGAGTCGGCTGGGTCCCTGCCTTCGAGGCAACTGCCAAGAATGGCGTTCCCAAAGCTGAGGCGGGAACTCGGCGCTCGGGCACGGTCGTCACGGTTAGTCGCAGAATCCGAACTGGATCGGTCATGCGAAATCGCGCGACTGCCGATCTAGTCTACTAACAGGTGTTGACCCGCACTTGCCCATATGGCCCCCGCGCCGAACGTGGGCCAAGCGCAGGTGGCGGGTACGTCAAGTGTAGGAGGCACGGCGATGCGGCGACAGAAGCGAAGTATGCAACCCCAGGCTGAAGGTTTGGAAGATCGCCAGCTCTTGGCAAAATACTTCTTGCCCAATGGATCTCCGATCAACCTCCAAGACCTGAATCGCTTGATCCTCCAGCGCAAAAACGGCGTCCCGTTGCCCGATCGACTGCTGCATTACAGCACTCCCGACGGAGCCAACGTCACCCTCAAACTCTTTGGAGCCGGCAGTCTTCAAGGAACGACGGTGCGACCCGATGGCACGCTCGATCTCGTCTACAATGGCACCAACGTCAACTCGGTGATCACCTCGTTTGTTCAGGGAGGCTCGACCGCCCCCAAGCTCGGCACGATCCGCGATGCTAATGTCACCAACATCAACAACCTCACCGGTGTTGGTGCCAACATTGTCAAAACGGTCAATCTTCCCAAGTTCGACCTGATCGAAGGGGGCAAGGTCAATCTGATGGGGGGCGTCGGCATCTTCAACCTGGATGCGGCCGCGAACAACTCTCAGATCAACCTCCGGTCGATTCCCAACTTTAACGCCCGACCGACCGTCTCGACGTCATCCGGGTCGATCGTGACCACGACAACCTCGGGCGTGCAATTGATCGCATCGACGAACTCGACCACCACATCGTCGACGACAGCGCCAACCACGGTGACCCTGAACGGCCTGACCTACAATTATGTCGATGAGACCAACGGTGGTCGATCGCTCGTAAGCGTGACTGGCACATTCACACCCGGCCCCAATCTATTGGGGACTCGTGCCCCCAACGCAGCGGGTCCGACCCCTGCTCCGGCGGGTATGAAAGTCACGATCAATCATGTCAATGGTGCCCCACGCAGCGGACCCACCTTGGGGGATTCCCAGGTGTTCGCCTACGATGCGACAGCCAACAAACTGATTCGTTTCAACACAGTGACGGGTGCTCAAACGCTGGTCGTAAATCTCCCTGGAACCGCCAATGCCAGTACCGGTCTCGGCTTGGCCCATAACGGCAATAAACTGGTCGCATTGGTGACTCAAGGGACGACTGTCACTGCCTACGATGCTATCTCAGGCGCGGGTGTTGGCCAGTTTTCCGCCGCAAACCTTCCGGCTGGGTTCCATCAGATCAATGGCGTCGGATCCTCCGAGGCCACAACCATCCTGACCGACTCATCCATCAACACCGCCGAGCCAATCGATGTCACGGCGAGTCTGGCGAGCGGTCAGGCCGTTGCAGCAGGCAATCCGTTCATCCCCAATCGTGAGTTACTGCTCTCGGGCGGAGTGACTGGAGTAGCCGGCTCAAACACCCTCTACTCGGTCAGTGGAGCCCAGTTCGATGGCTTCCAGCCTGGGGTGAATCTCCTCGGTGTTCTGGCACTCTCGAACTCGCCATCGACCGGTCTCCGCGAGGTAAGCCGGACTGCTGTGACGGCTCTGGGACAGTTCATCCCCAATACGAACCCAGGATCAAAGAACATCCCGCTGGGGAGTGTTGATGCCTCTTTGGCCCTCGGAGGGCTCGTTGCCAACGGCGTGAATATTGTGACCCTTTATTCTCCCACAGGACTTGCCACTCAAGGGGTGATCACCCTCAAGGATGCCAACAAGCTGACCGCGATCAGCAGTTCGTTCCACCCCGAATTGGTTGATACAGCACTTGTTGATATTGAAGGCAACACCCAGTCGTTCGTCGCTCAAGACGTGACCGGGCTGGCCCTGAACGGCAACGGCAACTTCAACCTGATCCAGATCACCAATGCGACCGACAGCTCAATTATCGGCCTACCCATCGGACATGTAAATATCACCCATCGCAACAATGTCACGATCACGTCGTCTGCCCGAACCTTTATCTACCAGGGTGGAGTGGCGAACGTGCCCAACTTTGTCCGTGGCGGGGTGACGATCAACAAGAATATCCGCCCAATCGGGCCTCTGAGTCTCCCCACGTAAGACATCTGATCGACTCCGACCGATCGATCGATTCATACTCAAGGGTGAGGGGCCGACTGCGGCCTCTCACTCTTTCGTTGCGCCTGGGATGCGGGGGGTTGACCTGAAGGGCTCAGGGGCTTAGCGTCGCGAGTCGAAGAACACGCTCAACGCCGGAGAGAATCCCAATGTCCTCAGCCGCTTTCGTTCTCGTGTGGGTCTCTCTCCTCGGGGCTGACCCCGAGACTGGTAAGAACCCAATGCTCGCCCAAGGCGCGAAGCTCGAAAAACTCTGGAGCGAGGGAACCTTTACCGAAGGGGGAGCCCTCAGCGGCGATGGCGCGATCCTCTTCTCCGACATCGGCAATCGCCTCATGCGGTTCGACCCCAAAGAGGGCAAGACCCACATCTTCCGCGATCCCAGTGCCAGAGCGAACGGCGTCGTCTTCGACCCCAAGGGGCGGTTGATTGTCGCCGAAGGGGCCAACACCGGCGGTGGTCGGCGTGTCAGTATCACGGAACTCGACGGCACAATCCGGACCCTGGCCGATCGCTATGAAGGCAAGCGATTCAATAGCCCCAACGATGTAGCGGTCGATGCTCAAGGACGTGTCTATGTCTCCGACCCTCGTTACGTCGGTGACGAGCCTCGCGAACTCGATGACGAGGCGGTTTACCGGATCGACCCGGATGGAACTGTGACCAAGCTGAACACCACTGCCACCAAGCCGAATGGGTTGGCGATCAGCCCTGATGGGAAGACCTTTTACGTCTCGGACAACGGGCCGAAGCGCCGCGCTTTGATCGCCCTGAACCTGGACGCAGCGGGCAATGTCTCCAAGCCGAAAGTCTTGAAGAGTTTTGGCGAGGGCCGAGGGATCGATGGCTTGACAGTGACGATCGACGGCAAGATTGTCGCCACCGCCGGTGCGGGTCCGCTCGCGGGGATCTACATCTATGAGCCTGATGGGTCCTCGATTGGCTTCATCGGCGTACCCGAGACCCCAGCAAATGTGGAGTTCGGTGGCCCGGAGCGGAAGACCCTCTATATCATGGCTGGGGTCAGCCTCTACCGGGTTGAAACGACCCTGACCGGGTTCCACGTCTGGCCGCCGAAGGCTCATTAATCGTCGATCCGATCCCTTGCGTTGAGCTCTCTCCTTAAGGTCATTCATGTCCGATCATTCCGAGACGAACGAGATCGACGAGGGAACGCCGGAACCTCTCGACCAAGGCTCCCCGGAACCCGTCCCCCGATTGGAGCCTGCTCCCGTCGCGTCGTCCGAGCGATTCGGGTCGATCGACGTCCTTCGTGGGTTCGCGCTCTGCGGGATCTTGGCGATGAACATAACCTCGTTCGGGCTCCCAAGTGCTGCTTATATGAACCCGACCGTCGCGGGCGGGTTCACTGGCCTGAATTTCGTTCAGTGGGTCGTCGCCTTCTTGCTCTTTGAGGGCAAGATGATGTCGACCTTCTCGATGCTCTTTGGCGCGGGTTTGGTCATCATGACCGATCGGACCGAAGCCAGGGGTGGGTCACCAGCCGCCTTCTTTTATCGTCGTACCGGCATTCTCCTGATCTTTGGCATGATGCATGGATACCTGTTGTGGATGGGTGACATCCTTTACGCTTACGCGATTTGTGGAATGATCGCGTATCTCTTCCGTAATTGGAGGCCCCGCAACCTGATCATTCTCGGGGTAATCTCACTCTCGTTCGGAATTCTGATCACCAATGGTTTCTCATGGTACGTCGGCGAGTCGCGTGCGGCGGTCGGACGAGTCGAAGCTGCAAGGATCAACAAGACGGCTGTCTCCGAGCGAGATACAGGCTTCGCCGAAGTTTGGAAAGGAATGCGTGAAGAGTTCGAGCCCAGCCCCGAACAGATCGCCCGAGAAACAACTCTCTATCGTGAAGGCTCATACGTCGATATTTTCAAAGATCGATTCGGTGCGACACTGTTCATGGAACTCGTCATTTTCCCGGCTTTCATGGCCTGGGGGGTCCTGGCGCGGATGCTGATCGGCATGAGTTTACTAAAGCTCGGCGTCTTCACCGCCCAACGCTCGCGTCACGACTACCTGGTTCTGATGCTCTGCGGTTATGGGTTTGGCCTTCCGCTCGCTGGTTATGGAGCTTGGCAACTCGTTCAGCATAACTTTGGCGCGACGGATGTCTTAAACGACATGGCTTATAACGAGGTCGGCAGCCTGTTGGTGGCCCTTGGGCACGTCGGGGCCGTCCTGCTGATTTACCAGGCGGGGGTCCTGACCTGGCTAACCGCGCGGCTTGCCTCAGTTGGCCGGATGGCGCTGACCAATTACCTGACCCATACCCTCATCTGTGCAACGTTGTTCTACGGGTACGGCTTCCAGCTCTTCGACAAGCTCGACCGTATCGGGCTCATGGGTGTGGTGCTCGCCGTTTGGGTGTTCCAACTCTGGATGAGCCCGATCTGGCTGCGTCACTTCAAGTTCGGCCCCGTCGAGTGGGTCTGGCGATCCTTGACGTACGGCAAGATGCAACCCTTTCGGGTGATGTGATCATGCCGTAACCGGAACCCCAACGCCGCCCGGGGTTCCGCTTCCAGGCATGAGCCTGTACACTATTCGGCATGACGCGACTGAGCCTTTTCGACCACTTTGACCGCGCTGAGGACGAAGATACCTCGGCGAGCACCCCGATTTGCTCGGTCGGGGAACTCACCGCTCGCATCAAGGCGACCCTGGAACGGGGTTATGCGGATGTTGCGGTGCGGGGCGAGATCTCAGGGTTGTCCCGACCGAGGTCGGGGCACATCTACCTCAAGCTCAAGGACGATACCGCCCAGATCTCGGCGGTTCTCTGGAAAAGCGACGCCGAGCGGGTTCGGTTCGACCTTGAAGATGGTCAGGCCGTGCAAGCCTGGGGCAAGATCGCAGTCTATGCGCCTCGTGGTGAGTATCAACTCTCGATCCGCAAGCTCGAGCCCGAAGGAATTGGAGCACTTGAACTTGCGTTCCGCCAGACGGTTGAGCGTCTGACTGCCGAAGGGCTGTTTGAGCCGGCAAGGAAGCGGCCTTTGCCTCGGTTCCCCAAGCGCATTGTGGTTGTCACCAGCCCGACTGGGGCGGCGATCCGCGACTTCTTGCAGATCGTCAATCGACGGTGGCCATCGGTCGAGGTCTTGATCGCTCCCGCCAAGGTTCAGGGGCTGGGTGCGGCCGCCGAGGTTGCCGAAGCAATCGCGATGGCCAACCGGATTTCGGGCGTCGACTTTGTCGTGCTCGCACGAGGAGGCGGTAGCCTTGAAGACCTCTGGGCCTTCAATGAAGAGGTTGTCGCCCGGGCGATCTTCGGGTCGCGGCTACCGGTCGTCTCGGCGATCGGCCATGAGACCGATGTGACTGTGGCCGATCTCGTCGCCGATATCCGGGCCCTGACACCGAGCGAGGCAGCCGAGCGTTCTGTCCCGGACTTGGAAGAGGTCCGTCGCCATATCGAACGACTGGGCCAGCGGTTACATCAGGCGGGTCGCGGTCGGATCGAAGACGCGAGGCATCAACTCGATCGCCTCAAGGACCGGCTCGATCGCTCGATTGGTCGGGATCTCGATGCTCGGCGCGTCAAGCTTGGTCGCGCGGCTGCCTCGCTGGAGGCATTGAGCCCGCTCGGAGTCCTCTCACGCGGGTATAGTGTGACGACACGCGACGGCCAATCGGTACTCCTGCGTGATTCAACGGAAGTGAGCCTTGGTGATATGATTCAGACACGGCTGGCGAGCGGATCGCTGGTGAGCCAAGTGGTTGACGTTCGGTCCTGAACCCTACAGAACGTGGAGAATTTTGGGATGAAGTGCTTGATCGTTTATCAGGCAGGCAGCGATTGGTTCGGCCAAGAGGTGAAGTGGCATCGCTCGGGGAGCGGCTTCTATCGCGAGGTCACCGGCATCGGAATCCCCCAGACGAAGCCGGCGATCGAGACGTTCGCATCCGAGAATGATTACTCGGTTGAGTGGCGTGGCGATATGACAGCAGCTCTGCCGGCTCGGCCCGTTCGGGTTGGCTGAGCCCGTCGGGTGAAGGTGAAGCGTTGTTCACCGCCCTCGACGGCGGTGATCGTCCTGCGAATCTTAGGAGACTGCAGCCGATGGATGAGCCCGATTTTGAGGCCTCGCTCGTTAAGCTTGAGGGGCTGGTCTCGGCACTCGAGCGGGGGGACGGCACCCTTGCGACTGCTCTCTCTCAGTACGAGGCTGGGGTCCACTTGCTGGCTCGCTGCCAGAGTCTGCTCGATGGCGCTGAGAAATCGGTCTCGTTGATCGCCGGTGTCGCTGGAGATGGAGCCCCGATTTTGACTTCGTTTGACGCGACGGCGTCGGTCGAGCGTGACGTCAAGGCTCGCCCAAGTCGCGTCACTTCCCGAAAGCCCGTTGTCGACCCCTCGATCGACCCTCCTTTCTGATGCAAAGTGGATTTTTCGGGGTGGGTTTTCTTCGCACCCGGATGGACATCTGGGCTGCTGGTGTCAACAATAGCCCTAGGCCGTCGGGATGGCCTTCCGACGGGCGCACGGATGACGCGCCCGAATCTGGCGTGTTCCCGACCCGAAGTCTTTGCCAATGACCACCTTGACGACGCCTCCCATCGCTCCACACCCATCTCTGACATCGACCGAGCTTGCCGAGTTTGTCCAGGGGGCAAGACGCCGGGTCGAACTGGCGCTAGGGCGCTTCGTGCCCGAGCCCAGTGACGATCCGTCGGCTGATCTCCCCGCACAGCTTTCCGAGGCAATGCGCTATAGTTTACTAAGTGGTGGCAAGCGTCTTCGGCCTGTCCTCGCCCTGATGGCTGCCGAAGCGTGCGGTGGCTCCCTCGAAGATGCTCTTCCGGCGGCTTGCGCTCTCGAAATGATTCACACCTATTCTTTGGTCCACGACGACCTTCCGGCGATGGACGACGACGATCTCCGCCGCGGTCGGCCAACCTGTCACAAGGCGTTTGATGAGGCGACCGCCGTGCTCGCGGGTGACGGCTTGCTGACGCTGGCGTTCGAGATAGTCGCCAAACATACCCGGCCCGAAGTCGCCGCCCGCTGCGTGGTTGCATTGGCGGAAGCCGCTGGGCCTTCGGGAATGGTGGGAGGGCAAATGTCCGACCTCCAGGCGGAGGGACGGACCGATGCGACTGTCGAAGCACTTGAGTCGATCCACAGACGCAAGACCGGAGCCTTGCTCCGGGCCGCATTGCGTGTTGGGGGTTTGACGGCCGGCGCATCCGGCGATATTCTCCAAGCTCTTGATACCTATGGACATGCGGTTGGACTCGCCTTCCAGATCGTCGATGATCTTCTCGACGTAGAGGGAGATGAGGCCAAGCTTGGTAAACGGGCTCGGAAAGATTCCGACCTGGGGAAGTGGACGTATCCGGGTTTGCTGGGGATCGAGGGCAGTAAGGCCCGAGCCCGGCAGCTCGCTGACGAGGCCGTCTCAGCGCTTGAGCCGCTGGGCGATCGTGGAGCCCGACTTCGGGCCCTGGCCGTTGATCTTTTGGAAAGGGACCGCTGATGAGCAGCGAGTTGTTGGCCAAGGTGGCCCGACCAGCCGATTTAAGGATGCTCACCGACGAGCAGCTCGAACAACTCGCCGCCGAAATGCGCGAGGAACTCGTCCGTGTCGTCAGTCAGCGCTCGGCGCACTTCGCCAGCAATCTGGGCGTCGTCGAACTCTGCCTGGCACTGCATCAGGCCTTCGACTTCACCCAAGATCG
Organism: Isosphaeraceae bacterium; assembly: GCA_025356475.1. Taxonomy (GTDB): domain Bacteria; phylum Planctomycetota; class Planctomycetia; order Isosphaerales; family Isosphaeraceae; genus JANXSX01. The sequence goes on along the minus strand of JANXSX010000092.1, from coordinate 17,894 downwards.
GCTGATCTGGGATACCGGCCATCAGATCTATCCCCATAAGCTGATCACCGGTCGCGCATCGGAAATGCACACAATCCGGACCAAGGGGGGCCTGATGGGCTACCCCAACCCCGCCGAGAGCGAATTCGACCTGTTCATGACCGGCCACGCAGGCTGCGCCCCAAGTACGGCGCTCGGTCTCAAGGCGGGCGACGACCTGACCGGACACCCCGAACGACATAGCGTTGCCGTCATCGGCGATGGCGCATTCCCCTCCGGCATCGTCTTCGAGGCGATGAACAATGCCACCGAACTCGGGAAAAAGTTCCTGATCATTCTCAATGATAATAAAATGTCGATATGCCCGCGAGTTGGTGGGCTGGGTTACTACCTCGACAAGGCGCGGATGGCCCCGTCGTATTCCGACTGGAACAAGCGAGTGAAGGAAGCCCTTGGGGGCATTCCGCTCGTCGGCGACCAGGCCCGGACCTGGCTCCAACAGTTCAAAGATGCGCTCAAGGCCAGCCTGCATACCGGCGGTATGCTCTTCGAGTCGCTGGGCTTCGCCTACATCGGTCCAATCGACGGCCACGACCTCAAGACGCTCCGAAAGTACATTGAAAAGGTCAAGGCCATGGATGGGCCAGTCCTCCTTCATGTGCTCACGGATAAAGGGCGCGGATTCGCCCCCGCGATGAAAGATCCCGTCAAATATCACGCCCCCAGCCCGTTCCAGTACGACGAGGCCGGCATCATTCCGCTCAAGACGTCGAGCCACCGTGCGTATACCGACGCGATGAGCGACGCCCTCTTCGCCGCCGCCAAACGCGACCCGAGAGTCGCGATCCTTACCGCCGCGATGTGTGAAGGGAACAAGCTTCAAAAGATCCGTACATCCATGCCTAATCAGTTCTTCGATGTCGGAATTTGCGAGAGCCACGGTGTCGCATTCGCCGCCGGAATGGCCAAGGCGGGTGCCAAGCCGATCGTCGATATCTACAGCACCTTCCTCCAACGCTCGTTTGACCAGATCTTCCAGGAGGTCGCCCTCCAGAACCTCCCCGTGGTCTTCACACTCGACCGTGGCGGGCTGGTGGGAGCCGATGGTCCGACCCATCATGGATCGTATGATATCTCCTATATGCGTATCTTCCCGAACATGATTGTGATGGCACCTGGCGACGAGAAAGATGTCGCCCCCATGCTCGACTTCGCACTCGAGCAGACCTCACCCACTTCGATCCGCTACCCCAAGACCAACCTGGAAACGATCGATCGCGAAGTTCAGCCGATCGAACTCGGTCAGGCTGAGATCCTCGAGTGGGAGACCGACGGCGTCTTCATCGCGTGCGGGACTTTGGTCGGTACTTGTCTTCGCGCTGCGGAACGCCTACGTGAACATTACGGCCTACGTGTTGGTGTCGTGAATGCCCGGTTCGTCAAGCCGCTCGACAAGCCGACGGTTCTCAAAGCCATCGAAGAGTGCGGATTTGTTCTGACCGTGGAAGAAGGCTGCTTGGCAGGTGGATTTGGCTCGGCAGTGCTTGAAGCTGCGAGCGATGTGGGGCTCTCGACCAGCCATGTCCGTCGCCTGGGCTTACCCGACGCATTCGTACTGCATGCCGAGCGTGACGAACAGCTTGCGGAGGTCGGCCTCGACGTCGATGGCTTGACGAATTCCGCCTTGGAACTGGCGAGATTTGTGGGGCTTCCGCTAACCGCAGAGGTTGCCAACTCGGCGTAACGGCAGGGGCAAGGCTGTTTCGTCCTTGTCTCTCCGCGAAATTGGGTATGGGCTTGGGTCGTGCCGGCCCGGTGCCCGTTATCGGTTCCGCACCGAGGATCCCACAAGATTGTGGTTCCCTCTGGGTCGATGAGGGAGGTAAGGTAGGGGCCGCTTCGTCTACGATTCCATCGCTATCGATGACGGAACCTCAACCGATGCTACCTCCTCTCGCCCTGGCCATCCTTGGCAATGGCACCAAACCCGAGGTTGTCGCACTGGCCGATCGGCTGGCCACGCAGATCTCAGGACGGAGCGAGATCCGGCTCACGGGGGTCGACCTTGCCCCCGAGACAGATTTATCGGGTCTCGATGCCGATGTGGCCTTGGTTCTCGGTGGCGACGGCACGGTCTTGCATACCGCCAGGCGAATGGGCGACTACCCCACACCGGTCTTGGGCATGAACCTCGGTCGGCTCGGCTTCCTTGCGGATCTGGCGCCGGAAGCCTTCCTCGACCGACTCCCCGACCTCGCCGAGCGTCGCTACACCGTTCACAACCTCATGACGGTGGTCTGCACCCTGACCCCTCAACACGGTCCTGCCCGCCATTTCCGGGGCTTCAACGATGTCGTGCTCAGGGCTGCGCCGATCTTTCACCTGCTCGAAATTGGCCTATGTATCGATGGTGAACCTGTGATGACCTACCGTGGCGATGGTCTGATCATCGCCACGCCGATCGGCTCAACGGCCCACAGCCTCTCGGCCGGCGGCCCCATCGTTCCCCCTGAGTCTCAGATGTTTGTCGTCACTCCCTTATGTCCGCATACATTGACCCAGCGCCCCTTGGTCGATAGTGCCGACAAGGTCTACGAGATGGTCCCGCTCGCACAGGGGGTCTCGACCGTCCTGGTGATCGACGGCCAGGTCCAGGTTCCACTCAGCCCCGGCGACCGGGTCAGTATCCGCCGAAGCCAGACCTCCTTCCCAATGGTCCGTCTACCGGGGCATAGTTTCTATCGGACCCTCCGAGATAAACTCGGCTGGGGGACATCGCTGCCAGGGGAGCGGGGCAAGTCCTCGTAAGGAACAAGTCAGAGATCACTTCCTGGTTGTCACCTTGTCGAAAATCGGCGACGGATTGGTATTTTTGAGTGCCACTGGCAGCCAAAGGGAGCGGATTCTCCTCCTGTTCCCCAGCCGCCCTTATTCTTGGGAAGTACGCGTTCACGGGTCGGGATGGCTGAAAGCATAACGTTCCTGAGCTTCAACCCTCCAGGGTATGAACGCGTACGGTTCTTAGGAGTTTCGCCCAGTAAGAATGAGTCTGTGTCTTGGCCACGCGACACGCCGTCTTTCGCCATTCGAGGTATCGGTTCACTTTACCTCTTCGTCTCGGTAGACTAGCACGAGTCGGCGTGGGGCGGCGAATTCGTGCCACACTGCGACGAGCCTTCGGCTTGCTGGGGCTTGGCAATCGTGCGGTGCAACCAAACGGAGGGGCTTGGACATGGGTGCCATTGCAGATGGATTTGTGGCCTACGCGCAGCCGCTGCTCGATGAGACCGATGGTTCTTACGAACAGTTGAACAAGGCGTTCATGATCAGCCAACTTTGCTTTAATCTCTCGCTGTTAGCGGATGACAAGCGGGACACGGCAGTCAACGCAATGCAGCCGACTCTCCATATGGATGATAAAGAATTCGACGAATTTCGGCGCACCATTGTCGTCCCCATGATAGAGCGACACCAGCAACTGTTTCCGCTAATGCACCGCCGGGGCTCCGCTGCCCCTTCACGCAGTGTCACCTCGCCGCCGGTGCCGGTGCCGGTGCCGGTGCCGGCGCGATCGAGAACGGCGGAGCCCGCCGAAACTTACTTTGTAACCGCCCCTTACGCACAATGTCCCTGCAATAGCGGCAAAAAATACAAGTTCTGTTGCCGTTCGAATGGCCGTTGATTCTTAGCCGCGCAGCCAGAGCGATGGAAGCGGCCATGAGGAGTAGATTCGCTACCATCAAAATCGTCGCGGAATCCGATCTCAGAGCGGGAATACTCTTCGAAACCCTGACTCAGGATGACTGTGTTCAGAGCCAGGTTACGGATCAATGCCACAGACGATTGAGAGCATGAAGCGTTTCCGACCCCTGCTGATTCTGGGTGCGACCCTTGTCCTGTCCTTCGGCGTCGTTCGGCTTGGACTGCGACTCGGGCATCAACGAAATGCGCCACCGGCCCCCCCATTGGCCCCATTTGTGGTCGCTCCTTATCTCCAACTTGGCGATGCGCCTGGACTGGCCAACCCTGAGCGGCTCAGCCTACTCTGGCAGGCCGAAGACAAAAGCCTCGCTTCCGACTGGTGGGTTGAAGTCCAAACCGAGCCCGGTCGCGAATGGGTTCGGTCGGAATCGATCGGCTCGCAACCGATCTCGGTCGATGTCCGTGGGATCGCGCCTCATCAACTTTACCGCGCCCGGCTTGAAGGGCTGAGGCCGGGCAAACTCTTCCAGTATCGCGTCTCTTACCAGAACAAAGTCGTGTTCAAAGCGACTGGGCGACCGCGAAAGTCGCCCGGCGAGCCACAGCGGATCGTCGCGTTTGGCGACGCGGCGGCAGACACCCAGGAACAGGTTGAGGTCGCGCTCCAAGTCGCGCGAGCCAACCCGGACCTCGTTGTCCTGACCGGTGACCTCGTTTATATGACCGGCACGATTCGCGATTATCGCCGCACCTTCTTCCCGGTCTATAACGCCGAGACCGTGGCAACCGATCAGGGAGCTCCCCTGCTCCGTTCGATCCCTTTCGCCGCTGTGCCGGGGAATCACGACCTGTTGGCCCGGGACCTCGATAAGATTCCTGATGCACTGGCCTATTTCCACATCTGGAATCAACCTTTGAACGGTCCGATCGTTGCGATCGGCATCCCAGTGCCAACCGGCTCTCCCGAGCATCGTCGCGCCTTCCGCGAACCTGCGGGACTCAACTATCCACGTATGGCGAACTTCTCGTTCGATTCCGGAGATGTCCATTTCACCGCTGTCGACATGAACGCATACACCGACTGGACCAACCCTACCTGGCGCAAGTGGCTCGCCGATGATTTTGCCGCCGCACAAACCAAGCCCTGGCGGATCGTCTTGACGCACCAACCTCCCTTCAGCTCGTCACACGCTCATGCGGAGGAACAACGCGCTCGCTTGATCGCAGATCTCGTCCAGGAGGGGAATGTCCAACTTGTCCTCTCCGGACATGTCCACAACTACCAACGCTCGCATCCCCTGAAGTTCACCCAAACCGGGCCAATGACGGGCACGGGCGAGGTGCCAGGCTCTTTCGTCTTCGATCACCAATACGACGGTATCATTCATACCAAGCCCGACGGCCCTCTTTATGTTGTGACAGGAGCCGGCGGTGCAAGGCTCTACGACACCAACCAGGACGCCGAAGTCGGCCCTAAGAGTTGGCAACCGTTCACCCAGAAAATGATCTCACGCGAGCACTCGCTCACGATCCTCGACGTGACCCCTGAGGCTCTCGATATCAAGCAGGTGAATGGAGCCGGCAAGGAGATCGATCGGTTCCGGATTTCGCGATGATGAATCTATGACTTTCCGGCCCCAGGTGCCGGTGGCTTCGCAATCGCGATACCCAGCCCCACCTCATTGGCAGCATCATAGGCCATGACGGCGTTCTTATGTGGCGTCGAGAAATCGGCGGAGAGGAGCATCGTCTTGCGACCCGTGGCAAGGCGGGCGGCACGGAGGCGCTCGACCAAGGCGGCGGGATCGGCAGTCGCTGGTTCGTGATCAATCATGACACCGCCAGACGCATCGATCTCGACCACGATAAAGTCGCGCTGGAGGTCGTCCAAGGTGCGACCCCGCCCTTGAGCCACTGCGGCTGGAGGCGATTCGGGGTTGGGTTTGGGAACTTCCAAGGTCTTGTACATGATCGTTTGGGCGGTCACAAGGAAGAAAAGAACAAGTTGGAACGCGACGTCGACCATCGCCGCTAGGTCGAGTTCTTCAACTTGATCAGGACCATTCCGACTCAGAGTGAACGCGGCGACGGCTTCGTCCTCATCGTCGAATTCCTCGTCGTCCTCATCGAAATCGAGGTCGTCAGCCTCATTTTCGAGGTCCATCTCCTCGCCGCCCCAAGGAGCAGTCGGGATTGCGAACGCGGAAACCGCCCCCTGAGAACTCGGCACCGCAGGCAACGAATCAATGACGAGAGCCTCTGCGCTGTCCGCCTCCCCTTCCTCGTCATCCTCCTTATCCAGAGCGAAGCCGGTGATGTCGGCGTCGTCATCCTCCTCGTCATCGGGGGCGAAGTGAGTGATGTCCGCGTCATCGTCATCATCATCATCATCATCATTGGTCAGAGCAAAACTGTCTTGTTCGGCGTTATCGTCCTGAAGGACTATCACGGGCATCTCTGGCGGTGCGACCACGAGAGGCGTCGGCACCTGAACGTCGGCAAGTTCGCCAAGCTCATTGAGCCGAATCCATGGGGTCGTGGTTCCCGCAGGTCGAATCAGGTCATCATCGCGGAACTCGCCCTGGTCGATCCCCTTTCGGACATCCGCCAGAGTCAGGCTACGCGAGACTTCCAGTCGATCGCTGATAAACACATCCCACAGATTGCTCATAATTGCGAAATTACCCTGCTGATTGAATGTCCATTGAGCTTCGACGTGGCCAATTCACGCGTTTTTGAGCGCCGGCGTGAGTGACAGGGCTAGAATAGAAAACCGAATCGTCGTTATCGTTCAGGTTCCTGAACACCGATGTGAAGCGTGATCCCCTCGATCTCGGCGACAGCGGCGGCCAATTTCAAGACCTCGCCGTGCGGGACAGCCCCATCCGCCTGAAGAACGACCTTACGCTTGCCCGCAGCGACCCCCGCAGCCACCGACTTCTTGGCCTCGTCGAGTCCCACGGGAGCCCCACCGCCATTGCCCAAAACGAGTCTTGGCTCGGCACCCGGAGCGTCCGCCTTGAGGAGGGTCAAGAACGTCGCGCCATCCTCTTCGACACCAACACCGTGACGGGCGTGCGGGACTTCGACCTTCTCGCCTCCGCTCATCTGGACGGAGAAGAGCATGAATGTCATGAGCTGAAACACGACGTCGACCATCGGAGTCATGTCAATGTGCTCGTCACGCTCAGCGCTGACCTGGCGGCGGAGAAGCATCGCTTTGGCCTCGATCGATCGGTTTGGCAGGGAGGGTGGGATATCCCCACCCGACATTCAGGTTCCAAGTTAGCGGGGCAAGACGGCTCGCACGGAGCCTGAAGATCGACCCGTCGTCGCCCGGCTACTGGGAGTCTCAAGTGTCTCGAAAACATCAAGGAATTCCTGAAGTTGCTTCTCGGTGACGTCGCGAAGTCGCCTCAGCTTGGCATGAATGTCGTTGCCGAGAAGCATCATCGGTGTGGCGATCAGGAGACCGCCCCCCGTGGCCCAGAGCGCCAAGCTGATGTCAGTTGCGAGCGCCTGAGCGTTGACTTTATCAGATCCGCCGATTCGACCGAACGCACCGATCATGCTGGCGACCGTACCAAGCAGACCAAGCAGTGGGCCCATCCGGACAATGGTGGCAATCGAGGCCAGGCGGTTTTCCATACCTGCGATCACCTCAGTATGGAACTCTAACACCAAGAGTCCCTTGACCTTAGCGAGCCCCTTCTCGCGATTCTTTAGCGCCACGGCAATCAACTGGGCGAGAGCCGCGTGCCAGTAAGGAGGATTGGCACAGGCCGCAATCGCGGCATCAAACTTCCCGGCCTTTCCGAGGTCCCGGACCTGCAGAATGAGCGCTTGTTCCGTGCCGGATGGTAGACTCTTCTTAGCGAGACTCCGATAAAGGAGAATCGCGTTGTAGACTCCCCAGACCGCGAGTAAAGCCAAAGCGGCGTAGATCACGTAGCCAAAGGCGTCGATGATCCGAGTAACGTCCATGGTGGGCTACCTCGCTCGGGCGTGCGTGATATAACTAGTAGTGTCTCGACGTGGAAGCCGGCCGGAACTGGAATGGGTCGAGTGCGTCCCAAACCAACAAAGCCTAGCGTAGAGCCTATTGTGGGGTGCCTCCACTGCGTTCGCAAGGGGGCATGCAACTCCCCGTGAGGCTTGGCCGGTGATCGGGCGTCTTGCCAGTTGACTTCCGGCGCGCGACAATGCCGCCAACGACTATTCGCGTTCTACCAGGGTCCTCGCCCATGCCGCGCACCGTGCTAATCGTAGACGACGAGCGCGACAGTAACGATATCCTGGCGAGCCTCGTCCAGGCTCGCGGTTTCGAGCCGGTCCAACTTTTTTCCGGCTCCGAGGTCGCCGCTTCCGTACGCGCCCAGACTCCGGACGTCGTTCTCCTTGACCTGATGCTCCCAGATATCGATGGTTTTTCCGTCTGCGAACAACTCAAACGCGACCGAGAAACCAATCTCATTCCGGTCATCATGGTCACAGCGCTGAACGATCAGGCTCATCGCCTCAATGGGGTTCGCGTCGGTGCCAATGGATATCTCGCCAAGCCGTTCACTTTCGACCAGCTTTTCACCGTGATCGACCAAGCAATCGCCTGGCGCGATGAGCATTCCAACAAGGGAACAAAGGGCGAAATCACCTTCGATATTCGCGGTGAGGTCGCATTCCTTCAGCAAACGAATGACCTTCTTGCCGATCTCTATGCCCACACACCACTTACGGAACGCCAGGTCAAAGATCTGAAGCAAGCGGTTCTGGAAATGGGGGGCAACGCAATCGAGTGGGGGCACCGTAAGGATCCCGAAAAACCCGTACGGATCACCTATCGCATCGATCCGACTTCGGTCACCTTGATCATTCGCGACCAGGGACCCGGCTTCAACCCCAGGAATATCCCCCACGCTGCCAGCGAAGAAGATCCAATCGGCCACCTTGATGTGCGTAACGAACAAGGTATCCGTGAGGGGGGCTTCGGGATCATGCTCGCCAAGGGACTCGTCGACGAGCACAGATACAATCTGGCTGGAAACGAGGTCACTCTGATCAAGCGATTCGACCCTCTGTAAGTTCAAAATCCACAATGTGGTCGGTGGGGCACCTGATGGCAGGACACGGTCAAATCGGCTAGGTAGATTTGACTGTGCCTAATGCCGAGCGTGTACGAGAGTTCTATCAAGCCGTGGTCGGTTGGACTGCGACTGAAGTCGAGATGGGTGGGTACAGCAACTTTTGCCTCCATCCTTCGGGGGCGGCAACCCCTATAGCAGATGTCTGCCACGCGCGGGAGATGAATGCGACTTTGCCCCCACAGTGGTTGATTTACATCACGGTGCCAAACCCTGACGCGAGCCTTGCGAGCTGCCTCCTACAAGGGGGAAAGATCGTGGCCGAACCTTGCAGCATGGGGGGTAATGCCCGGTGCGCCGTGATCGAGGACCCAGCGGGGGCGGTCGGTGCCCTTTACCAGCCAGAGTCGCTCGAATCGGATCTATCGGCGTAGTGGCCTGGCAGACCTTCGGCAAGACCGCTACACTCGGCTCAATCGGTGTGACCTTGTGTGCAAAACGCGAGGCCCATGGGTCGCACCGCCTGAAATTGTCATGGACTGAATTCGACGAAGAGAAGAGAGGAGATCCCACGGTGCGCCGCCTGCTGACGATCGCTCTATCGCTGTCGGTTTTGATCGGCCTCTCAACCGCCGGTCGCTTGATGGGCCAAGACCCCAAGCCCGCCGAGGAAAAGAAGGTCGAGGCCCCCAAGGCCGAAGACAAGAAGGCTGAAGCCCCCAAGGCCGAGGAAAAGAAGGCCGAGGCTGCCGCCACGCCCGTCGAGACCAAGCCTGCCGCCCCAACCGAGGCCGCACTGCTGCCGATCCCCCAGAACGTTCAGGACAAGCGGGAAGCCGCGCTCAAGGCAATCGCCGAGTTTATCGTCGCTGCCCAGGACGCGAAACTCGTCGAATCCTCGATCGACCCTCCCCCCGTTCTCGACCTGCTCGTGACCGGACGCGCTGTCGATGTCCGCGACCTGAAGGCCCGTAAAGGCGTCAGCCCTGAGGTCTTTGGTGCCTGGTTTAGCGGATATGGCAAGATGGATGGGATCGTCCCCATCAATGATGTCCGGATCGTTCAGCCCGCTAAAGGTTTGAAGGATTACTACGATCAGCGCTCCAATCTGCTGACCAAGTACATCGACGAAGTCCGCAAGGCCAAGGGCCCCGAACCGACCGTCGCCCCCAAGGTCGAAGAGAAGAAGCCTGAACCGCCCAAGGTCGAAGAGAAGTCGAAGGCTGAAGAGAAGCCGAAGGTCGAAGCTCCTAAGGCTGAAGACAAGCCAAAGGTCGAAGCTCCTAAGGCTGAAGACAAGCCAAAGGTCGAAGCTCCTAAGGCTGATGACAAGCCGAAGGCCGAAGCCCCTAAGGCTGAAGAGAAGCCAAAGGTCGAAGAAGCCCCCAAGGCCGAAGCTCCTAAGGCTGAAGAGAAGCCAAAGGTCGAAGAGCCGAAGTGACGCTTCCGTATTGATCAGATACGAGCCCTTGCTCCCCTCCCTCCCTTACCAGGGTAGGGTCGAGGAACGAGGGCTTTTTCGTTTCCTCAACGTATCGTTCTTGCGTGTTCGGCAAGCTGCCGCCTTGGCGATGTCCGGTCGGGAATGCTAATTTACGGGACGATTGCCCTCCGTGGATGTGCGAAGTCGCAACGCCTTTTTATCGCCTCGGGACTCTTGCGACGTGACCACACATACCCCTTCTCCTTCTCCCCGAGCGACCACGTTTAGCTTGCTAGCCATGGCAGGTCAGGCCGCAGGACGGCTCGGGGCTGCAGGAGTGGTCGTCCTTCCCTGAAGGGCCGATGGATTGGGACGCGGTCCGTGCCTCAACCCACGATGTTCGACTGATCGTGGTGCTGGCTAGCCCTCGACATTGGGCGACCGCCGCGATCACCAACGTGACCCGTGCCCTGGCCATGGTCGTCAGCCAGTCGACCGGAACTGTTCGGCTCTTTCAAGAAGGTGAGGTCGTCCTGCGGATCGCCCCGATGCGGCATTCTCGGGCCATGAAGTGGTACGACGCCGAGACCAAACCCGTCATTCGTAACGAAAAAAGGGCGTAATCGGTGTTGAGTGTGGTCAGAAAGCAACACGACTTAAGCTTTTGACCGGTCGAATCGGAAAAACCAGAAAAAATCACAAGTGTCCCATTGCTCTCAGAATCGAACAAGGTTTATACTAAATGGAGTATGGCATTGGATGCAATGAACGGGACGCGTGTGCCGACCCCTCAGGGATCGACGAGCGACCTTCTAAAATTAGGAGACCACTGTGAAGTCATCAATCCGATTCTTCCTAGCACTGACACTTCTCAGCTTCGCTAGCTCAGCTAAGGCTGATTTTATCGCCTATAATGTGCCGGTCGGCACGCCAGGCAATCAGGACGGTTTTACGCTGGGCCTCGACTTTCAGGTCGCCAGCCCAATCACCATCACACAACTCGGCCTGTTTGACGCGGGTGGAGATGGTTTCGTAGGTCGCCTTAATGTCCGCCTTTATGACATCACGAACATCAACACCCCAATCCTCTTGATGACGGCCGCCTTCGGTCCTAGTCCTAGTAACCAGGGGAACACCCTAATTGGTGGAGGTGCCAGCCGCTACCTCGCTCCGACCTTGATTGGTGCTGCCTCGCTCGGTTTGACCGTTGGCAAGTCGTATTCGATCGTTGCGGATGGCTTTACGCCCGCCGACCAGAACGGCAATTACAATCCCGCCGTTTCGTCGATTGCACCCCAGATCATTGCCACGGGCCTCCGTTACAACTCTGGTATTGTTGGACTGCCGACAGCCATTGACAGTGGCCCGCCAAACAAGTATCTCGCAGGCACGTTCGCCTTTGTACCTGAGCCGGGTAGTATCGTCCTGATGGGTCTAGGCATCGTTGGCATGGTTGGCTACGGCCTCCGCAAGAAAGCTCACGCCAGCACCTGAACTCACTTCGACATAAAACGCTCTGATCAGCTAACGAGCCACGTTTCCCATAAAATGGGAGCGTGGCTCGTTCGCATTGATCCAGCACCCTGGCCAATCCAGATTCTTGCTGGTTTATCCCAGGGTTTCCCTGGTCGAGAGCAGGAATCCCACGACGATCCGCCAGCCTGGCTCTGGGCTCGAATTGACGTGGCAAATCCCATTGTCGCTGGCCACAATGGTGGCGACTAAGTGGAGACCGGATGTAAACAACTTTGTCAAGTTTTGATCTGTTTGTGAAGTGCAACACGCCTTTTTCTTGTTTCACCTGGAGCACGTCCCGAAGATGAGCACTCGTTCGACCGCGATCGCCTCTGTCAAAGGCCGAGAGATTCTCGATAGCCGTGGCAACCCAACCGTCGAGGTCGATGTGACCCTGGCCGACGGAACGATGGGCCGTGCCGCTGTCCCATCGGGGGCGAGTACCGGCATCTATGAGGCCGTCGAGCTGCGAGACGACGACAAAGGGCGCTACCTCGGCAAGGGCGTTCGCAAAGCTGTTGGGCACGTCAACAAGGAACTCGCGGCCGTTGTCATCGGGCTCGATGCGACCGAGCAAGCTGCCCTCGACGCCGCGATGATCGCTGCCGATGGGACCCCCAACAAGGGTAAACTCGGGGCCAATGCGATCCTGGGCATCAGTCTTGCCGCCGCTAAGGCCGCCGCCGCAAGCTGTGGATTGCCGCTCTACAGCTATCTTGGCGGCCCCAACGCTCGCATCCTTCCCGTGCCGATGGCCAACATCATCAATGGCGGCAAGCACGCCGACAACAAAATCGACTTTCAAGAATTCATGGTCATGCCCGTCGGAGCCAAGAGCTTCAGCGAGGGTATTCGCATGGTCGCGGAAGTCTTCCACACGCTCAAGTCTGTCCTGAAAAAGGCGGGGCACAACACCGCAGTCGGCGACGAGGGCGGCTTCGCCCCCAACCTCGCGAATGAAGAAGCCCTGACTTACATTCTCGACGCCATCAGCAAGGCCGGCTACACCCCTGGGCGAGACAAAGACTTCGCCATCGCCCTCGACTGTGCGAGCTCCGAGCTCTTCGATGAAGGCGACAAGAAGGGCTATAAGTTCTGGAAGTCCAACCCAGATAAGCTCTTTAGCACTCAGGAGATGATCGACCTCTTCGCCTCTTGGGTCGAAAAGTACCCGATCCTCTCGATCGAAGATCCTCTCGACCAAGACGATTGGGCCGGCTACGCAGCTATGACCAAAGCCCTTGGTGACAAGATCCAGATCGTGGGCGATGACTTCTTCGTCACCAATAGTGCCCGACTTGCCGACGGAATCGCCCAAGGCTGCTGCAACAGCATCCTCGTCAAAGTCAATCAAATCGGTACCTTGACCGAGACCCTTGACTCGGTCGGACTTGCCCAACGCAGCAAGTACACCGCCGTCCTCTCACACCGCTCCGGCGAGACCGAGGACGCCACAATCGCCGATATCGCCGTCGCGACCAACTGCGGTCAAATCAAAACCGGCAGCGCCAGCCGGACCGACCGAGTTGCCAAGTACAACCAACTCCTCCGCATTGAGGAAGAACTCGGTTCCTCCGCAATCTACGCGGCCTCAATGCTCAAGCGCTAAGCCAACCCCACCAGTCGGGTGGGTTCCACAATCCCACCCGACTTCACATCCCGAGCGTCTTCACCTGATAGGTCGAAACATGTACTTAGTTGATCAAGGTTCATATTGTGCTATACTTACCACCCAAATTTCTTATCTTCCCAGTTGGTAGGCAACATTCTTGCATGTATCTCTGTAATATATACACATAAATATAATACGACTTCTAAAAAAATGACCGCTGGATGGACTTCATCTGACCTTTGTCGTACCCTCGTGCCAGAATTCGTTCGGATTGGGAATCGGTTGGTGAGGGTCCGTGGTCATGATCCGCCTGCACGACCTTCGGGTCGAGTTTGACAATATCACCGCCGTACATGATCTCTCGTTGGAGATTGGGCCTGGCGAGGTCTGCGGCCTGATCGGACCCAATGGTGCGGGCAAAACCACCACGATGCGGGCGATGCTCGGCCTGATCGAACCGACTCGGGGCACAATTGAGATCGCGGGAGTCGACATCCGGGAGCATCCCGAACGTGCCAGCCGGCTCGTTGGCTTCATGCCCGACTTCCCACCCATGTACGACGACCTGAAATGTTGGGAGTTTCTCGACCTGTTCGCAGGGAGCTACATGATCCCTCGTCCCGAGCGCCCTGCTCTGGTCGGTCGCTACCTGGAACTGGTGGGACTCACCGAGAAGCGTGAGTCGATGGTGGCCGAACTCTCGCGCGGGATGCGTCAGCGATTAATGCTGGCCAAGACCTTGATCCCCCAGCCCAAGGTGATTCTGCTCGACGAACCTGCAAGCGGCATGGACCCCACGGGTCGGATCGACTTACGGAACATTCTTCGAGGCCTTGCTGCCGAGGGGCGTACCGTTCTCGTCTCCTCGCATATCTTGACCGAGATGTCGGAATTCTGCACCTTTGTCGCGATCATGGAACGCGGTCGGATGGTGGTCTCGGGCCGGATCGACGAGGTCAAAGCTCAGATCATGGGGGCCGACTCCCTGGCGATCGAGGTGCTCGACGGCGAGGAACGGTTCCTGAACCTGCTCGCTGAGGATCCGTTGGCAGGTCCTATTGAACGCGGTGTTGATGGTGTTTTCTTATTTCGGTACGCGGGTGATACTCGTGTTGCCAGTGATTTACTGGCTCAACTGATCACTTCGGGTGTCCGTATCGCCTCGTTCTCGCGTCGCAAGGAGGGGCTAGAAGAGCTCTTCCTCAAGGTCGGTGCCAAGGAGCTTTCGTGATGACCGACCCGCGCTGGTTATTCACTGATAACCCCATGCTCTGGCGATTCTTTCGGTCGAGGCTCCGGCGTCGGCAGTTGATCTCGGGCCTTCTTCTGGTCGCGATGCTTGGCTTGGCGGCAGCCTGGGCTGGTCGCGAGTTCAACTGGATCGCCAACGGTCGCTCGCTCAATCTCTTGATGGGTGTGCAGGGGATTTTGCTCTTCTTTATCGGCTCGGCACAGATCGGTCAGCAAGCCAACAAAGCCCGAACCACCGGGATGCTCGACTTCCACCGGATCGCCCCCCTGCCCCCCCTCAATGTGGCGTTGGGATTCTTACTCGGTGCCCCAATCCGTGAATACTTCCTGGCGGCCGTCGTCCTCCCGTTCGCGATCTTCTGCGCCTATGGCTCACCAGTTGGAATAAGTGGATATCTATTAATCCTAATACCATTCATTCTCGCTGCCTGGGTCGCCCATGCGATGACCTTGCTGAACATATTGGTCGGCAAGACGGGTGGCAGTGGCGCTCGAAGTATCATTGTGGCTGTCTTCCTGTTTTACGCCGTGGGTGGAGGTGTTGGCGGAATCATCGGCTATGGTTCCAGTATGTTCGGTGGTCATTTCCCGGAATTGAAATTCTTCGGGGTTCCCTTCCCCGCCGTTTTGGTCCTCATCGGCCATGAGCTTGTGCTCCTCTCCTTCTTCATGATCGGGGCGGTCCGGAAGATCACCTCGGACCGGACCCACACGTATTCTAAGCCGCAAGCGCTCGGGTACCTCAGCCTGCTGGGTTTCCTTCTGCTCGGGGGATGCTGGACCTGGGTCGGACAAGAGTATCTTGCTCTGGTTCTGATTTATGTCATGGTCATTTTTGCACTCCTCTTGTTGCTCACCATCACGCCCGATCAGGCGGGTTATTTAAAGGGGCTCGAATTCGCCCAGCGGCACGGAAAGCGCCGCCCTCGGTGGTGGAGTGATTCCGGGCTGAACCGGATGACGGTCGGCCTCTTTGGGATGATTGTACTGGTGATCTCGACGACGGCCTGGAACGTGATTGGATCACAAAACGTGGCTAGTGCGACCTCAGCCTATTCCTTGACCATCGTGATTGGCGTCTTCGTCGTCGCCTACTTTGGGCTTGGCTTGCAGTGGTTTCTGCTCACCTCGGCCAAGGGTGGTGGAACGATGTTTGCTTTGTTCATCACCATCGTCTGGTTCGTACCTGTGGTCGCAGGGTCGATGATGGCTGCTGCCGATGTGAAGCGGACGATCATGCTGCCGACCCTAGCACTCAGCCCATGGGCAGGACTTTCCCTAGCGGCAGGCATCAATCGATACGATCTCGACTCTTTTGAGTCTTGCCGGGCCGCTGCACTTCTCCCCGCGATGCTCTTCGCCTTTGTCTTTAACAATCTAGTGAGCAACGCCCGGCGCAAGGTTGAACATAAACGTGAAGAGATGCTTGGCATTATCGAAGCCAAGCCCAAGGGGCCTGATTTCGACCTTGCGGGATAGCCTCGTGAACGGCCAAATCTCGTACGCGGTCAAGCACCGAGGGTGCCAGTTGTTCGGCTGAGAACAACGTGGGCCGCAATAAAGCCGACGCGGTCACCAGAGGGCCAGAGGCAACACCCGACAACGCGTCGGTGTCTCGGACCGAAGTGAGCAAAGTGCCAGTAAAGTGAGTGGAGAATTGGCGGGAAAGGACGCGAGCTGATCGGTTCAAATCCTCTCGCCCCGAGTGCAACATGAATGCAATGCGACTGCAACGCGAGCGCAATGCGGAACTGTGGTACGTGCCAAGACCGAAACGCCACAAATCGACATTTTTCCCCGTGTGGAACAGGATTTAGATCGGAGACGATTGCACTGGTCGACTATGGCTCAGTTCGGTTCGTTGCTATGGACGGCGATGACGCCTCGGTTGGATTTCTTGTAAGTCGATGTTGATGATCGACTCGTTTTGTTGGCGACGGACGAAAAACTACTGAGAGCCAGGTCGACGCTATCTGCAAAAGAAATCCCCATACAAAAGTTGCGATCCCAAAACAGAGTACGACTACTTTCCACCCGTCTCCCGCGTATCCTGCGCCACTTATCAAAGATCCTCCAAGCCCGACCATAGCGGTAGCAAAAACACTGCTGGCGAGAGAAGCTCGAAACGATTCCTGGAGGGCCGCGTAACGCGGTCTTAGATCATCAAGTTCATTACGAAGAGATTCGTTTGAGATCAGAAGTCGTTCTCGATCCCTGCAAATATCATTGATGTGCCACTCGACCGATGCGGCAAGTCTATCTGTAGGCGAAGGGCGGTCAGACCGCCCTTTGACCTTTTTTAGTTCCTGCTTTGTGAGTTGATCTGGATTGGTCTCTGGGACGACTTCAGGCCCGGTAATTCCGCTTAGTGCGTCCGTCTCATCCGTATTCATGCTTTCTCAGCCACAGGACGAAGACGGCTTCGGAAGTATTCTTGGATGGAATTATGCGGGATATCCGTTCCTTTGGGAAGAGTCCCACCGTTAGTGGTATATTGGCTGAAGACCTTAAACCAGGGAGTGTCGGGTTCGTGCGTCATGTTTGACAATTGGATCGCCGTGAAGGGACTATAGATGTCCCAAACACGCGCGAGTAATGAGCGGGCAAATGCCTCTTCGCCTGGATTGTCAGAAAGGGTTGAAGTGTGCTGGCGGGGGCCCATGATTTGCCTTGAGATAGGCTGATCACCATATCCTTTCAACGCTCTATAGAGCGAAGGAATGACAGGGCCGTACATCCACGCCTCCACCTGCTCATTAATCAGCGGCTCGCCGTTTCTGACGGCAAGATGCCAGCCATGCGCAAAATAGACCAGCTTTTGAATCTTCATGGGAGTAATCGCGACCCCCGCAGATTCAGCAGCATCAAGGAAATAATTCGCAATTGCACGAGCGTCGAACGGCATTCCCTATCCTCGCTCTCACTAGGAGCATGGAGCCGATTCTTCAAGAATAAATTAAACTTCGCTGGGGCCACCACAAATCGCACTGACCGCTTCGAGCTAATTATACGCCGTCTTGACCTTATGTCCACTACGAACCGGATTGCAAACGGCGACGGAGCCAACGGGGATTGGTTCTCAACGCAAACTACATAGTCTGAGCAAACCTTGAATTCCTGAACAACCGCGTGCCCTCAAGGAAAAGTTCTAACGGTGTCCTGTCGCCCCGAGAGTTGAAGGCAGCAACCCTAAGCTGATTCCAACTTGACCTTGACACGGGAAACTGATTTCGCGTTTACTTCGCGAATCTGGTTCACTGGTGCTATGAGATTTCTCCTTCGCAGAGCACGGATGCTATTCCAATGCCTTCTGCTACACCGAACACGTTTCAAA
>JANXSX010000009.1 GCA_025356475.1 Isosphaeraceae bacterium | reverse complement strand
AGGCGGTCGTCGCTCTCGCGACCGAGATCCGGCTCGACCCATGCAAATTCGCGGGTGTTCCTGACCTCGCTAGGGAACTTGGGCTCGGTGTGACCAAGGTTCACGAACTGTTCCGGAACCACTTCCATAGGACACCCGCTGAGTTTCTGGCGAGGGCTCGGGTCGAAAAGGCATGCATACTTCTGAACCTGCATGAGTCGAATGTCAGTGACGTGGCGTTTGCGGTCGGGTTCGAATCACTTGCCCCCTTCCACGCCCATTTCCGCAGGAGGACCGGGTTGACTCCGGGCGAGCACCGCCGGATCGGTGAGTCGGACTCGTTCACAATTCGCCTTCCGGCGGGATATCTCCACGATGTCACGAGACGCGTGCTAGGACGTGACTCGAATAGCGTGATCGAACGGGTGGAAGCAGGGCGATTCACACGGGCTCTGCTTCTTGAGGACACGCCAGCACTTCTGCACATGAATATCGAGAGAGAATCTGTCGATTGCCAGGTCGAATCGCCCCAAAAGATTACACCTCCCATGATGGGTTTGGCCCATCGGCGGGCGGTCCGCCTGCTTGGGCTGGGGTGCGAGCCTGGCCCCTTCGAGAGGCGCGTTCTGAACAGTCCTGAACTTGCCCCCTTGGTCGCCAGTCGCCGTGGGTTGCGGATTCCACTGACCGTTGATGTGTTTGAATCCCTGACTTGGGCGATCCTGGGACAGCAGGTCAATTTGGCGTTCGCGTTCTCGCTCCAGAGGAGGTTGGCTGAGCTTTGTGGCGTTGCTGTCGGCACAAGCGGACTCTTTGCACATCCGACCCCGGAGGCAATCGCTCACCTGGAAGTTGCGGACCTGTTGCCTCTTCAGTTCTCACGTTCCAAGGCGGATTATCTGATCGGTGTGGCACGCAAGGTCGTCGAGCGGGAGTTAGATGTGGAACAGTTTCCTCAGTCGCCAATCCGCAAGGTCGAACGGGCTCTACGGGCGACCCGAGGATTTGGACCATGGTCGACCCATTATGTGATGATGCGAGGTTGTGGATTTGCTGATTGCGTCCCTGCTGGGGATTCCGGACTATCGACAGCATTGCTGAAATTCTTTCGACTTGACGAGCGACCTGACGCTTCGGGAACTTTGACCGCGATGGCCCCGTTCGCTCCCGACCGGAGTCTCGCGAGTTTTCACCTCTGGATGTCACTCAAGAACGAGGAGCCGATATGAGCTTGGTTTACTCCCCCTTTGAGACCCCATTCGGACAGATGTTCGTGGTCTTGAACAACGAGGGAGCCCTCGTCAAGCTGGCGTTTCCTGATGACCCGCCTTCCGCGATCATCGTGCGTAATGATCTAAGATGTGAAATTGTGATCGGGCAACTTCAAGCGTACTTTGCAGGGGCGAGGCAGCAGTTTGAGATCACACTTGCTCCTAAGGGCACTCCATTCCAGACGATTGTCTGGGCGGAACTCTGTCGGATTCCGTTTGGCACGACGATCAGCTATGGTGAGCTGGCAAGGCGGATCGGTAAACCGTCCGCATCGCGCGCAGTGGGTCGGGCCAACGCCACCAATCCGATCCCGATCGTGGTCCCGTGCCACCGAGTGATCGGGTCGAGTGGTACACTGACGGGTTATGCAGGGGGGCTTGACCTCAAGCGGGGTCTGTTGCGACACGAGGGGATCAAGGTGCCCGACGAGGTACAGAATCAACCCGATTTTGCGGTCATGGGGGTATGATGGGGTTGTTAGTGTTTGTCAGTCAAGTTCTGCTTGCCCTGTTGATGGGGGTAGCGCTCGGAATTGAGCGGCAGTACAGTCAGCACCCGGCTGGGCTCAAGACGAATGCTTTGGTTTGTGTCGGAGCCGCCTTGTTCGTGTCGTTATCGACGTTGGCCACGCCTCAGGATAACTCGACCCGGATCGCCGCTCAGATCGTGAGTGGAATCGGCTTCCTCTGCGGTGGCGTGATTCTACGTGAGGGGCTGAATGTTCATGGTATGAACACAGCGGCGACCGTTTGGTGTAGCGCTGCGATCGGAACCTTGATCGGTTCGGGATTTCCCCTGCATGGGCTGGCCGGGACCGTAATCATTCTGGGGCTTCATCTGGGTTTGAAGCCGATCAGCGATCGTATCGACGCAATGCGCAAGAAAGCGGTCGATGTCGAGAGTGCGTATCGACTCAAGGTGCTCTGTCGGGTCGATCAGGAGATCACCATCCGCGCACTGGCACTCCGGCAGATCAATGAACATGCAAAAATGAGCGTCATGCGAGTGTCGTCACAACCGAGTACAACCGACGGCGAGAACGCCATCGTCATCGATATTGGCACGCCGGAACGAGCCGACCGAGAAATCGAAGAGGTTCTCACGCGATTGAGTCTTGAATCGACGGTGAACACCGTAAGCTGGGAGAAGATTCTCGGCTAACCGGATCACATCCGCTCGACGACATCGATTCCGAGCAGGCTCAGCCCGAGCTTGAGAGCCCGCGCGGTCAGGTCGCCCAGCGCCAGTCGGCTATTGCGTAACTCAGGTGTCTCAGCCTTTAAGACCGGGCATTCTTCGAAGAACGTGCTGAACTTATTGGCCAGGTCGAAGAGGTAATCGGTCAGTACGTTCGGCTTCAACTCAGCGGCGGCAAGTTCTAAAGCCTCGGGGAGCTGCAAGATCTTCAGCGCGAGGGCACGCTCGGTCGGAGTGGTGATCAACAAGGGTGGATTTGAAGCCCGTAGCGCTTCGGGATCGATCTCACCCCGGCGGAAGATACTCCGAATGCGAGCATAGGCATATTGCATATACGCGCCGGTGTTGCCATTCAGAGCGACCATCTTGTCGAGATCGAAGACATAGTCACTGAGACGGTTTTGGGAGAGGTCGGCATACTTGATGGCACCCAGGCCGACGATCTCGGCGACACGAGCCCGTTCTTCGGCATCAAGGTCGGGGCTATTGGTGTCGATGACTGTTCGGGCGGCGGCCACAGCGTCATTAAGCACCGATTCGAGCCCGACCACGTCGCCGTCGCGAGTCTTCATCGGGCGGCGATCGTTGCCGAGGATCGCGCCGAAGGCGACGTGCTCGAGCGTCATGTCGTCGTAACCCCAGCTTCGTGCAGCGGTAAACAGTTGCTTGAAGTGATCGCTTTGGCGATGGTCAACGACATAGAGTAAGAGGTCGGGATTCCAAGTTTGCTTGCGATATTTGATCGTTGCGAGGTCGGAGGTCGCGTAGTTAAACGCTCCGTCACGTTTACGAATGAGAAAAGGAGAGTTTGAGCCCTCGGTGAAGATGACCGTCGCCCCTTCGCTGGCGACGGCAAGGCCCCTCGACTCCAGCTCTTGGACAACATCTGCAAGCATGTTGTCATAAAAACTCTCGCCAAGCTGAACATCAAACTTGACGCCAAGGCGGTCGTAGATCCCTTGGAGCGCGGCGAGGCAGTGGGGCATGAACTGCTCCCAGAGCGCTCGGTTTTCAAGATCGCCCGAATGCAGCTTGGCAGTTTCGACCCGAGTGGCATCGGCGATGGCCTTGCTCTTGGCAACCTGAGTTCTTACCGACTCGACGGTATGGGCATGGCCGTCGGGAAGCTTGGCGAGCAAGGCATCGGCTTCAATCAACTTGCCCTGGGCATCGAGTTCGAGAACCTTTTTGTAGTTCTCGGCGAAGGTCTCACCTGGTTTGATTCCAGCCTGGATCATGCGATAAAGCCGGGCGAGTTCGGTGACGGGGTCGGCGGCGTAGGCGGATTCATCGCGATGGTTCTTCCATCCCCAGATGATCATACCGAACTGAGATCCCCAATCCCCTAGGTGATTATCGCGAATTACTTCATGCCCGAGTGCGGAATAGATTCGTGCCAGACTATCACCGATGACCGTCGACCGAACATGGCCGATATGCATCGGTTTCGCCACGTTCGGCGACGAGAAGTCGACCACGACGGTTTTCTTGAGGGCAGGCTCAACCAGGCCGAGTCGGTTGTGAAGGATCAACGCTTGCAGTTGGGCACCGATCCACGCATCATGAATTCGAACGTTCAAGAAGCCGGGTCCGGCGATCTCAGGACTGCTGGCCATCGGTTCAAGGTCAACGTTCTTGGCGACCCCTTCCGCGACGGTGCGAGGGTTGAGCTTGGTCGCTTTGGCGATCGCCATACAACCGTTCGCCTGGTAGTCGCCGAACTTGGGCTCAGAGGCTTGTCGGACCGCCGCTGCGAATGAGGCAGGGTCGGAACCGAGGGGCGTGGATTGGGCGAATCGGGCACGTAAGGCGGCCAGAATGTTCATCTGCTCAACCTAAGATTCGTGGAGGGGGCTCGCGTGGGATGGCTTCCCACCCACCTTCATCCCATCGAAGAAGGTGGGGGCATCCAACTTCAAATCAGAGACAAGTCTCGATCAGTCGGGCTCGGCTTCGGTTGGGATTGGCTCGGATTCGTTCTCGGGCTCGACGATCGGTCGGGAGTTCGCATCGCGCCAATCGACCTTGAGGGCATCGCCCCAAATCTCTTCGAGCGAGTAATAGCCGCGTGTCTCGGGGTTGAACACATGGACAACGAAGTCGCCGTAGTCAATCAGGGTCCAGCGCCCTTCTTCGGAGCCCTCGAAACCAAGCTTCTTTTCGCCCCGCTTCTTCATCTCCTGGTCGACTTCGATGGCGATCGAGTTCGCCTGCCGACGCGAAGGAGCGGTTGCGATCACGAAATAATCAACCAGCGAAGTTGCACTCCGGAGGTCAAGAATCAAGATATCCTTGGCCCGATTATCGTCTGCGATTCGGGCGCAGGCTTTCACCAGTTCAAGGGTCTTGGCGAGTCGATCGGGGTGCGTATGTGAGACGGCGTTGAACGGTACATCGTCCTGCATCTCGTATCGCAGAGACTTACGACGGGCTGGGGTGGTCTCATCGACCGTCGCTGGCGCGGCGTCCGGTGCGGGGGAGAGATTCTCTTGCATGTCGGTCATCAGATCTGAAGTCCAGGCAAAGTCGGGCAATTCGAGGCGGTTGGCCAAAAGGGCTCACAGGAACGGGGACTGCCAATCCTTGATGCTGCAAACCCAGGTTGGTTCGGATCGGGGCGCGAGGTCCGACACAGGGCTTGCCCGCGAAGTTCGCTCTCGATGCGATCATGTATCGTATCCCCCACTCGGTCTAAAGACCATGCCAGACCGGATCGGTCAGTCCAAGCCGAACATTCATTTCGGTGGGGACTCGACCTTCGAAGTCCCAGCCGCGCTGGTGGTAATAGGCTTCGATCATGAGGGCGAGCGGCGCGGGACGTAGCCTGGGGGGGAGCGTATCTTCGGAAGTTGTCCAGCCCTCCCGCTGATTGATGAGCTTCCGTGCGGTGACGATTCGGGTCGCAACCTCCCGTAGCTCGTCGGCGGAATAATCCCATCCCGTAACGGCGTTTAGCATCTCGGCCGACTCGGCGAACAGGTCCGAAAAGATGCCTCGGAGGAATTTGCAGAGGATCAGAGCGTCGATCAATGCCGCCCGGTCCTCGGTGCTAATCGCGGCGAGGGCAGACGCGGCGCTGCCGGCCTTCCGATCAACCCCGGCGGAGAAATCGGCCTCATAGGCACCCGAGCGATTATGGTCGGCACCGCGCGTTCCGACCGATAGCCCTAACGCCATGGTATGTAAGGCTTTCGGGTGATAGCCCGGAAGTTCAAGCCCTTTCACGTGGCAAGCCAGACCTGGGGCCTCGCCGCCGATCTGTTCGGCAGCCCGACGACTCCCCAACCGAAGAAGCTGTCCGAGGCCCTCGCCCGCAACCAACGCCTTGATCGCCTCGGCGACAGCGGCCCCATCGCCAAATTTGAGGAGTCGGCCCGAGGGGAGGCGGGCATCGGACAACAAGCCCCGATCGGCGCAATCCATCAAAAAGGCGATTGTTGCGCCGGTGCTAATGGTATCGATCCCGGCCTCGTCACAAGCCCGGGCCGCTTCGAGCACGGCCGCCCCGTCATCGACACCGCAAAGAGGTCCCAATGCATATAAGGATTCGTATTCGAGACGGGTCCCTGCCTTCGATTGGCTGGCATAGATATGCTCGCAGCCTATCGTACACGCTGCACAGGAGTTACGGGCGACCCGCCGCGCGGGTGCAAGATCTTCGGAGGTGAGTTTCTCAACCGTCTCGAACTGCCCAGAACTGAAGTTGCGGGTCGGTAGAGCATTGAAGCGGTTAAAGACCAACAGATTGGCGACCGTGCCAAGCTCACGGTACTTTTCAGTGGCTGGCCCGAACGAGCGAGCCGAGAGGTCTTTGGCGATCTGGATGACACGGTCGGAATTCGCGACCGGGACGCGATGATCACCTCGAACGGCGATGGCCTTGACATTCTTTGAACCGAGAACCGCTCCAAGTCCGCCCCTCCCTGCGTGTCGACCATCATGGCTAATCGTGGCGAAGGGGATCAGCCGCTCACCCGCAGGGCCAATTGCTGCAATCTGGTACTCGGGACCGAGTTGGGCCCGGAGTCGATCTTCACACTCGCGGGCGGGCAAACCCCAAAGATCGCCCGCCGGGCGGATCTCGACCTTGGGCGGACCTCCCAGGCCATCGACGATAAGAATCGTTGAGGCTGAGAATTTGCCATTGATCACGATCGCGTCGACACCCGTCCTCTTGGCGGCGATCGCGAAGTGTGAGGACGAGAGGGCGTCGCAGAGCCGACCGGTCAGTGGTCCGATCGCCACCACCGCGAACTTGGCCGAGGTCGTTAGGGGCGTTCCGACCAGAGGGCTGAACGCGAAGACCAAGGCATTGTCCTCGCCAAGCGGATCAGCCCCTGCGGGGGTTTCATGGGCGACTAGCCAGGTTCCCAGCCCGACACCTCCTAGAAATTGGCGAAGGACGGTGGAATCGATTGGCATGAGGCCCGACCGCCCAGGTCTAGGGTCGATTTTGAGGTACTGGCCGTGGTAGCCGAAGAGGGACATGGTATCTCGTTGTCTCAGCGGTGAGCTGGTCCTAAGTTCGCGTCAAACTGGCTAGTTCGAGAGCGAGAGGCAGAGAGGGGGTTGACCCAGAGCCAGTCTCCCCTAAGCCGCCCAAGCTGAGAATCCAGGACCTAACCTGGGCCACCATCGAGCCAATGATCATAGAGAGTCGGGGCGGGCTCGGAGGGCTCGGTCGATGACGGAGACCACCCGCGCCGGAACTTATTCTTCAGGAGTCGCGAGTAAATCGTCTCGCCCTCACCGAGAACCTTGGGCTTACTCCTCAAACCTGGGGCTGCTGTCTGATAAGGCGAAGGAGGGGGCGCTTCGCCCAGGCGGTCGAGATCGCCGTCGCGTTTGGACCTTAAGAGTTCGCCAACGGTCGATGAGTCGGCCTGGACCTTCTGAGGGTCGAACCAGGTCGACGTCGGTAGGGAACCACCATGGAAGATCAGCTCGCATTCGCCGTTCACGTCAGATTTCCAGGGTCCCAGGTTGTTCTGGCAAAAATAGGCCGAGCAGACGGGGCACCTGCCATATCGGACGCTCGGGTGTTGTCTCCAACTTCGGATTTGAAGCGGGCCGGCTCCACAGCAGGGACAGAGCCTCTTCTCGTAAGCTTTTCGCGGGTGATTGAGTCTCATCCTGGCGTGAGAGGCTCGCACCCACGGCAGTGAGGCAAGCCCAACTGTTCCAATCCCGGCCAAGATGATGAGCGTGAGGGGGGGATTGGGAGAACTCAAGATGAAGAACGAACCCAGGGAAAACACCTGGAATCCCACCACGATCATGGCGAAAGTGAACACAAAACGTCGCCGACCGATTGCTTTCATCGCGAGTCTCCAGCGGACGACATCGCACTTACGTACACGATCCCTGCTTCAACCTACCACAACCGACTCAGCCGCCGACATCCGCTGATAGTACCAGGAGCACATCCCCCGGCTGGAGCGGCTCGCCCGGGTCATCGACGAACCGGTCGCTATTGATCGAAGCCTTATAAGCCGGATGAAGCCGTTCCCCCTGGATCACCGTCCCGGCCAAGCCTGGACAGCTCACCGCTAACGCCACCAAGGCCTCTCCCAAGCAGGTTGCATCGACCTCCAATCGAGCGGTTTTTGCCCGAAGTCTTGGCACACCATAGAGTTCGATCTCGATCAAGTCGATGATCCTAAATCGCAGGTTAGGTAGTCTGGGAAGTTCAGCGAATTTATTTTGACAGATTCCAGATCTTACTCAATGTCGGTTGTCGAGAGCGACCAGGTTTGGCGTCGAGGCACAGTCATCATGTTCAAGCAAATTCAAGGTGTCGAGGTCATTCGCCAGTGGCGTGACGAGACAAAGGCATGTCACCGGCGGGATTTGTTGGGTTTAGCGGGCTCATTGGTGAGCTGGCTTGCTCAGGAGGACGGGTCCTGGCTCGCTCGACTCTCTGGGCCGGGACTGGTTGAGACGGTCGAGGCGACGGGGAAGACCCGCGTCGATGCGATCCGCAAGGCTGAGAGCGAATTTGCCAGACAGGCGACTGCATCGCTCAATGCGTTGCCGAACCTGCGGGCGAGGACATGAGACCAGCGCGACCTGAACTCTGATTTTTGGTTCCGACAACTCGTTTTCTTCTCGATCCGTTCGGATATCAGCACTACTTACACGAGGATAGTCATGGCATTGAACCCCCTTCGTCAACCGGTCGGCCTAAACGCGCTGGGCGAGGCGACTGAGCCCTTTCAGTTAGAAGTCGATGCGGCACTCGGTCGGTTCCGCACCGTGCGTGAGGACCTCAAGAATCAGGTTCGCCAAGGCGAGCTGACCGTAAAGACTGCTCGCGAGAAGGCGTCAGTAGCCGCACGAGAACTCCGAGGCCAGTTGACCGAGCGATCCAAAGACCCAAGCCCGGTGCCTCGGGTCTTCCTCGACCGATTAGTGGAAACGGCCAACGCACGAGTTCGCAACTCGCAAACGCAGTCGATCGAAAGTCTCCAACGCGAGACGAACCGACTTCTCCGGATGAATTTGATCGAGCAACAGGTGCAAACCCGGGCTCAAGAATTCCAGGCCAAGGTCTACGTTCGACCGATCGCTGGAGGGATTGCGGCACCGACCGTCGGAGGCCTGCTGGTCTTCCATGAGAGTTCGACTACGGCTGGAGACGAACCGGCTCGCGAGTGGGCCCGCCGCCAACTGGAAACTCTAAGGGATCGCGTGATCGATTCCGACGATCAGCGGCGGATTGACCTGGCGTGCGATCGGCCGGACATGGTCAATCCTCGTCTGATCGCTTCGTATGCCGAAGTGCTCAAACACCAATCGCCCGATGAAATGGAGACGTTCGTTACCGAAGCATTGACCTCGCGGGATGCCAACGCCTGTTCTGCCGCCTTCGTGGTTGCCCGGAGTGTTGAAGATCCAAGTCGGTTCCGTTGGGTCCGACAACTCCTCTCAGGTTTGAACGATTTCCCCGACCAGGCTCTCTCCTCGCTTCGGGCCTGGGAGGCCGAGGCACGCATGACCGAGACGACGACCGCCCAATCGCTGGCTGCCAGGGCTGTTTCTGCGGCTGAGATTGATGCCCGGCTGATCGATGTCCAGGCCCCAACCGAGTCTCAGCTCGAACGGCAGTCTGTGGACCGAGCCCGACCGATCGCAGCTTGGGATGAACCGATCGGCCTGACGGCCCAGAAACGTTGGTCGGAAGGGAACACCTCGGTTGAAGAGGCTAGCCCCGAAATCGATTGACCTGTTGATCGATCGAGGACGTTACTCATTTGCTTCACGCTTGATCATGATTCTTCACGGATCAAAATCGCCTCGGAGGTGGACTACGATGACGCACTTACATGTTGAGCCACCTGCCTCCGCGGCGGTCTTGCCCGCGAACAGTCTGGCCGTTGTCCGCGCGATGGCTCTTGGCGAAGTCGCCTGGCAAGACGCGGACGAGCTTGCGGAGGTCCTTGGCTGGACCATTAATGAGGTTCAAGACGAACTCGCCACACTCGACGTCGCCGGTTGGCTCCACGTCTGGAATCGTCCGGAATCGCCGGCCCCGTTCGTCACGTTCTCGCCCTTGGGTGCGAGTCGTCTCGGCCTGAGGCTCATTGAAGTCGGTCCGACCGAGATACCCCGGTGGGCATCGCCGGCCGAGCTTGATCCGCCGTTACTCAAAGCCCGAGGGGTGAGCGCCGACCCGCGCGGTGGGTCACTGGAAAGTATCGTTGACGATCGACCCGGTCCCTACGAACTGGCCGAGCGGGCCGATGTACGACTTCCTGGGCTTCCGGGCACAGGCACATTAAATATCAATGCACTTCCTTTGCCGATCATGTTGAGGGGGCAGAGCCTTTCCTGGCAAGGGCCCCACATGGTGGAGAAGTTGGGGAAGTGCCCCGGCTGTAGGAGCCGCCCTCTCGGTCCTCGCGAGTATTGCCTGTGCTGCGATCGATGGGGTTTTGATCATCTGCTGACAAAGTCGGACCCGAGCCGCAGCTCTTTCAAGGACCGAACGACTGACCGACGTCAACAAGCGGGCGCATTCCGCGAGTTGATGAAAACCAAGCGGAAAGCTCATCGAAGAACCCTTCGTCAGGGCTGATGGAAGCGTTACATCGTTGAGGTCGCCGAGTGTCGAGGAGATATTCAAGAACATTTCATCCAGTCATATCTGTTCTCGGCGAAACTCGGCGACCTCTGCGGTGTAGCCTGCTTCCGTCAAGCTCGTAAGATAGTCTTCAGGGCTGTTCAAGTTCCTCAGTGTGCGAAGCTCGGGATCGACAGTCATCATCTCGCTGGAGTCGATGATTCGAGTGGGGACAAGCTCCTGGAGGAATACGGGACGGAGCCGATCGGTCGCCAACAAGGTCTGAGCCGCCGCCAGGACCGGCTCGACACGATACAGAGCCGCAAGTGGATGTTGATAGCCGCCGATCTCAGGCATTATCATGTCGAAGTGTGCGGACAATTCGAACAGACGTGTGATCCACAAAGGTTCAAGAAAAGGGACGTCGGTCGCGGTCGCGAAGGCCCAGTCGACATCGCCCGCGAGAGCGCTCAGACCCGTAGTGATACCTTGGAGCGGACCGCGCCCCAGGACGGAGTCGGTCACGATCTGCGCGTATTCAGGGAGTGGGGGCAGTTTCTGGTCGGGAGCGGCGACCACCACGACCCGGCCCACGACCGACCCTACTCGGCGGACCACGCGTTCGAGCATCGTTTCAGGACCGAACGGAAGCCAAGCCTTCGACCTTCCCATGCGTCGACTTTGCCCGCCGCAAAGGACGACCGCGCCCAGGTTGGTATTGGGATGGTGGGCGTCGAAACCGAGCCTGGCTAGACCCGCGCGTGTCGATGGTTGACCGACCAGGTATCGGAACTTGTGCAAGGCCGGCTTGTCCCGATGGATAGTCGGGATCATGAAGTCGTAGCGCTCTTCACGAACCGGGATGAAGCTCAAATTGCACATTGAGGCGACGGGGCCGATGGTGAGTCCCCAATCGGCCCGACTCTGGGTGATCGCAGCGGCGACGGCGTTATGAGACTTGACCTCGATCCGGTATCCGGGGGGCTGAGCACCGCCGAGCAACTCATCAAGAACAATTCGCGTGCCGCTTCCACGGTTGCGATTGATCAAGAGGCAATTCGGGTCATCGAGTGCGCATTGAATCGCATCGACCAGGGATTTACCCGCAAATCGAGGGTCACCTGGCCTGAAAACCAGGCCTTGCATACGCCCGTAGCCTCGGACCAGTTCGGCACCCTCAGGTAGGAATGGAACATTATAGAGATTAGTGACAGGATCAAGCAGATGAACACCTGCCAGGTCGCACTCATCGCGCGAGACTGCGGTGATTCCGCCCTGAGATCCAACCCAGAGCGACTTCGACGAAAATCCTTGTTCAGCGAGTTCGGAGAGCAAGTAATCGAGTCCAACACAGTGCGAGCCGATCGCCACGAGGTCGGCAGGTCTGGTCCCTTCCCCGATCGGCACGATTTCGACAATCGTCCCTGCATCCAGACGTTCACGTTCGCGAGGAATCACTATATATCCATCAGCACGAGCGAACGTCGTGACCGAGCCCGAGCCCTTCCCCATGGGGTATGCGACCAGGCCGTGACTCCCTTCAACGAGTGTCACGAGGAGGGCCTCGGTGCGACCGACCTCACTTGAAATCGAACGCGGCAGTGTAGCAGTGATCGTGGATAAGCGATCGGTCCCCTGCCCCGCAAGACAGCGAATCAAGGGGGCGACCAACTCGTGAAACGTGAAGATCGCCGAGGTCGGGAAGCCAGGTAAAATCGCTACTGGAGTGGAGCCAACCACCCCCAAACAGATTGGCTTACCGGGCTTAAGGGCGACCCCATGCACAATCACACCTGGTGACCGACCAGCAAGGACTCGATAGGAGAGATCTCCCGTCCCCTTACTTGTTCCTCCGCTCAGGAGAACAACGTCGGCAATGGTCAAGGCGTGTTCAAGTTTGGCATTGAGGGCAACGAGATCATCGTGAATGATCCCAAGTGGAATCGGATCGGCTCCGAGTTCTCGAACGGCGTCGGAGAGCATCGTTGCATTGGCGTCATGAATCGTGCCCAACCGAAGTGGTTCGCCCGGAGCAATGATCTCGTTACCAGTCGAGATAACCGCGACTCGGGGGCGACGAATCACGCGAACCGAATCGAGACCGATCGCGGCCAGGGTGCCGGTCTCGCGTGAAGTCAGCCGTGTTCCGCGTCGGAGGACGAGTTCGCCTCGACCGAGATCGGAGCCGGCATGACTGATGTTTGCACCGGGTGGGACGGGACGTCGGATCAAGAGAAAATGACCCGTCCACTCGGTCTGTTCCACCATCACGACGGCATTCGCCCCACGTGGGATCATCGCGCCGGTGGCAATCTGACTCGCGGTTCCCGGAGCGACGTTGTACTCAGGGATCACGCCGGGGGTAATCTCTTCTGGATTTAACATTGATAGGCATGCATGTTCTTCTTCAGAGCCGAATGTGTCGACCGCACGAACAGCGAAGCCATCGACGTTTGACCGGTCAAAACCAGGAACATCCACGGGCGCGAAGACGTTTTCACCGAGAACTCGCCCCAGCGCGTTCGCCAGGGGTATGGACTCGGTCCCGAGCGGCTTGGGTTGTGCAGCGGCCCACCAGCGTTGCTTGGCTGTGTCGCGATCCACGACGTTCAGGAATTGATCCTGATTGTGACTCATGAGGGGGCAAGCTCAAGAGTTCGGTCATAGAGCCAGACCCGAACAACCTCACCAAGGGCGTAGCCTTCCAAATCTGCGGGGACGATCACAAAACCATCGGCACGTGTGGTACTCGACAAGATCGAGGCCCCGCTTGTCGCAATAGGGTCAGCGCAAAGTTGGTCGTCAACGAGTGTCGTTGCCACCCGCACATAGTCGCTACGGCCGATTGGAGAGGTGATCTTCCTCGCCAGTGGTAACTCGATGCCGGGATAGGGCCAACCACCGGTAATTCCCCCGCGCATTCGCACAATCTCACTTCCGAACAGGTCGTAGGCACAGAGGCAACTCACGGGGTTCCCCGGCAGGAGCAGGATCGTTACACCATCAACGAAGCCGATTCCTGAGGGACTCGCAGGTCGAATGGCCAGGCCATGGACAGCGAGCGTGCCCAACTCGGCAACCAAGCTGGGGGCGTGGTCCTCGGGGCCGGTCGAACTCCCTCCCGAGATGATCACGAGGTCGGAGGTATTCGCGGAATCCAAAATTGCGGACCTGAGCAAGCTCCGATCATCCACGAGTGGTCCGAGAAGCGACGGGATTCCGCCGTCGCGGGCCACCAAGGCTGCCAGCATTGGCGAGTTCGAATCGGCGATCCGGCAGCCTTCCGGGACCGATCCCGCCGGTAGGATCTCTTCGCCCGTGATGATGATCGTCACTCGAGGCCGACAATAGACCTCAACTTCTGCGATCCCAAGCGCACTCAGCAGGCCGAGATCTTGGGGTCGAAGTTGGCGATTTTCCTCGAGCACGATGGTTCCAAGTTGGACGTCCTCGCCCATGACGCCAACGTGCCGACCTGGGGGAGTCGCCTCGCCCACCTCCACCTGCCGGCCAATCCGACGGGTTGTCTCGACCTTCACAACCGTATCTGCCCCATGCGGCATCGGAGCCCCGGTTGCGATCTCGATCGCTTGGCCCGGCTTAAGAGTAAGGTCGCAAGGACGACCGGGTCGAGACCGACCAACCACCAGGAATAGGATGGGGTTGTAGGGATCGCTTCCGAAAGTCTCTTCGCCTCGCAAGGCATAGCCATCCATCGCCGCTCTATCGAACGCGGGAAGGTTGCTTTGGGCGACCACTTTGCGGGCAAGCACTCGACCAGATCCATGAAGAATCGAGATCGCCTCGGCCCGGATCGGCCTGGCGTGCTCGTCATAGGCGAGTAAGACATCCTGAACACTCGACCTTGTCTGGAAGCCGCGCATCCGTGGATCATCAGGATAATGTCTTGAAGTCTCCATGATGTTCTAGCTTACCACCCAGCGTCCCTCATTGCGACCGGACGGCAACTCGGCTAAAAAAGACCTAGCGCTCGGCAGTTGGTGGGCGCGTTTGGATTCGTCCGGAGTTGCTCAAGGCCCCCAGGACACCCCGAACTACCAGTTCAGGCCATAGATTGCCTTTCCAGACAGCGATCTTTACCCAAATTCGCGCACCAACTGCCGAGCGCTCAGGGAGCTGGAACTGAAGCCAGCCCAGCAACCGACCAGGCCGTCGGATCCGGTTCGGGTCTATAAGAAGCAGAACTGAGGACGGATCGGGCTCTCAATCACGGTTTTCGAAGGAAATGAAGATGTCACCAACAACACGCCGCCAGTTTTTCCGCAATGGTCGCACGGCGGCCGTGGGAGCGATCGCAGGGCTTGGGCTCGACCTGAAACCTGTGAAGGCGGCTGCGGCCAAACTCAAGATTCAAGGCGCGCGAGAAGTCCCCAGTGTTTGTCCCTATTGCGCGGTTGGCTGTGGCCAGATTGTCAGTGTCAAGGACGGGCAGATCATCAATATTGAAGGGAACCCCGATAGCCCGATCAATCAAGGGACCCTTTGCCCCAAGGGCTCAGCGGCATTCCAGCTAGCCGTCAATCCGAACCGTCTGACGAAGGTAAAGTATCGGGCTCCGAACGCGACCGAGTGGGAAGAGAAGCCGCTCGACTGGGCGATGGATCGGATCGCCAAACTGATGAAGGAGACCCGCGACCGCGACTTCGTCCTTCAAGGGAAAGGGAAAGATCGTGAGGGTCGGATCGTTCCCAAGATGCTGAACAACTGCCCAACTATCGCTTCGCTGGGCGGGGCGACGATGGATAACGAGTGGAATTATGTGCAGTTGAAATTATGGAGATCTTTAGGTTTGATCTGGCTCGAAAACCAGGCGCGGATCTGACACAGCTCGACTGTGCCCGGTCTGGGCACCTCGTTCGGTCGCGGCGGAGCCACGACCCATCAGATGGATCTGCAGCACGCTGACGCAATATTAATCATGGGCTCGAACATGGCAGAGTGCCATCCAGTCGGGTTCCGATTCGTGATGCAAGCCAAGGCCAAAGGGGCGAAGATCCTCCATGTCGATCCCAGATTCACCCGGACCTCGGCCATGGCCGACACCTATGCCCCCCTGCGCGCAGGGTCAGATATCGTCTTCCTGGGTGGTCTGATCCGACACGTGCTAGAGACGAACGCAGATTTTCGCGAGTATGTGCTCGCGTATACAAATGCATCAACGATCATCACAGGAGAGTACCTCGATACGGAAGATCTAGGTGGCCTGTTCTCAGGCTGGAACGATAGCCGGCGGTTTTATGACCCCAAGTCGTGGCGGTATGACGCCGAGCCTAAACTCCGACCGGGGACTCCTCCCGAAGTGGATCTGAATAATCCAGAAGGATTTGCAGCGAGAAGCGGCCAACTGACTCATCCTCCTCGAACCGATCCCACGTTGCGAGATCCGCGTTGCGTCTATCAAATCCTCCGACGTCACTACGCGCGATATACGCCCGAGATGGTCGAGCGGGTCTGTGGTACACCGGAAGAAGTTTTCCAAAAGATCGCCGATGAGTTTGTCGCCGCGTCGGGACCTGATAAGACAGGGGCAATCTGCTATGCGGTCGGCTGGACACAACATACGACAGGCGTCCAAACGATCCGTGCATCAACGATCTTACAGCTCTTGCTGGGGAACATAGGTCGGCCGGGTGGCGGGATTATGGCTCTGCGCGGTCACGCATCGATTCAAGGATCGACCGATATTCCCACACTCTATAACCTGTTGCCAGGCTATTTGAGTATGCCCACGGCGCAGAAAGACCATGAGACTCTGAATGATTATATTGCGGCCGAGATGTCACCGACGAGCTATTGGGTCCACTGCCCTAAATTTATCGTGAGTCTACTCAAGGCCTGGTATGGACCGGCTGCGACGAAAGAAAACGACTTCTGCTACTCCTGGTTGCCCAAGAATACCGGTGATCACTCGCATATGCCGATGTTCATCGCTATGGCTGAGGGGAAGATGCGGGGTTTCTTCGCGATGGGCCAGAACCCCGCCGTGGGTGGCCAGAATGCAGGCTATCAGCGAATGGCTCTCGCCAAGCTCGACTGGATGGTCGTCCGGGACCTCTATGAAACCGAAACCGCTTCGTTCTGGAGAGACTCGCCCGAAGTTGTCCGGGGCGATCTCCAAACCCGTGAGATCAAGACAGAGGTCTTTCTATTACCAGCCGCCGCAACGCCTGAGATGGATGGGACCTATACCAATACTCAGAGGCTGATTCAGTGGCATGAGAAGGCGGCAGATTCGCCCGGCGACGCACGCTCCGATGTCTGGTTCACGCACCAGCTCGGTCTGCGTCTCAAGGCGCTCTACGCGGATAGCACACTTGAACGGGACAAGGCGATCCAGGCGATGACTTGGGATTACGTCGATGCCCATGAGAATGCCCCCTGGAAGGTCAAGGACGAACCTTCCGCGACGCGCATCCTAAAGGAGATGAATGGATATCATGTGGACACTAAGTTGCCACTCAAGAGTTTCGGCGAGTTGAAGGCGGATGGATCCACCGCGTGTGGAGCCTGGATCTACAGCGGGATCTTCGCGCCAACGCCAAGTGAACCCGACGGCCACAATCATGCAGCGAATCGTCAGGGAGACGATTGGGTTTCGCTAGGATGGGCGTTCGCCTGGCCTGCGAATCGCCGGATCATGTACAACCGGGCGTCGGCCAATCCTGCGGGCGATCCCTGGAAGAAAGAGTCGCGGCTCGCCTTGAAGGCGACCAAGGGAACAAAACGTGGTTATGTCTATTGGGATCACGAAGCCAAGAAGTGGGACGGTCTGGATGTCCCCGACTTCCCGGTGAACAAGCCCCCAACCGCCATGGCTATTCCGGGAGCGCTTGGACTCGATGCCCATGATGGGGCTTCGCCGTTCATCATGAAGGCTGACGGCAAAGGGTGGCTCTTCGTCCCTACGGGACTGCTCGACGGGCCCTTGCCGACGCATTACGAGCCTTATGAGTCACCCGTTCGGAATATCCTTTATCCAGCCCAGCAGACGAACCCGGCGACCAAGGTCTTTCCGGTTCTTGGCAATCCCTACGCTGCGGCGGAGTCCCCCGACTATCCGTGCGTTCTGTCCACATACCGGTTGACCGAGCATCATCTGAGTGGGTCGATGAGTCGTTGGCTGCCCTGGCTCGCGGCCCTCCAGCCAGAACTCTTTGTCGAAATCAGCCCCGAACATGCCCAGGAGATCGGCGCGCGGAACCTTGATATGCTCCGCATTTTCACGCCACGAGGCGCGATCAACGCGAAGGCACTGGTCACTCGGCGGATACGCCCATTCACCATTGATGAAAAGACAGTTCATCATGTCGGCATGCCGTGGCACTGGGGCTATAAGGGAGTCGTGACAGGAGATGTCGTTAACGATCTGTCGGCACTTGTGGGTGATCCGAACGTGACCATCCATGAGGCAAAGGTGTTTGTCTGTCGTGTGGAACTGAAGGGGATCTTCTAACAGGGAAACTGGGAGTGCGGGTCCGACCCAAGTCTGGTTCCGAGGCTGGGATTCCGAGTCGTGCTCGACCAGTATCGCCGAATATTCGGGGCATTGGTCGAGCACGGAGGCTGCTGCGGGATTGTCATGAAGAATCGGGTCTGAATGGGACGGTTCAAAGTGGCCGGGGATAAACTTGTTAAGTTCCTTCCCCGGAGACAACCGAACCGACACCCAGTTCGAGCCCGAATCTCAAAACTTACGCTGGAAGCACTGTTGTGCTGGTACTTCCTGTGAATCTTCCTTCGCCCGTGTATTTGGCGTAGAAACTGACGGTTTCCAATCCGACGCGCTTGAAACTGATCGGGCCGCTCCAGACAGCTTGGGTCTGGAGATAATTGCTCGTCTGGATCGCGGCTGCTGGAGTCAACTTCACGGTCTTGACGAGTGTCGTTTTCGTCTGAGCCGTGCGTCCGGGCACGGTCGAGGTGACCACCTCGTGGATCTCTACGCTGCCCGTCGGGGCCGGATGCACGCCCGAGGGGGGGAAGAATCCGTTGCTCGCGACCTGGATCGAGATTTGGCTTGTAAACGACCCATTGTGATTCTTGATCGGATTGCTTACCGACACATTTGTCAACGAGTATGGCTTGCCGACACCCAGGGCTGTTTGGAGCACGGTGGAGTAGTCGTTGGTTGTGATGAATCCAGGCGACGGTGAGCCAACGTTGTACTGGGTTAACGCCTTCATATCAGCCTGAAGGCTTGCGACCACGGAGCTGGAGGCGGTTGCTTTGGTGAGGACAGCTCCGAAGGCGGCGCTAAGCGTCTGGGCAGCTTCCTTGCCGAAGGTAGCAGTCCCCTGCCCCTTTCGGAGCTCGATATTAAAGGCTTTGAGGTCCGGCGAACCCGGAGGGTCGAGCTGACCAATCACTCGAGTAAGATCAGCCACGAGCGGGGTCGTGATCGAGGCGGGGATCGTTCGACCGGGGTAGATCTGATCAAGATAGAAAGGCAAGCGCGCAATGCGTTGCTGTTTCTGCTCAAGCGTGTTCAAACTCGTGTCTACGGTGGGTGTTTTCTTCGTAGTCGGGAGAAGCGTGCTCAGGAGCTGCTTCGTTTCAAGATCGTCGGTCATTGGAACGAATTTGAGCAGTCGGCGTCGGCGATCCATCGAAGATATTCTCCCTGCGTCCTTGAGGGAATCCGGTAGACATCGGAAATCCAGCGGCACTTCTTTACCAAATCCGTCGGGGGGTGGCTATCCGAATTTCCGCCTGACATGTATTCGTATGTTTAGTATCAACGACACGGACCGGTTCATGGCGCGGCTTGACGTGGGTGAATCTGCAAGCCAGAGTGGGGTTATAGCGGCGGTTGCTGACCCTCCGATCAAATCCCGACCCTTGCGAAGGCACATTGCCAGATGAATGTTTACGCCATGCCCGTGATGCTCGGTGTGCTTGCCACACTAGCGGTTGCCTATCGATACTACAGCGCGTTCTTGGCGGCACGGGTTGCTGTACTTGACGATGCAAATGTCACGGCAGCCCACCTTAAGTACGACGGTCAGAACTTCCACCCGACCAATAAATGGGTCCTGTTTGGCCACCACTTCGCCGCGATCTCCGGGGCTGGTCCGTTGATCGGGCCGGTGCTGGCGATCCAGTTCGGTTATGTGCCAGGTTTGATCTGGCTGGTTGTCGGAGTTTGCCTGGCTGGTGCGGTGCAGGACATGCTGGTCCTCGCGGCCTCGGTTCGACGCGGAGGTCAAAGCTTGGCCGCGATCGCGCGAGAAGAGATCGGCCCAGTCGCCGGTGCCGCAACTACGTTGGCCATCCTCTATGTGATCATCATCGCTCTTGCCGGACTGGGGATCGTCGTCGTCAAGGCGTTGGGGGGTGAAGAGGTCGCGATGAAGAAGGGGACCGCCCTAATCTATCCTGCGGGTGCAAGCTTCGAGAAAACGATGAATGTTGCCGATGGGGTCAAGATTTATAAGGTTCCCCCAGAGGCCACCTATGAGTACGCTCCCGGCAAGATGATGCCGTTCAATGAGGGCTTCGACCTTGCCGTACCGATCTCGGAGAATCTGGGGAATGACCCTCGGCCTCAGACTTGGACCCTTCCTAAAGGAGCCCGTCGACTGGTGAAGGGTTCTTCGTGGGGCACGTTCACGATTGCATGCACGATCCCAATCGCCTTCATGGTCGGGCTCTATATGTACAAGATTCGCAAGGGGCATGTACTTGAGGCTTCGATCGTGGGAGCGATCGGCGTTCTAGGGGCAACAGTCGCCGGTGCGAGCATTCCGGGCTCTGCGCTCGAGCCCTACTTCGACCTCACCCGGAACCAGACAATCTTTGCCATCGCGGCTTATGGCTTTGTAGCGTCGGTGCTGCCGGTCTGGCTCTTGCTCTGCCCACGCGACTATCTGTCGAGCTTCTTGAAGATTGGCACGATCGGTCTCCTGGTCATCGGAGTTATCGTTG
The DNA here is from genome assembly GCA_025356475.1 of Isosphaeraceae bacterium. Classification (GTDB taxonomy): domain Bacteria; phylum Planctomycetota; class Planctomycetia; order Isosphaerales; family Isosphaeraceae; genus JANXSX01. The sequence goes on along the minus strand of JANXSX010000009.1, from coordinate 2,825 downwards.
CCAACCCTGTCCTCCAGGCCCCGGCGATCAACCACACGTTTGCCTCGGGGGGTGGACCGAACTTCAATGGTCCTATTTTTCCTTATGTCTTCATTTGCATTATGTGCGGTGCAATCTCTGGTTTTCATTCCTTGGTTTCGTCGGGAACGACACCCAAGATGATCAACAAAGAGTCGGATATCCGTATGATCGGCTACGGCTCAATGTTGATGGAAGGGCTCGTCGGAGTCGTTGCCTTGATCGCGGCGGCCTCGATCCCAAACTCGTGGTATTACGATATCAATATTGATCTGGGAAGGCGACCGGATTTTGAAGCCGCGCTCCAAGCGATGGACGCGAGTTTATGCGGGCCTGGCTGTGTTCCTGAGGTTGTCGAGCCACTTGCCGACATGGAGAAGGCTGTGAGTGAGTCGCTGCACGGTAGAAGTGGCGGCGCGGTGACTTTGGCGGTGGGTATGGCTCGAATTTTCTCGCAGGCGATGCCGTCGCTCAAGGGCTTGATTGGGTACTGGTATCACTTCGCGATTATGTTTGAAGCTCTCTTCATCCTCACGACCATCGATACGGGTACGCGGATCGGTCGGTTCATGGTCCAGGAGTTTCTGGGTAAGTTCTGGAAGCCGTTGGGGGATCTAGACTGGCTCCCGGCGTCGCTCTTGTCGACCGGCCTGGTCGTTTTTGGCTGGGCGTACTTTATTTACACGGGGTCGGTGGAAACGATCTGGCCCATGTTCGGTATGGCGAATCAACTCCTCGCGGTGATTGCCCTCAGTATCGTGACCACGGTGATGGTCAACGCCGGACGAGCCAAATACGCGTGGACAACGATTATTCCTATGGCGTTTGTCGCCACGACCACAACAACCACGGGCTACTATGAAATCACTGGCAAGTTCTTGAAGCTCTTCCGTGACCCTGAAACACGGATCAAAGGAGCATTGAACATAGGATTCACGTTCATGCTTCTGGCCTGTGTGGCGGTGATCGTCGGGTCGGCAATCCTCAAATGGTTCAAGGTGCTTGGCAGATCGAAGCCGGCCTGATCGAACGGGCGGAGTCATTTGAAACGGAGAGAGGGGATCTGCGAACGGCGATGCGTTCGCAGATCCCCTCTGGAATTGTCAGGGTCAACAGGTCGTCATTGAAGTTCGTTGCCGCCCGCAAGTTCGGGATGAGCCAGATGGCTATGCCTGACTCCGTAACTGAAGTAAATCGCGAAACCGATCCCCAGCCAGATGATCAGCCGTGCCCAGTTCTCGGCCGGCAGCGAGAACATGAGCATCGTGCAAGTCAAGATGCCAAGGATCGGCGTCAAAGGCACAAGTGGAGCGCGGAACGGTCGAGGGGCGTCCGGGTTGGTTCGCCTCATGATCAGAACGGCTGCGCAGACGATGACGAACGCGAGGAGTGTGCCGATGTTGACCAGTTCCGCCAAGATACGGAGTGGTAGTAAGGCACCCATGATGCCAACGCAGATGCCGGTCAGAATCGTTGACTTCCAGGGGGTGCGGAACCTGGGGTGAACCGCGCCGAAGAAACTGGGGGGGAGAAGACCATCGCGGGCCATCGCCAGGAGGACTCGAGGCTGGCTGAGCATCATCACCAGCAGGACTGATGTGATGCCAGTCAACGCACCTAGGCTGATCAGGAACTGAGCCCAAGGAAGACCGACTTGCCTAAATGCGTCGGAAACCGGGGCGTCGACATTGATCTTGTCGTACGGAACCATCCCAGTGAGGACAGCGGCAACAGCGATGTACAGCAAGGTACATACGATCAGCGAGGTGATGATGCCGAACGGCACATCTTTCTGCGGATTCTTGGCCTCTTCGCTATGTGTCGAAACCGAGTCGAATCCGATATAGGCAAAGAAGATTGTCGAGGCACCGGCCAGCATGCCCGTTGGTGTTCCTCCCCACCCGAAGAAGGTGATCCCGCCATAACCGAACGGCGCGAAGTTGGAATAGTTCTCCCACTTGATATAGAACGAGCCGACGATAATCACGAAGGCGACAACCGCGAGCTTGACCAACACCATCACGTTGTTGAATCGAGTGCTCTCCTTGATGCCTCGCACAAGGACGATGGTGATCAAGCCTGTAATGATCAGGGCCGGCAAATCTAGCCAAGTTCCGGTCGCTCCCAAAACTCCGGTTTCTGGGTTGTAGTCGAAGGGAGCATTCGAGAGCACCTTTGGTATAGCTAACCCGAAGATTCCTATAAAATCCTGAAAATAGTGGGACCAGCCGTGGGCCACCGTCGAGGCCCCGACGGCGTACTCCAGCACCAGGTCCCAGCCGATGATCCAGGCGAAGATCTCTCCCAGGGTGGCGTAGGCATACGTGTACGCACTGCCGGCGACCGGGGCCATCGCGGCGAATTCGGCATAGCAAAGCGCGGCGAAGATACAGGCAATCCCTGCGACGACAAACGAGAGCATCAGGGCGGGGCCGGCCTTGTCGTGAGCAGCGACCCCCGTCAGAACAAAAATGCCAGTGCCGATGATCGCTCCGACGCCGAGGCTGGTGAGGCCCCACTTGTCGATGACCCGGTTCATCCGGTCATCTTTCTTCATCTCATCATTGAGCTGGGCGAGTGTTTTCTTGGCGAAAATGTGCTTCATGGTGAATCGAAGTCCTGCGTGCGGGGGCAAGCGGCGGATGAAGCCGATTGGTCGGGACCAGGCGAGACGAGATGTGCGGCAAGCCACTTCCGGGCGGGAGATCTGGAAGCTACCCCTTTGAAGGACTACGCGAACGCGATAAGCCGGGTGGCCCGGGACGGTTGCGTCGTCTCAAAGCGATCCCCGATAGTGTGCCTTGTCA
>JANXSX010000204.1 GCA_025356475.1 Isosphaeraceae bacterium | reverse complement strand
GGCTCGGGAGTTAATGCAATAGCGGAGACCAGTTGGTGCCGGACCATCGTTGAAAACGTGGCCGAGGTGGGCGTTGCAACGACTGCAAACGACTTCAACCCGAGCTTCACTTGCATCGAAATCCGCGCGCTCTTCCACAGCTAGGGCCTTGACCGGGCTATAGAAGCTAGGCCAACCTGTGCCCGAGTCAAATTTGGTCCGAGTGTCGAACAACTCGGCCTGGCAACATACGCAAAGGAAAGTCCCCTTCCCTTTGACATGCACATACTTGCCTGAAAAAGCAGGCTCGGTTGCTTTCTTGCGGGTCACGAGAAACTCTTCTCGTGTCAGGATCTTCTGCCACTCGGCGTCTGACTTGATGATCTTCTTGCCCGCTGCGGGAGTGGCGTTCTTATCCGTGGATGCCTGGGGATCTTGTGCTACGGCGATGAGGGCCATCGGCACAAGGGCGACTAGCAAGGCGAGACCGGCGTCACGTCGATGCATGACAGAGAGCTCCTGAAATGGTGGATGACAAACGTCATTGACCCCACTATCATAACCTTCGGCCACCGTTCGACAAGGGGACTCAACGGACGTTCATAACTCCGTTCATGACCATCCAGTGTCCGGGGAAGGTACAAAGGAACGGGTAACGGCCTGGTTCCTTGGGTGCAAGGAAAAAGATTGTGAATTGATCCTGAGGGTTCACAATATCGGTCGCCACCAGCAAATCGTCGGACTTGGGCAGGTATTGACGAGCCGCAGCGTCAGGGTCGGCAATGATCTTATTCGCGAGTTCTCCGACGCGTGCCAGCGCCCCGGGCTTGATCAAAGCCCAGTTGTGCGGGACTGCGTCGGGATTTGTGAACGTCAATTTGATCGGCTCACCGGCGCTTACATCGAACGACTTCAGTGAAAAACTCAGGTTCGTACCTGCCTCGATCGCGATCGACCGGGCACCCGCAATCTTGGCACGCCAGGGGTTAGGTACGGACTTCGTGGCAAGCGATAGATCGCTCAGAATCGGATGGGCAGCGATCGTTTTGGTAGTCGGTTGATAGCCGGGGAATCCGGTGAACGGAGGTGCGAGCTTGTGGACGGTGGCAAACAGATCAATCGGTGATTGGACATCCACCCTGAGGTGCAGTTGAAGCTGATTGACGGGTTGAAGGTCAGGAATTTCCAGGAAGAGAGTTCGTCCATCGGCCAGAACGTGAGCGGAACGGATCGTCAAAGGATCATGTCCTGGGGTCCCAGGGTGCCGGGGCGAGAGTTCCTGAGAACCATAGGCGGAGCTGTATCGATAGTTCCAGCATTGTGCAAATTGATTCTTGGCATTCTGGGCCACAGCTCGATCAATCGGTTGCGTAAACGAAATAAGCATCCCATTTTCATGAGCATGGGTCGCAATCGGGAGTTGGACCGGGTCTCCCGTGTAACGAACGCGCTGGAAGCAGCCATCGGCGGGAGTATACGTCCCCCATCCCGCCATTCCAGAGACATAGAGTTGACCGTCTTTCAAGTTGAACCGACCACGATGAACACCTGAGTTGAAGTCGCCGGGAAGAGGAACGACAGCCCCTTGAGGCTGGCCGCCAACCTGCTCACGCAGCAGCAAAAAATGGGTGCCCGACCCGAACGAGAAGTGGATCAGTTGCCCCTTGAGAGGTCCCCAGCGATCACTGGTCACAGTCACTTGGCTTCCGCTTGAGTTATCAAGCCCGCGCGGCAGATAGACCAAGGGGAGATCCGGTGCCTGGCCATTCTTCGGCCCTCCATATCCGTAGTGGCCTCCTGTCTTGATTTCAGCGACCATCGAAGCGCAGACCCACTCTCCTTCGGAGGAAGGAACCGTCAGAACACCATCTGGAGAAAGGCCGAGGCCGTCTGGGTTCCGAAATCCGGTGGCCAGAACATCAACCTTCTTGCCGTCGGCAGAGATCTTGAGCACGCCTTGCTTGCTCGACGCAGTATAGAAGTTCCCGACAGGATCGCGTTGGAGCCCGCATACGAAGTCGTGGCCGCCGGGAGAAGTGTCATAAATATTACTGACACATTCGTAAAAATCGGCTTCACCATCGTTGTTCAAGTCGTGAAGTCGAGTAATCTGGTCCCGCCCCAGAACGTATGTCTTTCCATCGGCGACGATGACGCCAAGGGCCTGATGCAAACCCGCTGCAAATCGCCGCCATCGGACGGATTTCAGGGTCTCATCGAGCCCGTCAACATGCCAGACGTCACCCTGCATGGTGCTCAGCATCGCGGAACCGTCGGCCTGGAAATCATGGTCCCCGAAGAACATCATGGCCTTCCACGGATTCTCAAACGGAGGAACAATTGTGTCAACCGCGTAGGGGCGTGTCTTACCAATCGAACCTTGGGTCGCGATGGATTGAGGCCACTGAGGCGCACCTCCATGAGTCAGATCAGCAAGAGGATGAGTCGTAGCAGGACCAACCAAACGGGTGAACTGACCATTCTCAACCCAAGGCGCGTCGAGCATCTCGGTCTCACCAAGCCGATAGGCAAAGATCACGCGCTTGCCATGTCGATAAAAGCCATGATAGGTGAAGGGTTGTGTGGGCTTGGTTCCTTCAGGCCGCACTCTTGGTGTCCCGTCAAGGACCAACCCATCCATGAATCCATGCCGAACATTGGTGAACTTGACGAAGCCTCCATCCCAAACGGCTTCGTAGCAAAGGGTCTCTGGATTGAAGCATGTCGAGAGTTCACCACGATCACCTAAGCGAATGCAAACCCCCTTGGGAACCGTGACTCCGGCACCACGAAAAACTCCGCTCAGCAGTGAGCCAAGTTCAGTCTGGTTCCAACGATCGTCTGTCCAGACCGTATCGTTCTGGTTGCCCCAGTGCCCTTCGCGTCCGCCATCCATTCCGGGAAAAGCGGGGAGCAAAGCGGGTACCTTCGTTTGCCGAGTGAAATGTTCAGCTTCTTTGATGTAGTAGTCATAAACGCGATCACGATTGACAGGAAGTTGCCAGTTGGGCCAATGTTCAGGATTGAGAGGTGCGCGTTCATACGAAAATGTTGCAGGCTGGTGGATTTGACTCACGAGAAGCGTGGCGTCAACATCTCCCACTCGACCCAGATCCATGAGGAATCGAACGAGGTCCCTTCGCTCCATTGGCGTCATTGCTTCGGCCAATCCCGAGGGCATCAGCGTCCCCTGGTCGCGAATCTCTTCGATATCGGCCCGGGCCAGTTGGATAGGCTTCCCCGTCTGCGGGTCACGCAAGCCAACTTCCTTGGCGGTTTCATGGAGCAGATAACCCTGAATCGAACGTCCATCCGTCGTCGCCACCACCTTGGCAACATAGCCTTCCTTGATCTTTTGGGCGGGCCAGAGAACCGATTCCGCAATCTCTTCAGGTGAGACACATCGCCCCACAGCCGTCAAATCAGGTCCAACCACCCCACCTTGCTCACCCACCTTATGGCAATTCAGGCAAGCGTATTTCGCTGCGGAGAAGACCTCGGCCCCTCGCTTGGAATCTCCAGTCGAACGCGCTTCAGCAACGAGCTTTCCGACAGGGTCAGGTACGATCGTTCGAGGCTTCGGCTTAGGACCGGCGGGTTTACCGTCGAGCTGCGGCAAGAGCCAATCAAGCCCGTCTAAGTTGTCCTGAAGTCGTTCCTCCGCATCATCATCCGTATGGCCGAGGATCCCGATCGGCCCGCGATAGCCACTATCACGGATCGTACGGAGTATCTCCAGATCCAGAGCCCCCTGCCCCAGAGGCAGGATCTTCCGATCATGTTTATCCCCGTCCTTCTCCATCCCGTTCAAGTTCAGCGAACGCAAATAGGGTTTCATCTTGGCAAGAAGTGCCGGAAATCGGTCGAGGTGGTCGTGACCATGATGGAGGTTGTAAACGATGCCGACGTTCATCACGCCCATCGTCTTCAAATGCTCAATGATTGCCACCTGATTTTCAGGCTCACCGAACCATCCACCGTGGTTATAGAGTACGACGTCGCAGCCGATGAGCTTAGCCTCGTCGGCGAGCGTCTTGAGCTTCGAGGAGGCGACTTCAACCCGTCGAGTTTGCTCCGCACCTGTGACTTTGTCGGCTCCCAGGTCGAGCAACGCCCAGAGCTGAGCCCTCACCTGATTCCGTTTGAGCGCGCCAAGAATCAGCCGCGATTCGGTGTTCAGTTCACCAGGGGCGACCCAGAACGCATCAAGAGCGACGCCATGCTTCTTGAGCGCCTCAATTTCGGCATCGAACGTCGGAATATGCTCTGCGCGCCAATCATAAGCGAAGTGCTTAAATCCGAGCTTCTCCAGCATCCGTGCTCGTTCTTCCGGGCCACGCTTCTTAGAGTCGAACGGAACAATGCACCAGGCAATCAGGTTGCCGCGAGCGAACAGTCCTTCCCTGGTTTCTGGGGGAGGAACGGCAGGGTCGGCAGGGGATGACGTGATCATGGCAATCAGGATCAGAGTCCCAATCGTCCAGGAAATAAACCGCATGGAATCAACCTCCGAGACGACCCTTCGGCGTGACTCTCCTCGAGCCCCAGGTCTTGAAGGCTAAAACGCCCCGGCCTTCCTGTCAACAACCTCCGGCCCAAGCGAGCAGGGCAATCAGGTTCGCGACACGCAACAGTCCCTTCCTCCTCCAGGCGATGAAACATGGAAACGACGAAAAATAAAACACGCAGATTTGATACATTGCACATGAACATAAATGCACCAAGTCGGCTCTCTTGCAAGCAGACTGACAGGTCATCCCCAAGACTTTAAAACCTCCTGACCAAAATATCTTCTCAAAATCACCCAGAATCCCCAAAGTCTCTAGTCCCGTATGCCGATAGTGATTCTGTGAAGTGCGATGTAGCACCTTATTTACGGGATTACGACGATGGCTATGTCACGAAATGCCACTCTTGCGGGAGCGATCCCTGCGACCCAGATCCTCAAGCGGTCGATCCGCCAGGTGGACCTTTGTCTCCAAACCGAGCGTGAACGCCTCGCCCTAGCGAAAGACCGCGCAACAACCAAGCGGAACTGGTTGATCTACAGGGCCGGGATCGTCTGGGATGTCGATCAGCGCGCCCGGGTCGAGACCTTGGCGACGAATCTCAAGAAGAACCCTGGCCAGGTCGTCGCTCGGCTCAAGACGACCTATCAAGGCTGCCTTTTCCTCATGGAGCGTTGGGCGTACCTCATCAGCAAGGTAAGCTCCGATAAGTTCGACGGGAAATTGTCCTCGACCAATCGAGTCAAAGCCCTCTGTCTTCTGGGAATTCCGCCCGACGAGTGGGACGACGAGGAATCGGTGATCAGCACCAACAAGATCTCTCCAGACGACAAAGATTGGCACCAGCAAGCACAGAAACATCTAAAATGCGTATTCACACGTGAGATAAACCGGCTTATCGGGCTCTCCAAGGTTCTCGAAGTCCAGGACAAAGAGATCCAGGCCAAGGCCATGTTAGGTGAGTTTTTCATTAACGACGCGACTCTGAACAAGGCCGAACGTGAGGTCGCTCGCACCGAGCGGATGATCAAGGCCCTTGAAAAAGAGCGGCTTACGGCGATTCACGATATGTCCGAGGATGCGTTGGATCCTCCAGAAGCTTCAGCGGCTTCCGAACCAACCGCCGCTGAAACGACCGTCCAGCCCGACCCGCTCCTTTAGTTCGTCAGATCGGTCTTTGACAATTCGGATGCTAGTGACGTCTCGACTTCTGCCCGGGGCGAGAACCCGCGTTCTCGTTACAAGCGAGCAGCCACGCCAAGGCTTACGTATCCGTCCAGCAGAATTCCCCAAAGCGGGAGCGACACCAAGTTCAGGAGAGCTGCAACCTTGGATCTCTCCCTTCTCCCTCGGGAGAAGGCTCGCACGTTGCAAGCCTCCTGATTCCCGCCATGGATGGATAGATTTAGCGACGGACCCGAGGTCCTGATTCCAGCGGCGTCAGTACTGTCAGTGGATCCTCGGCCCGATAGCGATGTTCCACCCAGTCGCGGAATCGCTTCGATGAATGCGAGAGCCCTTCTTCCACCAGGTACTTGCCATACTCATCGAACGGTTCGTGCAGGTGTTCAGGACCAAGGAGCGGGACGTGGCCGTGAGCGATTGTAAATTCCTGGAGTGCCCGAGCTGGAGAAGCTTCCCGCTCGCTGAGCAAGTAGAGCCCACTCGCCATTCCGGTCCGATCGGCACCCTGCCGGCAATGGACCAAGAGCGGATACTTACAGCGGCCAAACAGGTCGAGCAAGGTCAGGAGCTGGGCTCGGCTAGGACGTTTGGTCGCACTCAGGGATAGGTCAAAGAAGGAGACACCGAGATCTTCGGTCATCTTCAATTCGTCGGCATACCAAGAATCGCGTACAGAGCCACCGCGAAGATTCAGAACGGACGCGATGTTGTGTTCGGTGATCAAGGCCTTCAAATTCGTGGTGGGCTGAGCGGACCGAAAGACTCGATTGGGCTCAACGATGCCGAAGTTCCCCTCGAACCACTGCCGTCGAGTCACGAAACCATAGGCCACCATCCCACCGAGCAGAAAAACGAATCCGAAGCGAATAAACGACTTACGTCGTTTCTGAGCCGGAATCAACGGATCAGCCACCAAGGGACTCCTTCCCCGAAGAGCTTTCAAGTCAGGGCTCTGCTCCCAAGATGGGATTTGAGCGACGCCTAATTTACTCTTCAGCCTGTCCGGGTCAATCTCAGGTCAAAAAGTGCGACGCTCTGAGCGGCTTTCCAATGATGGCGGAAGAGTCCCGTTAACGAACCATGAATCCAGTGTTCGCCAGCTAATCTCTTGGCAATTTGACTTAACTGAAAATTTGACCTAACAGAGTTGTGATTGCAAATTCTGGTTCACAGTAGACGACTACAGCTCTTGTGTTAAGTATTTACACATGAGCAGAGTTGTATTTGTCTATTGGCCGTTGAATTTGCATAGGAACTCATTGAGGTCCGAGCCCTCTGATCGGCCTCTCTCGCAATCGTCTTTTCGAGAACCAATTGATGATCAGCAATAAGATGATGGCTCGGAATGTTGTCTGGAATGTCGCAGGAACTGCGAGCGAAGCAGCCGCAGCATTTCTGATCGCCCCGTACCTTGTTCGGGAACTTGGTTCCACGAAATATGGCATATGGATCGTCATAGGATCACTTGTCACGTATTTCGGCCTCCTCGACCTGGGTGTGCGAGGCAGTGTCGGTCGCTTCCTCGCCTTGCACAGGGCCCGGGGGGATCGGCAGCAATCCAACGCAACGATCAGTACGGCGATGGCAATCTGCTGCGTTGCCGGCCTTGTGGTAATGCTGGCGAGCATTGGGGCTCAATTTTTGTTCTTTCGCTTATTCGACGTGCCTGCCGAGCTGGTCTCTCAGACCCGAGTGGCGCTTGAACTCGTTTGTCTTAGCCTGGCTCTCGTGTTCCCATTCAACCTCTTCGACGGAATTCTCTGGTCCGAACAACGGTTCGACATCATCAATGCGATTGATATTCCAGCCACCGCCTTGCGCGTCATCCTCTGTTATGTCGCCGTGCGGCTTGGATATGGAATTTCCGGTCTGGCGATCGTAAACGTCGCGGTTTTGATTGTGGTCGCACTCCTTAAGGCTTATTTTGGATTCCGAAACGACCCTCTCCTTCGGATGAGTATCGCCGATATCAATCGAAAGACCGCAAGGGAACTTATCGCCTACGGCTCAACCCGGTTATTGATGACTCTGGCCCGACTCTCCCGACTCCAGTTGACCAACGTCGTAATCGGCTCGGTTATGGGCCTGGCCACTGTGACTCTCTACTCGCTAGGCCGCAGGCTGATCGAATACTCAGAGTCCGCAGTTGCTGCGGCGACAGGGGTGATCGTGCCGCTGGCGACGACGCTCCAAGCGAATGGAGATGAGAGTCGTCAGCAGACCCTATTCATCCAAGGGGGCAAGTTCACTTCGGCTCTCGCCTTCTGCTTCTTAGGCTTTTTTGTGTCTCTTGGGAGAATGTTCATTTTACTTTGGATGGGGCCTCGCTTTGCGTCGGCCAGCGACCTGATGGTGATCTTAGCCGTCGGTGAAACTCTCCCACTCTGCCAACTCACGACAAACAGCATCCTGTTAGGAATCGACAAACATCGGTGTCTTGCACTACTCATGATTATCGAAGCGAGCTTTCTGCTTGTCTCAGGGTGTATCCTTTCGAGTTCCGCGAGTCTCGTCCCCTTCTGTTACGCCGCTGCCGCATTCGCGACGATCTTCCGAGGTATCCTCCTCACGATTTACGGGTGCAGGACCCTTGATGTACCGTTCTTCGCATACCTTCGACTCACCCTTTTGCCTGGGTTCCTCTGTGCGGTCTTGCCCTCCCTGGGAATGACGCTACTGGTTCACGAGTTCCCCCCGACTCGCTGGGTCATATTTTTCGCTTACTGTTTCCTGTATGCGATCCTTTGCGGGATTGCCTGCCTGGGACTCTTAGGCAAAGAGCCGCTCCTAAGGTTGAAGAGCAAGATCCAGCAGAAGCCGGCAAGGCTCGTAACTTGATCGAATGGACGTGCCCCTTGGGGAATTCATCAATTGCGAGTTCCCTCGGCTCTCCCACAAGGGCAGTCAACACCTACAGCGCCGCCATCCCCATGCGCGGCCCGACTGGAGAATCTGAACGATTTGAAGTGTGATGAAGCGAGACACAAGCGAGGGCGTCTGGGGCGACGTTCTTCACAATAACCACCACGCAATCAATCATGAAGCGAGTTGCTCTGAGTCTCGCTCGTTTCGATTGACGCAAGTGGCACACGTTTGGTAACCTGAGTCTTCGACGCAGACAGATCACGGAGAGGTGGCTGAGTGGTCGAAAGCGACGGTTTGCTAAACCGTTGAACGGAGAAATCCGTTCCGGGGGTTCGAATCCCCCCCTCTCCGCTTTTTGGTTCCGACAGTACCCGACTAGAGGCGCTTAAGTCTGACAGGGTAAGGGAGTTATGATCCATCGACGGCAATAAATGCGTTGCCGTGTTCAGGTCATCATCTCCGCCAATGACCGACAGGTTCCGACCCGTTCCGTCCCCCGAAATGGGCAAGGGATGGGCAAAGAGTTTTCCGATGCGTTGTCCATCCGTTCCCGTCGCGGCCAGTGCCTCGGGAGAATTGACCGTTGGGCTGGGTAAAGATTCCACCGCGCCTCGGAGATCACGAAGGGAAACTTTGGCGTAGTGGGCCAGGGTCGTTTGGGGCTTGGCATGGCGGGCCAGGGTTTGAACTTCCTTGATCGTCGCGCCGGATTGGACGAGGGCCGAGACGTAGTATCCCCTCAGGCTATGGAAGTCGGCCACCCCCGCATCGGTCTCATAGTCGATCCCAGCTTCGGCCAGGTCCGCACGGATCGCTCGGGCCGTCTCATGGTGCAAGGGAAAGACGGACCCCCCAAGGGGCTTCCGGATAGTAAGCCACGAGGCTAAGACGGGGGCCAGGGTCAGGGGAACGGGTTGATCGGCGGGGCGTCGGTTCTTCGTGGCGCTGGCATGAAGGACAATCGACGGCTCGGGGCCGGTCAGGCGGAACGACTCAGGAGTCAGCTTGCGGAGTTCATCGACGCGGAACCCCGTCGCGGCGGCAACCCGATAGGCCATCGCACGGAGGGGGCCGGACATTCCCGATCGCTCGGGGCCTCGTTCCGCCGATTGAATCAACCGACCCAGTTCATCATCGGTCAGACTCCGCCGGACGTGGCGAATGTCTTCCTCCACGTTGAACCCTTTGACCCCCCGCATTGGATTGTCGCGAAGTCGGCCAGTGTCCCCCGCCCACAAGGCAAATGCACGGAGGGCGGCGCGATAGTGGTTAACAGTTTGGAGCGCCTTCCCCGCATCGCGGAGTTTGGCCAGGGCCGCTTGAATCCGTTCGGAAGTCAGGTCAGAGAGTCGGGCGGTCTTCAAAGTATCGGCCAAGATCCGCTCGGCTCGGGCCACCGCCTCGAACTTTCGGGTAGGGTCGATGTCGGCCAGGTTGGCACCTCTCACGAGTGCGATCATCTTGGCGGATCGATCATGAAAGAGCTTGGCATGGTCAGGGGTCTTCCCACGGGCGGTCATGTCCCGATGCCAATCTTCCAAGTGATCGGCAAGAGGTCGGACCTCGTGGGTCCGATAGGCCATGTCGCGGGGGTCGATCATCCCCGCGCGGATCTTGCTCACTTCCAATTCGGCGGCGGCGGCCATCGCCTCGGTTTCCCTCTTGTCGGGACACCCCTTACGCTCACGATGGACACCATCGGCGTCAACAAATCGGTAGTGCCACGTTCGCCCGCGCTTCCGTATACTTGCCATCGGTTCGCTCTCCCTCACACTAGGGGTTCGGATCAAGGGGACGGCGTGGGTCGCAACCACGTCCGTCCCCGCCTCATTCTTGCTCGGGTCGGACTTGGTGTCTATGTGATCCCGAGGAACACTCTCGGTCTCCGCCTCCATTGCTTCAGTCTCTTCGTCAAGTCACACGCTTTCACACTCCCCATGAGCAATTAAGAGCAAATCTTCATCAGTAAGTTTGCTCATATCGCGAATCTCAACCCGGTTTGGCACCTTACCATCGATCCGATTAAAGATCTCTTTGATCATCAACGGATCACCTTTGCATGCTAATGAAATCATGATCTGAACGAAGTATTCAGCGGCCGTCCACCCGTTTGGGATAGGCTTTCCCCCAATGTCGGTTTTGTCCAATGCCTCTCTCAGAATCGTCGTAAGCGTCTTACCTTTCTTCCGACCCTTGGGATTTCCAGACTGGCCAGGCTTGAAAGGGGGTCTCAGATTCGTGGTGTTCCGCTTGTGCGTGGACACGATTGCTTTCGTTATGTTGTTACTCATCATCCAGCCCTTCGTTTGAGTCCGTGGTGAAGTCTCTAAAGTTTGCCCTTGGTTCTTCGCTGTTTTTCCCGCTGCTAAGCACTGTACCTATCGATGCA
>JANXSX010000192.1 GCA_025356475.1 Isosphaeraceae bacterium | reverse complement strand
GGAAATCTGATTTTTGTCGGAGACGTCAACTATTGTCCAGATTATGATTTTCTGATAATATAGTAGCCATGCTGCGCAAGGAAGCATTGGCCCTCGGCCTGATACATTACCAAGGAGATAAACCTTGTAAAGCAGGTCATGCCACCTTGCGCCTTGTTGGGAGCGGGGAATGTGTCACATGCAAGAAAGAGCGAACGGCAACGTATCATCGCGTTAACCATGAGCGAGTGCGGGAGCTGAAGGCGGCATGGAAACAACGTAATCTAGTCAAGGAGCGTCTTAGGCAACGCTTGGTAGCTAGGAAGAGAAAGCAAGACCCAAAGAAGAAGGCCGAATCGTTGAAGCGTTGGAGAGCGAGGAATATTCCTAGGCGCAATGCTTATTCCGCATGGCGCCGTTCAGCGAAACTAAGGGCTATTCCGCAATGGGCAGACGCGAAGGCAATTAATTCAGTCTATGAGCTATCGCGTCAACTTACGAAAACTACTGGTGAGGCCCATCATGTTGATCATATTATTCCTCTTGTCGGCGTGAGTGTCTGCGGGCTTCATGTAGAATATAATCTTCAAATACTTACTAGTTTTGCAAACTTGTCAAAAGGCAATAAACTTCCGTACTGATCGCGGAAAGCGGTATACTGTCTTGCGTCATCCATGACTAGTTCGAGAGCGAGCTAAAGCAAAAGGCAGAGGACACGATATGTCATTCTCAAACCCAGTAATGGCTCGAGCAATTCTGTTGCAAGCGACATCGGGCCGACCACTCGTACTAAGCAGGGGTATTGGAGACACATGGACACTTCAGTGCAACGGCTTTCATTTCATCCAGGACCCCGCCGATAAACAAGAAGTCGCTGTCGTTGAGAAATCCCTTAGTGAATTGGACGATGCCGGGTACGTACAAGCGGCCCCTTGGCAGGGGGACAACAGGCACATTTATCTAACTCCAAAAGGTAAAATCTTCGTAGATAAAGCACTTGAGTTTCCTGATAATCAGCAACAATAGGCCCAAAAACTGGGAGGATGACTACGACGATTACTCGTTCTAGCGCACCATACCCGAAGGACTCACGCGGCCCCGGCGGCGTTCTTCGAGGTAGCGTTGCTCGCCCACTTCTAGAGACTGCTCCAGCCAGATGTCGAACTCATCGGGGATACCGGCCAGATCCCAGTCCGCCCAAGTGGCAGCTCTCCGCTCTTTGATTTCGGCTTCGGTGCTGCTCCCCGTGAACAGCCTACGCTGAGCCGTATGTATCAGGTCGTGAACCTGTTGATCGAATGCCGCCACTTCCGGGTGCGCCATGGCCGCCTCATCGGAATACATCGGTCGATGCTGAATCCAATTCAGCGCCCATATACCCTGTTCCGCCATGTCCCAGTACGCCGGGTCGTTGATGAGGGCGGGGTTCGCCTCTCGATCAGCTTGCTGCTTGTCGAGAAAACGGCTGATCTTCGCGACGTTCTTCTTGTCGCGTTCAAGGAGCGACTTCCAGCGGCTCATAACTCTCCCCCTTCACGGCTGTTGCTGTCATCCTGCACATTATACGCGTTCCCGCAAGTTGAACCGGTTCAACCGGCATCCGATACCTCATTTGGGTGCGTGGGCCAGGCCGGGGTCCGCTGCGGCGCGAGGTTAGGCCGATTGGAGTTGAGCCACGACCTCGGCGACCCCCTTCCCGATTTGGATGATCTCGTCGCATCGCTGCTTCCATAGGTTCCCGTCCGGCATGAGCCGATGAGCGATGGCGACACCTTCGACTTGCTGGACTAGGTCTGGGGGGAACTCTACCGTGACAGCGATGGTCGCCTCTTTCTTGGGGTTCACCCCGGCGGCGTTAACGCCCGTGTGGAAGGCGGGCGACCGGAACACGACGTTGCCGGCTCCGTCCTGCAACAGGATCACGGAGCCACCCTTGAACCCCGCGAGGGCTTGATAGTTGATAAGCTTCGTCTCGCCATCGATCCTTGCAGTGTTCGAGACCGTCACCTCGGTTTCCATCCACCAGCCGTTCTCGATCTTGTTCTTCTTGTGGGCGTGCATCGGAAGCGAGATCGTCGTACCCGTCGACCACAGTGGCCCACCAGGGCCATAGATCACGACGTTCCCGTCATCCTGCACGATCAAGAACGATCCAGGGTTCGGGGCAGTGTTGGAGGCCCAATACGGCCCCTCCGGTCCGTAGACCACGAAATTCCCGTCGCCCTGCATGATGGCCTTGGTCACGGCGTGGACCCCCGGGTTGATCGCCCAGAGGACCGCCCCCCCGACTCTATACAAGACGAGGTTGCCGTCGCTCTGGAGAACGAGCCGGAACCGCCCGTCCAGCGACGTGACTGAGTCCTCCGCATTCAGGCTCTGCTCCGCATTCAGCCGGTCAGCCATCAGATTGCCCCTGCCGCTGAGCTTTGTCGTCAGGCGTCGAGCAGCGACCCAAGACGCCTAACGTCTAAGCTCAGCGGACCCGCACCGCCGAGCAAGCGATGATACCACGAGAAGCGCCGCGGCGGTGCGGGGTCCGCTGCAGCGCGAGGTTAGGCGGCTGCGATTGCGGTCAGTTTCCGCAGCATGGACAGTTGG
>JANXSX010000176.1 GCA_025356475.1 Isosphaeraceae bacterium | reverse complement strand
GATTCCTGGAGGTCGATAAGCAGTCAGATGATCTTGATCTTTCACATCTGGGCTCATGCCGCGATAACCACGGCCCTGTGCGAGGTTCCAAGCATAAGTGTCGTATTCTTGAGGGTCGGCACCGTCCTCAGGGGGAGTGTTCAATCCTGCCCAGCCGATTGCAAGCGCGAACCGCAGCACAAAGCCGACTACCATTAGCAACAGAAGTCGCTTCCAGTAAACCTCGTGTACCGAAATCGTAGATCCAGCCACTTAAAACCCCAATCTAAAAATCTGAACATGCAACACGGAAGTGACTACATGCAAATCAGGCAATGTTGCCTTTGTAAATACCAGACTAGTATCCATCGAGATGGTCGCATTTGGTGATCACGCAACTCCGGACAGATGACGGTTCATAATTTCCGGGGCCTTGAGCAAGAAGTCGCGTGCGTCGTTCACTGAACCTGTCCAGCCCGCCTCCGCCGCTTTCGCCAAGTTGTACATTTCACGTGCAGTCACGTAGTGGACGTGAAAATTGGGATCTGCGGCAGATCGCTTTGCAAGATCACTGTGGAAGCGAACTGTAGCGTCCCCTAACAAGGTAGCTTGGTTGCCTTCAGGTGCCCCATGCGTATGCAATTTTACGAAAAACCAGTCGGGCCGCGTAGGAACTTGGACTCGCGCACGCAACCAATGATCAAGACGATGCATGCTCGGCGCTTGGTTTCCTTGTAGACACGCGTTTTCGATGCGAGGAATCATTCCTAGCTTCCGACGCGACCAGTCCAAAACAAGAGGTCCCTGGATCAACATCAGAGCATTTGCCGGCTTCGGGCCAGCGCCTACGAAAACACCTCGATCATGAGATCGTGGCTTAAGAGGATCATCAACGGCGTAATACATACTGTTGATCGTTGGAGGCTGTGTTGGGCTTGGCGCGGAAGGAAACGTCATGTCAACGTAACATCCAGTGTCAATTAAGATATCAATTTCATTATTGACACCACAGTAGCGACCGTCGGGTCGGCAATTATCGAGCGCCCAGTTCCCGTGGATAAATGCATAAGCCACTTTCCCGGTCACTGGGTCTTTCGACAAAAGTCCGTGGCGTTCTGAAAGTAATGTCTTGAACTGATCGAGTGTTGTACGAAGATTCTCGGCGGTATCGTTGTCATGATGCAGATGAACTTCGACTTCTCCATAGCCTGCGCGACACAGTTGAGTCAAACCGTCAAAGTAACTAGTCTCATATTCCTCGATTGGGAAGAAAAATGAGTGCTGTGGTGGCCGGCCATCAGCATCACGAAATCGGTCAAACAAGGTAGGGTACCGCTCAACCCAATTGTCGACTCGCGACTGTGCAACCAAGGGGGTAGGTTGATTCCACTTCGGTTCGTAGTGATCAGCGATACAGAGCAGTAAATGTACAGGATCGCCCGGTTTTGGTGACACCCGTTGTGAAAAATGACGCAAGTAATCTGGTATCCAGATATCGATATCGCGGATTAGTTTCATGATCTGGTCATCTCTTTTTCATTGCCTTGCCGAATCGTCCTCCGCCAAACGCCTTTCTGTGTGCCCCCAAGCCAACGCCAGAATCCGAAAAGAAGCGCGATGTTCATGCTTGCGAACATAGTCGTCAACTTAATAAATTTGAGATATCGATGATGGCCTGGAACAACGGCAGAGATCGCAGCTATGAGATAGAACAATATTTGCCCAACTAACAGTCCCGCATATAATGGTTTGCCAAGAACTACCAGTGCGAGATTCGTAGCGAGCATCCCTATCAGAAAGAAAGGACAGAGCCAGCGCAAAACCTTGTGTGATAGGAAGCTAAACGCGACCCAACCACGTCGGGGATCAAGCATCCGCCACAACATCCCGATAGCTTGGAACCCCCCTGCCCCAATTCGGCTTCGTCTATGAAACTCGGCCGAAACGTCGACGGCTGTCTCTTCCCGCGCGATGGCCTTGGTCTCGTAAAGTATGCGGCAGTTGGATCGTTGCTTGGCCAGGAGTGGGATCACGAAATCGTCGACGATTGTCTTAGGCGATATCGGTAGATAGAGATCACGACGGATGGCGTAGATCGCACCGTTCGCTCCAAGGAGTGCTCCCAACCGAGCCTCGCAGAGCTTAAGGAACGTTTCGTACTTCCAGTAAAGACCGTCGACGTTATTGCCTGTGATGTGGTCTGTCAGCACGAGTCGACCGCATACAGCGCCAACTGTGGGGTCAGAGAACCAGCGGACTAAGTGATGTACAGCGTCAGAATCAATCTCGGTGTTCGCATCGGAGAGAATCACGATGTCGTCGTGGATTTCCTGAATTGACGTGTTTAGGACCGAGGCTTTGCCTCGCCTCTGTTTAAAATCAAAGACACGTATTCGATCGCCTCCAGCCTCAATTGCAAGTGGAACAGTGCGATCTGTGCTTCCATCCGATCCCACCACAATTTGAAATTTGTCTTGAGGGTAGCCGCTGTCCAATGCCTTCCGAATCGTCTGGCCTATGACATGTTCCTCGTTATAGGCAGCGATAAGAAGTGTGACGGCAGGCCATGTGATCGGCTCGACAGGAACAAGCTTTTCTTGACCAAAGAGACGTGAACAAACCCAGATTACAACTGGATACAGAGCGTAGCTGTATAGGACCAGCAACCAACACGTCCAGAATCCGAAGGCGAGCGCTCCCTCAGGAGACATGGCAAACAGCAAGTTGGCTCTTCCTTCGGGCATGGAGGGTAATAAGATGAGCGGCGGGGAACTGTGAGGCACGAGCCTAAATGCCAGGTTTTGAGCGATTCACCACTCGTGCTGGAACACCCACAGCAGTTTCACCAGCAGGGACATCGTGGACTACGACGGCATTGGCTCCAATTTTGGCTCCGTTTCCTATCGTTACCGGCCCGATAATTTTCGCGCCTGCCCCGATGAAAACGTCATCGCCTAGAATAGGGCTTTGGCGACGATCGGCTCCAATCGTCACTTGATGTTCAATATGGATGCGAGCGCCACCTCGAACCTTTCCATTGATTACAATCCCGTTGGAATGAACAAGAACAAGTCCTGGACCGAACTCAGCGCCTCGACCGATGATGCATGCACAGAAAACGCCGTTGAGTTTGTTGAAGATCATCTCCAACGGCGTAATTCTCCAGCGTCGGGAAGCTTGCATGAGTCGATAAAGAATCATCGCCACCGTACCATCCGTCAGCAGAACTTTCAGTACTGACACATGACGATCGCTCTCATAAAGCCAGAGTGCTTTCTGCCGGAGATCGCCACGAATTGTCCCAAAGAGTTCCATGGCGATCGGAATCCTAGTGAGACTTATTTTCGGGTAACCGACGATTTTCCCAGAATTCGCTTCAAGAGACGCGAACTCGCCGACCGGAAGGTGTTCTGTTCATGGGGATTGCCACCAGGGAGCGAACCATCGTAACGACGGTCAAAGTACGAAACTCCCTCTTCATCCACTCCGAACATCTGACGGCGTAGTGTTGTTGTCGCGTACTTATCCAACTCTGTTGGCACTGCATTGGCGTAGTTTTTGACCCAAAAATGTGAATAAGCGTAGATCAGCGACTTTCTTGTTTTGTTGCTTGTATTGTCAAGCGCCATATGCATGACATGCGTGTTAAAGAGCACGGCATCGCCGGCCTTCGGCACCATCTTCACAACCCCAGGATCGTTTTCACGAATATTAGGACGGGGTCGATCCGGTGGTTGCGTGTGTGAGCCGGGAATGAATGCCAGACAGCCTTGATCGGGGCTTAGATCCTCGAAGAAGTAGTGGACCTTGACGAAAAAGTTGTGACTATGCCCTAGATCGATCCCAATCACGTCAGCGAGATCACTGTGCCATGGGGCTGTGAAGGTCTTACCCGGTGGAAAAACACGGGCGTGGGTATGGTTGAGCTGGATATCCGCGCCCACGGTTTCAAGCAGGATCGGCATCATCGAATCAAGGTCGACAAGATCGACGAAGCAATCTCCGCAGTCCAAAATGCTCGGAATGTCGTAGTAAGCTTTCGGGGCCTCGCCACGACTAACTTGTCCCTGCCAGATATCGTAATGCTTCTTCGAGGCGACATCGAAGGCGCGTTGCGTCTCTGCAACGATTGTCGGAGGAATGACTCCCGGAAGGTGGAGAAATCCTTGGCCCTCGTATCGCAACTTCAGGTCATCGCTGACCTCAAGATCAAGTGCTGTCACCATCGCAAATCACTCCCCAGAGACAATTCAAGAGAAAACCTTGAGTACCCTAAAATAGCCTTGTACAATCCTGGGACGCTTCGTTTAGGCATGGCTGGCAAGGACTTGGGACGTGTCAGCTACCGGCCCTACGAGCGATCCGCTCCTGACCGGTTCTTTGCACCTAGTCTTAATCCAAGACTCGGTCGCCTGTCACGTCCCAGGATCGTGCAAGACTCTTTAGGGATGGACGCACTTCCCGACTGCAACTCAAAGAACTGGTATTCCTGAAGTGATTTCGGGGCGTGCGAGATCACGACGCAAGTCGAGAACAGATCCTAAAAATGACTTGGACCAGTCAAGTTCGTTAGCTATGTCGGTACCAAGAATCAAGAGTTCAGCATGACTGTAGAGAACCTGAGCATTCTCGACAAGCAAAGCTGCGAGATGCGGCAAGTGACGATCGACATAGGCCAGATTCCGCCCGCGGAGGCGACCGAGTGCCACGCCGGGATCGTAAATTTTGATATCGTACCCTCGACCGAGTAAGGTCTCAACCAAAATTACCTGAGGACTCTCACGAAGATCATCGGTACCAGCTTTAAAACTTAGTCCGACCAACCCGAGTTTGCGCTTTCCGGACTCGTGAACCATTCGCAGTGCTCGTCTCATATGGGCTTCGTTTGAGGGAAGCACAGATGCCAAGAGGTTAAGCCCAAGTGCCTGCTGCTCAGCGTGTCGACACAGGGCACGAACATCTTTGGGGAGACAGGAACCGCCGAACGCGAATCCCGGCTTCATGTACGCCGGTGAAATGTTCAGTCGATGGTCGCGGCAAACGATCTCCATCACTTCATGCCCAACGGCTCCGAGCGAGCGGGCAAGGCTACCAATCTCATTGGCGAACGCAACCTTGACTGCGTGGAACGCGTTACATGCATATTTTACGAGGGATGCTGTACGCGTATCCGTAACAATACGATCGATGTTGGAATCAAGATCGGCGTAAAGCCCGAGGACCGCCTGAGATGCGAGTTCATGCGATGCCCCCACAAGTACGAACGGGGGAGTGTCATAGTCACGAATAGCGGTGCCTTCGCGGAGAAACTCGGGGTTGTTCGCCAACCAGACAGTCCCACCTGAGGTCTCTGCTAAAAGTGGAATCAGTCGTTCCTCCAGTATGCCGGGGAGAAGTGTCGAACGAATGACGATTCCGTAAGAAGTTCGCCCGGACTCACGGACCGCTCGTCCAATCGCTGCTGTGACTTGTTCCACGGCTTGGATACCGACCGAACCATCCTCAGCCGAGGGAGTACCGACCGTGACGAGAGCCATATCACTACGACTGACGGCATCAACGACATTCGTTGTCGCACTTAGACGACCGGCACCTACTTGTTCAGCGATGAGACTATCAAGCCCGGGTTCACTGATAGGCGACATTCCTTCGTTCAACTCGGCGACTTTCGCTGGATCAACATCAACGCCCACGACTCGATGACCGTCACGTCCCAGACACGCGGCTGTCACACAGCCAACGTATCCGATCCCAAACACGGAGATATCACTCACTCGTCGTTCTCCGTCAATGAACGCTGCACCGAGACAATACTCAACTAAACTAAACCGATGATGTCGCGATCTCAGATTGGTTGATCAGTGAGTTCCGACAAATCTCCTCAAACTGACTTGCGACGAGATCTGCCCTGAATCGCTGGTTAACCAACGAGTGTGCGGCTTCCGCGATAGCCGCCCGACGGCTGCGGTTTGCAAGAAGATCCACGACCTCGGCAGCAAAGAGTTCGGGCGTATCAGCTAAGAGGATGTGTTCACCGGGTCGTACGGGCAATCCCTCAGCACCGATGGTAGTGCTCACCACGGCCTTTCGCATTGCCATAGCCTCGAAAATCTTAAGCCTGGTACCGCCTCCTACAAGGATCGGCACAACGGAAACGGTGGCCTCAATAAGGTAGGGGCGAGTGTCAGCTACCTGACCAATGACTTCGATACCGTTTTGCCCATCGTGATTCAGAATTTCGGCAGGTGGATTTCGTCCTACGATTTGAACTATGGCGTTAGGTCGCTTCTCTCGAACCTTGGGCCAGATTTCACGAAGGAAATGGCGTACCCCTTCCTGATTTGGAAGCCAATCCATCGACCCGACAAAAACGACGCGGTCTTCTTGCTCCGAACCAGGCAGAGCATCAGGACGAAAAAACTCCACGTCGACCGCAGTGTCGATGGCTGTCACATGACTCCACCCGTAAATCGCCTGGAACATCGATTTGTCTGGTTCGCTAATCGCGATGACTGCATCAAACCATGAACCGACATTTGACTCGAATCGAGCCATTTTCTTCCACTGAAGTGCCATGTAGGAAGCTAACGGCCCCCGACTCTTCTCTGAGTGACGTTTGAGGATTTGTGCCTCAACATTATGCTGAAAGAGGATCAATGAGGCTCCCTTGAGCCCCTCGACATGACGTGCCATCTGGACACAATCGCATACGACTATGTCGAACTTCTCATGCAGATGCAAACTTGCTGCACGTTCGCGTAGTAGTGGATCGAAATTGCGATCGACAGTGAAAGGTCGTGGTGAGGCGAGGTTCGCAATTAAATCGAGATAGAATCGGACACTACCCCGCTTTGACTCACGAGCCGGAGTGGTCTGAACTTGCATTCCCATCTCTTCCATGGCCGACACGCTTGCCTCTTCACCAGGGCGCAAGTTGCAAAGATACGTGACCTCATGAGATCTGGAAAGGTGTCGCAATACATTCAAGGCGCGTATCTTTCCACCAGTATTGTGTGGAAATAGAACCTGTTTATGGATAAAGAGGATTTTCATCGCCATCAGAGCCCTGCCGCTTCCTTGGATTGCGTGACTAGGTGAAAAACCTCCGTCAATTGCTGTGCGGTCTCGGACCAAGTCACATGCCGAGCAGTTGCCTGGACTCTCTCAGAGGTGGGAGAAGAATCCAACATCATTCGCATGGCGGTTGCCAAGGCAACTGGATCTCTCGGTTCAACGAGAATACTGGCTTGTGGATTTGAAATTTCTGGAATACCACCGACTGTTGTCGCAACATACGGGCATCCACATGCGACACTTTCTCGCAACACGTTGGGAATGCCCTCGGAGAAGCTTGGTAGGACCAAGAGATCGCTCGCGCGATACCAGTCAGGTAGCTCTCTATGCGGCCTGGGCCCCATAAACAGCATCTGACCATTAAGGCCAGCGGCTGCAACGAGGTTTCGAATCCGGGTTTCATCTCGTCCACGTCCAACAAGCCGGCATTCGAACACAACACCTTGATTGACTAAAATTTTGCACGCTTGGACTAAAACGCCCAACCCCTTCGTCAAAAGCAGGTTACCAACAAATAGGATCTGACGAGATTCAACAGGGATTCCAAGTGCTAATCGCGAAACAACCTTAGAGCCCGGAACGAACGCACTTCCATCAAGCCCTTCAAGCAATACCACAATCCGTTCAGGGTTGACTCCGAGATCAACAACCCGCTTAGCCAGATCTTGACTAACCACCAGCACACGGTCCGCCTGTCGAAGAGCGGATGAAATCTCAATGCGTCTACGTCCAGACTTAGCATTGATTAGGACATCGGAACCATGGACTTTGATGACACATGGCAACTTTGCCTCGCGAGCCAACTTAACCGCTGCCCACCCGTCAGGATGGGCCCATGCCGCCAAAATCAAATCAGGGCGAAATTCCCGCACTGCACGACGGAATGCGTTCCGAACGCTCTGGAGAAAGAATGTTCCATACAGGTGCGGAACTATTTTGGGTGGAAAGAAAAAGAGAGGGTGCTCGACCGTTACACCGTCATCGGTCAGTCGAGGACTTATTGTCCCACGACCATGGAGTCGATCGCGAATCTCTTCGGTCCATGAGACGGGGGCGATAATCCGGACCTCATGTTCAGGAACGAGTGCGTGAAACTGCTGACGATTAAAAGGCGCGAGTGTTTCGTGATGGGGTCGAGGATAGAGATTTGTCAAAACAAGAATTCGCATAGATGTACAGTTTACCCAATGACAGCCGCAAGGATTTATACGGAATTAAAAGATATTAGGAGTTACGCAGTTGGTTGACAGGCGGCGACAGGTGCATGGGGCATTGGGATGATCAAGCGAAGCAGGTAGTCACCACTGACCTCTCCACCCGCCCAATTGGCTCATACTTCGGCAGTAGGTGCAAGCCAACTGCGTAACTCCTACTAAACTCACATTATTCTCCCAATGACTACGATTTTTTAGGATCCTAGTCTTCATATGCTAGATTAGTGGGATTACGTAGCTCGGGAAAAGTCTGCCGTCTGGCGGGATTGGCAACGAGGTCGTCGATCATGGCCCAATGGGTACTAGCGCGGCTGGAGAAACAAGACTACGCCGTGCCGGTCGGCGTTGTGGTGGAAGTGCTTAGGCTGGTGGCGCTTACGCCCCTGCCGGACGCCCCTCCCTGGATGTTGGGGATGCTCAACCTGCGAGGAAAGGGTGTGCCGGTCCTTGATCTTCGGAGGAGACTCGGACTGGCACCGATCGAGTTCGGGCTCGACGCTGCGATTGTCGTGGTGGAGAACTCGGGCAGGAATGTGGGATTGGTCGTCGATGAGGTTGCCGAAGTGGTCGAGATCCCCGACGAAAATCTGGAAGAGCCCACCGGCAGTGGCGGTGGTCTGAAGGCGATCACGCATTCGGGGACTAAAACGATTCTGGTCTTGGACCTGCCTTTCTTACTCGACTTTTCTCGACACGTCGTAGCGAGGACTTGATCGCGATGGCGATAATTTCCCACACCCTCCGAGCCGACGATTTCACGCGATTCTGCGGCCTGGTGCATGACGCCAGTGGAATGGATCTGCCCGAGATCCGCATTGCGGACCTCCAACGCGTTGTCGAGACGGGCAAGCTGGAAGCGGGTCTGCGATCGAATGACGAATTACATCGCTACTGGTCCGACCCGGTGCAAGGTCGCGAGTCACTCAAGCGGGCCATCGCCGGATTGACGGTGGGCGAGACCTATTTCTTCAGAGACTCCGCCCAGTTCGATGCGCTCCGATCCACCGTGATTCCCGAGTTGATCGAACGTCGCAGCCTGACACGCACGCTTCGAATCTGGAGCGCGGGCTGCTCAACAGGCGAAGAGCCGTACTCGTTGGCGATCGCTCTCGAAGACTTCTCAGCGCGTCTGGCCGGCTGGAAGGTGACGATCCTCGGGACGGACGTCAACCCAACATCGCTCGAGACCGCGCGGAAGGGTGTTTATGGCCCGTGGTCGTTTCGCCAAGCTCCCGATGGGGTCAAGGAACGCTTCTTCACTCCGGCTGGCGCAAGGTACACGATCAATCCGACCATCCGGTCGAAAGTCACGTTTGCCGAGTTGAATCTGGGCGAAGAATTCCCAGCCAACTTGCCCCTGCGAGACCTGGATTTGATCCTTTGCCGAAATGTCTTGATCTACCTCTCCCGGGGAGCGATCGAGCGAGTGGCGCGTCGGTTCCATCAGGCGCTGACACCGAGCGGATGGCTGGTTGTGGCCCCTTCCGAGCTATCGCAAGCTAGCTTCGACATGTTTGAACCTGTGAACTTTCCCGCAGCGGTGTTGTATCGCAAGACGACGACGCCCGTCCCGAAATTCGATGCTCAGGATTCCCAATCCGAGATTCACTGGCTCGAATCGTCTCCGCTCACCTCCACTCCGAACATCGCGTCCCCTGCGCCTCCTTCTAAGAAGCTCGGGAGCTTGGCCGACGTCCGAGAGGCTCTGGCGGGGCGAAGTGAGGAAGCGAATCGGCTGATCGAGGAGGCGGCAAAATCGGGGGTGATCCCGGTCTATTTCTGGGCAGCACGTGTCTTGGCCGACCAGACCGATTGGGCAGGGGCCCAGGTTTGGATCGAGCGAGATCTCGCGTGTGAGCCATACTCTGCCCGATCGCATTATCTGCATGGGTTGATCCTTGGCGAACGTGGCCAGATCGACGCAGCGGTCGGGGCTGTGCGACGCTCGATATTCGCCGACCCAAATTTCGTGCTCGGGCATACTGCACTTGCCGACCTACTCGACCGAGCCGGCGAGCCGCGGCGGGCTCGCGCGGCGAGGCAAACCGCCATCGACCTGCTTGCCGCTCGCCCCGAACATGACTTGATTGCCGAAGGGGATGGCTTGACGGTCGGTCGACTGCAAACGCTCCTTCGCGGACGGACCACATCATGACCGACACCACGCTCGATCGCGATCAAATTCGCGCCATCTTGGTAGCCCGTGCTGAGGTCCTCGCCCGGTCTCCCGAATCCGAGCCCGCCGGCCCGATGGTTGACCTCTTGGTGCTGAGCCTCGGTCGCGAACGCTACGGGGTTGAACTTCACCATGTAGAGGAGATCCAACCCCTACGCGGGCTTGCCCCGGTGCCGGGCATTCCCAGAATTTGGTCGGGGGTCGTGAACCTTCGCGGTCGGCTCCATCCGGTGCTCGACCTGGGAGCCTACCTGGGTCTGAGGGAGCCGAGATCGTACGAGTCGGGAGCCCAGATTGTGGTCGCTTCTGGCGCCGGGCTCATGGTCGCGCTGCTGGTCGATGAGGTCGCCGAGGTCGTCCGGATTCGGAGCGACGAGATCGGACCTGCGACTGCCGACGGACGCGAGATCATTCGCGGAATCACTCCCAACCTATTGACCGTACTTGACCTCAACGCTGTGTTCAACGACCCCAAATTGGTCGTCAATAGCGATTGATTGCATATTTCTGAAGGGTGGGACCGCCCACCGTCGTTTCCGTCGTTCGCCGATCTAAACCACATCGTGTTTGACATCTTTAGATGAGAGGTTGATGAACAACCATGAAATTCTCGATCGGTGGCAAGCTCGCTGCCTCGTTCGCCGTTATTCTCGGCATGACCGCCCTCGTCGCTGGAATTGGCATCTACAGCAGCCAGACGGCTCAGGCCGATACCCGCAAGGGCTTCGAGTCGAATGTCCTCGGACTCATCGACCTCGTCGAGTTAATTAACAGCGCTCAGGTCACTCGATCGATCATGTTTCTCCACACAATTTCATTGGACGACGTGGCGATGAAACGGATGGACGAACAGATCCTCAAAGGTGACGATCGTGTTTCCAAAGCGCTTGCTGCAGTGAAGCTCTCTGCGGGGTCAAATTCAGAAGAACAAGCGATCGCACGTAAGATCGATGAGAATTGGGGACTTTGGAAGGATCTCCGCGATACCAAGGTCCTCCCTCCCTCGCGGCTGAGCAAGAATCAGGAAGCACAAAAAGCGATCGAGGAAGAGACGGCCCCCAAGTTCGCGATCTTGAATGGAGCGATTGCCGACCTGATTAAGCTGAAGGAGGCCAGGACCAAGACCCAGATGAACGAAACCCAGGAGGCAGCCCGGAATTCTGCGGTCTTCGGAATCTCGCTCGTCGCGGTCACCATTTTGGTCGGGGCATTACTCGCCACCTTGATCTCCCGGAACATCTCGCAGAAAGCCTCCTCGCTGGCACAAGCGGTCCGCAGTCTCGCGAGTGGCGACCTCACCCAACGGGCGCTTGTTCATGGTTCGGACGAGCTTTCCCAACTCGCGATCGACTTCAACGTGATGGCCGACAAACTCCAGTTGGCCTCTACGACCGAATTGCGCACCAAGAGTTCGCTCCGCGACGGTGTTCAATCGCTGGGCTCGGCGAGCACCGAGATCCTGGCAACAGTGACGCAATTTACCGGCAGCGCGAACGAGCAGGCCGCAGCGATCAGTCAGGCGACCGCTACGGTCGACGAACTTCGCGCCATCGCCGAACAAACCAGTCGCAAGGCGAGTGAAGTCGCTCAAATGGCCCAGGCGAGCGTAGGAGTCGGGATGGAAGGGGCGCAAGCGGTCGAGGCGATCCTCAAGGGGATGCAGGCGATTCGCGAACGGGTCGAGGCGATCGCCCAGGATATCCTCTCACTTTCCGAGCAGACCCAACAGATTGGCGAGATCACGGCTGCTGTCAATGATATCGCGGACCAGTCGAAGCTCCTTGCGCTGAATGCGACCATCGAAGCCGCCAAAGCGGGTGACCAAGGCAAGGGGTTTGCCGTCGTCGCCGCCGAGGTCCGCAATCTGGCCGAACAGTCGAAGCAATCGACCGCCAAGGTCCGGGCGATCCTCGGTGATATCCAAAAGGCGACTCATACCGCTGTCATGGCGACCGAGCAGGGAAGCAAAGGGGTCGACGCGGGAATGGGCCTGGCCGAGCGGGCTGGTGAGACGATTCGCAAGCTGACCGACTCGATTCGCACCGCCTCGCAAGCGGTTCAGCAGATTGTTGCGTCGGCGTCGCAGCAATCGACGGGCATGGATCAAATTGCGCAGGCGATGCGTGAGATTAATCAAAGCACCCAGCAGTTCGTTGCCGGAGGACGACAGTCAAGAGCCGCCGCCGAGAGCCTTAACGTGCTCGCCGATCAGCTACAATCCCTCGCGGGATCAGATCGGCATTCGTAAGGTGGCCGGGATCATCGGGTGGACACACGGCTGTGATTGCAACAGAGCGAGGGACTAGAGGGGTCGAAGCGGGCCTGGGGCTGGCCGAACGCGCCGGCGAGACGATCCGCAAGCTGAGTGAGGGCATCCGGATAGCCTCGCAGTCGGCCCAGCAGATCGTCGCGTCTGAATATCAACAGTCGGTGGGCATGGATCAGATCTCCCAGGCAATGCGAGAGATCAATGAGAGTACACAGCAGTTTGCGGCTGTCGCAATCCAGTCCCGCACGGCGACCGAGAGCTTAAATGTGCTTGCGGACCAGTTGAAAGATCTGACCGGAACAAAGCGCCGTGTGTGACGGGCAAGCACTTCTCGCTCGGAAAGTACAAAGGGTGGACGATGGTTGAAGGATTCCACGAGGCGTTGATGAAGGGGCTGCTTGAGGACTTCAGCATTGAAGCCCGAGAGCGTTTGCAAGCCCTCAACGACCAGCTTCTTGCGCTTGAGCAAACTCCGACAGGCCCCGAGGCCGCCGGTCGGCTCAAGGCGATCTTTCGTGAAGCTCACACCCTCAAGGGAACCGCAGCAGGGCTCGGGCTCAAGGATGTCGAGTCGATCGGTCACCGTCTCGAAACCCTGTTCGGAAAGTTTCAGTCGGGTCAGCTCCCACCCCGTCCCGAGGTCTTCGACCGGATCTACACCAGCCTTGACGCGATCGGAGCCATCGTCGAAGAAGGGGCGGGAGGTCCGTCTGCGAGTCGCTTCAATGTCGCCGCGATCTGTGCCGATCTCGATGCGATTGCCGAAGGAAAAACCCCAGGGACCGCCCCGGTACCTCCAGTCGAAGTTCCGCCGACGGTCGTCGATCCACCCGAATCGGCAACGCCGGCAGTCGCTTCGCGCATTGAGGATGACCTGACCCAGCAGTTGCTGACCAGTTTCGATGTTGAAGCACGTGAACGAATCCAGACAATCAATCGGCACTTACTCGCAATTGAACATGACCCGACATCACCGAAAACGACTGCGACGCTTGAAGGGATCCTCCGTGAGGCCCATACGCTGAAGGGGACGGCTCGGGGGCTCTCGCTCACGAATGTGGAACTGTTTGCCCATCGGCTCGAAACCGCATTGATCCGGCTCCAGGGCTCGCCGGCGACCGTCACGACCGCGACCTTTGACCCGCTTTACCAGGCGGCGGATGCGTTGGGTGCGCTCGTTCGAGAAGCGGTCGGTCAGTCGTTGCCATCCCCGTTGGATCTCGCCGGAATTTTCGCCCGGCTCGAACAAGTCGGCACCATCACCACAAGCCCACAACCCGCCCCGACGGATGCGCCAATCCTGGTCGCGGAGCAGCCCACCGTGATTGCAACTCAACCGTCCAACTCGCCCGTGCTCGACGCTGCCCCGGGGGTCCAGAAGGCCGAGCGGGTGGTCGAAGAGACGGTTCGAGTGACAATCTCGAAGCTAGATGCGTTGATGGCTCAGGTGGGTGAGTTGCAAGTCACGCGGATCGGGGCCGAGTCTCGTGTCACCGAACTGACCGAACTCCTCGAAACCTTGGAAATCTGGGAATCGCACTGGCGGAAGGTCCGACCCGAGTCACGCAAACTCCTCGACTCGCTCAAGAATCAAGCAGGCCCCGAGAGCCGATCGGTGGTCGCGCTCGGTGAGTGGCTCGACGCCAGCGAGGACCGGATCCGTTCCACACATGGACACTTAACCGATCTTAAGCGATCTGTGGTCTCCGATGGGCGACGGATGGCCCAGGTGGCCGCCGATCTCCAGGAGGATGTCCGCCGCGTCCGGATGCTGCCGATCTCGACCGTCTTCGAAGTATTTCCACGGATGGTGCGCGATATCGCCAGGTCGCTCGGCAAGGATGTGGCCCTGGAGATTCAGGGGGGTGAGAACGAGATGGATCGTTCGGTCCTGGAACAGGTCCACGGCCCGCTCGTCCACTTGATCCGCAATAGTGTCGACCATGGCCTCGAATCGCCTCAGACACGCGAGGCCGCCGGCAAACCACGTCGCGGTACGATCAAGCTCTCGGCCGCCCAGCGAGGCGGGAGTATTCTCGTTGAGATCAGCGACGACGGAGGCGGCATCGACCTGGCCAAAGTTCGCGCCGGTGCGGTTAAGAAGGGGCTACTCACCCCCGAAGCTGCCGCCTCCCTCACTGATCAAGAAGCGCTCTGGTTGATCTTCCGCTCGGGCCTTTCGACACGGAGTGAGGTCACCGACCTCTCCGGTCGAGGAGTGGGACTTGACGTGGTCCGTGAAAATGTCGAGAAACTTGGTGGTTTGATCGATGTTGATACCAAGCTCGGTCATGGTTCCAGGTTCTCGGTAAGTCTCCCCCTGACCGTGGCGACCACGCTTTGCTTGCTGGTCGAGGCGGGCGGCCAAACCTTCGCCGTACCAGTTCATAACGTGATCCGTCTTGCACGCGTCCGACCCGAGCAGGTCGGTCAAGCCGCAGGACGCGTGGTGATTCCGGTCGACGGACGCCCGTTGCCTCTGACACGGCTGGCCGACACCTTGGAACTCCCGAGCACTCCCCGGAGTGGAATGCGAATGGCGATGATTCTCGGCTCGGCCGAGTCCCGAATCGCCTTTGAGGTTGATGGCGTGTTGGGGGCGCAGGAGGTCGTGATCAAGAGCTTGCCACGCCCCTTTGTTCGACTCAAGCGGGTCGCGGGGGCAACGATTCTGGGGACCGGTCAAGTCGTCGTGATTCTGAATGTTGCCGACCTACTCCGCATGGCAAACTTCACCACAAGGCGGGTTGCCCCACGCTTGGAAACCGTGAAAACGGACCTCACGCCCGTCGTCGAGTCGCGGGTTGTGGTCGTTGCCGACGATTCGTTCACGACCCGATCGTTGGTTCGAGGGATCCTTGAAGGGGCAGGCTACACTGTCAAAACGGCTGCCGACGGGCTCGACGCCTGGAAAATCCTGGACGCGGGAGGTTGCGACTTGTTGGTGTCTGACATTGAGATGCCCAACATGACCGGCTACGAGCTTACCACCAAAGTTCGCGAGCACCCGACCATGAAGCATCTGCCGGTTGTGCTGGTTTCTTCGCTCGATGCGCCCCAAGATCGCGAGCGTGGGATCAAGGCTGGGGCCGACGCGTATATCGTGAAAGGGCAGTTCGACCAGCAGAGTCTGCTCGCGACGGTTGGTCGTCTGGTATAGGCTAAGGGGGTGTCGGGACATCACTGTTCGACTTGCCCTTCGCTGTCATTCTCTAGAAGCGATCCCAATCATGATTCGCGTGCTCGTGGTGGATGATTCAGTAACGACCCGGGCCATGCTGATCGCGATCCTCCAGACGGACCCCGGCATCAGTGTCGTCGGCCAGGCGGTCGATGGAATGGATGCGTTTGCTCAGACTCAGACGCTCAAGCCCGACCTGATCACTATGGATATTCGAATGCCGGGGATGGATGGCCTGGAAGCGACCAGGAGAATCCTCGAGAACTGCCCAACTCCGATCGTCATTGTGAGTGCCGCGATTGAGGCACCCGACCTGCGGATTTCATTCAATGCCCTCAAGGCCGGTGCCCTTGACGTCGTCGAGAAGCCGGTCGGCCAGACCCACAAAGATTATGAGTCGATCCGCGACCGGCTCCTATCGGCAGTCAAGGTCATGTCGGGAGTGAAGGTCATCCGCCGTCGCGCGTCCGCTCCTGGCCCGTTGACCTTCGCTCCGCCCGAACATCCGCTGAAGCGAGCCCTGAGTGTTGTTGCCATCGGGTCGTCGACTGGTGGCCCCGCCGTGCTCAACACGATTCTCCGATCGATTCCCGCCGACTTTTCCTTGCCGATCGTTATTGTCCAGCATATGACAATTGGTTTCATGAAGGGGTTGGTCGATTGGCTGAGTGCTGAGTGCAAGTTGCCGCTCACTCTCGTCGAAGCCCCGCTCACCATTCGCCCTGGACACGTCTACTTCGCACCCGACACGCGACATCTCGAGTTCCTCTCGCGAGGGATGCTGGCACCGGTCGACGGTCCGCAGGTGAGCTACGTCAAGCCGTCAGCGACCGTGCTCTTCAACTCGGTCGCTAGGATTTATGGACCCGAGGCCGTAGGTGTGGTGCTGACTGGCATGGGGGACGACGGCGCGATCGGCCTCAAGGCCATGCGTGACCGTGGGGCCGTGACCCTCGCCCAAGACGCCAGATCATGTGTTGTTTATGGTATGCCCAAGGTGGCCGTCGAACTTGGGGCGGTCGAGCAATCGCTTGGTCTTGAAGCGATTGTCCGCAACCTCATTGATCTGGGCCGTCATGGGGGCCCCACCCGATAAGGGAGCGAACACCAATGAACACGTTACTCGTTGTCGACCCTTCCGCAACCAATCGCCTCCAACTCCGCCTCATGGCCGAGCGTCTGGGCCACCGGGTCCTCCTCGCTTCGTCCAACGAGGAAGCGGTCGGCCTGCTCGCCACAGACCGCCCCGACGCCATCCTGATCGACCTGGGTCGGGTGAATGACCGCTCGGACGGTTTCTTGGCTTCGGTCAACACAATCCCGATCATCGTCGTAGCGAATCCCGACGAGACAGGGCAGGCCGACGGGCCCCAACTTACCGTTACTCACAAAGTCTTGCTGCGACCCTTCGATCAAGAAACGCTCCAGAATTATCTTTCTACCGCGTTCACAACAATAACCAACGGCAATAGTGTACACGAATCGGTCTCTAAGCCTGGTTCTCCCCCATCTGAACCTGCCTCGGTGTCGGGTCTCCTTCATTTATTAGCGCATCTTGGACACGACTTGCGTACCCCATTGAACGCGATACTCGGTTTCAGCGACATGCTCGCTGATGAAGTCGCGGATCTGGGCGAGGCAAGCCTTTCCCTTGATGTGCGGCGGATCCATGGAGCGGGCGAACGAATGCTCGCAATGGTCGATGAGGTGGTCGACCTTGCCAGAGCGGATCTCGGGCAATTGACACTTGTTACCCAGAGCTTCCCCGCCCGTGAGGCTATCGAAACCCTCAAGTCCGAGATTCAGGCGGACGCCTCGCTCCCGCCCGTCACGATCGAGGATCGGTTCGAGGCCGATGCCCCTACGTTGATCACAACGGACGCGCGCCGGTTCCGGCAGACCATTTCGGCCTTCATCAAGGTCGTTCGCCAGGGCGGAACGGGACCGGTCTCACTCCACGGCAATCGCACAGGTGAAAACCTCAGCATTTGCTTGACCGCTCCCAAGTTCGGCCTGAACGCTAACGAAATTCGCCAGGCCCTGGGCCCCCTCAATCGAGCCCAACCCGACTTGCTCGCCAAAGCGGGCGGTCTCTGTCTGGGCTTGGCGCTCGCCCATCGCGTCGTTCAGATCATGGGAGGTTCGATTCAGGTCAGCGACGATAACGGAATATCCATCCATATCTCAATTCCGCCGGGCCAATCGTCGTCCGCGTACGAATACACCGAGCGACCCGCTCAATCGTCGCATGTGGAAGCCGACCCGCGACCCTTGAAAATTTTGCTCGCAGAGGACAGCCCCGTCAATCAGTCGTTGATGCGTTCGATCCTCAAGAGAATCGGGCGCGAGGCCGATGTTGCCTCCAACGGACTGGAAGTCCTGGCAATGCTCCGCAAATCCCACTACGATCTCATTCTCATGGATGTGAACATGCCTGAGATGGACGGTCTGGAAGCCGCCCACAAGATCCGGGCCGGCTGGCCGGTCGAGACCAGGCCCAAGATTATCGCTCTGACCGGAGCGGTCACACCTCAGGATATCGCCGCTTGCAAAGAGGCGGGGATGATCGACTATCTTGCAAAACCCATTCAATCACCAGCGCTAAAAGCCGCCATTGAACGCCTCCTTTAACTCGTCATCACTGCGTTCGATCCGAGGTCTTTTCATCAATTCGACCTGTGATCAGGCGTGCCCCTCGTTCGTAGGTCAGGTAGACCCACGCCCACTCCCAGAGCACCGCCAATCGGTTCCGAAATCCGATCAAGAAGACGATATGCACGAAGAGCCACGCCAACCAGGCGATAAATCCGGAGAGGTTAGTCTTACCGATCTGCGCGACTGCCGAGGCCCGACCGATCGTCGCCATCGATCCTTTGTCGTGGTAGCGAAACGGTGCGACGGGCTCTTGATTGAGTCGGTGAAGTATCGATTTGGCGACATACGTACCCCCTTGAATCGCAACCTGGGCCACACCCGGAAGGGGCTTGCCGCCTTGTTCGAGTGCGGCAAGATCACCGATGATATAGACCTCGGGGGCTCCCGGAACGGTCAAGTCCTGGTGAACCTGGACCCGACCTACGCGATCGACCGGGACCCCCAGTGTTTTTCCCAACGGAGAGGCCGCCACCCCGGCCGCCCAAACAACCGTACGCGCTTCAATTCGACGTTCTCCAAGATCAACACCTTTGGCATCGATCCCCGTCACTCGTGTGTTGAGCAAGACCTCAACCCCAAGCGTTTCCAGATCCGTCTCCGCCTTCGCCGAGAGTTCCGGGTCGAATCCACTCAGAATGCGCGGACCTGCTTCGACCAGGACCACGCGGGCGTCACGTGGATCGAAGTGTCGGAAGTCGCGTGACACAACATGGCGCGCGATTTCGATCAAGCTCCCCGCCATCTCGACTCCGGTGGGGCCAGCACCGATGACGACGAAGGTGAGGTACGCACTGCGGTGCTCGGAGTCGGGTTCACGTTCCGCCGCTTCATAAGCAAGCAGCGTCCGACGACGGATCTCAAGTGCATCTTCGATCGTCTTCAACCCGGGTGCGAATGGCTCCCAATCATCGCGACCAAAATAAG
Source organism: Isosphaeraceae bacterium (assembly GCA_025356475.1). Taxonomy (GTDB): domain Bacteria; phylum Planctomycetota; class Planctomycetia; order Isosphaerales; family Isosphaeraceae; genus JANXSX01. Next base: position 36,938 of record JANXSX010000176.1, on the reverse strand, counting down.
CGTGGGTCGCTCCGGTCGCAACGATCAGAAAGTCAAACGGGACTACCGAATTACTTAGCTCCACCGTCTTGTGAACCAGGTCGATCGATCTCGCTTCATCCATCACCACGTCAGCATTCGTTTGATACCGCAGTATCCGGCGAATCGGGCTGGCAATGCTGCTGGGGTTCAGTGCCGCAGTCGCAACCTGATACAACAAAGGTTGAAACAAGTGATGATTACGACGGTCGATCAGAGTGACACGAACGGGGGCATTCTTGAGCGCCTGGGCTGCGGAGAGGCCGCCAAAGCCCCCTCCCAGAATGATGACCTTGGGCTCGATCGGTTCCGCCATCCGTTCGCCCCTCGCACGAAAGACAGGCTATGAGTCGGGCCTATTGTGGCGTCCCGCCGTGATCTCGACAACAGGGCGCTGGTTTCAGAGAGCGCGTCTGGGACCGCTTGGTTCCCGATGCCGACAACGTCGGTTCCCAAGAATGAGAATTCTCGCGTGGCGCGCATTGGGGCATCCCTCAGTGGGAGAATGCCGTAAGTCGAGAACCGGCAAGCTTGTATCGTATCAAGGCTCTGAAATCGAAGAGGTCGAGAACCAAGTGGCGCAAGGATTGCGTTGGTATAGACTCGTGGCTTAAAACTAATCGACGAAATAGAACCGTCGATCCCAAATTCGAGAGGGAGGGAGAGTCGTTGCCGCAAGTCTTCACACCGAGCGCGGATGTTTGGCTCGGTCGAATCTTTCTAAGTTTGGTTCTGGGCGGAGCCCTTCTGGTGACGTGCGTCTATTACTATGGCCCACCTGAGTACACCAGGGTTGGATATGCCCCAAGCCAACCTGTGGCCTTCTCTCACGCTCAGCATGTGGGACAACTCGGCATGTCCTGTCTCTATTGCCATACGAATGTCGAACAATCACCACATGCCAATGTACCAACATCTCAAACGTGCATGAATTGTCACACCGCTATCAAGGCGACGAGTCCTTTATTGACTCTCGTCCGCGAAAGTTATAGCAATGGCAACCCGCTAGCCTGGGAACGTATCCATCAAGTTCCAGACTACGTTCAATTCAACCACTCGGTCCATGTCAACCGGGGCGTAAGCTGTGTGAGCTGCCACGGCAAGGTCAATGAGATGACTGTCGTTCGACACGACAAGCCGTTAAGTATGGGTTGGTGCCTCGACTGCCATCGCCATCCCGAACAAAACCTCCGCCCAAATGAACATGTCTATCAACTCGACTGGAAGCCACTCCTTGGCCAAACCCAGTCCGAAGTTGGCAAGCAAATTCAACAACAGTACGGGATCAAAGCCCCGGTGGAGTGCTCGGCGTGCCATCGCTAGAACAGCCTGCGAATCTGGCCTGCGGCCAAGTCTACTGGCGGAGCCTCGATCAACTCGCGGATACCGCCGAGTTCCGTGAGTTCGTCTTGAAGACATATCCCGCATCAATGAGTGAGTTACTTGATGGCGCGATTGATCGGCGTAAGTTTCTAACACTCATGGCCGCCTCGCTTAGCCTTGCCGGGTTGACGGGTTGCCGACGGCCATCGATCAAAATCTTGCCCTACGCTAAGAAGCAAGAGAACGTCATTGCCGGACTGCCCACCTATTACGCCACCGCGTTGCCCCGACCGAACGGTTCCGTGCCGATTCTGGTCGAGACCCATGAAGGTCGTCCAACCAAGATCGAAGGGCATCCCAACCACCCTCTGACGCAGGGAGCTGCCGACGCGTGGGCACAGGCTTCCGTACTCGACCTGTATGACCCCGATCGATCGCGAACCGTCGTCTTCGGTGGTCTTCCCTCAACAATCGAGACACTCGTCGACCTGCTCGCCACCAAGTCGAAATCTCTTGCAGCGACTGGCGGCGAAGGGTTCCGCATTCTGGCAGAGCCGAGTGATGCGCCCTCGATCTTGCTGCTTCAATCGCATCTCAAGAGGACGTTGCCGCACGCATCTTGGCATACCTATACTCCGATCGACAATGCGAACGCTGTCGAAGCCGGAAGTCGCGCCTTTGGAACACCAGTCAAGCCGCAATACAAGTTCCATGACGCATCGGTCGTAGTCGCGGTGGATTGTGACTTCCTGGGGGCAGGGGATGGCGACATCGCCCAGATCCGGGGCTTTGCCAAGGCTCGATCGACCGAAGCCATGAATCGTCTCTACGTGGTCGAACCTCATTTCACCCTGACCGGGGCAATGGCCGATCACAGACTTCGGCTTCCGGCAAGTTCTGCCCATGGCTATCTCTTCGCCCTCGCTAAGTCACTCGGGGTCATGGGGACGGAGCAGTCCACGTGGACACCCCCTGGCGACTTGAAGTGGATCGATGAAGTCGCGGCTGATCTGCTGTCCAAGCCAGGTCAGAGTTTGGTCGTCGTGGGCCACCGCCAACCCGTTGCGGTTCACGCCTTGGCCTATTCGATCAATGCCAAGCTCGGGAACATCGGCAAAACGGTCGCGTTCTCTCCGACCGAAAACTCCGAGCCGGCGGGATCAATCCAGAGCCTTGCCGACGATCTCAAAGCCGGAAAGGTGACGACTCTGGTGATTCTGGGAGGGAACCCTGCCTACGATGCTCCTGCTGACTTGGGGTTAGGGGAGTTGATCGGTAAGGCTGAGACTGTCATTCGCCTCGGCCTTCATGTTGATGAGACATCAGAACTCGCAAAATGGCATGTGCCCCAGGCTCATCCTCTTGAATCTTGGGGCGATTGCCGAGCGAGTGATGGATCTTTGCTGGCCATCCAGCCACAGATTGAACCACTGTTCGACGGAATGACTGCAATCGAGCTGGTGGCAAGGATTAGCGGCTACAAAACGCACTCCGCTTACGAAGTCGTTCGCGAAGCCTTCAAATCGTTCACGGCCAATGATGACTTCGAGACTGCTTGGAGAAGATTCCTTCACGACGGTTTCCTTGAAGGGTCGGGTACAAAGCCTCAGGAGGTGACGTTGAGCCCGACTCCCCTGGTTCTACCCGATCCCTTGCCACCCCTCTCGGCCCAGAATCTGGAGCTGGTCTATCAACGCGATTCCAGTCTCGACGATGGGAGATTCGCCAACAACGGCTGGATGCAGGAGTGCCCCGATCCTGTCACGAAACTGGTCTGGGACAACGCCGCTGCCCTGAGCCCCAAGACCGCCGACGCGATGGGGATCAAAGATGGCGATATGCTCAAGCTTACCCTCAATGGACGTTCGGTTGAAATCGCTGCGCTCCGGATGCCGGGCCAGGCTGAATTCACAGTAGCCGTACCCCTTGGATACGGACGAAAAGTCACCGGGCGCGTCGGTCGCCACGTTGGATTCGATGCTTATCCCCTCCGAACGAGCCGGAGTCCAGGCTTTGCGACCGGGCTTACGATTGCGAAGACCGGCAAGACCCATAAGCTAGTGCGTACTCAAGACCATCACACGATGGAGGGGCGTGATATCGTTCGCGAGGTCAGCCTTGAGGATCTAGTGGGGAAGGCCGAGGAGTGGTCGAAACATCGCAGCGAAATCGAGGAGCGTGGAGCACTTTATCCACAACCTGAGTTCACTGGTGAACATCAATGGGGGATGGCGATCGACCTGAATTCGTGCATCGGCTGTAACGCCTGCATGGTCGCCTGTCAAGCTGAGAACAATATCCCGATTGTTGGCAAAGACGAAGTGGCACTCGGTCGAGAGATGCATTGGATTCGCAACGATCGATACTTCTCGGGCGAGGAAGATGACCCAGGAATGGTTCACCAACCTGTGGCCTGCGTCCAGTGTGAGAACGCCCCCTGCGAGGTTGTTTGCCCGGTCAATGCCACCGTTCACAGCCTAGATGGATTGAATCTTCAAGTCTACAACCGCTGTGTTGGTACACGCTACTGCGCCAATAACTGTCCATATAAAGTTCGCCGCTTTAACTTCTTTAACTACAATGAGCGACCGCTCGATCAGTTGCGGTTGGGACCGTTCGCGGAAAAGGGGATGCCGGAGACCCTGCAAATGCAGAAGAATCCTGACGTGACCGTCCGGATTCGGGGCGTGATGGAAAAGTGTACCTACTGTGTTCAACGCGTCGAAAGGGCCAAAATTGGCGTCAAAGTCGCGGCGGCCGATTCCGTACCAGGCAAGATTCCCGACGGAACAATCACCCCAGCCTGTGCCCAAACCTGTCCTGCTCAAGCCATCGTGTTCGGTGATATTTCCGACCCTAAGAGTCGAGTCTCCCAGTTGAAGGCCAACCAACGTGATTATGCCTTGCTCGGTGAGCTCAATACGAAACCACGCACCACGTACGGAGCGAGACTGAAGAATCCTAACCCGAAGATGAGCCAGCCAGGAGGCCACGCATGAGTGAAATTCATGTGCCAGCCCGCCCTGGGGGACGAGTCGCCCTTGTCCAGGGGGGTCAGACCTTCGGCTCGCTCACCAATCTGGTTAGCGGCATCACCGAAGCATCGACACCCAAGTGGTGGTGGCCCGCGTTCCTGACGAGCCTCACGGTGTTAAGCGTCGGAGTCGGGATGGCCGCCTACCTCATCTCGACGGGAATTGGTGTCTGGGGCCTGAACAGTCCGGTCGGCTGGGCATTCGATATTACCAACTTCGTTTTCTGGATCGGGATCGGTCACGCGGGAACGTTGATCTCAGCGATACTCTTTTTGTTCCGGCAGAAGTGGCGGACGAGTATCAACCGATTCGCTGAGGCAATGACACTCTTCGCAGTGGCATGCGCTGGGATTTATCCACTCATCCACTTAGGTCGTGTCTGGCTGATGTGGTGGCTCTTCCCCGCTCCTAATGCGAACGCGATCTACCCCAACTTCCGTAGCCCATTGATGTGGGACGTGGCGGCCGTGTCCACGTATGCCATTGTGTCATTACTCTTCTGGTACGTTGGCTTGATTCCCGATCTCGCCACGTTGCGCGATCGAGCCGCCCCAGGGCTTCGCCAACGAATCTACGGCTTTTTCGCCTTGGGATGGCGTGGCGCAGCCCGACACTGGCAACATTATGAGATGGCTTACTTACTTCTCGCAGGAATTGCAACACCTCTTGTCATCAGTGTTCATACGATTGTCAGTATGGATTTTGCCACCTCAATCCTACCGGGCTGGCACGCGACGATCTTTCCCCCCTACTTTGTGGCTGGGGCAGTGTTTTCGGGATTTGCGATGGTTCTCACATTGATGGTCCCGTCACGTGTGATCTTCGGGCTAGAAAACATCGTGACAACTCGGCATCTTGAGAATATCTGCAAAATCTTGCTCGCGACCGGTCTCATGGTCGGTTATGCCTACAGTACCGAGTTCTTCATCGCCTGGTATGGTGGTAATCCGTATGAGCGATTCACGTTCATGAATAGAGCGTTCGGCCCTTATGGATGGGCCTACTGGGTGATGGTGACCTGCAACGTACTCAGCCCGCAGATTTTCTGGTTCAAGAAGGCGAGGACGACACCTTGGATCATGTTCGTCATCTCAATTTTCGTAAATATTGGCATGTGGTTCGAGCGGTTCGTGATCATTGTTACTAGTCTTCACCGGGATTTCTTACCGTCAAGCTGGGGAATGTTCGTGCCGACCTGGGTGGATATTTTCGAGTTTATTGGCACGTTCGGACTCTTCTTCACGCTCTTTCTCATCTTCGTGAGGTTCGTGCCGATCGTCGCTCTTAGCGAGGTCAAAGCCGTGCTCTCCGACCAGAATCACGAGATGCAACATGTCGAAAGGGCGGCGTCATGAAGTCAGCCACAGGCGCGATCGCTCGCTTCGACAGTCCAGACCACTTGATGTCTGCAATCCGAACCTTACGGGAGGCAGGTTTCTCAGAAATCGAAGCCTACACACCATTCCCTATCCATGGGATCGACGAAGCCCTCGGTCGTCAAAGGTCGAAGCTTCCTTGGGTCGTCCTGGTAGGGGGGTTGTTCGGAGCGATTTCCGGGTATCTTGTGCAATGGTATTTGAGTGTTGTTGAATATCCTCTGATTGTCGGCGGTAAGCCCTACGATAGTCGCGAGGCCTGGATTCCGATCACATTTGAAATGACGATCTTATTCGCAGCATTCAGCGCCATTGGTGGTATGTTTCTCTTCAATCGATTGCCGCGACTTCATCACCCTCTATTTGATGTGCCGACGTTCTCACGAGCAACAAATGATGGCTTCTTTTTGACGGTAAGGATTTTCGAAGTACCCCAGGATCGGCAAGCGATCTCGGAGCTACTCGCGTCCTGTGGCGGGCATGACGTGACTACACTCGACATGGAGGACTAACCCGATGCGTTGGGTACTTGCCGGGTTTCTCGCCGTAATCCTCCTGATTATTGCCCTTATGGGCTGGCGAGGAATGACCTCGGTGCGGCGTCCGTTAATGCTTATTCCCGACATGGATATTCAGCCAAGGTACGACGCCCAGGCTGAGAGTGCATTCTTTGCGGATGGCCGGACGATGCGTCCGACCCCCGCCGGCGTCGTTGCATTCGGTGGGCTCGATTACTTCAGCGACGCGGGATCGCCCCGTAAGAATGGGGATCTACTCGCTGAAGATGATGCATTCTATCGAGGCAAGGTCGGGAAGACATTCGTATCAAAGGCTCCGATCGAGGTCGATCTTCCGTTATTGCGACGAGGCCGTGAACGTTTCAACATCCACTGCGCAGTTTGTCATGGAGCGACTGGGTTTGCTAACGGCATCACAACGCAATATGGACTTATGGGGGTGCCGAGTTATCACGATAACCGAATCCGTACCATGCCCGACGGCGAGATCTACAACACCATTACGAATGGCAAAAACACAATGACCGCTTATGGCCATCAGGTTGCGGTCCGCGATCGCTGGGCAATTGTTGCATACATCCGAGCCCTCCAGCGAAGCCAGAATGCCTCGGTAAACGATATTCCCGCCTCAGCCCGCGCGGAGCTCAACCAATGAAAGTCAGTTCAAACGACCAACTCTCTGTTCCCCGACCGCGTGGTTGGCGATTACTCTTCGGATTGATCAGTCTCTCTCTGGGCCTTGGTTTGCTCTCGATGCTAGGTCTGGCGTCAAATCAACGTCAGTTTGGCTTTTCATATCTGACTGGCTTTACATTTATCGCGAGTTTAGGCACAGGTACGCTTTTCTGGATCATGATCCACCATATTACGGACGCCGGCTGGTCGGTTGTCCTGCGACGCCTCCTCGAGAACTATTCAAAGTCGCTGCCCCTCCTATTAGTGCTGTTCGTTCCAATCGTCATGAACGCGGAGCTGGTTTACCGCTGGACAACCTCGGTCGAAGAGAGTGTACTCGCGAAGCAATCCTGGCTGAATCTTCCGTTCTTCGCCATCCGAGGAGCCATTTATCTCTTGATCTGGTCGGGCCTCGCATGGTGGTTGGCGACGACATCGTCGCGTCAAGATGCGACCGCCGATCCTGCAAGCTCGAAGCGGATGCAAGGTGCCAGCGCACCGGGATTAATCGTACTGGCGCTTACGACAACCTACGCCTCTTTCGACTGGCTGATGTCGCTCGAACCCACATGGTCGTCAACGATCTTCGGAGTCTATTTTTGGGCGGGATCGATCGTCGGCTCCCTGGCCTTACTGACCCTCGCTATCCTGGGGTTGCATGCTGCGGGCTGGTTACGAAACACGATCAGAACCGAGCACTTGCACGACCTGGGTAAGCTGATGTTCGGCTTCACGATTTTTTGGGCCTACATCGCATTCTCTCAATACTTCTTGATCTGGTACGCCAACTTACCTGAAGAGACGTCATACTTCATCGCCCGACGGACAGGAAGTTGGAACGGACTGAGTTGGTCGTTGGCGATCGGTCAATTTCTCGTCCCTTTTCTATTGCTGATGCCCCGAACGTTCAAGAGGAATGCTCCGATTCTGGGCTTTGCGGCGGCTTGGATTTTATTATTTCACTATGTGGACATGTACTGGTTAGTCATGCCGACACTCCATTCCGAGGGCGTCCGGGTCCACTGGCTTGACCTCACAATCCCCGTGGCCATGCTTTCAGGAACGCTCGCACTGACAACGTGGTTGAGCCTGGGCAAGCCGCTGGTCCCTGTCGGAGATCCTCGGCTGAGCGAATCGCTCGCATTTCACAGCTCTTGACTCAGGGGGAAAGTAGGGATGTCCGAATCTTCGACTCAAACTGCGGGTACGCCACAAGCACGCGAGACTCCCGATCGTTCGCCGTCTCAAGATGATGACGAAGGCCCGAAAACTTGGCCGATCGGGACCGTGATTGTCGTACCAATCGGGCTTTTGCTCTTTATCGGGATCGTCCAACTCATGTTTCTGATCGCCTCACCAGCGAAAGTTGATAGTACCCAATTATCGCCTGAACAGAAGTTGCGCGAACGCCAAAGCGAAGATCAGAAACGATTAACAACGTACGGCTGGGTTGATTTCAAAGCGAAAACGGCCTACATCCCTATTGAGCGGGCGATGGAACTTCAGGCCGCAGACGCAGCCAATTCGAAGGCTCTAGGACTCTCAAAGGAGCCAAAATGACGCTCACGGAAATCATCTGGATGGCCTGCGCGTTCATCTTCGGTGGTACTGCCGTCTGGGGACTGTCTTGGTCGGTTCGTGCGGGCCAGCTTGACGATCTGAACGGGGCGGCCACCTCGATTTTTGATGATGATGAGCCGGTCGGATTGCGGACTGATGGCTTTCCAACCGGGCAAGTGGAGAAGTTTCGATGAGTCTCGTAACTCGCCCGCCGGATCGACGTGTATCGATTGATGCATCGACGCGACTCCCTGTCTTAGTGTTCTTCACCAGTGCCGTGTTCTGGCTGGTTACCGGGTCATTCTTGGCGATCCTGGCCTCGATCAAGATGCATACACCGGGGTTTCTTGCATCGACCTCTTGGCTCACGTTCGGACGTGTCCGGCCAGCTCATCTTAATGCCGTGGCCTATGGCTGGGCATCAATGGCGGGCATTGGTGTTTTACTCTGGCTAATGGCCAGGCTCTCACGCGCGGAGTTACGTTATCCGTGGCTCTTGGCAGTTGCAGGAGGGATCTGGAACGTCGGGATTTTGTTAGGGATCGTCGGCATCCTGTCTGGGCAGAGTTCGGGAATCGAGTGGCTCGAGTTTCCGCCTTATGTCCCACCGATCTTGGTGGCTGCCTATGCGATAGTCGGGGTGTGGGCCGTGGTGACATTTCGCGACCGTCGTGAGAAGCACGTCTACGTTTCACAATGGTATCTTTTTGGCGCGATTTTCTGGTTCCCATGGCTCTATACAGTCACCAACCTATTGATGGTTTACCAGCCGATCACCGGAGTGACTCAGGCCTCGGTCAACTGGTGGTATGGTCATAATGCGCTCGGTCTCTGGTTCACCCCGATCGGCCTGGCGGCAGCGTACTATCTGATCCCGAAAGTGATTGGACGCCCAATCCATAGTTACTACCTATCGATCCTGGGATTCTGGGCGCTCGCCCTATTTTACAATTGGAACGGTGCGCACCACTTAATCGGCGGGCCTGTGCCGGCGTGGCTCGTAACCGTAAGCAGCGTTGCGAGCGGTATGATGATCATCCCGGTCGGCGCGGTGGCAATTAATCATCACATGACTATGTGGGGTTATTTTCACGTGCTCAAATATAGCCCAACATTGCGGTTCATCGTCTTCGGTTCGATGTGCTACACGGCGGTGAGCCTTCAGGGGATGTCTCAATCGTTCCGAACCTTGAACCAGGTGACACATTTCACTCATTATACCGTCGCGCATGCACACCTGGGACTCTATGGGTTCTTCTCAATGGTCATGTTCGGATGCATTTACTACATTATGCCACGACTCACAGGCTGGGAATGGGCCTCGTCCCGGATGATCAAGATTCACTTCTGGACCACCGCTTTGGGGATTGGGTCGTACTGGACGATTTTGACTTGGGGAGGGTTGATGCAGGGGATCGAGTTGAATGACTCGGACCTCCCGTTCATGACGATCATGAAGCGGACGATTCCCTACCTCTGGTCCCGGACGTTTTCAGGAGTCCTGATGACAACAGGCCACTTGGTCTTCGCGGCCCTCTTCGCCATGAACCTCTTGCATCTTGGGGAACGTCGCACGGAACCGACCCTACTTGGCGATAACGATGATAACGTCGCTACCGAATCGGCCCAGGCACCGCCAGTCCTCGGGAGTTCGCACTGATGAATAACGCACCGGCCATCTTTTTAGGGGTCTTTCTGGTCTTCGCTAGCGCGTGGCTTGGGCTTATCTTCGCCCCTTACGCACAGCTCAGCGGCCTTGCCCCGGTCGTTCCTGCGGAGGGAGGAGACGCCTATCCCCGACCACTCGGCGGGCTCGCGGCTCAAGGCCGAGTGATCTATCGCGTAAACGGTTGCATTTATTGTCACAGTCAACAGATTCGGTCCGAACGATTCGGTACCGATATCGCGCGAGGTTGGGGACCGCGACGCACGGTGGCTCGCGACTACATCTATGACAGTCCCCACCTGTTAGGTTCGATGCGCACCGGGCCTGACCTGGCGAACATTGGTGCCCGGCAACCGAGCGCCCAGTGGCATCACCGTCACCTATTCAACCCCACTTGGACCTCGCCCGGCTCGATCATGTCACCGTTCTCGTTCCTTTATGAGACGCGGAAGATCGTGGGCCAGAAGTCGGTTGATGCTCTGCCGATTCCTAAAGGTTATCCGCTCGCAGATGGTTATGAAATCGTTCCATCGGATCATGCCAAGGCTCTGGTTGCTTACCTCCAGGCTCTTGACCATACCACTCCGTTGCCCGAAGCCGAGGAGCAATAACTGTGAGCTCAGCCAATTCTCCCGGCAGATCGGAAAGCCAATTTAGCGGTCAGGTCGAGACAGGTGAGGGCCACGATGTTCAGGGCTTACACGCTCCGATCATGCGGGAGAAGGCGGATCCACGAGATGGGTTTGAGCCGATCCCCCCCTGGATGGCGGGCATCTTCGGGATCGTTGTTTTCATGGGTGGCATGTATCTTCAACGTTATAGCGGAGACTTCCGCGCTGATATTTATGAAGAGCGGCGCCCAGCCATCGGCGCGTCCGCGAAGAAGGACCAAAAGCCCGTCGATCCCATCGCTGTTGGTAAGCGACTGTACGCCACTCAGGGATGCGTATCATGCCATCAAGCCAACGGTATGGGGCAAGCTGGAGCAATCCCGCCAGTGGCCAAGTCCGAATGGGTTGCTGGTTCTGCAGCTCGCCTCAGTCGGATCCTGTTACAAGGGCTTCAAGGCGATGTCAAAGTACTAGATCAGACCTACAACGGAAATATGCCCGCGTTTGGGACGAAGCTCAAGGATGAACAAATCGCAGCAGTGCTCACATACCTCCGTCAAGAGTGGGGCAATCAAGCTGAGGCGATCACGACCGAGTCGATCGCAGCCGCGCGTGAGGCGACCAAGGATCACTCGAACGCCTGGAATGCGGGAGAGCTCATGGCAATCACCTCGGAAGACAAGGTTGCAGCCCCGGTCGAGAAACCTGCCCAACGCGCGAAGCCCTGAGCGACGAGGCATCTATGACCTCATCGACATGTCATTACTGCCAAGTCCCTCTGCGTGGACCAGATCACGAGCACCCCTCGGGAGACCACGCACGTTTCTGCAGTCGCACCTGCCAGTCCATGAGTGAGAATGGAGTTGGGGCAAGTTTACCAGTGCGGCTCGGAGTCGGAATCCTCGTCGCAGCGCAGTCGATGGTGCTCTCGCTGGCGATCAACCTTTCACCTCCAGAACCATCGACATTGCATCGATTACAGGCGATCGTGCTGGTCGCGAACCTGGGTGTCGCTATCCTGCTCGGCGCGCCGCTCGCCATGGAAGCGATCAGAGCACTGATCCATGGAAAGATTCAAGTCGAGCTTCTGTTTATCTCGGGGATCGTGGGATCTCTGGGAATCTCGATCCAGTCGATGAATCGCGGCAGAGGACCGATCTACACTGAGGTCGTGGCGGTTCTTCTTGTGGTGTATACGTTGGGTCGATCCGTCGCTGCACGCAGCAAAGCGAGAGCGATTACATCATCGCTCGCCTGGCTCGACGTTCCCCGCACGTGTCGCCGTGTTGATGCATCAGGGGCACCAGTGCGAGTGGATGTCCGTTCCATTCGGCCAGGTGATCTTGTTCTGGTTTCTCCTGGTGAAATCTTAGCGATCGACGGCGTGATCGTGTCAGGCTCGGCCTTCGTTCGCGAGGCGTTGCTCAGTGGCGAGGCGGCTCCCGTGGTTCGGAGGCCGGGTGATCATGTCTGGGCTGGTACCGCTTGTGAAGATGCCGATATTTGGATTCGCGCTGAGTGCGAAGGTGATCATCGACGAGTGGATCGATTGATCGAGGCCGTTGATAGTGCTCGATCCCAGCCTGGTTCTCTGCAACGTCAAGCCGATCGATTGTCAGGAATCTTTCTACCTGTGGTCTCAATGGTCGCTCTCGCCACGTTCACCGGCTGGAGCTGGCATTCCGGCGTCGATATCGGGCTGTTTCATGCGTTATCAGTCTTGTTGGTTGCCTGCCCTTGCGCGCTCGGACTCGCGACTCCGGTCATCGTCTGGACCAGCCTCGGCAAATTGGCGAAACGGGGATTGGTCGCTCGAGACGGCGACCTTGTTGAACGCCTATCGCAAGTCGACACAGTCTTCATCGATAAAACGGGCACGTTGACCGAGGGCCGACTCCTCGTAGTCGACTTGGTCACTTCCGACGACATCCCAATCACACGAGATGAACTACGCGGCTGGTTAGCGGCTCTTGGTCGCGACGACTCGCACCCAGTGCTTCGCTCGTTCGTCGGGATGAGTCCTATCCCAGAAGATTTTAAGATCCTCCGCCGGCGTGTCGAAGCCGGCTCGGGGGTCGAGGCACTCGTACAGGTTGGGACGAATGATCCCCATATGCTCCGTGTCGGACGTCGCGAATGGGTTGCCGATGTTGATGAGTCTTTGGCAGTGAATGTTGTCGATGAAAATCGACAAGTGTTCATAGCCATTAATGATCGATTGTGCGGAATGGTAAGTCTCGCTGAGACCCCTCGGGGGTCGGCGGCGGCTGGAGTGGCCAAGCTTAGATCTCTTGGTCTTCATCTTGATGTGTTGACAGGCGATACCTCTGCGCACTCTGCACAAGCGGGCTGGCCTCAGGCCATTAGCAACCTTTCACCGGAAGTAAAGCGACAGATCGTTGCGGACTGTAAAGCTCAGGGGCATCTCCCGTTATTTGTCGGCGATGGGCTGAACGACGCACCTGCAATTGCTGAGGCATTCGTCTCGATCGCACCCGCATCAGGGTCGGAGCTTGCCACAGTCATAGCCTCGGCCACACTCTTTGGCGATGACCTCGAAACCCTGGCTTGGTCGATTGGCTTCAGTCGCAAGGTTGTTCAACTCGTGCGCCGGACAATCCTCACAGCCGCAGTCTATAATGCCATTGGCATGTTGATTGCTGTATGTGGCCTGCTTCACCCGATCATGGCTGCGTTCTTGATGGTGGGTTCAAGCCTCTGGGTCGTTTCACGGGTGAGCCGACTCGAACATGAAGAGGGTTCATCGGTTCTCAGTCGATCGTTACCTGTCACATCGCTGTGGGAACGGTCCGCTGGTAAAGTCGCTGAGGATCGAATTGAGTTGCCGGCTCAAGCACGTGATCACTCTCTTCGCGCCCATGCAACATTCCATTTTCTTTCGCTTGCGGTTCAGGGTCCGTTACTTGGGCTTCTGTCTGATGTCGGTTTTCTATCGGGCTTGGATCTGACGATCGCCTCGATTGTATTGGCGATTGTCGTCGTTTGGCTTTGGATCGGTTGGAGCTCGATTCCACATGTGGTTGATATGGCGTTTGGGATGGCGACGCTCGGGAATACGGGGATGTTGCTCGGTTGGTGGGTGAGCGGAGGATTTCAACCGGTGTCGAGGTGCCAGTGCTTCTCGGGTTCGGTGGCCCCCGGAATGTGGATAGGCATGATCACTCTTGGGCATGTTGCAATGACGAGATTGGGCCGAGACCAGCAGCGGCCTCCAATGGGATGGTTTGAGTTAATCGCGGGGCATGTGGGAATGGTGATCGGCATGGCGGCGGGTGCAGTCTTGGCAGAACGCATGTCGTGGAATCTCTTCGGTTCCGACGCTGCGATGCTGGCCGGGATGGTCGCGGGGATGCAGATCGCTCATCCCGCTAGTTTGAAATGCACAGAGTGCTTTATCCGAGTTTGACTTGGCTCAGGCATCGATTTTGGGTAAAACTATTGAGCCACTGTGGCAACGAACCGACTGGAGTATTCGCCATGAACCGCATCCGAGCCATCAGTCTGAGTCTGTTCACCATTGCTACCCTTGCCTCTCATTCACATGCCCACTTCTTGTTCATCAAGGTCGGGCCGATGGCAGAAGGGGGCCGGTCGGCGGAAGTCTATTTCAGCGAATTTGCGGAGGCGGGCGACCCTCGCTACATCGCCAAGGTCGCGGCGGGAACGTCGTTGAGGATTCAGACCGAGTCGGGACAATTTGAGACCTTGAAGGCCTCGGTGGCTTCGGACCGAGTCCGTGCAACGGTGCCGGCTAGCGGGGCAATGAGTGTCTATGCGGATTGCGTCTACGGAGTCCTCGGCGGTCCGACACCTAAGCCGGCGTTTCTGCTCCGTCATTATGCCAAGGGAATCGCCGGCAAGCCCGACGAGATCAACGGGTTCAAGGGACTGAGCGGAACCCCGCTGGAAATCGCTCCCAAGATCGTGGATGGGGGCAAGGCGATCGAGTTGCAAGCGTTCCTGAAGGGTGAGCCGCTTGCGTCAGCAGTCTTTACAACTATTGACTCAGACTTGAGCAACAGTACCATCAAGGCAGGTGCCGATGGGACGATCCAGTGGACTCCGCCCACACCTGGGCGATATTCTGTCATGATTCGTCACGACACAAAGGTTGATGGCGATCATGATGGCAAGCATTACACCGAAATTCGCGACTTCGCCACGATCGCATTTGACTGGCCGCTCGTTCGCGAGGGGGCCGATCCCGAGGCTGTAAGCCTGTTCGAGCAGGCCGTTGCCGATCGGGCGCAGTGGGGGACCGACTTCCCAGGCTTCAAGGCGAACCTCAATGGTGACCTGGACGGACGAGCCTTCAACGGTAAGCTGACCGTTGAGCCCGGCGGGACGATCAATGTCGATGTCGATGACCCGACAGCCCACGACTGGGTCACCGATCAGCTCAGCTCCTTGGTAATGCATCGCAAGACGAGTTCGACTCCCACTCCGAAGCCGGTCCTTCGCTTCGCTGATGCCAATGAGAGCCATCCTCTTGGTCGACTTCTCACGTTCGACGGTGGTCGGTTTGCGTCGAGCTATCGCATCAAAGATGGCGCGATTACCACGGTGAACCGTCATGTCGGCAAGTCAAACATGACAATCACGACGCTTGAGAATGAGCGGAATTCTGAAGGGCGTTCTCTGCCACGCGGGTATCTGGTCCAGTACTGGGACGCGAAGACAGGCAGCCTCGATCGAGTGGAAACCGTGCGTGATCGTTGGCAGCGTGTCGCGGGCCTTGATCTCCCAGCCGAACATACCGTTACGACCGCGTCTGGCGCAGGCTTCTCGACGAAGAGTGTGACTCTGATAGATCAGGAATTGTTACCCGTGAAAGAATAGCAACATCATTGGATTTTCAGGCCGACCATGAAGACTGTCCCTTTTTCTGGTCGGCTCTCGACTTTCAACTCCGCGCCCAAAGTCTCAACCGACTCATGGACAATCGCCAGCCCACGGCCTCGGCCTGGGCCTTTGGTCGAGAACCCATCCACAAAGATCTTGGCTATGTTGCCGAGTCCTGGGCCATTGTCCGCGATCGACACCCAGAGACGATCGCGGTCAATACGTAAGCTGGTTACGATCACAGGATGTTCGGCTGCCTCGATCGCATTCTTGATCAAGTTGACAAATACATGAATGAGTAGGCGGCGGTCGGCAAGGACGGTCGAGTCGCCTTGTTCCATGTCGCGACGTTCGACCCGGGCGTCCTCCGACTGGAGTTTGGGTCCCAGGAGTGCGAAGGCTTCATCCAGGCAGCTCTTCACATCCACAAGTTCATGCAGAAGCGGGAGCGAGGATGACTTCAAATACCCGTCGAGTTCGCGAACTGTGAGGGCAATGTAATCGCTGCTTACTCCGATCTGTCGGCAGACGTGACGGGCAAGCTCCGTACTTCGAGTCAGTTCGAGCGCAGGATCGATGCCACGCTCGGCGTATTCTCGTTTCAATGCATGCTCAAACCGGGCAACTTGATTAGGGTCAAGCCCCGCCCGGTCAGCGGCTGCAGCTCGGGCGATCGGTTCGGCGTCGATGAAGGATTCGATAAGATCGAGGTGGTCGGAGAGGTTGCGGCGCTCGTTGGAGAGGACAAACACGCCGTTGCCAAGCTCGTGGCAAGTGCGGTCGGCCAGGTCAAGAGTGGCCTCACGAGCCGCATCACGCGCAGCTCGATCGCGAAGATTCCGCGCATGGAGGACCATGTATCCCAGGCAGAGCAACGAATATCCTGACATGCCGAGCAAAGCTAACAACAATCGGCGATACGAGGTTTCCAGGCCGAGCGCGGCTCTGCCAATCGCAGGGGCGATTCGAGAGCGGATGATCAGTGTCGTCGGCTTCCCCCCTTGGTCAATCCGGACATGCTTGGTGACATCGGTCGGCAGGTCACCAAGGTCCGTTCGCGGCTGCCAGTGGGCGATAGTCGAACCATCCGCATCCATGAGCTCCATGTCAACCGGACGGACGAGAGGATAGCGGCTTCCGTAATGATCGAGCTCGTCTCCAAGTCGTTCGAGAGCGGCTTCGACCTCTCCCCGACGGTAGACCTCGGCGCTCGAGTCGGCGCGGCGCCAGAGATCGACATGATCGCCAAGGGTGAGTCCCAGGTAGTCCGGAGACCGAGCCCAGCCATCAATCGTCGCATGAAGAGCCGACTCGCCGACCGAGCGGGGTCGGTTGTACTCGCGGATCAGAACCCCGAGTCCAAAGACGAACGAGACCACGGAGAAGACCGCAATCAGGATTCCCGGCCCTCCCAGGACCATGTGCAACCGACGACCAAGAGCGAGAGGACGGTCGAGATATCTCATGGTCGGATTGTCGGCGTTGAAGGCAGCGGGAGGGGCTTGAGCCAGTGCCCCTCGCCGTCGCGATCGATTGCGACAACCTGAGTTGAACCAGGTCTGGCGGCAAGGATATATCCTGATGCACTCGCTGTCCGTTCACCCGACGCTACAAAAGCGATCGGTCGGCCAAAGCTGTCGTTGTCTCTGTCTCCGATCTCCATTTTCTTAAGGATCTGCCCTAAAATGCTGGCGGAGAGGGGTATTGGGACTTTCGAATCCAGAGCCTTCATGAGCGAGGCGACGATCTCGGCGGGAACCTTGGCGGTGACCCCGTCGCTCTTGCTCTTTCTTGGGGAGACACTCGACGAGACGCACCAGACCGGGAACTCAGCGTTCGTCACGTGGAGCGAGAGTTCGTTAAGCCCAATGCCATCACCACAGAGGACCCGAATTGAGTCGGGGCCTGAAGTCGAAGGTCTCGCACGGAGACGCAAGGCGGCAAGCATCCGTCGGCACGGCTCACCTTGCAGAGGAAGCACGACCCAAGTGGGAGTTGGATTCGCGGACTTTAACAGGTCGGACCAGATCCGTTCCGCCAGGGCGATCTCACTCGGTGTCGGGGTATCCGGCGGTCCCTGTCCGGTGACAACCTCGGGTTCCTCAATGATTTCAGCCTCGGGAGATACGCGTGCAACCGACCGGCGAAAGGCCTCCGCAAGATCAGTCGAGTACAGGTCCTTGCGATCTACGACCAGATAAACTCGCCCTGGGGGCTTCTTGTCCACTTCAGAATCAACAACGCAGTCGGTGATGAAATCTGCCTGACGACGATTATTGGGGCAATATCGAAACGATCGACCAGGATATAAGTCAAGCAACGCTATCGGCCCATCGGCGGGGTCGTCGCGTTCGACCATCACGGTGGTTGCCCAGGGGATCAGCAGTATCGGGAGTGAGTCCGATCCCCCGCGCGACTCCTCCCTGAGTTGCTCCGCGAGTGCAATGGTCAACATTGAGGTCGCCGAGCCAATTAGCCCGATCGGAGGGCTGGCACGTCGGCAGAGTTCCCGCACCTGGTCGCGCGAACCACGGAGGCCGCTCGTGGAGTTCCAGACGAGGCGAAGACGGCGACCCTGCTCAGGGCTCGCGAGGATCAACGACTCCGGAGTGCGCTCGACGATGCGGGTGATCCCCAAACGCTCGCAGAGATCGACACCCTCTACGAATTCATGCCACTCACTCACTGCGGGGAAGAAGACAACGACCTCGACAAGATCGCGGTTCCTCGCATCGTCGACGCGTGGAGACGTGACCCCGTCGTAGACGAGGGTATAAGTCATCAGGAGACCCAGAACGATGGCCCCAAAACCAAGTGCGATGGTTCCAGATCGAAACGTCACGGGCATGAGACTCTCGGGGCGACAGGACACCGTTAGAACTTTTTCTGGTGGGCGTGCGGTTGTTCCGGGATCCAAAAATTGCCCATCTTGTGTAGCCTGCGTTCAACATTCAAGATGTCCCCGTTCCCCCCCCGTTTGCCCCCCCTATTGAACTTCTGCATGCAGGCGTGCAGCTATTCGGGAGTTCGATCCTTTCCAAAGTAGCGCAGATTGCGTCATGAATTCTGGATGGCACTTTAGGCATTCTTGCTTCCGCCTTTGGGATGAGTTCACGACGTTAGGCGAGGGACGAGAACCGCCTTGTCTAGCCTGCGATGCAGGTAGGAGACCAGAGTCAGCAAGTCCAAAGCGTCTTCCTCGCTGATAGGCCAGGAAATCTTAGGCGCGTGGGCGTGCGGGTTGCGAAACGTGCCGAACGTACCCTTCAGAAGAGTCGCGAAGCCAGTATGCTCGCTTCGCTCGGTATCCGTACGGAGACTGTTGATCGCAAGCATGGGCGTCTTAACGTTGAATGCTTGATCGACGATCTCGTACCCGTCGCCAGTCAGTCCCGTCCTACTACGGATCTTGTCCGCCACGCTCTTGGTCGCTTCCAAAACGGCATGGAAGTAGTTTTGCTGGATAAGCTCCTCCCGGCAGAACTTAAGCACGTCGGCATGTACACCTCGATGCTGCAAGGCGGCCTTTAGCCTGCCGACTCGTTCCATCGCGTCTGATTGGGTTTTTGCAGCCTTCACAGGTCTGAGTTTGCCATCTTCGCCCACCTGCATCCCGTTGTAGGCCAGAACCTCGTTCAGTTGGTCTCTGAGATCCCGAAAGTCATCGGGGCGTCCGCAGAACCGGACTGGCTCAAGCAAATGGTGGATGAATTTGCAGAGGTGATTACTACACTGATGCTTGTTCTGTTCGTTCAAGAACGTGGCGTTGATGCGAGACCACTTGGCGGAGCTGCTTTGGCCACACATGCTGTCCAGATTATTGGACTCAAAATACATATTTAATTCCGCATGCGACATGCAGCCCTGAAGGATACGTGCGATCTGCTCGATATTGTTCGGACTGAAGCACTCGATCTTCGCCATCGGCTATTCCCCCACTGCAGTTTCGACAAGTAGTACGTCCAAAAGGTTCGATGGAGCAAGACGGCAGTCGGAATTCCTTGTGACGGACCATAAACCATGTTAGCAGGGGAAAAGTAGCGACGGGATTTGAACCTCATAAATGCCTATAGAAACAAGGTTTATGGAAAGACAGACTGCGATTGCCAACTTTGAGCCGAGACGTTTGAACCTCAGATTCTCTGTAATCAGGCCAATTTGCAAGGATTTCGAAATCAACTCGGGGCGACAGGACACGGTTAGAACTTTTTGTGGTCGGAGTGCTGTCTCTGGTTGGCTCAGGGATATTCTATGCTGCCCATTTTCACAAGCGGTAAATCTAGACCGACTTCTTTTCCCTGTCTGAGACTTTTGCTTTAGCCGCAGCAGGTCGGTCAACTTACCAGGAGTGGGTCCGATTCCCTGAAGATCTTCCCGATCTCTCCCGCAAGAAACCACCGAAAGGTAACACCCGACCGGATGGTGTCGCGAACAGCGGTTTGCAAAGAAGGCGAGGGGTGAGTTGCCCGAGGCATATTGACCCAGTTGTTAAGCATCGGTCGGAAACTCTCACGACGATTGGGTCAGAACTCTCTCCAGAGTCTAACCCATCGTACCGCGAGCGACATCGCTGTGTCACATGAACGGCAAGGTAATTCTCTTATAGATACTTTTCAAGCAGCCTTCGGCTCGGGGTGTCAAGAGCCCGAGTATCGGCGATCAGGTAACGAACGCCGGTGATGTCGGTGATCAAGACATTGTAGGGACCCATCTTGCGAATATCCTCCTCATCTTCGAGGCTGAATCGCGTCTTGCCGTGATCAGTCAGGACATCCCAATCCCCCGCAGATCCATCGCCGGAGATCGCCATGATCTTCTGGATCACGGGGATGAACTCGCGAAGTCGGAGTTCTTGCTCAAGGATCTGGCGCGTCTCGCTAACGAGTTGGTTCAGGTCCTCGATAAACGCGACCTCACTGCCGAGCGAGCTGACAATCGAGATGAATCGACTAGGTTCAGTTAGCGGAAAACCTCGGATGGGTTCGACACCGGTGTGGCGAACCCCGTCCGCATCGATCAAGACCAATCGACCGAAACTGTCATGGGTGAGGGCGAACACACGTTCGTCGGGAAGAGGCGCGTCCATCTCGTGGATGTCGATCATCAGGCCGTCCCTCCGTTGGCGAGTTCCAGTTGAGCTTGGTGGAGACGGGTGTAAACTCCGTTGCGACTCAAGAGGTCGAGATGATCGCCAACTTCCACAATCTTACCCCGTTCGAGAACGACGATTCGATCTGCCTTGCGCAAGGTGCTGAGTCGGTGGGCGATCGCAATTGTGGTCCGTCCTCGAACGAGGTTATCGAGCGCCTCTTGGATCTCGCGTTCCGTCTCGGTGTCCACGGCGGAGGTCGCTTCGTCGAGAATCAGGATCTTGGGATCAATCAAAAGTGCTCGCGCGATCGAGATTCGCTGGCGCTCGCCCCCTGAAAGCGACTGACCCCGCTCGGCGACCATGGTGTCGTAGCCATCGGCCAGCTTGAGGATGAACTCATGAGCACGAGCGGCACGAGCGGCTGTTACGATCTCGCTTCGACTGGCGTCAGGGCGACCGTAAGCGATATTCTCGGCGATCGTCCCATAGAACAGGAACGGCTCCTGAAGCACGATGCCGATGTTGCGGCGATATTCACTGATTGGGAACGAGCGGATGTCGGTCCCGTCAACAAGAATCGCGCCGTCGCTGACGTCATAGAATCGACAGACAAGATTGACAAGTGTGCTCTTGCCGGCCCCGCTCGGTCCGACAACACCAATCATCTCGCCCGGCTTGACGATCAGGTTCAACCCACTCAGGATCTGGCGGTTACCGTGGCGGAATCCAACATTACGGAGTTCGATCCCTCCCTTGAGCCCAATCGGGTGGACGGGCTTCGTCGGCTCGGCGACGCTGGGAGCCCGGTCGAGGATCTCAAAGACACGCTGGGAGGCGGACGCTGCACGTTGCGTGGCCTGGACCATCCGACTCATCGATTCGAGCCGAGCATAAAAGCCGGTCATGTAGGTTGCGAAGCCGATCATGACACCGACCTTTACTTGGCCGTGGGCAACGCCCCAAGTGCCAAACCCCCAAACGGTCAGGAGGCCGAGTTCGGTCAGAAGAGTTGCCATCGGCCCGAAGAACGACCAGACTCGGTTCACCCGGTCGTTCATGGCGACGACATGATCGTTCGCGTGCTGAAATCGATCGGTCTCACGTTGCTCTTGTGCGAAGGCTTTGACGACGCGAATGCCGGGGATCGTGTCCGCGAGGACACTCGTCATCTCTCCCCAGGCGCGATAGCCCCGATTGAAGCCATTCCGTAAGCGGACGCGAACCACTTGAACGAGCCAGGCAATCATTGGGAACGGAGCCAATGTCACCAAGGTGAGCATGGGGTCCCATGAAATCATGTAGGCGACGGTCAGAAAAAACAGAATGACATTGTTGCCGAAATCGAGCAAGTTCACGGAAAGGAAGTTGCATATCCGGTCGGTGTCGCTACCGATCCGTGACATCAGGTCACCAGTTCGCTTGCCACCGAAATATTCGAGCGACAACGTCTGAAGATGCTTGTAAGTTTTGTTGCGAAGATCCGCACTGATTCGCTCGCTGACCCAGGAGAGGACGAAGGTGCATGCCCAGGAGAGGAGCCAAGCAAGGATCGAGGAGGCCAAAGCCGCGCCGAGATACCATGGGACCAAACCCCAATCGGTCGGCAGACCAGCTCGGAAGGGAATCAAGACATTCTCGATCAGCGAGATCGTCACCCCTGTGGGCACAAGAGTTGCCGCACTGCTAGCAATGCTGAGAATGAAGCCCAACAGGATGACTTTGAAGCGGGGTCGGGCGAAGTTCAGAAGCCGGAATAAGGTCGACACTGTCCCTAAAAGTGCAGGAGCGCAGGCTTCACAAAGGTCGCCAGCAGCGGCAAGTTCCGCCCCACACGAGGGGCACGTCGGGGTGACGTCGACGGGAATCGCGATTGACTTAGCGACCGAATCAAAGCGGAACGCCAGCCGACGGACTGCGGAGGAGCGACCGATCGTGTATCGCCAATGCGCGAGCCGACCGTCAGCATCGGTGAGGGCCATCATCCCGAGCCCAGAACGATCTGTCGTCGTTAGCTTTAAGCTCGGGTTGACTGACCACTCGCGCCACCCTCGTCCCTCAGTCCCTGGGTCTAACAGGCGACGGTCGGTCAGGACCATCAGGCCCTCATTAAACTGGAGTTGCTCGTCAAGATCGACCGCACACCACGCGAGGACGACCTCGCCGTTTGCAAGATGGGGAGCGACACGTTCGCGCCCGCTCTCGGGCAGAGGTGCCGAAGGTCGTTGGTCGGGGGTCGTACTCAACGTTGGATCGCCTCGTGGTTTATTCGAAGTCAACGGATCACGGGGGTGAGTCCACCATTCTAAGCGATCAGGTCAAGACAACTAAGAACGAATCCGAGCCGTTCCCAAAAGTCGGGCAGTTCGGAATTCGAGACGGGCACTCGCGAAGGGCCAAACCGACTTGTGAGGCCTTGACGTTGGGGTAAGAATTTCAGGCTCCGGAAAAGTGCCATCCTAGGCTCGGACAAACGTCGAACTTGCCCTGGCACCGTAGAGCTTGCTTTGATTCAATGATAATGCGACTCTCTCGGACGAGGCAACATGGACGCCAAGCTTCAAGGAGACTAAGAATGCGAACTCGAATCATCGTCTTTTCGCTGTTAATGACGGGGTGGCTAGGCCACTCCCGCGCCGACGATCCTCTGATCACAGGTTCAATCTCGGGACGAGTTGTGACGATCGACGGAAAACCGATCCCCAGGGCAGCGGTCTGGTGTCAGGATCGGCAGGATGTTCTCCTGAAGACTGAAAGCGACGAACAGGGCCGATTCCAACTCGGGCCGATCGCGGTGTTCAAGAAGACCCCGACTCTTACCTACCCCAATCGACTGACAGTTTGGGCGGAGACGTCGGAACTGGCTCGGGACCGAATCGATCAGGTTGCGATTTTCCCAGGCAAGACTCATGATATCGGCGACTTGACCCTCGGGGCAGGTACTGAAATCACCGGACGAGCCGTTGATCAGAACGGTAAGCCCCTCACGGGTGCCTCGATCACAATCGAGAGCCATCGGTACATCCTCGGTCACACGATCGACACCAACGGGCCAGATTGGAAGCTGACCACTGGAGCTGATGGAGTCTTCGCAACTCCGCCCCTTCCGGCAGGATCGGTGACGATCCAACTCAAAGCCTCGGGTCGAGCTTCCACGACCACAAGGAAACACGTCGATGCACGACTTGGTCGGGTCGAACTTGGTGATCTCACGCTCGAACCCGAGGTTGCGACCGCCGGTATTGTTGTGGACAAGAAGAGCGGTAAGGGGGTGCCGGAAGTCTCGGTCTTTGCCGATTACGGCTACGCGAACGCCGTCACGACCGATACTGAGGGCCGATTCCAGCTCAAGGGGCTGGGCGGAGACGCGAAAACGATCACTCTCAACTCCAAGTCGCACTTTGCACCCCAGCCGCTCCCGATCGAAGGGGATCGCCTCAACCTCAAGTTGCCGATTCAGCAGGCCTTTCAGATCAAGGGCAAGGTTGTTGACGCTGAAACCGGAGAATTGATCGATATCGCCCACGCCCAACTTTGCCAGGTGCGCAAGGGATTGGACGGTGCAACTGTCCTCCAGGGGTGACTGAGCGACTTTGAGCAGACCGAGCCCGGGAGGTTCGGCATCATGTACGAAGGCGAAGCAGACACCTACCACATTGCGATCTCAGCCGAGGGCTACATTGATGGCGAACTGTTCATGGAACCGATCGCCGCAGAGCAAAATATCGACGGAATCGTCATTAAACTGAGTCAATCCAAGGTCGGAAAGCCAAACACGGAACGCGTCAATGTGACTGGAAAAGTCACACGTGACGGCGTGCCAATCGCAGGCCAGCGGATCGGTGCCTGGCGGAAGCGCCGTGAGATGGATCGCGTCAACGTGACAGTTCATCGTGGACGCACCGTAGAGCCGAGCGGGTTTGAGTTCGCGGCAACAATGACCAGAACCGATGGCAGCTACGAGTTCAACTTACTCGAACCCGTCTCATGGTTTTTTGTCGTTGAGGACTTGGACAACCGCACCACAGTCGTGGGACCGACCAAGCTTATGAAGGGGGAAATGAATCGTTCGATTCCGCTCGCCCTGACCGAATCGGGAAGCATTGAAGGGAAAGTAACCAACATCCCTTATGGACTTGCGGGAAACGTGTGGGTTGTCGCGTTTTCGGACGGAGTTGTCTTGCGTGAGGTTCGCGTGAAGCCCGACCGGACATTCCGACTCGATGGCCTCCCGCCCGGTAAATACGGTCTCAAGGCCGGTCACGACGACTATCAGGATCCGCACATCATCCAAGAGGCCAAGAGGGAAGACTTCGCCAAGTTGGCCGAGCCCTGGCAAGGAGCGGTCGTAGTCAAGGTTGAACTAAGGGGCAAAGTCAAGGACGTTGTCGTGGACTTCAGCTTGCCGGGACCACTTGTAGAGCAACCTCCCAAACCTTGAGCCGCAGGAATCAAGCGTCCCGAACGTGAGTCCAGGTAAAGCTGGAGCAGACGGCAGTCCGAGTTGCAAGCGACTCCTCTTAAATCACTCCCCGGGGTCGCTGCTCGGAGAGGACTCGGTGATCAGCGGACCCAACACGTGCGCGTGATGGCCGCTAGCATCCTCAAGGGTCGGGCAGGAGGGGGTGATGCCGTCATACCCTACCAACCGATATTTAACGGCTGACTAAGTGGCAACACTGGCGACGATCCAGAATGCGAACGCAGTCTCAATTGAATCATCAGAACCATCACGTCTACCGAGCGTAAGCATTTGCCTGCAAATCGGTTACGTTGGCCGACCTGAAGAATGCAAATCGTGCACAGCAGTGATTGCGATGGCGATCCGACCGTCCGGTCGCCCTCCGATCCTTCGGTCGCGGAACTCCGTGAGTCCATCCTTGCTGTCTTTTCACTCTTCGAGTCGTCGGTTGAGTCGGGCCGAAGGGCCTGACTCATCACTGAAATTGTCGGAATGGAAAATCCATAATGGGTCCCAACGAATTCGAGTTCAGGCCCGTATTGAGTTTACCTGGGCCGTGGCGAATAATCGTGTTCTCCCCAGTCGAGAGGTTACCTTGGGACTGTCCATGAGTGCGCATGAGCAGTTCCTTACGCGTCGCCTCATTCATACTGAGCGAGTACACAGAGGATTCTCAGCGCGATCCGGTTTGACAACCCGTTTCGCCCCCACCCCGAACCCTACGACCCACATCATGGTTGATTCGCTCGCACCAGGAAGGCGAGGGCGTACGTCCTCCGCGATGGGAATTGTTTGGACTTGAGGTGGTCTGTCTGGGTCGGTTCCAGGTGTGTTGGTCGGTTTCAAACCCTGAACGAACAGTCACGCGAACTGCGGCGGAGAGTTGGGCAATGGAATTCCGGAAGGTGCTGGCCCTACGTGGTCCCAACGTCTGGGCGAGATTCCCAGTGCTGGAGGCCTGGGTCGATCTCGGGCCATTGAAACATTCCCCCTCGAACGAACTCCCTGGCTTCAATGACCGGCTCATGGCCTGGTTGCCAACGATGATCGAACATCGTTGCGGACTCGGCTACCGAGGCGGCTTCTTTGAGCGACTCCGCGACGGCACGTACCAGGGGCACATCCTGGAACACGTGACTCTGGAGTTGCAAACGCTCGCAGGGACCGATGTCGGGTTCGGAAAAGCACGCGAGACCTCCGAGGAAGGGGTCTACAAAGTCGTCGTCAAGTACGAAGATGAAACCCTGGGGCGTGAGTGCCTCGAGGTCGCTCGCAGGATGCTCGACGCCGCCGTTTACGACAAGCCCTTCGATACCGAAGCGGAACTTATCAAACTTCGCGCACTCAAAGAAAAAGTTTGCTTGGGGCCAAGTACCGGGGCGATTGTCGCAGCCGCCAAGAAGCGAGGCATCCCCAGCCGTCGCTTGAACAAAGATAGCCTCGTTCTGCTCGGCTTTGGTTCAAAGCAGCGGCGGATCGTGGCGACCGAAACCTGCCGGACGGGGGCAATCGCCGAGGCGCTCGCCCAAGACAAAGAGATGACGAGGGCTTTGCTCTCCGCCGTGGGGGTTCCCGTCCCCAGGGGACGCGCAGTTGCCGACGCTGAGGATGCTTGGACCGCCGCTCAGGAAATCGGCGGCGCGGTCGTTGTCAAACCTCAGTACGGCAATCACGGGCGTGGAGTGACCACGAACCTGACGACCCGGGAATCAGTGCTAGCCGCCTACGCCAATGCTCTTGAGGTCGCGTCCTCCATCATGGTCGAGAGCTTCGCCCCTGGCGACGATTACCGGCTCTTCGTGGTCAACAACAAGGTCGTTGCCGCCGCCAAACGCGACCCCGCCCAGGTTGTCGGAGATGGTGTTCACACCGTCCGCGAGCTTGTGACCGAGGTGAATCGCGACCCTCGCCGGGGTGATGATCACGGCTGTGTCCTGACCAAGATCACGCTCGACGCCATCGCCCTGACCGTCCTGGCCGATCAAGGGTTCAAGCCCGAATCGATTCCGGCAACCGGACAAGTGGTGCTGATCCGTCGAAATGCGAACCTTTCGACCGGGGGCACGGCCACCGACGTCACCGACGAGGTCCACCCCGACGTCATCGCCCGGGCCATTGACGCCGCTCGCGTGATCGGCCTCGACGTTGCGGGGATTGATGTCATTATCAAGGACATCCGTCGCCCCATGGAAGAACAGGGGGGGATCGTCTGCGAGGTCAACGCAGGTCCTGGCCTTCGAATGCACTTGGAACCATCGGTCGGCCAGCCTCGGCCAGTGGCTGAGGCGATCGTCGAGCACCTCTTCCCGAACGGGGAGAACGGTCGGATACCGATCGTCGCAATCACAGGTGTGAACGGCAAGACCACGACGACCCGTCTCATCGCCCACTTAATCGGCACGACCGGCAAAACCGTGGGCATGACCTGCACTGATGGGATCTTTGTCAACAGCCGACTCGTGGACACTGGCGATTGCAGCGGCCCGGCGAGTGCTCGCTCCGTCCTCCTGAACCCGGCGGTCGATGCCGCCGTGCTTGAGACGGCCCGGGGTGGCATCCTCCGCGAAGGGTTGGCCTTCGACCTCTGTGACGTGGCGGTCGTCACCAATATCGGAGAGGGCGATCACCTCGGCCTCTCCGATGTTGAAACGGTCGAGAAGCTGGCAACGGTGAAATCGACGATCGTCGATACTGTGGCCAAGACAGGTCACGCCGTGCTGAACGCGGCTGACCCCTTTGTCGCCATTATGGCCGAGAGTTGTCGCGGCTCAGTGGTTTTCTTCGCCAGGAGCGAGGCCAACCTCGTGCTGGCCGAACATCGCTCGAAAGGTGGCAAGGTCGCGTTCGTGCGTGATGACTCGATCATCCTTGCCGATGGCCCTGACGAGATCCGGCTCGCTCCTTTGGCAATGGTCCCGCTGACACACAACGGTCGCGTTGGGTTCCAAATCGAGAACGCGCTGGCCGCCTCGAGCGCAGCCTGGGCCTTAGGGGTCCCACTCGACTCGATTCGCAACGGTCTCGCCAGCTTTCATAACGATGATCGTCAGACCCCCGGTCGGTTCAACGTACTCCATGGCGGCGGTGCGACCGTAATTCTCGACTACGGTCACAACCCCTCAGCGTTGATCGCCTTGGTCGAATCGCTCGTAAGGTTCCCTCACAACAAGCTCTCGACCGTCTTCACTGCGGTCGGCGATCGCCGTGACGTCGATATCAAGCGGCTTGGCGAGGTTCTTGGTCACTCGTTCGACCGCGTGGTTCTGTTTGAAGACAACTTCCGGCGAGGTCGACCCGTCGGTCAGATCATCGAACTCTTGCGTGAAGGCATGTCTACGACCACTCGCGCTCGTGAGGTCTTCGAGAGCCTGAACGAGTTCAAAGCCATCGACATCGCACTCGATGACCTCGCCCCGGGCCACCTGCTCCTGATCCAGCCCGATTCGGTCGAGAAGGCGTATCAGTACGTCAAGACTCGCCTTGAAGGACGGCATGGCGAAGTGGTCGAACAATTTGAGACACCGGTCAAACGAGGCGTGGCCCTGAGAGTCGACTGAGCAATCAAGATCCACACACCAAAACTCCGCAATCCGGCAAAATCCTGCTGGATTGCGGAGTTTTGTTTTGCTTACTCGGCTCGTTGTCGATCGTCACCAAATGGCAATCGCCCAACGTACGACTGACATGTGCGGTCGCTTGATGCCATTGATCTCTTCGGTGGGAGATCGCCACCCAGTAAAGTGTATCCGCAAAAATCCGTTTCACGAATGCGACCGCTTTGGAATGCCGTAAATGTAAGGATCGTGCTGTTCTGCGAGATCCGTAGGGAGCTTGTCAAAGCTCTCGTCGGGAAGACAGGATATAATCCTATCGCGCTTCGCGGTCATTGATCCATTGCCTTAACGTATTCGCTGGAATCCCCAAGACTCGCTCGGCGGGGGAAGGTCCTCCGAGCCTTGAGACGGCGTAAATCCTCCAGAGGTCCTCCCAGACGGGGAGGGGAATCGGCACTCGTGGGTCGATCGTCCCTCGGGCTGACTGGATGGGCTCCCAGAGCGGGGGGAGCATCTGATCGAACAGAATCTCGACAACCTTCGCCGCTTCAGGCGCTTCGATTGTCATGCCCTTGGTCAAGATCTTGACCGCAAGGGTCCGAAGTCTCCATTGCCAGTCGTTGAGGGCGGCGGAAGACGGCTCCGTGCTCGCGATCGTGGTCGTGGTCGTGGTCGTGGTCGTGGTCATGACTGCGGCTGCGGGCTTGGCCGTTGCAGGTGATGCGATCACAAAGGGTTGCAGATGCGACCATGTGAGCAATTCGGTCTCGCGACTATGTCGGTAGAGTGCTCGCTCGATAACATTGCGAAGCTCTCGCGAGTTACTCTCGGCGAACGGAATCTGCTTGAGTCCTTCGATCGCATCATTCGCAAGCTCGACCTCTGCCCCGAGCTCGGCGGACACGACCTGGGTGAGCCAACGCGCCTGGGCTTCGATATCTTCAGGGCGATCGCGAAGCGGCGGCACGGTCAAGAGGAGACGCTCAACACGGGCTAGGAAGGCCAGGGGAAGCTCTCCAGACTTACGACGATCAAGCCAGGGCTGGGTCTCGACCGTCATCACCACCGCAGCCTCACTGTGGCGGCGGATCTCCTCTTCGCCCAGCCGACTAAACTCGCCGTCTTCCAGAAACGAATGCAGGATTGCCGAGCACTGTGCCGGGAGGCGATGAAAGTCATCGAGCAGGATCACACCTCGGCTTGCCGAAGCGACCAGGCCGGGGCGATCCTCACGCGCATCGGTGAACGCTCCACGTTTATGTCCAAATAAGATACTTCGCAGCAGTGTTTCATTCGTTAACTCATTGCACGAAGCGATCGCCATCGGCGACTTTCTTCGATCGCTCGCCGCATGAAAGAGCTCCGCCAGACCACGCTTGCCGGTCCCGCTTTCGCCATCAAGCAAGAGACAGGGGAGGGGGCGTCGCGTACGGATCGCGCTCTTGGGCGTCAATGTGTCCGAGCCAAGTAACCGAGCGAGTCCAAACAACTGAGCCAGGGTCGTGCCAAACGAGTCCGACTGGTAGATCATCCCTTGGTCAGCAATCGCAACAGCGAACGCATTGACGGCAGGGTCTGCAAGATGGCGAGCCAGCGCTGCAATCGTCGTCTCGGCAAGCATGGCCGCATCGGCCCCCTTGCGCACAAATCGTTCTGCGGGAAAACCCTCTGGACGCGGATAAGCCGAGTACAGGAGGCCCTCGATTTCGGGGTGGGTTCGCTCCGTCTCATCGACAAAAAGCTGACCCGCCCGAAGGCCACCGACATCGTCAGAGAATCGCAGATCAGAAACCACAACGCCAAACAATTGATCGTTCAGGAGCTTGCGAGCCAGATCAAAACGACCTGCCCGCTCTCGAACCAGGTGCAAATGAATCTGGTGGGGAGGACGATGACGATACGCGGACAGTCGGTCACTTTCGTAACCGTGCGCCGAGACTTTGATGCGGATCGGACCGATCGGACCGGGTAGGTCACCGCGATGAAGCATCTCCGAAAGTGCCCGATGCCTGGCGATCCCCCGGCCAAGGTCATCGACGAAGCTCGGGACCAACGAATCGAGCACTCGCGGGTCGTCGTCGAGCACCATCAAGTGGGGAATCCAAGGCATCGGCCTGAACCTCGCGCAGGGGAGAGACGGAACGGATATCTTACAATACGGAGCAAGACCCGGTCGACGCGTGAGCCAGACCCCAGAATCTCCCAGAGATCGGTTCATGCCTGAGATCACGATCACCGCAGAACCACTGACCGGCCCGCGTTGCCTCTTTCTCGTGAGCCAACCGGTTGCGCTCGACCAGTGGGCCTATGTGCCTGACCGCGTGACTGCACAGGGTTCGCCTCTGGCCGAGGGCCTTTTTACGATTGAAGGTATCGCCTCGGTCCTGATTTCTCACGACCTCGTTCTTGTGACGCGTGAGGGCGATTCCGGCCTTCCCCTGGTCGGACCTTATGTTCGTATGGTGCGTCGCGCGCTGGGTGACCGGTCGGCTCGAAGCCCGATCGATTGGAAAACTCTGGGGAGGGACGTTGGTAAGGTTTTACGCTCCCAACTCAACTCCACGATCACACCGTTGAGTCGTGACTTGATCGACTCGATGCCGAGAGCCGAGCAGCTTCGTCAGCGAGTGCAAAGTGTCCTCAATGAACGAGTCAACCCGGTCGTGGCAAGTCACGGGGGTGGAGTCGAATTGGTCGACCTGATCGACAATGTGGTCTACCTGCGAATGTCGGGTGGTTGCCAGGGCTGCGGGCTCGCTGATGTGACCTTGAGACACGGGGTCGATGCTGCAATTCGTGATGAGGTTCCTGAGATCGGCCGGATTCATGACCTCACAAACCATGCGGCAGGGTCAGCACCCTATCAGGCTCGCGGACTGAGCCCTTTCGCCTCTCGACGATAATCATTGTGGCAACCTCGAGCCTTTCCTAAGTTCGTATGGTTTGGGTAGAGTCGAAGCATCCTCTCTATCATCATCGAACCTCCCACCAGACGAGCGACCCCCTATGCGTCTCCGCCCGAGCGCTCCGCGAGTGGAAACTCTTGAAGGCCGGGCCCTGCTCAGTGGCCCAGGCACATCGATCCACCCGACCGCACATATTGCCCTCTCCCCCAAGAGTATCGTCACCGATCCCGCCGGCGTCGCCGCGATCCTATCGGCTCTCAAAGGGGGCCCAGGGTCAGAATTCACATCGCTGCTCAAGGGACAGATTCGAAGCCTACCCAAGATCGTCAATCAGTTCGTCAGTGGCACCAGGACCGAGTACAGCATCCCCGGAATCGCCTTCAAGATTCCTCAGTTCCAGGAAGCTTACACAGGACCCCATTATGACCAACTTGGTGGGATCGCAGCAGGAGGTTTGAAGCTCAAGAACGGGACTTATGAGTTTGGAGCGATCTTGCTGGGCTCAATCCATCTCCCCCAGCCGAGCACCTACGTCTTCGGCATCGATCGCGGGAAAGGAGCGGCGACCAGCACGCCTTTCGGCAGTCGACCCAACATCAAGATCGACGCGTTGGTCAGCGTGACATTCACCGCCGGGACTGCAACAGGCACCGTGACCGATCTGACTAACAATCACACAACTGCGCTTGACCCTTCGCAAATCACAACGACCGGGTCCACCTTACGCGTCTATGTCGCGCCATCACTCTTGCCCTCAAAAGGGCTGCCGACGAGCGCTTACAGATTTAGTTTTTGGACCAAGTCCGACGTGAACGGCGGCATCGAGTCGGTCGGGAGTTTTGTCCCTGAGTCGACGATGGCCAGGATCGTGGGTGTCAAGGTAAATCGATCGGCTTGATGAAGCGACGATGAGGCGGTAGAACGGTCTCAGCCACGCCGTTCTCCGCCTTCCCTGACTGCGCGTTCAATGAGGAGCCCCGCAGTGCCCAACCCCAAGTTTCCTCTTGTCCAACCAGCGCAGATTCCCGGCCTTGCCCTCGCCGCGAGTGAAGAGCAAGACGCTCCACTCGTCGAGGACTCGAAGGCAGAGTGGCAAGCCCAGCATCAACTCGACTGGCACCGAGCTGAAACTGAGCGCCTCAAAGTCCTCGTTGAGTTCCTCTCTAACCCAGTCCACGCCCACGGCGGATCTGACCCCGACCCGGATATTATTGTCGCATACAACCTTGCAGTCGAAGCGGCCCTAAAGGGGATTCGTCGGGGGAGTTATCATTCCAACGGATGATCGCACGCTTCTGGCCCAATTCATGAAATTGCTACGCCTATGACCATCCGATCGCGTTAGAATGGTTTGAAAGCCACGCGATGTTGTGAGTTGTATTCGAGACTGGCCATCAACCTTTCCGAAGTCGTAGGCTTGGAACGGGTGCTCGACTCGTCTCTGTTCGTTTCCTCCCCGCGATTTCCCTACCGGAGGTCATGACCATGGCCCGGCGCAGCGGTTCTTCCGTCCGATTTCGTCCAGCGCCGGAAGCCCTGGAAGTTCGCTCACTGTTAAGTGTGACGTTCCAGATCGACTATTCGTACGACTCGAACGGGTTCTTCAATACCCAGGCGAGACGAGACCTCCTGCAGGCGGTCGGCGACACCATCGGATCCCGACTCGCGGACAACTTGCTGGCGATCCAGCCGGGCGGGACGAATAGTTGGACCGCCAACTTCAACGCGCCTGGGACGGGGTCGATTGTCTCGCTGAACAATCCGACTGTCCCCGCAAATACGATCCTCGTCTTCGCGGGGGGCCAGCCTCTGGGGGGAAGCGAACTCGGGATCGGTGGATCTGGTGGGTTCAATTCCAGCGGGAGTGCCGCCTGGAACGATCTCGTGACGGCACGTGGTCAGAGCGGTGCGTTGGCCGCGACACCGACCGACGTTGGTCCTTGGGGCGGTGCGATCACGTTCGACACGAACGCCTCTTGGTACTTTGGCAAAGATGCCTCAGGGCTTGCATCCAGCCAAAATGATTTTCTGTCTGTTGCTTTTCACGAGTTTGAACACCTGATCGGGTTCGGAACCTCAGCCTCTTGGCAGGCTCTCGTCTCTCCCACAAATCAGTTTCTCGGCGCCGCCTCCAACGCCGCATTCGATGGCCCAGGCATCCTCTCTGTCTCGCCGGATAAGGGCCACTGGGCCCAAGGAACAACCGACGGCGGCACCGAGACCGTGATGGACCCGAACCTCCTCCAAGGGACACGAAAGCTCCTGACCCGATTGGATTTTGCAGGGCTCCAAGACTTGGGCTGGACTCTGAACTCCGACACTGACGGGACGATCCCGCAGGCGACGACATCCCAACTCAACGGCCTCGGCTCCAACTCTTTAGTTGGTCTGTCGATCGGTCCTGCTGATCCTAGCGATGTCGACATGTTCAAGATTGTCGGTCAGGCAGGTCAAGTTTTCACTGCAACGACTTTACCTCACGCTGGTGGAACATCAGTCGATACATGCCTCCGACTCTTCAACGCCGCCGGCACCGAGTTAAAGGCCGCCAACAATGGCCTTTATGACACGCTTTCCTATCAGCTTCCAGCCAATGGCAGCTATTACTTAGGGGTTTCGGGAGCTGGGAACGCAGCTTACTCGCCGTTGGAAGACTTGGCCCGCAGGGTTGCCGGGCCGACCGGAGATTACGACCTCTCGCTGAGGCTTGACCCGGTCAGTGGCGGAACCTCAGCCGACATCTCGGTCCAGGTGGCCGCCCCCCCGACGGTTGTTCAAGGAAGTCCGTATGTCTACACCGTCACAGTGACGAACACAGGACCGGACGCGGCGGGCTCAGTCCGGCTCACCGAGACCCTGCCCTCGTCGGTCACGTATGTCCTAGCATTCACGAGTGGGGGCTTCCCTGTGACACTAGTGGGGGGAGTCCTCACCGTCGAGTTCGGCACCCTCGCCCCGAATATCTCGGGGTCAGTGCAGATCACCGTCGTACCGAATGTTACCGGCAACCTGAGCTTCACGATCAACGCGGCTGCCCAACAAGCGGACCCATCGCCCGGCAACAACACCGTCTTGGTGAATGCAACCGTCTCTCCCAAACCGATCCCACCAGACACGACCCCACCTACGATCGTCGGCAATGTTCGAATCGTGGTCACTGGCAAGGGCAACAAGCGAAAAGTCTCGTTTATCGTCACGTTCAGTGAGGCGATTAACCCCGGCCAGGCGCAGGATCTCCAGAACTTCCAGCTCACCAAGCCCGGTCGAGCCAAGCGAGGGAGCCCAATCCCTCGAATCGCTATCGGCTTCAGAAGTGCCTCCTACGATGTTGGATCGCGCACCTTGACGCTCGTTCCCGCGATCACTGGAGGATTGCCAGGCGGATTGCGTCTGACCGTCTTCGCCGGACCACCGCACACCGGGATTCATGACTTGGCCGGTAATCCACTCGACGGAAATCGCGATGGGGTCGGAGGGGACGACGCGGTGTTCGCTGTGAGTTGAGGACCCGTCAGTCAAGAACCAACATTGGTACATGCCGAGAGGTCCGGGTCTGCGTAGCAGAACGTGACCTGATCCATCAGGTTCTCGCCTAGCGCTCGGCAGATGGTGCGCAGGTCTGGGTAGATGGCAAGTTCTGAGTAAGCTCGTTCCCAGAGCAATGAACTTAGCTCCCCTGTGTGTTGGTCTCTGGTGGCCGAGGAGGAAAAATCTGGTGTAACATCTTGTCCTCATGAGTTTTGTCGCCCTGTAAGGGCGGCCACAAACCAGCCCTGGGCATCGCACAGGGGAGGGGTGACGCAGCCGTCGACGGGTTTTCTTGAGGCACGGTCGCCCTCCCTAGGGCGGTGCCCTAGGCTGATCTGTCGTGCCCCTTTAGGGAAAAAACGCAATGTCTTCCAAAACAAAAACCGCGAGCGGTTGAATACCCAATAAGACGCAGTTCCTCCCCAAACGGGCGCACCAACTCGCGGGCGCTAGGCATTTTTGAGCGATTCTATCAGGCCAGTCAAGCTCGCACGGGCGAAGGCTACGGGCTCGGGCTGAGCATTTGCAAATGGATTGTCGAAGCCCACGGCGGTACCATTCAGGTCGAGAGCCTTCTGGAGCATGGGACGACATTCACCGTCTCCTTGCCGATGACCTGATGGAAGTCGACCGACCCGAGCGAGGCCCTCGAGCTACTCAGGCTGCGGGTGGAACCAATTTCCAGAGGCAGGAGAGACTTCCTGAGGACCGAATTGTGTCGCGAGGGTGAACCTCCTCTGACCATGAGCTATCTTCATATTGCGGAAGCACTCGAAGACGAGCGTCCACGACCCACGGCGGCTCCACGTTATGCTCGCCAAGCTATCGTCCTATACCCTCGTCGGGATCGATGCGGCCCCGGTCGATGTCGAGGTTGATGTGGCCGCTTCGACGTCGCCCAAGATGATCCTGGTCGGTATGGCCGAGACCGCGGTCAAAGAGAGCACCTATCGGGTTGAGCGTGCCTTGGTGAACTCGGGATATCGGCGACCCATCGATCGCGTTGTGATCAATTTGGCTCCTGCCGACCTGAGGAAAGACGCCGGTGGATTTGACTTGCCCATTGCGCTGGGGCTGCTGGTCGGCAATGGCCAGCTTGCCTTGGAACGTCCCGGTTCGTACGCGGTGGTCGGCGAGCTTGGCCTTGATGGCGAGACCCGGCCCGTCCGAGGGGTTCTGTCCATGGCAATGCAAGCGGCGGCAGATGGAAAGACGGGGTTCCTTGTCCCCGCCGCCAACGCTTCCGAGGCCGCTGTGGTCGAGGGAATCGACGTCTTCCCGATCGGTAGCTTGACCGAAGCCGTGGGCTTTCTCTCGGGAGCGGTCGATATCGAGCCGAGAGATGTTGATCTTGAAGCAGTTGTCAGGCGGCTTGCGCACTTTGATGAAGATTTCAGTGATGTTAAGGGTCAAGCGTACGCCAAACGTGCGATGATCGTCGCCGCCTCGGGCCACCATAACCTCCTGATGATTGGCCCGCCCGGCACGGGGAAAACACTGCTCGCCAAGCGACTTCCCACGATCCTGCCACCTCTCTCGCCCTGTGAAAGTCTTGAAACCACGCGCATCTATAGCGCGATGGGATTATTACGCGCTGGTGAGCCACTGCTGGCCACTCGACCATTCCGAGCACCCCACCACTCGGTCAGCGATGCCGGTCTTGTGGGAGGAGGGAGTATCCCTCAACCCGGTGAAATCTCACTCGCCCATAAAGGTGTTTTATTTCTCGATGAATTGCCGGAGTTTAATCGAAG
>JANXSX010000171.1 GCA_025356475.1 Isosphaeraceae bacterium | reverse complement strand
CCACTCGTCGGGAGGAATCCCCAACAGGCAGTGGGCAGTCATGTGGTCGCGCTTACTTAGCTCGCCTTTGAACTTCTTTGAGACCACTTTCTGGTGAAGGTAGCTCCAGCGCTTCATCAAGAAAAGACAGCCGTGATACGTCGTCGTCAGTCGAGCGACCACGCGGCCTGGTTGGCTTTTGATCCTTGACGCTAGGGCTTCGACCTTATCGCGATGGTCGGCATCCCAGACCAAGTCCGCTCTCCGAATGAGCCATGCCCTCTTGGTCTCGGACCGTTCTTGCAACAATGCAAGTCGTTCACGTTCCAGTTTGATGGAGTGATCGACCTGGCGAATCGCGCGCCTGGTGATGTTTGAGGCGGGGATGGCTCCCGCAAGTGTGGCCGTCGTTGAGAGTGACATCGTCGTAATCCCGTAACAAGGGTGCACAATCGCACATTACGGGATTACCATCGGCATAAGGGATTGGTGACTTTGGGGATTTTGGGAGAATCTGCGAAGATTTCTGGATTAGGGGAAAGGCGGGTTTCCCGGGAGCTATCCCTTTCCAGGGCGTTGCCCGTGGGCTGATTTGTGGCCCCAGACTACCCAGAAAATCGCACTCTATCGCCTGTCGGTATAGAATTCGCACCTGTTTGGAAGGCTTGGATCAGTAGCCTCAGTTATCCTATTCAGAACTGCGATATCGGGTGAGTAGCCTGACTTTCGCAAGATCGGCACCAATTGTTGGGCGGATGTAACCTGCTCTCGTTCAGGAAGATCAGCCATATCCTCTCCTATGCTGACACTGAAGAAACGAATTGGGTTAAATCGTTAGGCCTGCTCTAGCGAGGACTGCGATCAAGTCCGTCCGGTCCACCCTCTCCTCCTGGCCATCGGCGACCGCTTGGAGTCTGAAGTCGAAGTGCGGGATGTCGTGGATTTCCTCATCTGAATGCGTGGAAAATGAGGCCGATGCACCGCCGCCGCCTGTTGCCGCAGGGTCTTGAAGTGTTGGGTATCAAGAAGGATCGCCATGATCGAACAAAGACCGATCGTCGAGGATATTCAGAATTACGCCCAGAACATCGTGGATACGGTGCGCGAGCCCCTCTTGATCCTCGACGCCACCCTGCGCGTCCGGTCCGCCAACCGCGCCTTCTATCAAACGTTCCGTGTTCCGCCCGGCGAAACCGAGGGGCACCTCATTTACGAGCTGGGCAACGGTCAGTGGGACATCCCCGACTTGCGGACGCTGCTCGAGGACATCGTTCCCAAGAGTTCCGTCTTCGATGACTTCGAACTCGAGCACACGTTCCCGGCCATCGGTCGCAGGGTGATGCTACTGAACGCACGCAAGCTCCAGGCGGGCGACCACGGCGAATTGCTGGTCCTGGCGATGGAGGACGTTACCGAGCGGAGACGAGCAGAAGAGGCACCGCTTAAAGCCGGGGCGTTACAGAGCGCGATCTTCAACAGCGCCAATTTCTCAAGCATCGCTACCGATGAGAAGGGCGTTATTCAGATATTCAACGTCGGTGCCGAGCGAATGCTGGGCTACACAGCCGCCGAAGTGATGAACAAGATCACCCCGGCCGACATTTCTGACCCTCAAGAGGTAATCACACGCGCCAAAGCCTTGAGTGATGAGCTCGGAACCACGATCACGCCGGGCTTCGAGGCGCTGGTCTTCAAGGCCGCGCGTGGGATCGAGGATATTTATGAGCTGACGTACATCCGAAAGGACGGCAGTCGTTTTCCGGCAGTCGTCTCGGTCACAGCGTTACGCGATGCCCAAGGCGGTATCATTGGTTATCTGTTGATCGGTACCGATAATACCGCTCGTAAGCAGGCTGAAGAAGCGTTGCTCAAAGCAGGTGCCTTGCAGAACGCCATTTTTAACAGCGCCAACTTCTCGAGCATCGCTACCGATGAGAAGGGCGTTATTCAGATATTCAACGTCGGTGCCGAGCGAATGCTAGGCTATGCGGCTGCCGAGGTGATGAACAAGATTACGCCGGCCGACATTTCCGATCCACTGGAGGTGATCACACGTGCCGCCGCGTTGAGCCTGGAACTCGCCACCACGATCACACCGGGCTTTGAGGCGCTGGTCTTCAAGGCCGCGCGTGGGATCGAGATATCTATGAGCTGACGTACATCCGAAAGGACGGCAGTCGTTTTCCGGCAGTCGTCTCAGTCACAGCGTTACGCGATGCCCAAGGCGGTATCATTGGTTATTTGTTGATCGGTACCGACAATACCGCTCGTAAGCAGGCTGAAGAAGCGTTGCTCAAAGCAGGTGCCTTGCAGAACGCCATTTTCAACAGCGCCAACTTCTCGAGCATCGCTACCGATGAGAAGGGTGTCATCCAGATTTTCAACGTCGGTGCCGAGCGCATGCTAGGTTACGCGGCTGCTGAGGTGATGAACAAGATCACCCCGGCCGACATTTCCGATCCACTGGAAGTGATCACTCGCGCCAAAGCCTTGAGCACCGAGCTCGGGACCCCAATCACGCCGGGCTTTGAGGCATTGGTCTTCAAAGCCTCGCGCGGGATCGAGGATATCTACGAACTGACTTACATCCGTAAAGATGGTAGCCGCTTCCCGGCCATCGTGTCGGTCACCGCGCTGCGCGAGGACCAAGGAGGAATCATTGGTTATCTGTTGATCGGCACTGATAATACCGCTCGTATACAGGTGGAAGCTGAGCGAATGCTTCTCGATCAACGCGTGCGCGATCAACAGTTCTACACTCGCTCGTTAATCGAATCCAACATTGATGCACTGATAACTACCGATTTGCGCGGCATCATTACCGATGTGAATAAGCAGATGGAGGCGCTCACCGGTTGTACGCGTGACGAGTTGATCGGCGCGCCGTTCAAGGGCTACTTCACCGACCCAGAGCGAGCCGAGGCCGGTATCAAAAGGGTGCTGGGCGAAAGCAAGTTAACCGACTACGAACTCACAGCACGCGCCAGGGACGGCAAGGAAACCGTGGTGTCTTACAACGCATCGACCTTCCACGACCGCGACCGGAAGCTACAGGGTGTGTTCGCCGCAGCCCGCGATGTGACGGAGCGGAAGCGCTACGAGCAATCATTGCAACAAGCCAACCGCGCCAAAAGCGTTTTTCTGGCCAACATGTCGCATGAAATTCGCACTCCGATGAACGCGATCCTCGGGTTTTCCCAACTGATGCTTCGTGACCGGGATCTCACCCCACAACAATGCCAGTACCTCGGAACCATCAACCGGAGCGGCGAGCATCTCCTTGCCCTAATCAACGACATTCTAGAAATGTCCAAGATTGAAGCGGGCCGCACGACCCTGAACCCTTCCACCTTCGACCTACCCGTCCTGCTCAAAGACCTGGAGATGATGTTCCGCGTCCGCACGGACGAGAAAAAATTGTCCTTCTCAGTGGAGATGATTGGCGATGTCCCCCAATACATCGTGACCGATATCAACAAGCTGCGTCAGGTCTTCATTAACGTGTTAGGCAACGCGATCAAGTTTACCGAGCAGGGTGGCATCGGCTTCCGCGTGCGTGTGGACCGCCAGGGTGCTAACGGCCCCCTACTCCGGGTCGAGATCGAGGACACAGGTCCAGGAATTTCTCTCGACGAGCAAGATAAGTTGTTCCGTCAATTCGAGCAGACCAAGACGGGGCAACAGGCGGGCACAGGTACGGGGCTGGGCTTGGCCATTAGCCGGGAGTTTGTTCGGCTGTTGGGTGGATCTCTCACGGTAAATAGCCAGGTTGGCAAAGGTAGCGTTTTCGTAATTCATCTCCCTTTGAATGAGGGAGAGGCCCAATCCGTCCAAGCGAAAGACCTGCCTCGACATGTCCTGAGGCTCCAGCCTGGGCAGCCGACGTGCCGAGTGCTCATCGCCGACGACATAGAGGATAACCGCCAGCTCCTGGAGCGGTTTCTCGCCCCCATCGGTTTCGAGATCCGGCTCGCGACCAACGGGTTGGAGGCCGTTCATGGGTTCGAGGAATGGCGGCCCCATCTGATCCTGATGGATTTCCGCATGCCGGTGATGGACGGTCGTGAGGCAATCCGCCAGATCCGAGCCATAGCTGGCGGTGACGTCCCCAAGATTATCGTTGTGACCGCCAGTGCGATGGACGAAAACCGGCAGGAGTTGATGAAGATCGGTGCCGACGACTTTATCAGCAAGCCATTCAGGGAAGTCGAGCTATTCCAGAAGATTCATAACCACATGGGTGTGCAGTACGTTTACGACGAGCAACCCACAGGCGTAGTCCAGGAGCAAGTGACCGAGCTCACCCCGGAGTCGCTGGCGACGTGGCCGCAAGACCTCATCGACCCGATGCGTGAAGCCGTCATTCGAGCGGATCTGGACCAACTCCTGGCGAAGATTCAGGAGGTTGAAACCCGCGATCCCCACATCGCTGCGGGACTACGTCGCTTGGCAGAGGGCTTTCAATATCAGAAACTTCTTGATCTCTTCAGCGCAGGGAGCCTTCCATGAGTCCGGAGAAGCCGAAAAATGGTGATGGCCAACCCGATAGCATTTTGGTCGTGGACGATACCTTGGCTAATCTTCAGGTGCTGGCTGGCATGCTCAAGGATCGCGGGTATAAAGTCCGCCCGGTTCCCAGCGGCAAACTGGCACTTCTAGCGGCGAGGCGCGATCCTCCAAACTTGATCCTGCTGGACATCAATATGCCAGACATGAACGGCTACGAGGTGTGCGAACACCTTAAAGCCGACGACATGCTCAAAAAAATTCCCGTGATTTTCATCAGCGCTCTCACCGAGCCTATGGACAAAGTGAAGGCCTTTGCCATGGGCGGGGTGGATTATCTCACCA
Organism: Isosphaeraceae bacterium; assembly: GCA_025356475.1. Taxonomy (GTDB): domain Bacteria; phylum Planctomycetota; class Planctomycetia; order Isosphaerales; family Isosphaeraceae; genus JANXSX01. Next base: position 36,143 of record JANXSX010000171.1, on the reverse strand, counting down.
AGCCGTTCCAGATGGAAGAATTGCACGCCCGCGTCGAAACGCACCTGAAGCTCCGCCGCCTGCAAATCGAGTTGGAGGAGACCAACGCTCGACTGGAGACAGTCAACAATCGGATGTCCCGCGACCTGAAGGCGGCGGCAAAGATCCAGGAGGCGTTCCTGCCCCAGGAGGTCCCGTGCGTCTCCGGCCTGGACTTCGCCTGGCTCTACCGGCCTTGCGACGAACTGGCCGGCGATGGCCTGAACGTCATCCTACTCGGCGATAACAAGGTTGGGCTTTATATCCTGGATGTCAGTGGCCATGGCGTCGCGGCGGCCCTCCTGTCGGTTGCCATGAGCCGTCTCCTCTCACCTCCATTAGACCCGTCATCAATTCTGATCCGGAATCGAGACGTTCCGGATCGTGTCGACATCACGCCACCCGTCGAGGTTGCCGCCCATCTGAATCGCCTCTTCCCATTCGACGTGGCGACCGAGCAGTTCGCCACGATGCTCTATGGGATCCTTAACACGACGACCGGGGAGTTCCGCTATGTTTCTGCCGGCCACCCTGGCCCGGTGCATCTGCCCGCCGGAGCCGATCCAGTGATTTTGGAGAGCCAGGGGTTCCCGATTGGCCTAGGAGATGATGCCTACGAGGAGCGGTCATTACGCCTGAGAGCGGGAGACCGTCTTTACATCTACTCTGATGGCGTCCCCGAAGCGATGAACCCCACCCGCCAGCAGTTTGGTGACGCCCGACTCCTGGAGGCGATCGGTCAAGAGCGAGCTGAACCCCTTCAAGCAGGTGTTGCAACCCTCCTGGAGAAGCTCACGCGATGGCATGGGTCCGGGAAACCTCAAGACGACATCTCCATCCTGGCTGTTGAAGTCGCATAGGGTCGAGCAGAGCCCAGCGGCCGAGCTCGCACCCACGGATTCTGCGGAAGAGCCGAAAGCAAAAGGCCGACCAGCGTTGTGGTGATCGGACTCGCTTTGATCGACAAGTTCGAGTCAAAGGTCATTCTTCGCCGAGACCGGTATGGGTGAACTTCCAGACGAATGCGGCCGCAACGGCACCGGCAAAGTCACCTACTAGGAAGATCCAGATGTTTGCAACCGCCGAAAGCTTGTTCACAGTGACGCCCACAGCGACCGCTGGGTTGAATGCTCCGCCGGAGACCCCGCCTACCGCGAAGGCTCCCGTCACAACTGTGAAGCCGATCGCGAGGCCATAGAAGGGATTTCCACTCGTCCCCTTTGAGGTTGCGACATTGAGCACAACGTAACAAAGGGCGAAGGTGAAGAGGAACTCGACAAGCAATTTGGCGACCACTGAGTACTCATGCCCAGGGGCTGGGTAGATAGGGTTATCGCCCTTGACGATGAGAGTGATCACGGCGGCAGCGACCGCTCCCAGGACCTGCGCGATCATGTAGCCGGGGACATCGGCCCATGGACACTTACCACGCAACGCAACCGCGAGGGTGACAGCAGGGTTGTAATGAGCACCAGAGATATGTCCGCCCGCGTAGATCATCACCATCAAGGCCGCACCAATCGCCAGCGGGGCGAGCGCACCGGCGTCGTTGGGACCGATCACGGTCTGGCCAATCGTGAAGACGAGGAAAAACGTACCGATAAACTCAACAACCAACTTGGCCGGATTCATGAGGATCTCCTTAAATTTTGCAAGGTGGGACGTTGGAATGGGAACGAAAAGAGGAAGCGACGACAGGCGCCACTTCCTTCTTTGAAGAATTCATCAGATGTGGATTCAGCGTTGCAGGAATGAACTCTCAAACCCGATGCATCAACGAATACTCAATCCTTCTTCGGTTCCGCCTGGAGTGCCTTGCCGGCCCCTTGGACCGCTTCGCCAGCCTTTTCGGCGACCTTGCCGGCCCCTTCGACCACGGAGGCTGCGGTGTCACCAAGCTTCTCCTTGGCGGCATCCTTGACCTCGGTCTCAACCTTCTTGCCGGCCTCTTCGATCTTCTCGCCAGCCTTCTCAACGACCTTGCCAGTCGCATCGGCGGCCTTCTTCGCCCCGTCGACAACTTCTTCTTCGACCTTGATCGCTTTATCCTTGATCTTCGACATCATACCGCCACCACCATCGGCGGGCGCAGTCGCGGGTGCTTCGCCACTGCAACCAACCAAGCCGAGCAAGCCGGCGGTCGCGAGGCTCATCCAGGTCGTGCGGCTTTTACGGAGTTCCATCGGTGAATCCTCTTCTGTGTGTCATCAAAGCAGACTGGGGCGGAAAAGAGATCATCCCGAACAATTCGGGTTGAGCTATCGAAATCGGTGGCAGACGCCAACCGGTGTTCGTTGCAATTTGTCAGTGGGTCACAACGTGGGATAAAGCCTTGTGTGATATTTGGCCAATTTATCACGTCCCCGCCGCATATGAAGAAGATTATTCAGCGGCCTTCGGTTCCGGAAGTCCGAGACCAAGCCCACCAAGCTTACCGAGAAGGTCGCTGGGCAGGAGTGTGTGGAGAATCTCAATGATCTTGGGCAAGAGTGCTTCGAGTTGGTGGGCGCTAAAGCCCAGACTCGTAAGCACGCCAAAGAGTTTCGTGATATCGCCAGCCTGGCCGCCAAGTAACCTGCCAGCGAGACCAGTGACGATTCCATCAAGCCCATCCGAACCGGCCTCAGCCTTTGCTTGATTTGCCGATTCGATCAGCTTATGGGCATTGGGCAGAGCCGATTGAAAATCAACGATGACATCATCACCGACATGTTCTTTCGAATAACTGAGGAATGCACCGACGCCATTCTTGGCCAATTCCGGGGAAATTCCAGCCTGCGAGGCGAGCGTTTCCATCAACTCCGACATACTGAGGGCCTCAACGTTGTGAGAAGGACCATCCGTGTTGGGCGGAAACAGAGCCTCTGCACCACGAATTCTCCGAACCGTCGGGTCGTGATTGATCAGATCTCCCCTCAAGTCAACTTCGGGCTCGCTGACGAGACTGTCGAGGTTTCAGAGAGAAGTTCCGATCAAAAGACGACCATAGAATAGGACTGAAAGTGCCTTGAGTGCAAGACCCGAAGCACCTTTCCCTGGAAACGCTTCAAATCATAACGAGGCTTGGTTGGGCGGCAGGGGCCTGCCGCCAACCCTTAATGGAACCGACCTCATGGCTCAACGGCGACGGGGCTTGGTGCTCGGGATGTACTTGAACTCGCGGAATCCGGTGAAATCGATGACTTTCCACCCTTCCTTTTCCTTACGGACCTGGACGGTCCGGGTCAAGGATTCTCCTGCACTCCCTTGTTTACTCAGATTGACACCGCGCTGACCGGTATTCTTGGCGATCTGGAGACCCGAGATTTGGTAACCTTGGAACGCCTTCGCCAGTTCTTCGAGCTGATCGTCATCGACGGATTCTTCGAGGAGGACCTTGAAGACTTCTTGGTTGCGTGCAGAGGCCTCGGTTGGAGCCCGCCGGGCCGTGGCCTGGGCAATTCGGGCTCTGTCCTTCGACTGGACCGCCATGAGAAAAGCCATTGCTGCCCCGCCGGGAGTGCTGAAGTCCGCAGCACCGTTACCAGCGCCACCGAGTCCGCCAAGGCCCCCGTCTACAAGGCCCGCGCCAGGCATTCCGAGCGATCGTCCAGCACCAGGCGCGCCCGGATATCCGGCTGCTCCGGGAGGACCACCAGGTGCGCCGGGATAACCCGCTGGAGGACCACCAGGCGCACCGGGGAAACCGGCTTGTTGTCCAGCGCCGCTACCGGATGCACCAGGATAGCCTGCGCCCGGAGCACCGGAACCACTGGGGTAGCCGGGAGGGCCTCCGCCCAGACCTCCCGGTGCGGCGGTAGCGGCAGCGGTTTCGGCGGCAGGTGCGGCCGAACCTGAGCTATTTGCGAGGTTGAGCAGTTCATTGGTGGCCGCAGAGTCCGACGCGGAAGCGACGGGAACGACCGGGGCTCCCGAAGCCGCTTCTGTTGGGGCAACCGGGGCGGTCTCGGCAGGAGCTGTCTGTTGCGCCGGGGCTCCGCTGGCAACACCAATCGTAGGAGCTACCTCTGCGGGAGCGGATTCCGCAGGATCAGGAGCCCGCGCGGAACCTGGCTCCGCAGCGGCGAGGGCGTCATTCTCGGGGTCGGGGACGTCCCCACCTCCGCCACAACCACTCATCGCCAACACGCCCAGGGTGCCAACCATCGTCAGGTGGGCCAACCGCGATTTCCACGGTGTCATCGGTGTGCGATCCTTTCCCGGACCTAGCCCGGATGCTCTGCTCGATCTGTAGCGAGTCGGAAGTGACGTGATGGAGGGCGAACCCTCGTCTCGAAACATTATGACGCGTGTTCGTCCACTGTGAAAGGGGGCGTGTCTTGCCGACCCACACAACCCACGCTTATGATGCATATCTACCCACCCGCGAGGCACGCGACCCCATCCTGAGTAAGCGTTCGACCGGAGGAATTTCCCCCATGCCCCCTTCACCCGTCAAGACGATTCTGCTGGTCGATGATGATAGCGACATCCTCGAGTCCATGCGGACGATCCTCGAGAATAAAGGCTACCGAATCCTTGTGGCTCGCGATGGCAACGCCGGACTGACGGTCGCCGAACGCGATAACCCCGACCTGATCGTGCTCGATATGATGATGCCCAAGAAGAGTGGCTTCCTCGTTCTCGAGAAGCTCAAGAGCCGACCGGGGGGGCTGATTCCCACAATCATGATTACCGGCAACGAAGGTAGCAGACACCGGGCGTATGCGGAAATGCTGGGCGTTCGCGACTACATCCGTAAGCCGTTCGCACTCGAGAAGCTCGTCAAATCGGTGGAAAAAGTCCTCGAAGGCGAATCCAAACCGAACGACGACGACCAATAAGCAAACCGCTTTAACGCGGAGGTTCGTCAAGGGAGCTCGTCGATGCGGAGCCTTGGCCAAATGTCGAGTCGGGCCAGCGAGAACGTCTCGCGTCGTTCCTTCCTCCAGCTTGGATCGTTGGGAGCCCTCGGACTCAGCCTGCCGGATGTTCTTGCCCGTCATGCTGTTGCGCAGGGCGCTTCGGAATCCAAGGCCAAAGCCGTGATTCTAGTCTGGCTCTGGGGTGGTCCCAGCCAACTCGACACGTTCGATCCGAAGCCTGATGCTCCGCTCGAATATCGCGGCCCTTTTGATTCGATCCCCACCCGGGTGCCAGGTCTCCGAGTCTGCGAGCTCTTACCTCACCTTTCCAAGCTGGCCGACAAGTATGCGATCCTCCGCTCGCTTCACCACGAGTCGAACGATCACGGAATCGCCGGAACGATCGCATTGACGGGCAATATCTCTGGGGCAGTCGGCTTGGGGGGTTCAGCGAACGGCAACGCGCTTCGACCCAGTACCGGTTCAATCGTTAGTCGTCTCAAGCCGGTCCGACCGGGGGGCTTACCCCCTTATGTGATCCTCGGCACACAGCTTCACCAGGGCTTGAAACGGGTCGTGGGCGAAGGAGGTGGCACCCTCGGGGCGACCTTTGACCCGTTCCGGCTCAATTATGAACCCTCGATCGGCCTGACCGTTCCCGATGTCGAGCTACCTGAGAATGTGTCTGCCGCTCGACTTCAGGCGCGCTGGGACTTGCTTCATCCGATGGAACAACGGAGCCTTTCTCGACCGCATGCCGCTATGGATCGGCACTACGAGCTGGCTCACACATTGATCGCATCCCGCCAGAGTTTGGCCGCGCTTGATGTCGAGTCCGAACCCCACCAGGTTCGCGACCGTTACGGTCGTCATCGGTTCGGCCAGTGCTGTCTGACCGCTCGGCGGTTGGTGGAAGCGGGATTACCCTTTGTCCAAGTTAACTGGAGCACCCACGTCGAAGGCCCCGAGGATGCCGGTGACGGGGGCTGGGACATGCACGACCGCTACTTCGCGATCATGCAGGATCGGCACGGTTGGATGTTCGACCGCAGCCTCTCCGCGTTGATCGAGGATCTTGACCAGCGTGGATTGCTCGCGACGACCCTGGTTGTCGCTGTGGGTGAGTTCGGACGCACTCCCAAGGTTAACAACAAAGCTGGTCGGGACCATTGGAACCCCTGCTATTCCGCCCTGCTCGCGGGCGGAGGCGTCCAGGGGGGCCGGATCGTTGGCTCTTCCGACAAACGCGCGGAACATCCTCTCGATCGGCCCTGTACCCCCGCCGACCTCAACGCGACGATCCTGCACCAACTGGGCATTGGCACGACAGAGCTGACGAGCGTTGGCCTGACTCCGCTGGGACAACCGATCGAGGAGTTATTCTGATGCGAGCGTGTGGCGTTGTGATCCTGCTTGGATTGGTGTCAAATTCCGCCACACCCACTCGACTCACCTTCGACGGTCAGGAAAAACAGCGCCCACGCTGGTCGCCTGACGGTAAGACCCTGACGTTCGCCAGACACGAGTCGGGGGGGCTCAAGGTCTATCAGTACCTCTTCGAGCCAGATAAGCTCGACTCGCTCCGTCGGCTCACCAAGCGTGATGCCCCTGAATATCAAGCGGTTTTCACTCCTGACTCGAAGCGACTTTTCCTCGTCGTGATCACGCTTTCGGGAACGCAAGGGAACCTCGATATCGCCGCCATTGACAAGGATGGAGGCGATACCCAACCGATCGTGGGGGACACCAACGGCCTATCACATCAGGAGTGGCCTGCACTCGCTCCCGATGGCAAGCGGTTCGCCTTCAGCTCAACCCATGAAGGCAACCAAGAGATCTACACCGCTACGATCGACGGGACTGACGTCACTCGGATCACCCAATCGCCCGGCCACGACGCCCATCCTTGCTGGACGCCCGATGGCCAGTCCCTGATCTTCAGCACGGATCGTTGGAGTGGTCTCGAACTGGCGATCTGCAAAGCGGATGGCACCGGGTTGAGACGTCTCACCGAGAGTCCCGGCCTGGATGATTATCCCGCCGTTTCACCCGACGGTCAGAGTCTCGCCTTCGTCTCCAATCGTGATGGCCAGTACGAGATCTATGTCGCACGTATCGACGGCTCAAACCCAACCAACCTCACCAATCATCCCGATCGCGACACCCAGCCCACCTGGACACCCGACGGCAAAGCCATCACCTTTCTCTCGGGACGGGATGGGGGTTGCGATCTCTATACCATCGAGGTCGAGACCAAATAATTCCCAATTAAACATAAGTGATATTATCGAGTCGTTTGCGAATCTAAGCTCATTTATCTTAACACCCCGTCATCTCCTAGAGTATCCTGATTGCATCCTTCACTCAGAATAAAACCTGGTTGATGGAGTTGAGCTTCAAGAGAGTCACCTCGAGATCATCACCTGGTGGCTGGCATGCAAAGAATTGGTCAATTGGGCCGGCAAAGCAACTCTCGCCTTGACAATCGGTTGCGACAGCAACGGCTGGACGACCCGACGGAACCGACCTCCGGTTTCGCAGGGGTTGCGATCTCGATGCGATTGCGTTCCTATGCAGTGAAGCGAGAGTTCTCTACGCTTCGACTAGGGAGACACTCCTCTCCCACCCAGAAACGGTAATGCCGAGATCCGAGGAAGAACGCATGCGGATGCAGATCGAGGCGATTGAGATCCAAAATTATTGTGTTTTTCGCGATGCTAAGTTTGAGAATCTTCCTCGACTTGCCGTCGTGATCGGAGCAAACGGCTCGGGTAAATCCACGCTGTTTGACGTCTTCAGCTTCCTCAAAGAGTCGCTTACCGAGAATGTGGCCCAAGCAGTCGCTCGGCGTGGTGGTTTCCGAGAACTGGTCAGCCGCAACCAATCGGGGCCAATTCGGATCACGATCAAGTTTCGAGAAAGCGGTGGGAGGCTCGCGACGTACCAAGTTGACATTGCCCTTGAAGCGAACAGGCCGGTCGTCGATCGTGAGGTTTTGAAATTCCGACGAGGTCGACACGGCCAACCCTGGCATTTCGTCGATTTCTCGCGTGGCAAAGGAACAGCGATCAAGAATGAGGCCATGTACGGCGAAGAAGGGGCGAAGGAAGAGCGCGAAACCTTCGCTCTTGATGACCCGAGTGTGCTGGCGATCAAGGGACTCGGCCAATTCAAAGGATTTCGAGTCGTGGCCGAATTTCGCAACCTGATCGAGAATTGGCACATCTCCGATTTTCACATCAGTGACGCAAAACCGAGCTCTGAAGCTGGCTACGCGGAGCACCTGTCAACTCGGGGAGATAATGTCGCTCAAGTTGCGCAATACCTCTACGAGCACCATCCTGAACAATTCAACAAAGTGCTCAAGGCGATGAGTCATCGAGTCCCCGGGGTCAGTGGGGTCGAGGCGAAACCGACTGTGGACGGTCGGCTTGTGCTCCGATTCAAGGATGGGGCGTTCGAAGATCCGTTCATATCGCGTTATGTTTCTGACGGCACAATCAAGATGTTCGCCTATCTGGTTCTACTCTACGACCCCAAACCACACCCTTTGCTGGCAGTCGAGGAGCCTGAGAACCAACTCTATCCCGAGTTGCTTCAGGAACTTGTGGAAGAGTTTCGAGACTACGCCAGGCGCGGTGGGCAGGTTTTCATCTCAACCCACTCTCCCGAGTTCCTCAATGCGAGCAAGCTCAAAGAGATCTACTGGCTAGTGAAGAAAGATGGGTACACGCGTATTGAGCGAGCTTCTGAGAATGAGTTGCTCAAGAGCCTTGTGCATGAGGGTGACCTGCCCGGCTCGCTTTGGAGACAGAGACTATTCGAGGGAGCAGGCCCGCAATGAGCCCTTGGTCCTACTGTTGGAAGAGCCCTCAATGAAGGCGCTCCTTGATGGGTTATTACCGCGATTTTACCCCGGGCTGAAGTTTATGTGTATTCCACACGAAGGCAATCAAGATCTGGAGAAGAGTATCCCCAGAAAGCTCAAGGGCTTTCGAGAAGAGGGTGTTCGGTTTCTTGTCATCCGAGACAATGACGGTGGTGATTGTGGTCGCCTGAAGAAAAAACTCGTGTCACTCTGCAAAGCGGGTGGTCGACCCAAGACGGTTGTCCGAATTGCCTGCCAAGAGCTTGAAGCGTGGTATCTTGGCGATCCGGATGCCCTCGCCGAAGCATTCAAGAACGAGTCGTTGCGAAAGCTCAAAGCCAAGCCACGGTACCGCGAACCCGACACAGTGACCAATCCATCGGCGGAGGTCGAACGACACATCCCGGAATTCCAAAAGATCTCCGGCGCACGGCGAATGGCCGAGCATCTCTCTCGGGAGCGTAACACCTCCCGAAGCTTCCACGTCTTCCTCGAAGCAATCGACCGATTGGTTGAGACTTTGGCATGAAATTCGTAGGCTAACCGATGAGATTGTACGATTTGGATCACTTGAGGCCGACCTCGGTCTAGCCTAGAACGTCTCGGACTGATCGGGGTCTTGCATGTCTCCATTTGCGATATTCCACACAGCATTAAGCGTCCTACCGATGATCTTCGGGCTGATCGCTTTGGTCGCCGAGGGAAGGATCAGCCCTCGAACTCGGCTGGGCCAGATTTACCTGGGGACAATGCTGGTTGCGACGGTCTCCGCCTTCGGATTCATCCCGTCGAGGGGGTTCGACGGCCCTCAGTTCGTGACCTTGCTCACCTTGGCGTTCCTATTCGCCGGGACGTTCACTCTAGGGGGCCGATTGCGGAGCGAGGGATACTTCCAAACGATCGTCTTCTCGGCGACCTACCTCGAACTGGTCGTCTTCGCGGCGGGCGAGTTGCTCACACGAGTACCCCCAGAGCATCCCTTCGCGACCACCCCAACCGACCCTGCCATCCGGCCCGTCTACGTCGGTCTTTTCCTCATATTTGTGATCGGCGTCGGGTTTCAGATGTTCAAGTTGCGTAAGACCAATGAGGCAATCGCCAGCCCGCGTCCCTGAATGATCGGCGCAACTGGTCTGAGTGGGCCTGGTCCAGGCCTGGAACTCGATTTGCGACGCACGCTCCTCGCCTTCGCGACCGATAAAATATGTCGTGTCCAGCGGCATCCCGCGAGGAGGTGGATCGGTGCGTCAATCGCTTGGGTTAGCCCTGGTCGTCGTTGCGTTGCTGAATTTGCCAGCTCGGGGTCAATTCCTCGACCATTATCGGCTCGAACGGGTGAATCGACGGCTCGCCGGCTGTGTGGTCGACTTCACGCACAACCACGGGGAGGATCGGCGGATCTATTCCCCGATTCTCAATCAGCCTCGCGACTTATATGTCTACCTTCCACCCGGCTACTGCCCGACTCGCGCCTACCCGATCATCACTTATCTCCATTTATCCTCAGTGGACGAGCATTTCTTTGTGGGATCGGACCGGGTCCGCGAACTCGATGCCATGATTGTCGCGGGGCTATTTCCCCCCGTGATCGTGGCGATCCCTGACGGAATGATCAACGGCGAGAACCGATTTGGAGCACCCCACTCGCTCTTCCTGAACGGAGTTGGGGGGCGATTCGAGGATCATGTCGTCTTCGAAGTGATCCCCTTCGTCAAATCGCGGTACACGATCCGTCCCGAACGGGAAGCCTCAACCTTGCTAGGAACGTCGGCAGGGGGACTTGGCGCTGCAAGTATCGCGATTCGGCACCCGGAACAGTTTGCAGCGGTCGCTGTCGTCGGCGCACCGCTCAACCTGCTCTACGATACGTGTAGCCACCGCCTCGGGGAGAAATTCGATCCCGCAACGTATCGATGGAAAAATAGCTACGACCCCGATGAAATCGTCGCAAAATTTTATGCTGGATTGCGTCGTGTGAAAGCCAAGAAATATATTGAACCTGTCTTTGGAAACGATGCAGTCGGGATGCCTTGGCGGATTGCCCAGGTCAACCCAACCAATCTGGTGGCGATGGGCGGGACAAGTCCCTATCGACCGGCCATTTATGTCAATGTCGCTGGTAAGGACAACTACAACTTCGACGACCAGGCTGCCTCGTTCGTCTGGTTCGCCCGCTCACAGGGCTTCGTGGTCGACACCGAGATCGATCCCAATGCGAGGCATAACCTGCCCTACTTCAGCAGAAATCATCTCCTCGCATTCCAGTGGCTGGCCCGCCATATCCTCCCAGCCACCGAAGTCTCGGTCGCGCCGACGGCAGTCCGATAAACTCTCTAACTTGTGTCATCAAGTCTTGACTCATATCGGAAAGCTGAACCTCCGTATTGATGTGGACGCAGAACCCGAACCATGGCTCGGAACCTCACCCCCAGAAAATCCTGGAGCCCGCAGCAAGCTAGAGAGACTGGTGAAGAAGCCGATCCCGATCTGACCCTCCCTACGTTCTGAGAGCGGCAGTCTCTCCCATCCTTAACTCAAAGCGTACCTTGCACACATCATTAAGGGATGCAAGCCCTTGACGCCGTTGCGCGTCCCCGGACAATCTATGTGCGAAATCTCTGGGCTGCGAACAGCCTGATGAATGGACCTAAGCACGATCACCACGGGGCAGGCACACGATGGGACTCGTTTTCGAACCAGGGCGTACAAGAATCGGTTGGATCGGGACGGGCGTGATGGGCTCGTCGATGTGCGGTCATCTGATAAAGGCCGGATACTCAGCGACCGTTTACAACAGGTCGAAGGACAAGACGAAGCCCCTTCTCGACCTCGGGGCGAGCTTGGGTGACTCCCCTGCCGCAGTGGCGGAGGTTTCGGACGTCGTCTTCACAATTGTTGGCTTCCCCAAGGATGTGCGTGAGGTCACCCTCGGCTCCGAGGGGACACTCTCCAAGTCCAAGCCAGGAACACTGTTGGTCGATATGACCACGAGTGAGCCCGCGCTCGCTGTCGAGATCTACGAACTCGCCAAGTCGAAAGGGGTCTTCTCGGTGGATGCCCCGGTCTCAGGTGGCGACATTGGCGCTCGCAACGCGCAATTATCGATCATGATTGGGGGGGACGCCGAACCGGTCGCCGCCCTCAATCCGCTCTTTCAGGCCATGGGCAAGACCATCGTCCACCAAGGGAAGCCTGGGGCAGGTCAGCACACGAAGATGGTTAACCAGATCTTGATCGCCACCAACATGATTGGCGTCTGCGAGGCATTGCTCTACGCCCACAAGGCTGGCCTCAAACCGACGACGGTGTTGCAATCGGTCGGCAGTGGTGCAGCAGGCTCGTGGAGCTTGAACAACCTGGGACCTCGGATGATTGCCGGCAACTTTGAGCCGGGATTCTTGGTGGAGCACTTCATCAAGGATATGGGGATTGCGCTTGCGGAGGCACGGAAGATGCGACTGGCATTGCCCGGTCTCGCGTTGGCCGAACAACTTTATCAAGCAGTCCAGGCGCAGGGTTTGGGTCGTAAGGGGACGCACGCGCTTTTGTTAGCGCTGGCGAAACTTTCCGATGTGACTTGGTCGGCCACGCCGCCGACCACTTAACCCGCTGATGCCGGCGGGGCAGGGAGGGGATCTATCATGGAACGAGCACCCACCGCGACGGTATCCATGCCAAGCCGAACCATTGTGCGTGGGAGTCAGCCAATCACCCAGGTTCGTCCTCGTGTTCTCGTGGTCGATGATCACGACTCAGGGCGTCGAGCACTTGGTCGCTTTCTCGAACTTGAAGGCTTCGATGTCGTCACTGCCGAAAATGGGAGTGAAGCTCTTGAAGCCCTCCAAGTGTCCCCTCCCCCTCAGTTCCTTCTCACCGACCTTCGGCTCCCGGACCTTGACGGCCTGGAGTTAGCGTACCACGCCAGGAGGTTGGAACCTCCACCCTGGATCGCCCTGATTACCGGGTACGCCCCCGAGGGTGATGAGCAGGACCATGCCCGGTGGGGGCTCGACTTTGTGTTCGCCAAGCCACTCGATCTGCGCGCGATTGTAGGTCTGATGCGGCAGGTTTGGGGAGTGCGTGGACCCTCAAGCTAATTTTCCCGTCTTGAGTTGTGACTGGGATTCGGTTAATCTCCAAGCTTTCCCGTGTTGTATCACGAGAAGACTCGTACAGTTTTCGCTGCGCAGTCATGATCTGAGGCGAGGTTCAAGGGGGAGAGCGCATGGCCAGCCGCCGTCGTGGAAAAGGTCGCCGCAAAGTGGGACGCAAGAAGAGGAGGATGCGGAGCCGCATCCGACATCGCAAGAAATAAGCGAGCCGGCCCCTCCGTCCGCACATACGCGCTGGGAGGGTCACTGGCCTACCCTCTGTCCGAAAGTCGAATCATCTCCCCGCCCCCGGTTCCCGGGTGGTGGGGATTTTTTTTGCCTGGACCTCTTGTTCACAGCAACATGGTCAGTCCGTCACTTCGGTTCTGTCGGACCCAACTTGAGCTGCTCTTCGATCTTGTCGAGCATAATCTCGGCGGTCACTTCGTCGAAGAGGGGTGTTGAGGATCGCATGATCGCTACACACTCTCCATCTTCCCGGCGAAGCTCGATCCGCATTGGTCGACCGCCGAAGCCCTTGCCCGTGACCGAACGGACCCGGTCGGTGACATCCTGCTTGATTCCAAGTGGACCCGGCTGATCGATCACGAAATCGTCGGGTATCCGGGAATCCATCGCTCGCCAGGTCGCCTTAACCACTTCCTTCCGATCCGCCTTGAACCGACGCGAAATGTCCCCGGGCCCAGGAGGGGCGACGAGGGTCGCACCCTTCGGGGGATCGAGTTCGGTCATGGGTAGGTGATCCTTATTGATCGGTGTCGTCTTGCACCCGGTCAATAATGAACCGATGACCAGCATAGCGACAAATGTCGTTGACCGCATCAGAGAGCCTCCTTCCTCTGTCAATGGAACTCGAAGAGGCGAGAAGATCTCGCATCAACCTCAATCTGTCGACAGCACTTTGAACCTCGGACTCTGGCTCTGGCGTCCTTCTAGTCGACACAGGTCGCCCAAACGACCCGAAGGACTGCGTTGATGCAACCGCCAGAACCTCTCAAGTCGGGTCCGCCGTGTTAGAATAAGAGAAGGGACTCAACGAATGCATACTCAAGACATTGCGAGCCGAACCCCCACAACGGGTGGATCGTGAGACGCGGTGGGACTTGTTTGGACGATCTCCGAAGGAGGAGATTCTCTCATGCCAGCAATAGCGAACGATTACCTCAGAGATGATGGCTACGGTCGGAGAAGGCTTAAGCTAGGCCCGCTGATTGGCGTCACTGTTGTGGCGGCTGGGCTTGGCGTGATCGCCCTTTACAACATTTGTAAGATCGAAGTCGGAACAGGGCAGCAAGCCGTTCTCATCAGGAGGTCGGGTCTCGACCTCAAGCCTGACATGGAGCTTGCCCCTCTCCCTGAGGGCGGACGGTTCTACAAGGGTGTTCAGACGGGGGGCCCTAACAACGGTGTTCTGACGGAAGGGCGTTACTTCTACAACCCATACTATTGGGACTGGGAGTTCTCCCCCCAATTCTTGGTGCCCACCGGCAAGATGGGTGTTCGCGTCAGTCTGAGCGGGGATGATCTCCCGCTCGGTCATGTGATTGCAGAGGTCGGCGAGAAGGGGATCCTTAAAGAAGTCCTTCGACCCGGTCGTTACCCCTACAACCCTTACGCTGAGAAGATCCAACTTTATGATCCTGTAATGATCCCGGCTGGGTTCCGAGGTGTCGTGACCCTACTCGCAGGCGTTGAGCCGACCGATCCTAACGTGGTTCTGGTGAAGGATGGTCAGCGCGGAGTCCAGAAGACGACGCTCGACCCGGGGACATACTACCTCAACCCGTTCGTCACACGAGTGAGCTTGGTCAATTGCAAGTCACAGCGGTTCAACCTCAGTCAACCCGATGTGGAGATGGACTTCCTCTCGGCGGATGGCTTCAGCGTTGTCGTTGACGGGGCGATCGAGTTCCGGGTGATTCCCGACCGTGCCTCCGAGGTCTTCGTGCTTTATAACGAAGACGATAATGGTGACGATATCGAGAAGGAGGTCATCACCAAGATCATCACGCCCGAAAGCCGTTCAATCTGCCGGATCGGTGGGTCGAAGCTCACGGGTGGTCAGTTTATCAATGGTGAAGATCGCGAGCAGTTTCAGCGGAACTTCGAGAAAAGCTTGACCGAGAACTGCAAGAAACAGGGCATCGACATTCTTTCTGTGGCTGTCACTTCGATTCAGCCACCCGAAGAGATCGCCACCCCCGTCCGTGCTCGCGAAGTCGCCAAACAGAAGCTCATCCAGTACAACCAAGAGAAGCTCCAGCAGCTCTCCGAGGCCCAGCTCAAGGTTCAAGTCTTACTCGCCGGGCAGAAAAAGGCGATGGTCGAGGCGGAGCAATCCGTCGTCGAGCTGACCACCAGGGCGGAACAAGATCAGCAGGTGGCCGTCACTCTGGCGGAGCAGAAGTACACTGTCTCCCAGACGCACCTCGACGCCTCAAAGAACAAGGCCGCCGCGATCGTCGCCAAGGCTGAGGCCGATGCTGAGGTCATCACGTTCAATAACAAGGCGAGTCTCTCGGGACTGGCTGCCAGAGTCAAAGCCTTTGACGGCGACGGCTCGGCGATGGCCCAGAATATGTTGATCAGCAAGCTTGCTCCTTCGTTCCGGACAATCATGTCGAATTCTGACGGTCCGCTGATGGACCTCTTCGGCCAATTTGTCAAACCCGGAACGAACCTCAACCCGCCACGGACCGCCCGGGCAACTGTCCCGCCCGCTCCTGAAGCGAATGAGCTGCCAACCAACCCGTTCACACCAACGACAACGGAGCCAAAGCCGTGAATTCCCGCGTGCTGAAGCCACTGATTCGCACAGTTGCAGTCTTGTCTGCGCTCTACCTCATCGGATATATCGGGATCTGGCAATGGATGTTCTGCCGGGTTTACGTCAAGCCGGGAGAAAGTCTTCTCCTGCGTTACAAGGGTCCATTCCCGTTCGGCAACGTCGAGCAGGCACCCGAAGGGACTCTCGTGTCGCTCGATGCCAATGGGGCACCGATCAAGGTTGGTATTCTTGAAGCGATGCCCGGCCCCGGTCGGCACTTCTACTCGCCACTCGAGTACGAGCGCAATATCGTCGAAGACACGGTCATCGAGACTGGCAAACTCGGTATCGTCGTATCGAAGGTGGGTCTGCCACTCCCCACGGGGACCTTCCTTGCTGATGAAGTCGGTTATCGCGGGATGTGGCGGCGGGTGCTCACGCCAGGTCGATACCGGATGAACAACTATGCCTACGATGTCAAGATCGTGGATGTGGATGCTTGCTTGAGCGCTGCAACCCCCAATAAGAACCGGAAAGGCGATGTCGCGCTGATCGCGCCTGGCTATGTGGGTGTTGTCACAAACAAGACCGACAACCCCAAGACCAAGCAGAAACAAGGCATCCAGGACGAAGTCTTGCAGCCAGGAATCTACTTCTTGAATCCCGAAGAGAAGCAGATTGACATCATCAGCGTGGGGTACAACGAGACGACCTTACAGGTCGAGATGGTCAAGAACGCCGATGGTTCCGCACGGATGCAGGATGGAACTACCCTGGGCTCTCGTGGTGGAGGGGGCCGGACTGGGGCTTCAACCGCTCCGGCACCGAGCAAGATTACTTCTGTTGAGGGGAAGGATCCGATCTACAAGCCTGGGACCGGGATTGAATTCCCCTCAAACGACGGCTTCCCGATCCACCTTGACTACACGACAATCTGGGGCATCCTGCCCGACCAAGCACCCGACATCGTTCGCCAGTTCGGCACGCTGAAGGATGTCGAGCAAAAGGTTGTTCTTCCCCAGGTCGGCTCGATCTGTCGGCTCTATGGCTCGAAGCGGGGCGCGGTCGACTTACTCGTCGGTGACACTCGCGAGGCGTTCCAGACCGATACGGCGGAGGAACTCGAGAAGGTCTTCGAACAGAAGAACCTGACCTTACTCTTCGGCCTGACTAGGCATATTTACGTGCCCAACCAGGTCCGTGAGCCGATCCAGAAGGCGAAGATCGCCGACGAGTTGAAGCTGACCCGTGACCAGGAACAACTCACCGCCAAAGCTCAGGCTGACCTGACCGAAGCCGAAGCAAAGGTCGTGCTTGAGGAACGTCGAACCAAGGCGGATACCCTCAAGCTCGTTGCCCTGGTCGCCGCCGAGGGTGAGAAGAAAGCCAAGGAGATCGAGGCGACAACCGAGAAGCTTCGTGCTGAGATCGACGCCAAAACGGCGATCGTTGAAGCCCAGACGACCCGCGCCATGGGCGAGGCAGCCGCCAAGACGACGGAACTGAAAAATGCGGCTGAGGCCGACCGGTTCCGTCAGTATGTCCAGGCTCTCGGCGGCCCCGACGCCTACAACCGCTACGTCTTCGCCGAAAACTTGCCCACAGACCTGCGAATCGCCCTTTTCCATGCCGGGCCAGGCACGTTCTGGACCGACTTGAAGGGCTTTGAGCAGACGATGCTCGGCAAGCTCGCCAGCGAGACGATTCCGGCAAAGTCGCCAAGCCCCGGGATGATTCCAGCCAGCAGCACTCGATAAGCAAGGCTCCCAACAACAAGCCCTCGCACCTTCACACTCTATGAGTGTGGGGGGCGAGGGTTTGTCATTGACTGATTCCAGTCCGCTCACACAAACAATTCGGCGATCGCCTTCCCATGATCGGTGATCGGTACCGGCCTGCCTCCGGCATCGAGGTCCTTTGATGGATTAATTCCGAGCGCCGAATAAATCGTGGCGTGAAAATCAGGGATGGAAATCGGTCGCTCGGCGATCTTCTTGCAGTGCTCATCGGTAGAACCGATCACTTGACCGGTCTTGAGTCCGCCGCCGGCGAGTAAGCCACTGAAAGCCTGCCATTGATGTCCGCGACCGCCGCCGGAGTCAAACTCCGGAGGCCGACCGAACTCCGTGGCCACCACGATCAACGTCGAGTCCAGGCGCCCAACGCGTCCCAGGTCATCAATGAGCCCAGACAGGGCGTGATCGAGTTCACGAATCAACTCATGCTGGCGCAACTGACCTTGATTGTGCGTATCCCAACCGGTGCCGTTGAGGAAGTTGAGGTTGTGGGCAACTTCGACAAATCTCACACCTCTCTCAACCAACCTCCGCGCGAGCAGGCACCGCTGTCCGAATTCTCCGCCATAAGAGGCTCGGACCGTCGCGGCTTCCCGGCCAAGATCAAAGGCGGACATGAACGCAGGACCAGCAAGCCGGGCTGCATCACGCCCGGCAATGGCGTAATCGCGAATCGAAGTGTCCGATGGGTTCTTCGCTTCAAAGTCCGATCGCAAGCTTTCCACCAGCACGTCACGCCTGGCTCGACGATTGGTTGCGATATCCGGTGGAGGTGTCAGACCCGATGGGCCTGACTCGGTATCCGTCAAGTAGACGTATCCATACTTCGAACCGAGGAAGCCCGGTCCCCGACTTACGTTGGGATAGCCGATCACGACATACGCGGGCACCCCCTGCCCTTCAGCTCCACGCTCGTGGGAGACGATCGATCCCAGAGATGGGTAGGTCACCGTGCCGCTGACCGGCCGACCCGTATGTAACAGATTGGTGGCGGCGGCATGTTCATCGACGACGTTGTGGAACAAGCTCCGCACCAGGATGCAGCGGTCGAGTCTGCTTGCAGTCCGCTCCAGATGCTCGCAGATCTTCACGTCTTGAATCGCGGTAGGAATTGCGTCGTAGTAGCAACCCGCCTCCTTCTTACCGTCGCCTCTACCTTTGGGATCGAATGTATCGACCTGGGACGCCCCACCGCCAAGCCAGAGCATAATGCAGGCATCGGCTTTGCCGGTCACGCGTGGTGGAGGTACGGCTAAAGCAGGGGCTACGACGGATGAGCCCAGGCCCAATGCCCCCCACCGAAGCAAATCCCGACGAGTGATTGCTTCAATACTCATGTGTTCTCAAATCATTTCTATCAAGGAATGAAGACAAACTCAGGACTATTTACGAGCGACCAGAGGATATCTTCCATCCGCTCGCGAAACTCAGGCTTGAGTCGATAGGTCGGTGGATCACCAGCTCTGGCTTCCTTCTCTTCCACAAGCTGGATTTCGGTGGCTCGGGCATCGAGATGGTTCGACCATGACACCCGCCGGACCGGCTTACGCTTCATGTTGAGCGGTGCCCCTAGTACGATCCGATCGGTGAATGTCTTATCCAAATGTGCGAGCATCCGAACAAATTCATTTTCGTTCGGCACCCGCGAGAGCACCCTGAGATAAACCTGGCGGATCAGGTCCTCGGGACTCGCTGTGCATATTGCGAGCGCGGTAAACGCTGAGTCGTCCGAGAGACGTATCGCCCGGTTGGCCACAACTCCGTTAGCAATCAAAGCGGGTTGAAGAGGGGTTATCGTCTCTTCACGAACGGTGATCGGGTCCTGGCGAGAAGGCCTCCATCCGAAGGTTTGCATCAAGTCGACGAATGTTTGTGTGATCGGCAAAGAGAGAGCAGGCCGATCTCGCTCGTTCGCGGTCGAAGCAAATTGCCAGGCCCGAGTCGGTGCTCCGAGGTTGAGCATTTCGGTCGATGGACGTCTTCCTTCGGGATCGACGCAAAGGTCCTCCGAAGCGAACGACTTACCTGCCGCAGTAAACAGACTATCGACCAGTTGTTCTGCGGAGAGTCTCCGCCGAACTGGTCCCGCGAAGCGACGCTCCTCGGCGGAGGCTCCAAGTGGAGGCGGATTCACTGCCCCTGCCTGATAGATATCCGAGTTGAAGATCAGGCGTGTCACATGCTTGATATCATATCCTGACGACAAAAATTCGCGGGCAAGGTCGTCAAGCAACTCGGGATGACTGACGCTCATCCCTGCCGATCCATCCCAATCATCCACCGGCTCGACCAAGCCCATTCCCAGGAAGCGAGCCCAGATCCGATTCACGATTACCCGGGCGAAACGAGGATTACGAGGTGAAACGATCAGCGCTGCTAACCGCTCGCGAGACGAGGCACCGGCTGGGAGCATTCCCTCAGGCAGATCGGTGGGGGCGAGATCTCCCAGGTCGAAGCCAGATTCGACCTTATCCCCAGCGTGAAGCGACACGGAGACGGCCGGTTGTCGGCCACCAGGTTGCATCTTGACGGTGCTTGCGAGCGGGATCTCTTGGGCCTTACCAGCAAGGAGACCGGCGATCCCGAAGAGCTGGGTTTGGTCGAAGGGGTGGGCTGGAGCATCATGGCATCTGGCACATTTCATGTCGGCGGCCAGGAACGCTTTGGCCAGAACGTGTGCTTTGGCCGCCATCGGGGCATCGTTTTGGGTCGCCATACCGAAACCAGCCGGGCCACCTCCGAGCTTGCTTCCGTCCATCCGAACGAGTTCGGTGACGAAGCGGTCGAACGGCATTCCATCGAGAAACGCCAGATACATGAACCGGCGGAACGGACCTGTATTATTCAGTGTCGGCTTGAGGATCCCCGGGTTCTCGGCAAGAACATCTTGCCAGTAGCCCATCCAACCATCGGCCCATCGCGGGTCTGCCAGTCGCCGATCGACCAGCCTCGACCGCTTGTCGGGACTCTGATCGACGACGAATGCGATCACTTCTTCAGGGGTCGGGGGTACCCCGATCGTGTCGAGACTGAGCCGTCTCAGAAAGGCGGCATCGTCGATCGCCGGCTTGATCTTCAATCCATGTTGGGACAAGCTCGCCCGAATTCGTCGATCGATCAGTCCTAGACTTGAAATCACCCCATCGCTCGGAAATGTCTGAGAAGCCTCGGCACGGGCGATCTCGTGGCGAATCCGCCACTCGTCCGCCACAGAGTGTTGGGCCTGACGTCTGCGAACCGTGTCAATTTTATCGATCCTGGCGTGTTCGCTCTCGGCATAGGCTGGCCACCCGTCATGGGTAAGCGACTGCTGGTCGCTTCCCCCGATCAGGATCGGCACGCCTCCGGGTTTGACGATACTTACCGAGAGTTCACCCGTCTCAGGCCGGAGTTTCTTGGCACCAAGTATCGCCCAGAGTTCGATCTCGTGCGTCTTTCCATCACAAACCCAATTTGTGATCCGCTCTTGATCACCAGCCGCAACCTCACGCCAGCGAACGTCTTCGGGCGGAGTCGGATCGGGGACTGGCTCATGACCCGCAGAGTTCGGACTGATCGGCGGGGTCTCAACGATCACCTTACCGTCGACCAGAACCTGGGCGGCCCCCTTGGCGCGAAGGATCAGCCGATACGTTCCCGCTGGGAGATCCACTGTCGTCCCAGCTTGGATGGCGTACGGCGTGACTCGATCGACCTCGATCCCACGGCTATTGATTCGGGTCGGGAGTTGGACGAAGCCAAAGCAAGGTGCGTCGTAAGTATCCGTTGGATTTGCACTTGGGCGGCTCCAATCCCACGTCTCGGGAAGCCCCTCCCAGATCCCTACGCGGACCTGCCCGGCCCAAAGCGGGAAGCCGCCCATGATGAGAGGAAGAATGAGAGGCAGGATCGACCTGGATCGACGCATGGAGTGGCCCCATCAGCGACGCTATGGCCTGTAAGATGATTATTAAATCTATCGGCTCGAATGGATCGGTGTCAACGAGGATCGACGATCTTTCCCCGATCTTCGATCGGCTTCTCTTGCGTCGATGGACTAGGCTCGACCCGCCCTGTCTCCTAGAATCTTGTGTCATGATCTTCATCACGCCCCAGAAGACGGACTTGTCATGAATCAGGATCACGAACAAACGGCAATCGACTTGCTTGAGTCAAGTCACAGCTTCCCGGGCAGCTACCAAATCAAAGTCATTGGTTCTGCGGATGATGATTTTGTCGAGCGCGTACTCGCGGCTGTCGTTTCCGAGCTTCTGGCAGAGAGCTCCATCGATCATAAGGTTCGCTCAACGCCTGGCGGTCGACATGTGGCGATCACCCTCCAAGTTCATGTCCAAAGTGCCCAACAAGTACGCAATATCTACAAATCTGTAAATGAAGTTCGAGGCCTCGCCTACTTGCTTTGACGTCCTCGGCTTGGACGAGGACTAACCTTAGAGTAGACTGAAAGAGTGACTAGGCCTCAACTTCGGCCCGTTTCCCTGATGGCCCAAACACGATGACCGAGCCCTCAGACACGCCCGATTGGATTGAAATGGTGAGGGCCGACGACCCCCGCGACGTCGTCCATCGTGCGGTAGCGTGTTTGGCCCAGGGCGGGTTGGTCGGACTACCGACGGAGACATCGTACGGGATCGCAGCCAGCGCGCTTTTGCCGCTTGCCGTCGAACGTCTCAGGGCCATCCATCCTGGAGCATGGGGAAAGCCCCTTTCGCTGTTCATCCGAGGACCGGTCGAGCTGCCCGATTGGGTCCCGGAAGCCGGCGAAACTGCTCGGAAGCTAGCCTCGCGAGTTTGGCCAGGTCCCGTCACCTTGATCCTGAGTGGAGGCGTGCAACGAGGTTTGGCAACCCGGTTACCTCCAGAAGTCCGGGCCCTCGTTGCTCCCTCCGACTCGATTGCACTGAGGTGTTGTCGAGACCCACTGGTCCGCGAAATTCAGCGGCTCCTACCTGGCCCATTAGTCTTGGACGAGCTTCAACGAGGTACGGCAACCACCGCCTTGGCTCTTGGTGAAATACCAGGCCTGAACATGATGCTCGACGATGGCCCAACCGATTTGGGAGGCATGTCAACTGTTGTGGAGGTGAATGCCGATAGATGTTCGATCGTCCGTACCGGGGTTGTGAGCGCAAGGAAGATCACTCAAATGGCAGGCAAGATTGTTCTCTTCATCTGCACAGGCAACACTTGCCGGAGTCCTATGGCTGAGGCGATTTGCAAGGCGATGATCGCTCAGCGGGTCGGTTGCAAACTCGAAGCGGTCGAAGACAACGGATATGTGATCGTATCCGCAGGCGTAAGCGCCATGCAGGGCATGCCTGCGGCTTCACACGCGGTTGAAGTCGTCAAATCACGTGGCGGTTCACTTCAGCATCACGCAAGTCGTCCGGCTAGCCCCGAACTCGTTCGCCAAGCCGATTTCATCATCGCAATGACGAGTGAACACCTCGACGCCCTCTACGATCAGATCCCAGATGTCTCCGACCGTGTGAGGCTACTCGACCCAAGCGGCGGTGATCTTGATGAT
Source organism: Isosphaeraceae bacterium (assembly GCA_025356475.1). Classification (GTDB taxonomy): domain Bacteria; phylum Planctomycetota; class Planctomycetia; order Isosphaerales; family Isosphaeraceae; genus JANXSX01. The sequence continues at coordinate 13,211 of JANXSX010000171.1, read as the reverse complement.
CCCATCGGCACCGACCGCGAGAATTATCAGCGCACCGCCCGAATCATCGAAGGCCACCTGAAGCACCTTCTTGATGAGTTGGGCCTTTGAGAACTGATTCTTTTGTTCATTCGTTCATGTAAGGAATTGGATCCTCGATTCCTAGCGACTTGAAGGCCGCCAGACGGATCGAGCATGAGTCACACCTGCCACACGAGACACCGTCGGCGGACGGATCGTAACAGGAGTGGGTTAGGCTATAGTCGACGCCAAGTTCGATCCCACGTTGGATGATTTGCTCCTTGGTCCAGTGGATCAGGGGAGCGTGAACCTTGAACGCCCCTGCCCCTTCAACTCCCGCTTTGGTGGCAAGGTTGGCCAGCGTCTCGAAGGCTTTCAGGAACTCGGGACGGCAGTCGGGATACCCCGAATAATCGACACAGTTCAGTCCGACGAAGATATCGAACGCCCCCAGGACTTCAGCCCACGCCAGGGCCAATGACAAGAAGACGGTGTTCCGGGCGGGGACGTATGTGACGGGAATGCCGTGGCTGATCTGGTCGAGTGGCCGATCCTTGGGGACTTCCAGATCCGAAGTAAGAGCACTGCCCCCATAGGCCCGGAGATCAATGACCTGTTCGGAGTGCTGCACGATTCCGAACGCCTTGGCCACTCGCCGTGCGGCCACCGCTTCCACGACGTGTCGTTGGCCATAAAAGATCGTCAGCGCATAGAGCTCGAAACCGGCCGCCCTGGCTTCAGCGAGCGCCGTCGTCGAGTCGAGTCCTCCACTCAGAAGAACGACTGATCGGGGACGTACCGCCATTGATGATCACTCCCAAACGCGAAACGGCCTTGTCAGGTCGTGCGATCTTCCGATAAGATCATGGATTCCCACGGTCGGGCCGACAATACCAAGATCGCCCGCAGGTCCGAATTCCGCGAGAGAGAAGGAAGCCAACGCCATGGCACATAAAAAAGGTCAAGGCTCCAGCCGTAACGGGCGGGATTCGAATCCCAAGATGCGCGGCATCAAGCTCTATGGCGGCCAGTTCGCCCAGAAGGGCTCGATTATTTGCCGGCAGGTCGGAACCCGCTGGACCCCGGGCAAGAATGTTGGTCTGGGTCGCGACTTCACGATCTGGTCGCTAGTCGAAGGGACCGTCCGTTTCGATCGGGATGGTCGCCGCATTAATGTTGATGAACTGGTCGCCACAGCCTAAGGCAAAGGGCGAGACCATCTCGCTCTTGAGGTAATTGATGTTTGTCGATCGGGCCACAATCTACGTACGCGGGGGCGACGGCGGCAATGGCTGCCTGAGCTTCCGCCGTGAAAAATATGCACCCAAGGGCGGCCCAAACGGGGGAGATGGCGGCGCGGGAGGGCACATTATCCTCCGCGCGGTTCAAGGCCTGACAAATCTGGCCCACCTCTCCCACCAAAAACACTGGCGAGCGAACTCGGGCGCCCGAGGGATGGGTTCCGATTGCAATGGGCGAAACGCCCAGCCTTTGGTGCTCGATGTACCCGTCGGAACGATCATCCGCGATCGTGACAAGGGCCACATCCTCAAGGATCTCAAAGAGCCCGACGAAGAGGTGATCATCGCTCGGGGCGGTAAAGGGGGCCACGGAAATCTCCACTTCAAGTCGTCTACGAACCGATCACCGCGTCAGCACGAACCCGGCCAACCGGGCGAAGACCGCTGGATCTGCTTGGAACTGAAAATTATCGCCGATGTCGGCTTGGTCGGCCTACCGAACGCGGGGAAATCGACCCTGCTCTCGCGTATCTCGCGGGCCCACCCTGAGATCGCCGATTATCCGTTCACCACCAAATTTCCGAATCTAGGGACCGTTCACGCGGGGGATTACACCTTCGTCGTGGCCGATATTCCTGGATTGATTGAAGGAGCCCACGAGGGCCACGGGCTAGGCCACGAGTTCCTTCGTCACGTCGAGCGCACGCGCCTGCTGGTACATCTTGTTGACGCCACACCCATTGACGGGTCGGATCCGGTGACGAACTACCGGACGATCCGACACGAACTGGAACTCTATAGCCCAGAATTGGCACGTCGGCCTGAGCTTCTGGTCATCACCAAGCTCGACGTTACCGGGTCTCTCGAAGCTATGGAGCAGATCAAACACGAGCTGTGTCGTGAGCCGATGGCGATCTCCGCTGTGACAGGAAAAGGGATTCCGGCCCTGATTCATCGGGTGGCGGAATTGCTCCATCAGCTTCCCCAAACTGAGGATGTTCCCGCGTCGACACCGATCCAGGTCGCGGTCGAGGCCTGAACAATGCCTCGAATGCTCGCCGACCTTGGCAATTCCCGGCTCAAGTGGAGTCGGGTCGATGGCGGCGTGCTCGACGAAGTTGTTGCGCTCTCTCTCACGGATGAGCGAGAGTGGGATTCTGCCTGGCACGCCGAGATGGACGGGCTCCCCTGGTCGGTCGCCTCGGTCAATCCACCTCTCGCCGAGCACCTGGCAAACTTCCTCGCGAGGCGGGGAGTCTCTTCCGTCGATTGGTATCGCTCAGCCGCCGACGTCGATGTACCTCATCACCTCGAATACCCCGACCGGACGGGTGTTGATCGAGCCCTTGCCGTGAGACGAGCAATCGAGCTCAACCCAGGGAAGCCGGGCATTGTCGTCTCCTGTGGCACAGCCATCACGGTTGAGCGAATTGACACCAATTCGATCTGGGATGGTGGAGCCATTGCAGTCGGGCTAGGGCTTGCCGCTCGAGCTTTACACCTCCAAACAGCTCAACTTCCGCTGGTCTTACCCCGAGACGTGCCTCGCGCTTGGGGGCATTCCACCGAGCCGGCCATCGCTGCGGGGCTCTTCTGGGGAGTCGTCGGCGCTATCAATGAGCTGATACGCCGACAGGCAGAAGGACTCGGTTTAGAACCCTGGCTGGTCTTGACCGGAGGGGATGCCGGCCTGATCATGCCCTGGATTCGCTGGCCCAGTGAGTTTTCACGCGTCGATCACCTGGTGCTCTACGGCCTGTTAGGCGCTACTTCAGGCGGTACTTCGGCTCGCTAGTTCCTTGAGCGATCGGGAGCCAGCTCGAATCATCACGGTACGACTGGGCACCATCCGTTCGAGTGCGGGGCTTGGGCAACTCGATCGGATCGGTCTCAAAGCTCGCGGATTCTTCATTCGAGCTGGGAATCCGGGCTGCAGGAGGACGTCGGGCGGACTTGGGAGCAGGTCGTCGGACAGGTTTTGTAATCGGCTCGTCATCGGCACTGAAGCTGTTGCGACTCTGTGTGCGTTGAGCCATGACATTTCGCGCATCGTCGAGTCGAGCGGCGAGGTCGCCGTTTGAGGCTTCTTCTTGGACGAGCCGGTCTTCCAAGCGACGGTTATCCTGAGAAAGTTCGGCAACCTTGGTCTTGAGCTGACCGTTCTGATTTTCGAGCAAGCCAACACTCGACTTGAGCGCAGTGAGGTTGTTCTGTCGCTGTGCAAATGGTCCTTGCTTAGCGCAGCCGGATACGGCCAGGGTGAGGCCTATCGTGATCGCGATAAGGATCGGGCGGCTGGGCGACATGGCAGAACCTCTTCTCAGGCCAACTCAAGCCACTTCACAGGACTAAGACCAGTTCCGAGGCGAGAGCCCATCGGGCGTCTTCACCGCGTAATCCGAAGGTGGAAGATCGTCCTCCAAACCCGTTCCAGAGGTGGCCGGCTTGGCCAACTCATGCGAGTCTGTCTGCCCTCGCCGGTTGGCGAGGAGCAGAGACATGACGACCGCTGTGACCAACGAACCGACAACGGCACCAGCGAATGTGCTGGCCAGAATGATCATCCCGGTTGTACTGGAGACGCTGCCCAGTCCGAACGGAAAGTAGACCAGGACCTCGGTGCTGTTGGTCTTGGTGAACCAGAGAACGAGGCCAAGGACAATCGCCGCCAGAACGAGCCTGCGGTAAACCCACAGGTTTCGCAACAGCGAAGGCCGTCGTCGTTTGTAAGGAGATCCCGCAGACATACGAACTCCCTGACGCGTCCGACGCGACCAGTGGGGCGAAGGAATCGCTCCCGATGGGCGGGTCAACGATCGACGGGTCGTGCGACGCTTCCAGAACAAGATCATCGGTTACACCAATCCTTCGGCTTCGGTCGTACACGCCTCCGGCGCACCCGACTTTCCATGTCCCTCGTCACGACCGCGACATTCGAGCCATCCACCCAAATCTCGCGCGGCGGTTCACGTATCCTTTAAGAAGAAAATAGCACGTAAAGATCGTGGAAGAATTTTTTTCCCCAACCACCCCAGATATGGTGCCACCCGATCATGAGGGTGATCGCCCCCATGACAAGGTAAGGACCGAAAGGTAATTCGTTGTCTCGGGCGGAAATTGGGAGGCCCAACCATTTTTTGCTGTATTTAATCATTAGCTTTGAAAACGAGACGGGTAGACCAAAAAATGGACCAAGGAAGAAAGTCAGGACGCCAGCCTGCCAGCCTAAAAATGATCCGATCATGGCCATGAGGGTCACGTCACCAAAGCCCATCGCCTCCCTCCTTGCGATGAATCCCGCGACAATCCGGACCAACCAAACAAGTCCCCCTGTCACCACTAATCCGAGAAGCCCAACCCCAAAGGCTTCAAAAATCGAGTTCGCCCCGGACGGTTCAGGCCGGATCCCCTTCACAATTGTTCCCATCGCGAGGCCAATGATCATCCCGGGGACTGTGATTGAGTCGGGGATAATCTGGAGATCCGCATCAATCAAGAATGCCGTTACCATCAATGCAATCAGGATCTGGTGATAGATCATCCTCAAAATTGAGCCTGGATCAAGCATTCCGAAGCCAACCGGATGGATAACGACGTTAACGAGGAAGACAGCGAGGAACAGGATCGCGACGGTCGCCTCGACGATCGGGTAGCGCGAGGAAATCTCGACCCCACACGAACGGCACTTCCCCTTGAGAAAAACCCATCCGAGGATCGGAATGTTATCGCGTGAGGCGATGGCATTCAGACAATTCGGGCATCGTGACTCAGGCCAGATCACGCTCTTCTGCCAGGGGATTCGATACGCGCAGACATTGATGAAGCTGCCGATTGTCGCGCCGATGACGAAAATCCCAGTTCCAACGATCAGATAGAGGAGGACGACCGGATTCATTGACCGGCCTCGCGAGTCGAACTCAGTTCGCTTTGGGGCCAATGCTGCATGATCGACTCGACGACCTGTCCAGCCGACTTCCCTACCGTATCGATCGTCAAGTGGGCAACCGCTCGATAGAACGGAGTGCGCGTCTCCAGCACATCCTGAATTTCGCCGAGTGTCCCGGCTGCCGTGAGCGAGGGTCGAGCGGCGAGACCTCGTCGATCGGCCATGATCCGCCTCGCAAGCTCCTCCGCAGGGGCAGTCAACCAGATCACAAGTCCGTGTGCTCGAAGTGCGTCGCAGACCCGAGAGCGAAGGATCGCCCCGCCCCCTGTCGCAAGGATCAATCCGGGGGAATTTGAAACCAGGTCGACGATTAGCTGTTCCTCCAGGTCACGGAATCGCGGCTCGCCGTCCTCGGCGAACAGGGACGCGACCGTGCGACCGACACGAGCCTCAAGCTCAGCGTCGCTGTCGGCGAACGAACGGCCAAGCCTTCGGGCCAGGATCTTGCCCACAGATGACTTGCCCGTTCCCCGATACCCAACAAGGGATACCCCACACTCGGGTGCGAATGATGCCAATGTCATCAGTAGTCCCGATGCGGTCCGAGCTGCCGTTTCACAACCTCACGCATTAGATCCACGGGAGCGTCCCGACCGGTAAACATCTGGAACTGAAGTGCGGCTTGTCGAACAAACATGTCGACACCAGTGATTGTCGTACAGCCCCGTTCCCGTGCAAGTTTGAGAAACATCGTGTTTTCGGGGTGATACACGGTATCGAAGACAATCGCGCCTTGTTTGTAACCCGCCGGAGGCATCGGCGTGTCGTCGACGTCGGGATGCATCCCTACTGGAGTGCAGTTGATGAGAATGTCGTGGCTGGTCCCTGCCCGAGCTGACCAGGCAACGGTCCGGGCACCGACCTCCTGCGCGAGTTCGGTCGCTCGCTGGTCGGTCCGGTTCGTAATGATCACACCCGCGCCTCGGCGGGACAGCCCAGAGGCAATCGCGCGAGCCACGCCGCCAGCCCCAAGAATCAAGACTTGCTTATTCAAAAGTGGGCTGACGTCTTCGGTTGCACCTGGACCACCAAGCGCTTCTTCCAGCGAATCCATCGCCGCTCGATAATCGGTGTTATGGCCGATCTTCTCGTCACCTTGAAGCACGACCGTGTTGCAGGAGCCGATACGTTCAACTGCGCCATCGGCCTTGCTCAAGAGCGGAATAATCGCTTCCTTATGAGGGATCGTGACCGAATAGCCCCGGATGTTCAGCCAGGCTAGTTCCTCAAGCGATTCCTTCAACCGACCGGCAGGAACCTGGATTGGCACGTAGACTTTGTTGATTCCCACGTGCCGAAACGCAGCGTTGTGGACCGCTGGACTGAGGCTATGACCGATCGGATCGCCGATCACCGCATAAGTCTCGGTCTCTTTATCGATCAAGTCGTACTGATAACCCTTCTTGAGCGTCATGAACATTGGCATGCCCGGGGCAAAGTTCCGCTCCGGGTTGAAACCGGCATACGTGAACGGTGCGCCATACTTGGCACCTAGCACCCGGGTGAATGCTCCGAGTTCACCCATGGCGATCGCGATCGTGGGAATCTTGCTCTCCGCCGCGATCTTCAGGACCCGAGAAACATCCGCAAGCGAACTTGCATTCACCGCGATCTTGATAATATCGGGGTTAAGCTCCGCGCACTTGGCGTGAATGTCCGCCAGATCTTCCGGGGCTCGTTTCAAGTTATGATAACTGATGATACGCTTGGTCTTGCCAAAGCGTGGAATCTTTGCGGCGATGTCCATCTCGAGATCGACGTAATCGACACCAAGCACGATGGCTTCACGGATCAATCGCTGCCGCTTCTCTTCATCACCCCGATAAAGTCCGCCATCGATCGACCTCCGCATGGTGAACACCAGGGGAGTAAACCGTTGGGCGAGGAGACGTTTGAGGTCAGGGTCGCGCCGGAGGCAATCGGCGCGGACCTCGACAAGCTCCGCCCCAGCCGCAGCGGCGGCTTCCCATTCGTCGATTGCGGAGGAGTGACGGCCCCGACCGATCAGCACGCAGATCATCGTCATGCTCCGCCAGCAGAGAACGGCGGGGCACGACCCCACGCCTCCCCGCCTCGTGGTTAATTCGTATCTTACGACAGCCTGTGTCGATCGCGAAAGGGGACGCCAGGTCGGAACTCCCGAGATTTGGAAGACTTGGGTTCACGGGCGGTTATTTCGAAGGCAGCAAACCCTTTTGGGGAAGGTCATGTTTGGGCTCGGCCCGAGGATAATCCTACCTCAAACAGCCGATGCTGTCGGTCCACTTCCTTGATCCTGAGTGTGTAGGTGGGCTAGAGTTCTAGACCACGGGCAAAGCGACCATCGAAGCCGTCCCTTTTGGGATCAGACCATGCCAAAAATCCTCCGCGATGCCGGGCTCGCCGACCTTCTCGACGGCGAGCTGAGTCTGGTCGCTGACGGGTTCCAATTCACCGAGGGGCCGCTGTGGCTTCCGGACGACGACTCGATCATCTTCCAAGACCTGAAAGCGGATCGCACCTACAAGGTGGATCATGCCGGCCAGCTTTCTGTGCTCCGCGAGGGGACAAATGCGGCCAATGGCCAAACATTCGGGCCAGCCGGGCTCATTCTTGTCTGCGAGCAAAACGGACGACGAGTCTCCGTAATGCAAGCCGACGGTAAAGGAGTATCGGCCATCCTCGAAACCTGGCAAGGGCAGCGCCTGAACAGCCCCAATGACATCGTGTGTCGATCCGACACCACTGCATACTTCACCGACCCCCCCTATGGCGTCGCCCCGGCGGACCGTGCCCTCCATTTTCAAGGGGTCTATGCGTTACAACCCGGTCACGAGGCTCGGTTGATCGCCGACGATTTCGAGAAGCCGAATGGTTTGGCGTTCTCACCTGACGAGAGCATCCTCTACATCTGCGACACCTGGCGCTATCATATCCGTGCGTTTGAGGTTGCCTCCTCGGGGGACCTCGTGCCTGGAACCAGTCGGGTCTTCGCAACATTCGACCCTGGCAAACCAGGGGGACCCGATGGAATGAAAGTCGATCGCGCAGGACGAATCTATGTGGCCGTGGCGCTCGGCGTCTGGGTCTACGAGTCGGACGGAACGTTATTGGGTATTCTTGAGCTACCCGAACGGCCATCAAACCTGGCTTGGTGTGGCCCAGCAGCCTCAACACTGGCAATCACTGCAGTCGATAAGGTGTACAAGATCGCGTTGAAGGTCGAGGGTTGTCCACCAGCACTGGCACCAAAGTGATCACAATCGCCATTCGAGTGCTATTCAGTAGACCAGCTTTTGGTCTATGATATCGATTGGTACTCGGGCGAGTGCCAGAACGTGTCGCCCCGTGTCCCAGCCGCCGGGGCGGCCCAGGATCGCGCCCACGAATTAGAAACGGGAGCGCGACCAATCGATCCCTCGCCAACCTGGCGTTAGGGACGGACGCGGCTGGTGCGAATGGTGGGGGTGACCGAGGTGGCGAAAGAGGAACCGATTCAGACACAGGGCAAGATCGTTGAGGCTCTGCCAAACACTCAGTTCATGGTTGAACTGGAGAGCGGGCACCGAATCCTGGCGCACATCGCCGGCAAGATGCGTAAGAACTTCATCCGAATCGTTCCTGGCGACAAAGTCACCATCGAGATCTCCTCGTACGACCTCAGCAAGGGGCGGATCGTCTACCGAGAGCGGTAAGTTGACCGCTGAGGTGTTGAGAGTCGAATCGCTCGAACACCTTCTCCTTCAAAGTTCTTCTTGGACTAACAAAAGAGCCCCAGACTGCCTGAATGACAGTCGGGGGCTTGGTTTAAAGCTCGGATCAAATCAAGAGTTCAAGCTCACCAGGAATCTGACGAGAGGACTTCGTTGCCAGCTCGTGTCGAGAGTGACTGGTAGATCCCCTGCTTCGCTCCGATCTGCACAATGTACAGACGATCTGTCGGCCCACCCGTTGCGGCTCGGGACACCCCGACCGGAAAGCCAGTGTTCTGGACGATCTGCCAGCTATCAATCGTGTCCTTGATGAACTTGACCGAACCATCGCAAAGCGCGAAGTTCGCACCACCTGGATGGAAGCTCGAAGCCGAGTTCACCCAAGACGAATCGCCGCCACCCATCAAGTATGGGTAGTTGCTGTAGGTCCAATTCTTGATCTTGGTGTGGGGATTGAGCGGGTGCATCGTGTTGAAGATCGTGTCCCCATAGTTGCCCGAACTCCACCACTGCCAGTCGTAGAGCTTGCTGGAATACCCAACGCGGTTGTTATTCTCGTCCACGTAGTCTTTCAGTTTCCCGTGAGCTCGCTCGCCAGCGAGGAACGTGTTGCTCGTTCCGTCGGTGATTCCCGCAATGCTCACGGTAACTCCACCAGGCAGCGGCTGGGGGAAACCAGAGAACGTGATGACACCGGTCATCTGGCTGACGCGATCATTATAGTTCACGGCGGTCGAGCCGGGGAACTGGAAGAAGATTCCGCCGTTGCCACCATATGACGAGTACTGCATGGGCAAAGGAACCGGGTCAAGAGCCTGACCAGCGCTCGCCGGGTAGATGTACTTCTGGCTAACAATCGCGTCGCTGGGGCACTGAAGGTTATTGATGCCGACGCCCGAGACCGTGGTATTGTCCGCCGCATACATGTTGAGACTGAAATTGACCGAGTTGAAGATCGCGGTCCCTTCCATGTACTGCATGAGAGGAACCAACCAGCTTCCCGACGTGTAGTAGGTATTCTGTCGCGGAGCCCACTGGAAGTAGAGGCCCATCGGCATCACGTTCTGGACGCTCAGGTAGTTGTGGATGGCGAGCCCGACCTGCTTCATGTTGTTTGTGCATGAAACTCGGCGTGCAGCCTCGCGAGCCGCCTGGACTGCCGGCAGGAGCAGTGCGATCAGGACCGCGATAATCGCGATCACGACCAGCAATTCGATCAGGGTGAAACCCCTCGCCCTACGCGGGCGAATCAACGACTCAGACATGGAAGATGACTCCGAAGTACGAAGAAATGGGATGAGGCGAAGCAAACTGACAGAATTTGTCCGACCCTTGGAGAGGTCGAAGGATTAAGGAGGCGACTCACCCACCTGTCAATCGGGCCCACCCTTTTTGCCGGGAGCCTGAAATCCACCAGCGGCGGCGGGCTTCTTGGCTTCCACTTTGTCGGGTGCGACCGGGGGGGCCTTGGTGACGTCAGTAGGAGGAGTGACCGAGTCGCCACCTCCACTGCACCCAACAAGGAAACCGGCCAGGGTCAAGGTGGTGACCAAGGCGCTTGAAAAACATGGACGTGCTACTAACGGTCGGGCTACGTGCATCTGATTGATATCCCTGGCCAAGGTGACGGACTAGCAACAACCTCAAGGAAACATCCGTCCGAGGGATTGGCCATTCGGCCAAGAGATCGACTCACAGACGAACTCGCCTCGGAAAATTCCTGAGGGGGAACCAAAATGGAGCGTCAGGCACTGTCGATACAAGCGTTGCAGGAAACGAAAAATACGGTCGAATCTCTGCTGAGTGACTGTGGAGAGGAACTCTCGCGTTTGAGAAGCACAGAGGTCAAGTCTGACATTATTCCTTTACCCACCCTTACCAGATCTATCTAAACTATCCCTTGAGACAGGGGCGTGTCAACCGGCTTGATAAAAACGAGGTGAGACTACAGTTTCAATGATTTTTAGTACTGTATATTCGTAAAATTCGCTCATAAATCCAAGTCACGATTTGAACCTGGAAACAAACAGTTCGCCAATGAAAAAATTCTTCGACGAGTGATCACTCGTCGAAGGGAATGAGGGTCAATCTCAAATTACGAGGAACCGATCAATAAGCGTCTGCCGAGATCACTTCACCACCGTTGCGTGTGGACAACTTCTGGTAGACGCCAACCCGGGCACCTGGGGTGATGCTATAGGTAGCGTCACCGTTCACGGTAATGCTGGTTGGAACGCCAGTCGCACTGATTGGCCAGGATTCGATCGTGTCCTTCAGGAAGCGAACCGAACCGTCGAGGAATGCGAAGTTGCCGCCACCAGGATGGTAGCTGCTGGCCGCAGAGATGTATGCGGCGACGCCTCCATTGTAACCGTCGGCCCAGGTGCTATCGACGCACTTGCCCTGAGGATTCAGGGGGAACATGGTGGAGAACTGGGTGTCGCCGTAGCCACCATCACACCACCAATGCCAGTAGGTGAGTTCGAGGTCGGTGTCTGGGCTGCTCGTGCCAGACTTGTCGGTCAATTTACCGTGGGCATGCTCGCCGTAGGCAATCGTGTTGCTTGTTCCATCAGTGACCGACGCAATACGAGTCGCAGAACGGATCGCGAAAACGCCATTCATATTGGCCAAACGAACGGGGTTTGGTGCACCGGGGGTACCGAAATTCATCGTGGAGTGGAACCAGGTCCCTGTACAGGCTGCGTAGCTTCCATAAGCCACAAAGAAAGGATGGCGACCGGAAACGTAGTTACCATCGGGGATGTCCTTCTTCTGATTGACCGTGCCGTCGCTCGGGCACCAAAGTGCGGAGAGACCGTAGCCGAAGGCACTCTGGTTTTCGTCACGGAACCAGGGTGTGCTGAAGTTCATCGAGTTGAACGCAGCGCCCTGTTCGAGGTATTGCGACATGGCAGCAAAGTTGCCCGTGCCCCACCAGTTCTGGCCCCACTCAGGATACCAGTCAATTCCAGAGCCCTGAGGATAAACACCGTTGGCACTCTCGTAATTTGCCGATGCCAGAGCGACCTGCTTGAGATTATTAGTGCATTGAATTCGACGAGCTGCTTCACGAGCGGCCTGGACGGCGGGCAACAACAGGGCGATCAAGACCGCGATAATCGCGATCACGACCAGGAGTTCGATAAGTGTGAAACCTCGACGTGTGCGTGACTCAACCATAGTGCTCACCTCTAGAAAACGGGGTAAAGTGGAAAATGGAACTGAATCCCAGGACGAAAACGCTACTTCGCCGCCTCCTTCTCTGCCTTCGCCTTAAGCTTCTCCCGAGGGTCAAAGGTCTTTTCGAAAGCCTTCTTAGCGGGCACAGGAGCAGGGGATACTGTTGACGGATCTGGTTGCGCAACAGGTGTAGGTGAGTCACCACCACAACCTGTAAAGAGCCCCAGACAAGTCCCAAAAGCTAAGCGCACGAAACCGCGACGATCCACGGACGACATAATCCGTATACCTCCCCAAACGAAGAACGTGACGCCCCAGGAAAACCCAGGTACAGACCGAATTGAAGAACCGAATTGTCGGGACACGCGAGAATGGAGAGATTGCAGAGAGATCAATGAGCGGCAAGTGGAATCTGCCGGCCACGATTTCGACTAACTGAACTGAAATGAACGACCCGCGACGTGATTGCGATTCGCAAAGTGAGAAATTATTCTCACACGAAACAACCTTAGCTCCACTTCCACAACGATGTCAACCATTGTGAAAAAATTCGCGTTGTCACGGGACAGGTTGCTATGTGATGGAAATACCAAGAGTGGGCTCACAAGTGACGCTGAATGCTTGAATGATTCCAATAACTCATCGCAAATCCATAAGCATTCGTACTTGCGTGAATATATCAGACGGTTCTCCCCGGAAGTGGACGATCCGAAGTTGAACGGCCAGCCCCACGTCCATCAAACACTGGCGGCTGAGGGATCAACTCAGCTCTCAGAATCCAGGTCTACATCAATGACAATTGTCACACATTCGCACATTCATCAGGCTGCGATTCTACAGCTACGCTCTTGAAGCAAAGTCGCTTATGAATGGCCTTGTTCCATCCTGTAAACCAGGTGTCCAACTATACTTTGACAAGTGTCGATGACTATTCCCTGGTGGCCCTCTAATGTCGCACAACGATTCGTTTCCAAGCGTTTGGGGTTGAATTCGTAAGCCTCAATGAGCTAGGAGTTACGCAGTTGGCTTGCACCTACTGCCGAAGTGTGAGCCAATTGGGCGGGTGGAGAGGTCAGTGGTGACTACCTGCTTCGCCTGATCATCCCAATGCCCCATGCACCTGTCGCCGCCTGTCAACCAACTGCGTAA
>JANXSX010000161.1 GCA_025356475.1 Isosphaeraceae bacterium | reverse complement strand
TCCCTCTTTTTCCAGACACAAAGGGGTTTCAACGCGTCGTTTGGTTTTCGGCAAGGTCCGTCGACACCTAAAAGAGTAGAAGTCACAAGTGTCGTCGAGGAAACAAGTTTCGCTGAGGATTGACTTGACACAGTAGAATTAATAAGGGCTGGAGAATCCATCAAATCCCGACCGCTTGCTCCACCCATCAGATGTCTCAAGAAGATAGGCGTGGGGTTTGCCGACGGGGGTGGGTCTGGGGTACGATGCTTGTCCTATGAGCGAAATCCCTGTCGGAATGACCTTGCGCGAACTTCAAGACCTGATTCGTCGTATGTATGGCGATAAGGATGCTGCACGCGGTGATGCGGCAACGTTCCTGTGGCTGACCGAAGAGTTTGGCGAACTCGCTACGGCTCTCCGGTCGGGTACCCAAGAGGAACTTGCTCTTGAGATGGCCGACGTTTTGGCGTGGCTCGCGACGTTGGCGAACATTCGCGGGGTCGACCTCGACGCCGCCCTGGCCCAGAAATATGGGCGGGGATGCCCAGGCTGCGGCCACTCGCCTTGCGATTGCGACCCTTCCGAAAAGCCGTAAAGTTGATGCCGAGCCGAGAGGATCGAATGACCTTGATCAGCCTGATGCGCCGCTCTGCGATCCTCGTGTTCTTGTGCTTGATGGGCTCGTCCCTCACCGCCGCCCCGATCTCGATTGAGTCGGTCCGGCTGGGGTTTGCCGACAAGAACTCGTTCAAACTCGGGACTTGGACCCCGATTCGCCTGGTGCTCAAAGCCGACCAGAAGACCGGCTTCTCGGGAACGCTGGAAATCTCCACGAGTGACGATGCGGGGACTTCCATCAGCGTGCGGCAGCCGCTGACCCTGTCACCGGGTCAGACCCAGCGCGTCACCTCATACATTCGACCCGGAGGACGTGAGCCCAACCTCTCCTTCAGGTTCCTCGATACCAACGGAAAGCGTGTGTCGAGCGACGGGCCGCCAGGTCAGACAATCTATGATGTGATTGGGGCGGAAGAGACGGTGCTCCTGACCCTGGGTAAGACTCAAGGGGTAGAACTGATCCCGACCCTCTCCGGCTATAGTGCCGACCAGACGGCCTCAACTCGATCGATCGTGGTCGAGCCGATCGACCTGGGCGATGACCAATTGCCTGGCCGGTGGTACGGATATGACTCGGTCGAAGCAGTAATCCTCGATACCAATAGCGCTGAGGCAATGACCGCACTGAGCGGTCGGGGGAAAGCACTCCGGGATTGGGTTGAGCGGGGGGGACACCTTGTGCTCTCGGTCGGCGAGAACTGGCAAGGGGTGGTTGATGCGAACAGTGAGCTTCGTGACCTCTTACCGGCTCTGCCAGCCGGCCAGAGTCGGATCAACGACCTGGGGGTCATCGAGTCGTTCGCTGCTTCTTCAAACCCAATCGTCGCAGGGCAAGCCGCGCTTGCTGGGCTCCAAATTGCCAGGCTCACCGAGGTTGACAAGCGAGGGGGCAAGGTGCTCGCGGCCACGGCTTCACTTCCGCTGATCGTGAGGGGTTCGTTTGGATTCGGTCGAGTCACGTTGATTGCTCTCGACGTCAATCAGAATCCATTCGCCTCGTGGGTTGATCGGGCGTTGTTCTGGGACAAGGCGATCGACCTGAAGCGCACCACGAACGTAGGAACCATTTCCGCAATCACCCGTGCAGCGGGACGGTTGACGTCCTCTGGAAACACCGATCTCGGGGGCTTGCTGAGACGGGGTCTTGAACAGTTTCCCGGCATAAAACTCGTGCCATTCGGCTGGGTTGCGTTCTTTATCTTCCTTTACATCCTTCTCATTGGGCCAGGCGATTATTTCTTCTTGAAGAAGGTCGTCAAGCGGATGGAGTTCACCTGGATCACGTTCCCGATCATTGTGATCGCTGTCAGCACGGTCGCCTATTTCGCGGCTTACTCCTTCAAGGGGACAGATCTCCGCGTCAACAAGATCGATGCGGTCGACATCGACCAGACCACTGGGACCATGCGTGGCAGGACCTGGGCCAATGTCTTTAGCCCCCAGAATCGGGACTACAAGGTCGCGTTTAGTCCTCTCCTGATAGGGGCCGATCCTGCAAAAGTCGCCCCAGAGGTCGAGACACTTCTGGGCTGGTATAGCTCGCCCGAGGTCGCGTTCGGCGGGATGGGTGGCGGAGGTCGCGTCGGTTTCTCGGGCGGAGGTTATGGATATGAGTCCGGTAAGCTCGACGAACTGATCAACGTCCGGATCGCGATCTGGAGCACCAAGTGCTTCACGGCCAGGTGGTTCGGCCCTGCCGAGCCCGTGATCGAGTCCGAACTCGTGGCCGTCGGGGTCGATCAGCTCAATGGGACAGTGACCAATCGATTGGGAAAGACCTTGAACAACGCCGTTCTCTGCATCGGAGCCCGGGCCTACGACCTGGGAACGATCGCACCAGGAGCGACAACCCGAGTTGAGTTGACTCCCGACCGGACACTTGCAGGCTACCTGAAGTCGCTCAACGTCAGCAGTCAGGCCGTGAATGGGAGCATCAACATCGACCGGGTGAACCTGATCCGAACGCTGATGTTCAACGACGCGATTGGTGGCGGCCCCGAACAGTTGGCCAACGCGGCGCTCGATGATATGGATCTCTCGGGCCAGTTAGTACTCGACCGCCCGATGTTGGTGGCCAGAATCGATGGTCCTGCGGTCGAACTGCGGCTCAATGGTTCAGAAAGCAACGCCAAGATCGACCAGACGACTCTGGTCCGGATCATTCTTCCCTTGACCGATTCCAAGCGAGGGAAGTAACGATGCGTGGTCGAGCCCTCGGCGAATTTCTGACTAAGGCTTGGGAAGGCGACCCCGTAGCCATGGCGATCCTTGGCTTCGTCGTCGGAGCCGTCATCATTTACTTCGCCTACTCATATCTCAAGCGTCAGAACGAGACTGTGGACGAACTCTTCGGCAGCCCGGACCACGGCAGCTTTCCGGACCGAGATAACTCGAAGTGATCCACAGCAGTCACGCCCAATCGAAATTCGTTGCTCTTCATTTTTGATTGATACTCACCAGCTTATCCAATCGGTCTCCTACTTCGAGACGAAAGGTCCTCCCGCGATGATCGAGACGCACGACCTCACGAAGATGTACGGCGACCTCTACGCCCTCAACCGCCTCAACTTAACGCTCGACAAGGGCGATGTCTATGGCTTCATTGGTCCCAACGGTGCAGGCAAGACGACGACGATGCGCATCCTGGCCACGTTGCTCAACCCGACCTGGGGCGAGGCGACCGTCTGCGGTTACTCGATCTACAATGGCTCGAAAGACATCCGTCGAGCCATCGGCTACATGCCCGACTTCTTCGGCGTCTATGATGATATGAAAGTCGTTGAGTACCTTGAATTCTTCGCGGCCGCGTATCGGATCATCGGCCCGGCCCGCAAGAAGATTTGCGAGGAAGTGCTCGAACTTGTCGATCTCACATATAAGCGAGATGCGCTCGTGACGAGCCTGTCACGAGGGATGACCCAGCGTCTGGGGCTGGCCCGCGTACTCTTGCACGACCCGCAAGTTCTGCTGCTTGATGAACCGGCGTCCGGCCTCGACCCACGCGCCCGGATCGAAATTCGCGCCCTCTTGAAAGAGCTGCGCTCGATGGGCAAGACGATCTTGGTATCGAGCCACATTTTGCCCGAGCTTGCCGATATCTGCAACAAGATCGGCATCATCGAACAAGGGATCTTGCACGTTAACGGGTCTGTCGAAGACGTCATGAAGCAGGTTCGGACCGATATCGTCCTGAACATCGCCGTGGTCGATCGCCAGGTGGAAGCGGCCAACTTCCTGGAGGCTCAGCCGGAAGTCGAGTCGATCACCGACAAGAACAAGGTCATGGTTGTGAAACTCCGCGAGGGAGTTCTCCAGTACAGTGTCCTCGCCAGTCGGCTGATCAATAACGGGTTCGACCTGACCCTGTTCAAGGAAGACGAGATCAACCTTGAAACCGCCTTCATGCACCTCACGAAGGGGATCACGAGTTAACGATCAAAGCCCTGTGCGG
>JANXSX010000127.1 GCA_025356475.1 Isosphaeraceae bacterium | reverse complement strand
GAAGGTTCAATGTTCGATTTCCAAGTGTGGCCCAGTTAAGTTCGGTGCCGAGAGAGATCAATACTGCAACTTCATCGGTTGTTTGGGGCGTTGTTTGTTCGATCGCGGTCTGGGTCCACCAATCGAGGAGGGTGAAGTGTTCAGCCATATTGAGGTCGGTACGCGTTTGCTTGATCTTGGAATTCCAGAGAGTAAGGGCATGTTGGGGCTCGCGAGCATAAAGGTGAAACCACGCAAGCTTGGCGAAATCCTTGCTGTTGCGTCCTGTGCGGGATTCCCAATGGGTCTGCCAGTGGGTGTGGATACGCTCAAACTCGCGAGCGTTCTTGGCAAGACGGCGGCGGAGAACCTCGCTCATCACGGAATGGATACGAAACCAGCCAGGCTCAGTATCTTCTTGGACAAAGCTATAATCGGGCAGGGATTCCCAGGCCTCGTCCTGATCGATATCGTGCGTTGCGGAAAATGTGGCGCGGGCGGCAGCTTGATCGAACCGAGGGGTTTGGGCGAGCCGGATGATCCACTGCTCGGGATGCTCATCGTGCAGAGATTTCAAGAATCGTTGGGCGAGTTTGCCATAGTCACCGGGAGCCATCTCAAAGGTCTCGGGCTCGGGCTCAATGCCCCGGGACCGCTCGGCCACAACGGTATCGGCACAAAGGCCCAAACTGAAGGGATAGTAGGCCTCTCGATCCCGAACCGCCACGTCGCGAGAGACACGCAAGATGGCTTCAAGGAGCGGACCGGAGACGATTCCACACTTACCGAGGAATTCCGTCGCGTCGTGCCGCGAAAGTCCTCCTAACAAATGTTGCTGAAGATTGACCTGATCCGACCATTCGGGATCGACCTCGTCCCAGGTGAGTCGGTCGCGACCGACCATAACGAGAAGCACGGAAGTTAGTTCCTTGAAGAACTCGCGAACCGGTTCTTCAGTGCTCTGACGCCATGCCTCATTCTGTTGACCCCCAGCGAGATCCTCAAAAGTGTCTAGGAATACAACCGCGCGGCAGGACTTGCCATCGCGCTTGGGGAGTTGCTCGTCAAGGTCATCGCCCAGACGTTTTGTGAGGGTTTGATCGATCTCCTGAGCTGTCATGCGGCTGAGGAGGAGATATTCGTCGTGTCCAGCCTTAGTCAAAAGGGGATGGCCCAAAGATGATTTTTCGAGCTTTGCTACCACGGCCTTCCCCAGTTTATCCACCGCCCAAACAACCAGATTTACACCGGGAACCCAAGCAAAACATGCGTTCGCTACTTCCTTTATCAAATCCCAACCAGCACTGACCTTGCCGGAATGGCGAACCATGGGTCGGTCGCCGCTCCCTTGCTTAAAGTTCATCCATGCGTACGCCATTTCAAAGCGAGGACACTCAACATCGAGTTGTTGCCAAACTTCGGTGAGTAGCTTCGAAAAGTCGTTCACATAGTTTGAGCCGCCGGATTTCCGGTCGAAGTCAATGTACGCCGATGGCAGCCTTCGCCCTTCGGTCAACACGTTCCGTAGTCGCTTGAGGAGCCAAGATTTTCCCGAGCCTCCGAGACCATAGAACATCAGTGCTGGCAGTTGCGTGGGTGTCGCTACATCGAGCTGATGAAGGAAGATCGCAAGCTCGTCTTCACGATCCGTAAAATGCTTCAACTCTTGCCCAGGACCACCACCACGCCCCTTGTCACGGATCGCCATCAACATGCGCCTCAGCGAGTGCCGATTCTCTTCGCTTTTCTTGGATACACCGAATCCATGTTAACGAATCTTAGAGATCGAATCATCCACTCGACGGTAAATTCTGAGTCCTTTCGCTCGGTCAGCGAAAGTCCGAAAGCCCTGAGTTTTCGAACCCGTTTGCACGGCCATCCGTGTTGACGCAAGAGCCAAGATCGCGATCCTAAGATTGCAGTGTATCGTCCGGATAGTCCTCAGGCGACTGAGACGCCCCGGGCTCCCTTGCGCTCTGGGACCTTGTCCGAGGCGGTCGGCATTTTCAGGCCGCGAGTTAGGGCTGTGAACGGGCTGTCGACATCTTGCTGCTGGGACTTCATGTACAAATACGACTCGTAGGTGGTCGGGAAGACCGTGACCTTGCCCCGATCGACTTCAATGACCTTTGTCCCGACCGCTCGGATGAAGTGCTCATCGTGCGAGATGAAGCAGAGCGTGCCTTCATAAGCTTGCAAGGCGACTTCGAGGATGTCGCGACTGGCAATATCGAGGTGGTTGGTCGGCTCGTCCATCATGATGAAGTTGTTGGCCACGGTCAGAATTTTGGCCAGGCAGAGGCGGGTCTTCTCGCCACCCGAGAGGGCGCTGACCGGCTTCTCGACCGTTTCACCGCTGAATAAGAACGAGCCCAGCATGTTGCGAAGCAGCCCTTCGCTGGCGTTGGGATGGACTTCGCGGAGGTTGGCGATGACCGTCGACTTGAGGTTGAGAGCCTCAACCCGGTGCTGGGCAAAGTACGTCGGGAAGACATTGGCCCCGAGGATCACCTCGCCCCGGGTCGGCTTGTGAACGCCGGCGAAAAGCTTCATCAGAGTCGTCTTGCCAGCGCCATTGGGACCGACCAAGACGACTTTATCCCCTCGCTGGACTTCCAAAGACAAGTTGGCGTAAACGACCTTCTGGCCATACGCGAAGCCGAGATTGTCGAGTTTGGCGACGACCTGACCACTGCGAGGGGGGTCGGGGAGCTTGATTCGCATCGTCGAGGTATCGGTCTGGGGGGCGTCAATCCGTTCGATCTTCTCGATCGCTTTCAGTCGGCTCTGCGCACGAGACGCGGTTGATGCCCGGGCCTTGTTGCGGTCAACAAAGTCCTGCATCTCCTTGATCTTCTTCTGTTGACCATCAAACGACGACTGCTGGATCGCGATCCGCTGGACTTTCTGGGGAATGTAGGCGGAATAGTTTCCGGGATAGCTGTAAAGCTTGCCGAACTCGAGTTCGAACGTCTTTGTGATCACGCGGTCGAGGAAGTCGCGGTCGTGACAGGTGATGAGAATCGCGCCTGGGTACGACTGTAAGAAGTCCTCAAACCACTTCACTGAGAGCAAGTCGAGATGGTTCGTCGGCTCGTCGAGCAGCAACAAATCATGTTCAAACGCGAGCATCCCACCCAGAGCCAGACGCATGGCCCAACCGCCCGACAAGGTGGCCACCGGGTGATCCAACTGGGGGACCGAAAAGCCCAGGCCCAACAGAATCGCTTTGGCCCGCGATTCCATCTCATAGCCACCGGTGGATAGGAACGCCTCCATGGCGTCGTCATACTGGGCGAGAGCCTTGGGATCGCCGTCCTCGAGACCCACCATGACCGCCTTCAATTTCTGATCGGCAGCCGTCCAGGGACCAAGATGATTGAGCATGTTCTCAAAGACGGTCCCCTCCTTGAGAGGGTGGATCTCCTGCGGCAGGTAGCCGATCGAGATCTTGCGGTCTTTGAGCAATTGGCCGTTATCGAGATGCTCTGTCCCCATCAACACTTTGAACAATGTCGACTTGCCAGCCCCATTTTTGCCGAGTAGTCCGATACGCTCACCGCGGACGATGGACGCTTCGATGCCGTCGTACAAGGTCTGATTGCCGAACATCTTGGACGCGTTGTTCAAGCGGATCATGGGCGGAGTGGGCTCGGGCGGGAAGGGGGGCGGGCAATGAGCTATTCATTCTAACCGGCGACGCATGAACCGGCAATGGCGGATGCAAACACGCGC
>JANXSX010000114.1 GCA_025356475.1 Isosphaeraceae bacterium | reverse complement strand
AACGCCATTGTGTAACAACCACAACACGAGCATCTTTTCACGGATGCGCAGATTAGGGTGAGAGGAGCGTTCCTCCTCAACGATCTGCTGCTGTTCTTCGGTCAGTTGAATACGAAGCCAAGCCATGGTGTACGTCCGTGCAATGCGAAACCAGTTGTATCAACATCCCTACCGCTAATATCACAAATGTACCACAAACGTCCGGAGCAGGAAAGTCTCATCCAGTTCCGCGCGGAGTATAATTCTTCCCACCAATCATTTAGTTGATTGAATTCAACGCCTATTTTGATGACTAGTCAGACTATGTCCAAATTCTCAGAACGCCACCATTGGAACCCGTGCGTGTTGATAACTACCTAAAGTCAGGGCTTCGTAGTTGTTGAAGAAACACTCGACAAGAAAGATATGAGGATCTCCATTGACGTCGTAGAAGATCACCTCATCTTTACCGAGTGGTCCTCGAGAGTTGCGGCAGAAAGACTGTAGGCCGTTAAAGACTTGCGTCGAAGTGACTCCGTTGAATCGATCAAGGAATGAGCGAGACCGGATAAAATATCGAATTGGCTCGTTTCCAAGAGGCTTTCTGGGATGCTGGCTGACGAGGCCAAAAACCGAGGATTCGGAGGCTTCGACTGCTCGCCAAAGCGTCGAGGTAATCGTGTTGCCGAAGACACGGCTGAGAGTTTTGACCCGATCGATCGTCAAGGGAGACCCTCGGAGCCGATTGGTAAAGTGATCTTGCAAGAAAAGAAGCCGGCCAGCCGTGAAGTTAGCCTCAGCTTCGACCTGTTGTTCACACGTGGGACTGAGTGTTTGCTTTCTATCGCCATGCATCGCGGCTTCATGCCAGGGCAAGATGCTGTGGCCGATCTCATGAGCTTCTCCCCATCGCTGTTTCTTGGAAGGCAGCTCCTTATCGATCAATATGCGCTTGCGGTCAGGAATCCAGAGCGCTTTAAGATCCCACTTCTTGATGGCGTCCAGCAATAGGCCAGGACGTTGCATCACCTGTTTACCCGCGACCTTTAGGCGGTGAATCGTCTCGATCAGGACTCTCTGGTCCGACGAAGAATAGTATGCCAAGTCTAGCCGCAGCAACTCGCGGACGACCTCAAGGTGTAACGGAGGCTCGGGATGACCTAGATCCTTAAGGATCTTCGAAACCCGATTATCGATATCCCTTGCCGTCCGCTCTGCCAAGAAGCTATTTTGCAATTCCTTTAGACCCCGTCGGAGGATTCAGCGAGTACCTTGACGAACTCTTCCAAGGCTTCTCGCTCGTCGCGTGAGAGCTGGTTAGTCGGCTCTGAGCGTGCTGCGAATCTTAACGCGGCACGGCTAACCTCGGGTTTGGGGGTCGCTAGACCGGCTACTTCCATCAGTCTACCGGGCGGTAGTTTTAGAACCTGCGCGAGTTGGTAAACCGTTCTGACCTCGGGAACAACCCTATCTTGCGTCTCAATTTCGACGATCGCTTCGAGGTCAATGTCGGCTCGCTCCGCCAGCCTCTCGATCGTGAGGCCCTGCTTTCTTCTTGCAAACTCGATCAATCGCCCAAAGACCGGCTGGACGTTTGATGAACCCGAGACCAGCATTCCAAGATCACTTGCAAGTCCCCCCACAGAGAGGGAGCGGCAGGAATCCTCAATATCCACTGCCTGAAGCAGCCAGTCGTGTGGTGGTCCACCTTCATTTTGGACGCGTGTCATTGTGTTTTTCCCTTTTTAAGAAGCTTCGCCGCCTGCTGCCCTGAGAGTTCCATGTAGAGAAGGTCCTGTTTTGCAACATCGCGTCCCAGCGATGTCATCCCGCATGCTTTCTCATAGAATGGCTCGGCTTGAGGCAGTGCATGGAGCCCCACTCGACCTCGAAATCCCTCCTCTTCGCTTTGTTTCACTGCTCTCCAGAACAGAACGGAACCGAGAGCGCGGAACCGACCCGCTCGGTCGATTTCCGGGATTATCCAGTTCCAAGGGGCGACCTCAAGGAAATCGATATATACCAGCGGCTTTCCCTTATCCAGATCGAGTCTCGCGGTGTAGGACGCGGTTTTTGTCAACATCACGCCTTGCCACTGCCGCTCGCAAATGACGCCAAATCCTGATGCTTCGAGAAGCGTTAGCTCGGGAGCTTTCCGTCTCCAATCCCAGTGAAGACTCTGAGGCCATTGATTTCGCGGGACGGCCGATTTTAGCAGCTCTTGCATCACCATGGACCGTTCAGCAGCCCATTCATTCCCCACCACGACGAAGTCCTGAGGGGCCATTCCGTCGAGCAAGGTCGCCTCGATGTCGACGCCGTCCGAGCGACGTTGAATTCGAATGGTCTCGCTACTCATAGAACCACGACCTCTGCTTTTGCTTTGGACTCGTCCTCGAAGAAAAGCTTATCACCACGCTCGATGCGGGCGTCAACCATCTGATAGAGCCGGAGCGCCTGTCGGAGCACCGCCGTCTTCGAAAGATCTTTCCTCTCGGAAAGCTCTTCAAGAGCGATCATCTCGGCATCTGTCAGATTCAAGGTCATCGTTCGTTTGGCAGCCATCGATTCCTCCTTCTCCTCCTAATAGTACATCTTAGTTAGCCAAAGTCAATTTGTTTTTTAGCTACTAGCTAGCTAGCGGACGTGGGTCCCCTGGGGTCACTTCACAAAACGGACTGAAAAGCACACTAACGAGGGGACCCCTACCGAGTTATAAGAATTTTTTTGCAGTTAGTATCACTCATTCGGCGTTCTCTCGGCCCCTTCTTGCTCCTTCGGTTCGCTCTCGACACCCAAACCTACAAAGCGGCCTCGGTTGTCGCGAGCTAGGCTTTGGAGGAAAGTTCCGTAGGTCTGGTTAAGGTAATTTCCCATGCCGACGGTATTGATGACGACTTTCTGTGGATTTCCCCCTCCACGGAGTCGGCGATTGAGGTCGTCGATCGCTGGCTGTCCCTTGATCCACTGTTGATTGGAATCCTTCATCGGTTGGGTTGGGTCGTCGCCAAAGAGATTGGGCTCGCCATCGCTAAAAAGAATGATCGTGTCGACGTTAGGGTATGCGAGAGCCTGCTCCAGCGCCTTGCGAAGATTCGTATGGCCCTCGGCTCGAAACTGATCAATGTATTGGTTAATCTCTGACAGATCAGCCTGAGTTTTCCACCCTTTTCCAGTGGCGCTTCGGACATCGGTTGAAAACTGGAGCAAGGCGAATTTCTCATAGCGCAAAGCGCCGAGCCAGGCTTTAAGCACCTCCTTATAAGTGCGATCGAATTCGTTGAGTTTCATGCTCGCCGAGGTGTCGAACACAAATACAACGTTTTTCATCGGCCCCCTCAAGTCGAGGACCTTATTACTATATTTGATCATATCAGCGATTTGAAGTTTCAACCTGGCCAGTTCTTTATCGCTTGCGATCAGCTTGGAATTGACGAGCGCAAGTTGCCTCTCCAGCTTGGCTAACTCTGATTCGCGTTCGCGAATCTTGGCATTGGCGAGAGCGAGCTGAGAGCCCAAATCATCACGTTCCTTGAGGATCTTGGCGAGTTCTACCTTAAGTCTGTCGAGTTCTTTCTCGGCGGCGATCTTGATTTTCACAAGATCGTCTCTTTGCTTGGTCAATTTTGCTAACTCTTCCTTGTCCGCGCGGCTCTGGTCCTCGAGTTTGGCGATCATCGTTTCAAGTTCGACGATCCGCTCGGCTAATTTCACCTTGTCGTCCCCATATCGCGCGATCAAATCGGCCTGAACCCGGGTCGTGTTATTCGCTTCATGCGACATCCGTAGAGTCTGAATCGTGATGATCAGCACCCCACCTAGGGCGCAGAAGATCACGTCCATGAAGGCTATGGAGTAGACCGCGATCTCGGTCTTACGATGGCGCATCAGTCTTCACCTCGAGGTACGTACATCCGAAATACAAACCATCGCATACACCAATCGGTAGCTTTTGCGAGGAAAGTGTCGTCATCAGCCTGCACGCGGTGGACGATGTACATAAGGATGAGGCTGAGCAAAAGCGCCACGAATGTTGTTCCAAAAGCTGTATGCAGATGACCCACGGATTGATTGATAGATTCAGTTTGCTTCGAGGGGTCAATGTTAAGCGAGCCCATTGCTTGACCAATACCGATGACCGTCCCAATGAATCCGATTGACGGAATTGCCCAAGCGAGGTATCGAACGGTGGCGAGCTGCGCATCGCTCTGGCTTTGGAGAATCTCAGCTCGGATTTTAACCGCCTCGGCTGCGCTGACCGAAGACCAGTGCGACCGCGCACTCTGCAAAGCGGAGGACAGAAGTCGTACCAAGATCAATGACTGTTCTGATACTGATAGGCTCTTCAGTTTTTTTCGATAATCGAGCGCATCGTCTGGGAGAATCAAAGTCTCTTCATCGATCCCTAAGAGTTCGATCTGAAACGCGTGTTCTTCCCAGTAAAGTCGCACCCGGTGTGCTGTAAGCTGCGCTATCGCAATGCCGAAAGCGATGAAGGATGCGAAGTTTATCGGGTCGATCACTGCCTGAGCGAGCCACGTTTTTGTACCAGACTGCTTCACAAGGAGCGTGATCAAGAGGAAGGTCAGTCCGCCGATGGTCGCCCCAGTGGTGCTTAACAACAGCGATAACCAGGCGGGTATCCCTATCGGATCTGTTGGCAATCGTTGTGTAGAAAATCGAGGATTTGCCATGGCGATCAACTCTCGGAATAGTCAGGGTATCTGTGAATTCTTGATCAACTTAGTCGGGGATTTTGAAGAGAATCCGCGGTCCGGTTTGACCGAGTTGAATCTCATCATCGGCTTGCAGTGGTTGGACTTTAATACGCTCCCCATTGATGAATGTTCCGTTCTGACTATTCAAATCCTTGAGAAGAAACTCGGTCCCCTCGCGGATAAGAACAGCGTGGACATCCGACACCATAGGGTATGCGTGCGACTCGAATCGAAACTCGGCCAGTTCATGCCGCCCGATCCGAATTGACGGCATTTCAGCGAGATCGATGGTCTGAGACATGCCGTCACTCGACTCGAAAATCAGTTGGGGAGCGACTCTGTGGAGAGGGCTCGCTAAGCGGGTAGGAATCCGCTCCCAGACGGGGACGACTCGATCATCGTTACTAGAACGCCATCGCGGTTCATAAGACCCTGTCGCCAAAATCACACGGCCGAAGCTGTCAGCGAACGATGTGGGGTGGAAATCGCCAACGGCGGCGCAAAGCTTCGCGCACCCCAAAGCCACGGCGTCGAGCGGGGCAGGAACAACACGACGCCCGTAGGGGCAAAATCGCTCGAGCCAGGTAGGGATTGGCAGGAGGCGGACGAGTTCGCCCCATGCCACGATCGGACACTTCGCCCGACTTAACTGAGAGTTCGTTAGTAGCGATTCGACGATATCTTCCAAGGTCGCTTGAAATCCCACAAAGATCCGAGTGAGATCGCCCCTGGAAAACGTACGAGCTACAACTCGATCAAACGCATTGAGCTCGACAGTCGCCTGATCCTCGCGCTGGAGGAGAAAAAGCACATTTTCAATAGAGTCGTGTAATTGTTGATCAGCTTGGGCGTCCTCGCGCGGATCGCGTCTGGTCGTCAGGATAACCTGTTCCGCGAGCATTTCGATGAGGCGTTTGCGAACCGAAAGTCCTGATACCGTAGAGGCGGTTTTGGTCTCGACAATCCGCCAATGGTGATGATCGGCAATGCAGAGTGAGGCTCGTAACGATGAAGCGCCCATCGAAAGTAAGAGCATCTCGTCGCAGTCGACCTCGCCGAGGAATGAGAGAACTGCGGCTGACTCACGGACGAACACGGACGGGGTCCAACCACAGCGGTCCATTGCCTGAGGCAGCGACCAAGCTGGTGCCGACCAGGTGTCGGGGATCGAGACAGCAAGCCCTTTCACATCGGGGCCGGACTTTTGATAAACCGCCTGACCTAGACCGGTGAGCATGGATGCCTGGAGTCCTGACGCATCGACTAATCTCCCACCGAGGTTGAGGCCGCTACTGGGATCGATAAGCCGATCGCGAAAATGGGTGGCAACTTCCCCTCCGAAGAGACGTCGGTTCGTGAACGCTTCCCAACCGAAGCGAACAGCTTGCCCGGGCGGTGGAACCGCGACGGCCGCAGGGAAATACGCATCATGGTTCGCCAATCTCAAAGGGACTGGAAACTGGCCTGGTCCAGGAACTGTCGCTGCCTTGATCATGCTCGACCCAAGATCGAGACCCACATAAGTCGCCATGAACGAGACCTCTCCTTGCAGGACCAGGCGTCCTGAGAACTAGCGTCGGGGAGCTTGAATTAGTAATGAGGGACGGACTTGCTTAGGAAGTCTCTAACTTCGCGCACGTCGATGCAAAGCGTCACAAGACTGGCCTTCGTTTTTACGGCCGTGTTCACGGCAACGAGTCGGCAACGATCGTCTACGACAGGGCCGCCGCTGTCACCTGAATTGATCGGGCTTGACGTCTCTATGATCCAGGTTCCGTCAAAATATTCGCTGGGGTGGACAGAGCGGACGTCCCCTGACGTGAAAGCCCAAAGAGCACCACTCGCTCCCGGATTCCCGACGGTGAAAACCTTTACTCCAGGCGTAGCACTTGTCTCCGCGAGCGAGAGTGCCTCGACCTCAGGAGGCAAGTCGATCAGTTTGATCAATGCCAGATCACGCTTTGTATCACGGGCGATTACGGTGCCCTGACTTCCAAATCGGGATTTATTAGCCGCAGCTAAGTACAGAGCTCGATCGGTGACGACTTCGTTACTACCATCCCGGCGGGCGAAATAGACTTCGACCACCTTCCGATCCTCGACGACATGATTGTTGGTCAACACGAGCATTCGCTTACGATCGACGACGGATCCCGAGCCAGTTCCAACCGGCAGATTAACACCCGGCAACGGAGTGGGTTGCAGCGACACAACCCACGCCGCAGAACGAAGTGTTCGATCATAGATTTGAGTGGGGGCCATCGCATGCGAAGTCGGAGTAATCTGCGGGATTTGGATTTGGCCCCCCTCTTTCCGAGGAAGCGCGAGCATCACGCAGAGACCGAGCACTGCAGTGACTGCAACACACGATCCGCCGATGATCCATCGGTAACCCTGGTCAGGGTCAATGGCTGAAATCATCTCGGCTGACGAGTTGGCAGCGCTCGAAGCGGAGTGCGGCGAGAGATTCGGATTCGACGGACTGGGGCTGCGAGCGTAGCCAAAGGGGCTTGCCGCCGAGTCCACGGGCGGACGACTCGTTTCCTCATCCGAGTACGACCGCCCACGGCCTTTACCTGTGTCAGGACCATGATCTCGGCGAGAGTCGGCGCGCGGCGCGACAGCCGGGGCGACTTCTATCGTTTCGACCTGAAGCTTGGGGCCCCAACGACCGAGTGCAATCAAGTCGCCCACCTTTAATATCACACCCCCTTCAACACGCTTATCATTGACATATGTACCATTTGTGGAATTCGTATCGGAAAGTCGCGCGCCGTTCGGAGTCAATTCAATTTGAGCATGCTTTGAAGAGGTGTATGCTGCGGTATCTTCAGGGAATTTCAATTGGCAGGAGGGGTCCCGTCCAATCCGAATCGTAGGGCCTCCATGTTCCCAGGATGAGATCGATCCGTTAGCATGTTGGATCTGGAATCGGAGTTTCATCAGGGGATCCTCACTGAAAACCGCTGTTCACCCAACTGAAATTCGCAGTTTCTCTCGAGAGCCAGATCGTCGCTGATCCGCATCCAGGTTCCATTGACGCTTTTGTTATCCTCAATGAACCAGCGACCATTCGGTTCCTTATAGATTTTTGCGTGTCGTGGGCAAACCGAAGGATCTCTGCGGATGACGAGCGGAACTTGTGTTGGGTCACTTCCGATCCATTGTTCCGAATCAGGCAAGAGAAAGTGGCGATCCCCCTCGGTCGAATCGAGGTGGCGGAGTGCAGGCAGCATGTCCCCGAAGTCGACTCGTGGAGCAGCGCGAGTGACGATGCGCTCAGAGTTATTGTCGCCATCAGAAGCCTGTGACTCTTCGGCGGACTGAGGCAGAGTGAAACGATATCTTTTATGCCCGATCATCAAGTCTTGATTCGGTCTCAAACGCGCGTTCGCACATCGCACGAATGTTCCATTTTTGCTGCCGAGGTCTTTGAGATACCAGGAATACGCGCCATCGAACCGGCGTTCCAGATCGGCATGTTGTCCCGACATTCCCGGGTCGTGGGAGACGATGAGATCCCCCTGCGATCGACCGATTGAGAATTTTGATCCACGAATCCGAATCCATTCACCGGTCTTCCCGCCGTCGTCATAGATGCAAAGAAGCAGCATCGGCGGGCGATGGATCGGTCGGAACGGAATGGTGGATGACTCCGAGCCGCCACCTCGATCGTCACCCTCTCCGTGGTCGACGGGTGCCGGTCCAGACGGCTCTTTGAGTGTCCGCGCCGAGGAGACCTTACTAGTAGCACCAGGCGGTGGGCCGCTCGCCCGATTCTGTGTGGCGGACCCCGGCTCTTTTAGCGTTCGTGGTGGTCCCGATGGGGGACGACTTTCACCGGCAGGCCGTCGAGCCCCATCAAGCGAACCACGCAAACCCGGTGAGGGCTCAGTCAACGTAGGCGGACGAGAATACCCCTCATCATCGACGGCTTGAGAAAGGTCCCAATTGCAATAAGGACAGCGCAAAGCCCGAGGGGGCACTGGATTATGGCAAAAACTGCATTCGACCATGGTTGTGAGTCCGACGTTTGAGGATACTTAAAGTAGCAGGCTGGATTTCCCATGTGGTGGTTACCATTCACCAGGTAAGCCACTCCGAATTTACTTGAAACCGCCGGGAGTCAACCCAGACCCTTGCATTCCCCCCGAACTCTGATCTGACACGAAAGAGCCACCGAGGAGGACCAACCAAACGATGAAAACAAATTCCAAGACCAGGATCGCGAGCATCGCTTTCGCGCGCAGCCCCAATCGACGCTGAACCTGAGGAGTGTTCGCAATAATCGAGGCATAATCACTCGCAAAAAGGCGGGAAAACTGAGACGAGAAAAGTGTGTAGATCGTCAAGCCGAACAGGAATCCCGGTGGACAAGCGATCAATATTACGAAAATCGACGCAAAGAAGCCATAAAGAGAGATATCTCTATCAGAATTATAGAACATGGCACCGCTTGGCACGCCGACGCCAATCAAGAGACTAAAGCCTAGACTGAGTAATGCCGCCATGAACGCAGGCCAACGGACCCGACGGTCAAGGCGACGAAGCCCTTCACCTAATAATACGAGCGGGGTTAACACGAGAACTGCAAAGATGAAAGCTCCAGGTAACGTTATGACTTGGTGCCACATTGCTCGAATCGTCAAAAAAGCGACAGTGACTCCTATACACTCATAGAACAGCCCGATCCGCGAGACGAGCGACTCTCGATCGATGTGTGATCGGCGATTGATCTCAAGTTCGGCGAATTCGACGGGGCTTATGCCCGCGTTCGCTTCTTCCTCTCGAAGCTCAGCTTCAGCCTGTTGCCAAGAAGCACCCAAAATATCGAGTTGAGCCCAGGTCCTATCCAATCCAAGGCATCGTGCGCCCGAGGTCCAGGCCTGGTATCCACCTTCCATCTCGATGTCCGCAAGACGTTTCTGTAGCTCAGGGATTTGCGCGAGGACCTCGCGACGGCGCGCCCGGAAACCGGGGACTGATTTCATCTCTTTGACCTGACCGGTCATTGCCTGAATCTGCGTGATGATCGCATCGTTTGCGCTCTTTAAGGATTCCATCCCTTGCGGAATCGTCGGCTGGGAGAAGGATTGTCGTCCGATGATGCGAAGAGGAGTTCTTATTTCAAATCGCAATTGGGCGATTCGATTACGCATCTCTTCATAGGGCTCGATTGGATAGAACGGCAACTCCATGAAAGAGCGGACTCGATACGATCTCAGGGCAATTAACCCCACAATGATCATGGCCCAGCGGAAGGCCAGCACGAGCGCAAAGCCGATGAGGTTCTCCATGGGACTCTCACGCAGTGAAAAATGCGCCCCTTGCGTAATCCCCAAAGTCAGCCATGCCCAGGCGAACATTAAGCCCAAGGCAAGAACCAAAACCTTTCTCCAGCCGAGATTGATCAGAAATAGGAAAAGTGTCGGTAAGATCAAGACAATGGGCAGAAAGAATGAGAGCGGTATTGGGCCGATAGCCTCACCAAGGCTTAGCTCCATTGGAGTCGGGCTGGGACTGATGCAGTATCCGCTCACGACTGGGAACCCGAGAGCAAGTACGCTGAGCCCATCGGCGATGAAAATGAGGACCGCCGTCGAGAGAAAAGCAGCAATCGCCCGCGTAGGCTCGAACATCAGCTGAAGGATCATCATCAGCGTGGAAGCAACAAGAATCCCAACCACAAACCGAATCGGATTCGACAATGTTTCATATGGGAATATCAATCCAAATATCGTGACAGCAATTAGAGATCCTGCCAGGAAGAGCGGAAACAGACCGAGATATTCCGACGAAAAACGACGGGGGAAGTCGTCGAACTCCTCCTCGGAATTGCTCTCTGGACTCGAGCGTGCCCCAAGGTGGACTGGAGGGAAGCCACTTGCGCCAAGAGCTGACATTGGCGGCACCGACGCGACGGGAAACGGTGTTCCGTTGCTGATTGCCGGGAACGGCGTCTGGCTTCGAACCGCTGGCTGCGGCGTTGTCTGAGCGATCGACGGAGCCTCGACGCGGAAGGTTTCTCCGCAAGCACTACACTTAATTCGTTTGCCGAGATAAGTCTCAACGTTTTTGAAGAGACGACCGCAGCTTGGGCATTTTGAGGTGAGCGGTTTTGCTTCTAATGAGGCAGGTGCTGGGCTCGGAGTTGGCGATGGGTTTGGCCAGCTAGGGGTAGATTCACGCGAGAAAGGGGTGGGTATCCGCTCGCCTGAAGGAGTCTTGGTCGAGGTTGCCAATGGACCTGGAAGGTTCCATCTTGGCTCGATCTTGGGAGCAGCCGCCGGAGCTACCGTTGGCCCGGGAATGACAAAAGGGGTGGATGACGGCTTCGATGCCGAAGCAGGCTGGGCTATCATTGAAGCAAAGGCTGCACAATTCGCGAATCGTATCTCTGGAGCCTTTGAGAGCGCCTTGGCAACGGCGTCCGCAATACTTCGCGGAAGGTGATACGGTTCGGCATCGAGCCTTGGTGCCGTTTTAGTCAGATGAGCCACCCAAATCGAACTCAAGGTTGGACCTGAGAATGGCGGCCTGCCGATCAGAGCCTCGAAGACGGTCACCGCCAGAGCGTATTGATCGACTCGTCCATCACATTCGAGGCCATCGATCAGTTCGGGACTCATGTAGCCGGGAGTTCCGAGCGCGGTTCCCTCCATGGTCCCGGTGGACATCGTCAGATTCGTCGTACCCTCCTCATCGACGAGTCTCTTGATGATTCCAAAATCGGCGAGAAAGGCGTGACCCTCCTCATCGAAGAGGATATTGTCCGGTTTTACGTCCCTATGGATGTAACCTTTGGCATGGATGAAATCCAGCGCCGAAGCGATGCCGGGCAACCAATCCAGTGGGAGCGGAAAGCGAGCGGATGGGTTTGTGAGGCGGTCGGCCAGGCTTCCACCCGAGAGATACTCCATGACTGAGTATGGGAGAGAGTCCTCCTCACCCGTGTCGGTGATAGGTACGATAAATCGATGGGGTAACTTTGCGAGAATGCGAATTTCTTTGGAGAATCTCTTGGCGGCTTTCGGGTCTTCTACTCTCGATTTCTTTGGGACTTTGATCACTACTGCTCTGTCAAGCTTCCGATCCCAGGCGCGATAGACATAACCCATCCCGCCTTCGCCAAGCAAATCTTCGACGCGATATCGTCCGTCCGAGAGATCGTTGCCGACCCAGCCTAAAGTGTCGCTCATTCTTGGCCTACCTTCGCCTGTCACTATTAGCAATAAATACTCATGATTATGCTTGGCTTTGCCTAACTAATGATACCAATCGATATTTCAAAATGTGCCATTCACGAATCTACGAAGCGGGGTAAAGCACGTCAAGGTATCAGATTTGTTTCAAGATCGATTTTCACGACGCTATCCATTCATGCACACAATCAATCTGTTCGCTTACCCATGCGTGTGATCAAATCTACTGGTAATCTTGTCCTTCCTTCCCTCAATCCGTAATCCGTACAGGTTATATGTCCAGCTACGCTCAAGCATATCATCAGACTAATTCTACTGTATCAGGCAACGATAGAGACACAAACCATTTGATCTCTTGTATTTATGAAGACTAAACATTTCGGCGATCTTCCGACCTTGAGACGAGCCTCCTTTTCGGTACTTGGGCGAGAATCCCTCTTTTTCCAGA
>JANXSX010000033.1 GCA_025356475.1 Isosphaeraceae bacterium | reverse complement strand
AACCGGCTCGAGGACAGCGCAGGTTGGCGATATTTTGCTCATTGAGGTCTTGATTGCCCTGCCAGGTCGGCCGATTGCGGGCGAGTACACCGTTCGCTCTGATGGCACGTTTCCTCTGGGGTATTACGGAGATATCGAAGTCGCGGGGCTAACTCGTAAGGAAATTAAGGAAGCCTTGATCAAGAAACTGAAAAGGTTCCTGACCGACGAGAGTCTGGGACTTGTCGAGAAAGACGCAAAAGGGAATTCGATCGCGATTGCACCTGCCGACAGTGCAACCATCTTCGTGGCCGATGAGGTTTTGCCTTCAAGGCCGACGCAGAAATCGCTTGAGGATAAGCTGGATCGGATCCTTCAAGAACTCGACCGGATGAAACGGTCATCATCGAAATAAGGGAACAGGCCCGGGATCACGTGCCGAACTCGGCGAAAAACATGCTCGTTTGAGCGAGTGATCACCGGGCAGGTACACTCGTGCAAGGCACTTTCCGATCAATCCGCTTGAGCAGGCCGGTCAGCACCCGGCCTGGGCCGATCTCGTAAAAAGTATCAAATCCATCGGCGAGCATCCGACGCATTGACTCGTCCCAGCGGACCCCAGACGTCACCTGGAGTGCGAGACTGGCGCGAATCGCATCCAGATTCGTGCCATGCACGGATGCATCGACATTCGCGTAGACCGGGATGCGAGGCGGATGTAGCTCACAAGCGGCTAGAACCGACGCAAGTGTTGTGTCCGCAGGCTTCATCAGCGGTGTGTGAAAGGCTCCGGCGACCGCCAGCGGAATGACCTTCATGGCCCCGAGTTCGGTCGCGACGGCCACGACCTCGGCCAGGGCCGACTTGTCGCCAGAGACCACGATGTTACCTGGCCCGAGCATATTCGCCTTCCACAACCGGCCCGAGCCTGCGACCCTGGCGCAGATCTCATCCACCTTCGCTTCGTCCAGGCCCAGGATCGACGTCATACCACTGGGGGAGGCCAGGGCCGCAGCCTGCATGGCCTGGCCACGCTGTCGGACGACACCTAACCCGGTTTCGAAGTCAAGGACACCTGCGAATACCAAGGCGGTGTACTCGCCGAGCGAGAGGCCTGCCGCACCGGAACAACTGGCGACCACTTCGGGCTGGCTCGCCTTCAGGTCCTCCAGAGCGGCCAGGCTGGCCACGAAGATTGCGGGCTGGCTCACGTCGGTCGCTTCGAGGGACTCAGCCGGTCCATCAATGCAAATCGATTTGAGGTCGAAGCCGAGGATCTCCCCGGCGCGGTCGAAGAGCGATCGTGCAGGGGCGCTTTCCTCGTAGAGGCCCTTGCCCATGCCGACAGTCTGGGCCCCTTGGCCTGGGAACAAGAAGGCGACTTTCATGAGGGGTTCAGCTCGACGGTCGGTGCCTCACCCAGAAGCTCAATGATCCGGGTATGGAGTTTGTCTTCCGCGAGAGTACCCGCGACTCGGAGGGCGTTGCGAATGGCTCGATTCTTGCTGGAACCATGGCAGATGATGCAAGCTCCGCGAATGCCGAGCATGGGAGCTCCGCCGAACTCCTGATATTCAAACCTCGCCTTGAGGTCTTTGAGCCCGTTGCTCATGGAACCACCAGCCTCTGAAGGCATGGTGGGGAGCAACCGGGCAATCTCTTGCTTGAGCATGCTGAAGATGAACTCAACGGCCCCTTCGCCTGCTTTCAGGAGCACGTTGCCGACGAATCCTTCACAAACAACCACCCGGGCGTTGCCTTCGTAAATGTCATGCCCTTCGACGTTGCCGACATATCGATGCGACATGGGGCTCGACATGAACAGGTTTCGGGTATCCCTGGTGAGCTCGTTTCCCTTATCGCTTTCGGAGCCGACATTGAGCAGGCCGATCGTCGGCCTTTCGACGCCCAGGATGGTCTCGGCATAGACGGCACCCATGATCCCGTACTGATAGAGATCCTCCGCCTTGGCATTCATGTTTGCGCCGACATCGAGGATCACAATCGGCCCCTTGTGGGAGGGGAAGATGGCGGCGATCCCAGGGCGACGGACGCCAGGTAAGAACATCTTGGCATTGAACAGAGCGCTGGCGACCATGGCCCCCGTACTGCCGGCCGACACCACGGCGTTGACCTCTCCCGAAGCGAGCAGGCTCCAGCACTTTGAGATCGAGTTGTCCCGCTTCTTGCGAAGCGCCTCGACTGGCTTCTCGTCCATGCCGATCACCTGGCTGGTGTGGACGATTGGCAACCGGTCGAGCTCGGCATCCGCCGCTTTGGCCAACTCCGCCTGGATGGCGTGGGTATCGCCAACAAGGACGACGGTCAGATCAGGTTGATCGGCGACCGCCTCGATCGCTCCAGCCACGATTGGGCCGGGGGCGTAGTCGCCGCCCATGGCGTCCAGGGCGATCCGCATCGAGAATTCTCCTGGCGAACAGTCGCGATTTATGTTGAAAAGAGGCCGAGTCCCTAGGTTGAGGGCGTAAGGGAACAATGTGGACCGCATCCATGGGGGCGTATCGTAGCGCAACCGAAGGGGGGACGTCAAGCGGGGCAAACGCTACAGCCCGAATTCGCGGGATTCCCGTCCAACCAGCACGGCCTTTAGGGCTCGCGGCAAACTGCTCCTGGATGCGTTCACGAATGCGATCTCAAACGACCACCCGCAACTTCCGCAGGCGATCGGCGGCGGCGTCAAGGGTCTCATCACGTTTACAGAAGCAGAATCGAATGAGTTGATTGCCGAGTTCTTTGTCCCTGAAGAAGCTGGAGCCTGGAACGGTCGCGACACCGATCTCTCGGACGAGATACTGGGCAAAGGCCACGTCATCCACGGCTCCGAAGGCGCTAATATCGGCCATGATGTAGTAGGCTCCGGCGGGTGCTTGAAGGCCGAAACCGACTTGGGTCAGGATATCGACCATCTTGTCCCGCCTGGCCTGATACCCAGCCGCCAGACCGGCGTAATAGGTTTTTGGCATCCGGTAGGCCATCGCGCCCGCTTGCTGGAGTGGGGCGGCTGCGCCGATCGACACGTAATCATGAACCTGCCGGAACGTGTGGGTCAAGTTGGGAGGTGCTAGGATGGTCCCCACCCGCCAGCCGGTCACGGAATAGGTCTTGCTCATGCCACCAACCGTCACCGATCGCTCGAACATTCCAGGCAAGCTGGCGAGAGCAATGTGCTTTCGCCCATCATAGAGAATATGCTCATAAATCTCGTCCGTAATTGCAATGACATTCCATTTGTGACACAGGGCCGCTATCTGTTCAAGCTCGGTCCGGGTGAAGACGGTGCCGGTGGGATTGTTCGGGTTGCAAAGGATGATTGCTTTGGTCTTGTCGTTGAAGCTGGCAGCGAGTTCGTCGGGATCGAACGTCCAGGCTGGTCCACGAAGTGGGAAGAACTTGGGGGTAGCGCCCGCAAGAACACAGTCGGGCCAGTAGTTCTCGTAGTAAGGCTGCGAGAGGATGACCTCATCACCTGGGTTGATGATCGACATCAAAGTGACGAGCATGGCTTCCGTACTGCCGCAAGTCACGGTAATGTCGGTCTCAGGGTCGATTTCGAGGCCGAGGTGCCAGGCGGCGTGCTCGGAGATCGCCCTACGGAGTTCCGCCGCGCCCCAGGTGATTGCGTACTGGTTGTAATCCTCTTGAATGGCTCGACAGGCAGCGTCCTTGATGGCGGCCGGGGCGGGGAAGTCGGGCATCCCTTGAGCGAGATTGACCGCTCCGTACTTGCGGGCCTCGACCGACATGCCTCGGATCACGCTCTCCGTGAACCGAGCCGTTTTCTGGGAGAGCAGCGGAGCTTGCATAACGACTTCTCATCTCTTCGCTTCATTCGCCACAGACAAGAAAACTCCGCACGAGTCATTGTCACCTGAGAGTGTATTCGACGCAATGTGACTGATCCCCACGACCGCCCAATCCATTGCGAGTGGTCCGCATGGATCTCTGATCACGATCGGCTCATGGAATCGGCAAGGAATGTTGTCGACTCTGGTCGATACGCCATGAGCCGGAGCGAACACCAGTCGCGAGTTGTGGCCGAGATCGGCAGATCGACACGACGGCTGGCGACAGGAATGTGGATGGACGGGCGGGGGGGCCCAGACATGGCAAATAATTCACGAAAGACGGGTGGACGGGCATTTCAGCCATCTCTGGATGGCACGCTCGAACCAAGGCTCCTGCTCACTAGGGGGGTTCATAGCCTTGGGGTCTATCCCACCATCAGTACCCAGACCGGTGCGGCAGGCTTGATTGCTCGGATCATCCTCAAAAACGGTGAGGGATTCGAGGTCATCACCACCCGCGGCACAGTGAAGGCCGTCGCCAACAATAAGACCAACCAGGTCAACCTCATCCTCTCGGGAACCACTGAAGATACCG
Source organism: Isosphaeraceae bacterium (assembly GCA_025356475.1). Classification (GTDB taxonomy): domain Bacteria; phylum Planctomycetota; class Planctomycetia; order Isosphaerales; family Isosphaeraceae; genus JANXSX01. Next base: position 286 of record JANXSX010000033.1, on the reverse strand, counting down.
AAGTTCTCATCAACCCGATCACGCCTTATATTCGTCGGGGGGTCGCTCACAAGTTCGCCCCTTCGGCAGGAACGCGAACCGGGGTCGTTCAGATCGGTGACATCATCGTCCAAAGCGGCACGGTCGGCACGATCCTGGGATATAATACGGCAGTATTGAACGGCAAGCTCAGCATCCCGAGCGCCAATCGCGTCGATCGCATCGCGTTCCAGTCACTCGCCCCAGGGGCGGCGATCACAACCGGCGGCGATCTCGAGGATCTCGATATCCGTCAAGGCATCAATTT
>JANXSX010000007.1 GCA_025356475.1 Isosphaeraceae bacterium | reverse complement strand
ACCGAGATTCCGCTGCGCGATCTTGAGGTCTTCCATGCCGATGCGACCGTCGCGATTGGAATCCTGGTCAAAATTGTAGGTCGTCGAGGTCGCCAGTGTCCCGACACTCTTCTTAATCAGCGTGATGTCGGCAGATGTGACCTGTCCATCGCCGTTCGCATCACCGGGCAGGTAACTCCCCAAGAGGATGTTCCCACTCGTCGTGCTCGTCGTGGCGACACGCACGGTAAAGTGCTTGGTCGAGAATGAAGTCGAACCGTCTTTGGCATGCGTCAACGGTCCAAGGTTCAACGGAACGGTCACTGCGGTTGCAGCGATCGTCCCCGCGGAGGTCTTAACTCGGGGGTCATAAACCTTGTGGCTGACCCCGCGGATCGGCTTTCCGTTGCCGTCCAGAACCTGGACGATGACCGGCTTCGCTGTCGACGAGTTTGTCGCTGCGACATCGAAACCCAGGGTCAGCCTCCCGCTCTTGGGTGAGGTGAAGTGGGCTGAGTCGATTGTGATGGGAACATCCACAGTCCCCCCCGTCGTTTGAATCGTCGCCTGCATAATCGCGAAGGTGCTACCGGCACCGGCGGTTAGTAGAGCTCGTGATTCCAGGCAATCGAGATTCGGCGCGGCCTTGTGGCGACGTTTGAGAGACATGCGGCCCTCCTTGGCGTGTTCGGCGCTAAGAATCCACCCGAGTTCACCATCCTTGGCAAGTTCTCGAGCAGTTCGCTAACCAGAGAATCGGACAACGTGTCCGAAACCCGACAATCCTTAACCTCGTGCAACCGATCGTACTATGGACTTGGCTCGTATTGAGGCCCAGACATCGAGTTGTTCGGGATCGAATTCACTTCGATCGGGTGATTCCGCTCGATCATGACTCGCCAGGCTGTCGCGATGTAGAGGATGACGGCCGCCCAGAGAAACATCCCGTAGCCCTGGGCGACCTTGTCTCCGATGCCATCGGCCATGATCTTTCCCGCATCACTCGTGGAAAGCATCAACAAACCGGCAACCCCCATGGCCAATGCGATCGCCCGTTTCGTGGCAATCGGCAACGTCGAGAGCCCAACTCGATAGCCGAGATAGGTGAATGGGAGAAGAAGTGTCACGAAGTGATGCTTCCAGCTTCGTTCGGAGACAAAGAGCATGGTCAACACGACGAGAGAGAATTCACCGAGCAGCCTGGGATCATCTCGGCGGTTAGTCTTGGTCCGACAAAAGACAGCCAATAAACCGACGAGTAAAAGCGAGACCACCTTAAGGATCATAACAACCCAGCCACGATCCCAGTCCACGAAGTTGCTTTCGACCAGAGGCTTATAATGTCCCTCGCCTGAACCCACTGTCAGTAAGCGGAGAATTACCCCGATCACAGATTGGTTAATGTGAGTATCACCAGCCACCCCCCCACTGACGTAAGGCGCAATGATCCGCTGCCACCAAGAGGTGACGCAGAGATAATTGAAATAGGGGCCTAGAACAATACTCGGCAGAATCACAACATAAAGGATCAGGCTGGCAAGGGTTACTCCCACGACCTTCCATGACCGCTTATAAGCGAAGTAGGGAAGGAAAAGCAGCGGGGTGACCTTGTAGGTGATTGCCAGACCGAGGAGTAATCCTGCCGCCACATCCTTCCCCTGTCGCCAAGCCCAGAGGGTCGAAACCACCAGGAACATGATCAAGAGATTATTGTTACCGTGGTGGAGATCACCCAGAACCGGGCGAAGGGTGAGTAGCAAGATCGCCCCTTCCACCCAAGGAGGAATGGTTTTGCCCGTCTCCTTGACCATGGCAAAACACATCCGGACCGAGGCGAAGGTCATTGCAATCTTAAGGAAGAACCAGATCATTGCCCCAACGACCGTCGGTAGGACCATGAGCGGATAGAACGTGATCGGTAAAATCGGCGGGTTTGGGTAGAACATTTTGTCGTAAATGTTCACCCCTTGCATCAACTGGAGCACCTGGGGCCGCCAGCGCACAAAGGCACTACGGTCGTCGGACGCCTTGCCGAAATACAGCACGGCGGCGACGGTGAAGATGATCCCGAGCGAGAACCAGACGAACCGGTGGACCCGCTCTGGATTGATCCGAGGCATGCCTTGAGTGGCGGCAACCGACACGGCGAACTCCTTCCTTGGAGATGCGACGTCGCGTCGAATCAGTCATGAGGCAGAGTGATTGACGCGCCTACCTAAGCGATCCGTCGCTCAAGGAGCGAGATGCCACTCCAGAGTGATCGGCCCGTCCAGCGACTTCAAACGCACGAAGGGGACCGGATCACCTTGAAGGCGAATCTCTTCCCACTTGGCATCCGACCGACTGAACAAGCCTGGGACCGAGTGATATCGCAAGACGATCGATCCGTCAAGCTCGGCTTTGATCGGATAGACAGTCAGGCGACCCGGACTGGCTTCGACTCGGGCCTGCCCCATGATCGTATCGCCCCCAAAACCATGAATCCGCCCAACCAGTATTACACCATCGTCGGCCTTGACCGTAATCAAGTCCGAGTTTGAGAGGCAGAACGCCCGGGCCTGGGCACTCCAGCACACGATGACCTGTGGTCTGTACAGTTTGGCGTAGGTCTCGAAACGCTCCCGGCCCCAACCCGATTGACCGAACAGCCGGCCTTCTCCAAATTGGGTGAAGTTCGATCTCAAAGAAGCATGAAGGTAAGGGCCCCCCAGAACCTCGACTTCGAAGTTGGTCGCCCAGGGGATAAGCCCACTAAAACGCCCTGACTGGAATGGGTCGGGACCGAATCCTCCCTCTTCATAGAGAAGGCGTTCCCCCTTCTTGACATGCAGCTTGATCAGGTCCAGCACGAACGTCATCCGGGCCGATGGTTCTGAAACCAGCAGGCCTTGAGTCTGATTGAATTTCTTGAAGAGTCCAAGGTCCCAAACTGGCACAAAAAGTCGGGTGCCGATGATGATGAGCGCGAGAATCGCCCAGCGATGGTAGGTTCCCCCTGTCTGGCGGAGTCGGGACAGACCCTCCATGATCCCGATCGCGCCGGCAAGGGACAGCCCTGTGTAGAACGCATATGTATGCCGTCCCGGCTGAAGGAAATCTAAGCCACGAACCCCCGCAGCAAGGTAACCCCATGTGAAGCCTGCAACCGTGTAACCTATGAGGGCCGTGCCGAGGATCCGGGAACGGGCCAGGAACGTACTCATCCCCACCAGGCCGATGCCGATCCAGAAGGACTCGACAGGTGCCTCATAGGTGAACAGACGACCAAGCCGCGACAGGATTCCCTCAGGATGGACGAACGCGAAATCGCTTGAGCCCTTCGTGCTCGCCAAGGTCAGACCCGGGAGCCACCAGAAGGCATTCGTCGCCAGGACCACACAAGGAATCGCCCAGACCTGGATGTGCATCTTTCGGCCAAGACCACCTGGTCGCCGACGAGATTCCACGGCATAGACCAATAAAGCAGCGGGAGCCACGATCATCGCCGTTGTCAGGTGGACCATGAACGAAAGACTGGATAGCAAAGCAACCAGAAGCCACCAGCTAAGTCCACCAGCTTCGAGATACCGAGCGAATGCAATCGTCGCTACAAGTGAGAGTGGTATCCCCAAGAAGTAAGGGACCATCCCGAACTCGACATAATTGATCGGAAAATCGCACCAGACATAGAGGATTTCAAGCAAGGTTGCCAAGGCGATCGTCGGCCACGACAACTTGCAAAGGCACGCCGCCCAAGCCAGCAACCAAGGAAGCGCCGCTGAGGCGATCAGGACGTAGACCTTGTACGTCAGTTCAGGCCGGGACCCACCAAAAAAGAAAATGGCAAGTTCGGGGAGGGTCGAAGAGGCTGGGAAGACCACGCTTTTGGCGTATCCGGCCATAAAGCTCGGGTCATATCCAGCGGTTGTTCCGGATCGCTTGAGGAACTCACGCGTCACGAGTGCGCTATGGAAGTAGAGCGGGTGATCGTTTCGCCAAAGAGGCGAGCCATTCGTTAGGCCCTGAGCCCCACCAATGGCGAGCCAGATTCCCCACGTATGCACAGAGCAAACGGCAAATGTCAACAGGAGTCCGAGCGCGACCGCAAGCCGCGAACTCCATGATCGGGAGTCCGGGCCTGGAGGTGTTTTCTGCGAGGATAATTCTTCCATGGTGGGTCGTTGGGACTATCGGCAAGTGCGGCCCGCAGGATTCGAACCTGCAACCAAGGGATTCGAGGCATCCCCGCGTTTCCGCGAGGCTCGGACTATCTCACCCTCCATAAGTCCGTTTTTCAACCAACCTAAGGAGGCCGGGCGCTCTTCGGCGGGGAGTATTGTTGGGACTCACCCCGCTAGTCTCTGAACCGTCCTGGCCACCAATGCCCGGCCAGGCTTGGCTGCGGATTGCCATACCTTCCAGTCCGAAGTCTCGAAGGGTTAGGGTTCCCGCAATTCACCCGGATCGCGACCGGCGGTTACCCGCCGGCGCCACCATTTTTGATGAGTCCCCTGCTCTGCCGTTGAGCTAGGGCCGCATATCTACCTCATCTTCCATAGTATGGGATCGGAGTTCAAGACTGCAGGCTTGAGTGCTCCGGCCAAAGAGCAGGATTATCAAGTAACTCTGCCACATCAATCAGTGGATGAACGATCGCAACGTGCCCGACCGGGCGTTCGATGAGGCGGGCATTGGGCAGCAACCTCGCCAGCTCACGCCCAGCACTGGGGGCGACCACCAGGTCCTGAGTTCCCACGAGAACTAACGTCGGGATCTTGATCTCGCAAAGTCGGCTGCGAAGGTCGAGTTTTGCAATCATTGTGAGTCTATGGCCACAGATATCCATCGGCACGTCCGCAGTCTGCTCGAAGAACTCGCTACGAATCTCTTTGGGGACACCCAGCCCGAACATCGCCGGTCCACGAATGCCCCTAGACGCGATCGGAGCTCGCCACGAGGGTAGGAATTTGCCGAACCAGGCTCCTACACCGATCCGAACTCTCCTTGGAAAATAAGCGAACGTATTGCTCAAAACGAGGCGAGAAATCAGTTCCGGCCTCTTCAAAGCCAACGTCAGCGCGACCGCCCCACCAAACGATTCGGCCAAGACGATGACAGGGCGACCGTCTCCAAGACGCTCAATTCGTTCTGCGGCCTCGTCGGCGAGTTGATCGTAAGTGCGAACTTGATCTTGGGGGTAACTTGCACACTCCACCCTGAACCGAGACCACAAACGCGTCTGACGAAACAACAGCCGACCAGTCCCGTCAAGCCCCGGAAGGTAGAGCAGGAGCGGGGCTTGCGTCGCCAGTTCTGAGCTGCGAACATCATTATGCATCGTCGAAGAGATGCCCGAACTTCGGGCTGAGTCATCAAGAACGTTCATTAGCAAGCCATCGCAATGGTGATTGTTCCGACCCGGACTTGACAGCCCCGAGGCCTTGGCTTTATCATGCAAAGTGTAGAAACGAGTCATGGCGGAGGTCCCCGGATGGAGCTTCATGAAGCATTATCACAGATTACCGAGATCCGCCGCCAGATGGCTCGGACCGAGGTCTTCCGTGGTTATCGCGCTGTCCCTGTTGCATTCTCGGGGTTACTGGCCTTGAGTGCCGCAGTGGCTCAGTCAGTCTTTCTCCCAGATCCTTCGTCATCGCTTCCGGCTTATTTGATCTTGTGGATCGGCACTGCAAGTTTGAGTGCGTTTGCGGCTGGGCTGGAGATGTCGTTCCGAATGCGGCTGACCGCTTCCGCTTTGCGCCGCGAACTGACCTGGCTTGCCGTCGAGCAATTTGTGCCTTGCCTGGTTGCGGGCGCATTGGTAACTCTTGTCCTTGTCCGGGTCGCCCCCGAGGCCGTTTGGATTTTGCCAGGCCTCTGGCAAGTAATGTTCAGCCTAGGGGTCTTCGCCTCTTGCCGACTCTTACCCCAAGCCACGTTTGGGGTTGCGGTGTTTTACTTGATCGCCGGGTTGACTTCGTTAGCAGTCGCTCGGGGCAGCCTGACCCTCAATCCGTGGGCCATGGGCCTTCCATTTTGTTTTGGGCAGTTCTACGCGGCGTTCGTGTTGCACCGCACTTTGGAGCGCGACGATGCCACTCGATGACTCGGTCGAACCCACGGGACGGTTCGCTTATGAGGGGCTCGAGCGGATCTTCCACGAGAAGGCCCGCCTGGGCATCATGACATCACTGGTCTCTCATCCCAAGGGACTCCTGTTTAACGACCTAAAAGAGCTTTGTACACTCACGGACGGCAACCTCAGCCGTCATCTTCAGGCCCTCAACGAAGCCGGTTTTGTTGAGATCTGGAAGGGACATCAGAAGAATCGGCCCCAAACCCTCTGCCGGGTTACCGATGATGGCCGAGCGCGGTTCCTCGACTATATCATCGTTCTTGAGAACGTTGTTGCCGATGCCCTTGCAGCGGCACGTCCCGTGGCGGCTCTTGGCCCGGCAGGCACCAAAGAAGGCTGGTCGCCCGCGTAAAGGATCGCAGAAGCACAAGGTTGATTTTGGCTGCTCTTTGACTTTGGATCGCAAATTACTTTGCAGGAGCATGTGGCATGCGAGTCCTTCGCGCGGATCTCCTGGGCCTCTGCTTCGGAGTGCGTGACGCCCTGGCCGTCATCGAGACGATTGAGAGGCCCGAGGAGGTCGCAATTCATGGGCAGCTTGTCCATAACCCCATCGTCACTAATATGTTGCAGTCGAAAGGCTTCGCGATTCCCGCTGGTTCCGAACGTCCGGCGACCCCGGATCGACCGGTTGTCCTCATCACAGCCCACGGAGTCAGCGATGCGGAACGAACCCGATTGACCCAGGCGGGAAAGCGGCTCATCGACACAACCTGCCCACTCGTGACCAGGGCTCACCAGGCGGCGATGAAGCTCGATCAAGAGGGCTTCCACGTCATCATTATTGGCCGCCGAGGCCACGTTGAGGTGCAAGGGCTTACCGGTGACCTAAAGAGTTTCGACGTGGTTGAGTCGATTGGACAGGTGAAGCGTTATCCCAACTCTCGTCTAGGAATCGTCTGCCAGACCACCTTTCCAGAGCGGGTGGCCGCCGCAATCGCGGATTCGATCTCCAGATTCAACCCCCAGGCCCAGATCCGGTTCGTTGACACAATCTGCTTGCCCACAAAGGAACATCAACGTTCGTTACTTCGACTTCTCCCCCAGGTCGAGGCCATGGTCGTGGTCGGTGGTCGCAACTCGAACAATACCCGCGAACTGACCCGACTTTGCCAAGAACATGGTCGTCCCGCCTGCCAAGTTGAAAGCGCCCACGATCTCGATCTGGAGTGGCTTGCTGGATTTGAAACCATCGGTTTGACGGCAGGAACCTCCGCACTCGACACCACGATTGATGAGGTCGAGAAAGCCTTAACCTCGATCAACATTCTCGAAGGAGCACGGCAATGAAACGACGCCTCATCCCCTTCCTGATCTTGATTCTTATCTTGCTCACGATGAAGTTGAGTTACAACTTTCTGGTTCATATGAAGGTCGTCACGTGGAATCGACCGATCGTTGTTGACGACTTGAACTTCACAGTCCTTGATGTGACAGAAGACCCTCCGACCGCTGAAAAACGATATTTTTCGGCGAAGGTTCGGATCGTGAGTCAGGCCCGTCGAGCGAGCTGAGGAACCGTTTGGTTCGACCTTATCGATCGGCTCATGATGGGCAGAACCTGAATCGAGCTACGCCCGCCGATCACTTTGCCCCCGGGATAGGGCGTGCTTCCGAATCGCTCGGATGCTTATCTAATGTGATAAAGGCGAAGAGGTCGGCGATCTCCTGCGGTGTGAGCTGAGCTTCAACCCCTTCAGGCATCAGTGACAATGCACTCGTCTTCAATTCTTCAACTTGGGCGCGAGGAACGGTTTCGAGCTTTCCTCCCTGGAGCTTGAGAATCACGCGTTGAGGGCTATCCTCGACGATCAGACCGGTCAAAATGCGTCCATCCGTCGTGGCGACCGTTGTGGCTTGAAAACCAGTCCCAATCACAAGACTTGGGTCAAAGACATTCGAGAGGAGTTGTTCAAAAGAAGCACGACCGTTGCGAGTGATGTCGGGACCGACGTCTTGCCCTTCTCCATAGATCTTATGGCATTGGCCACACACCTTTGCAAAAGCCTTCATTCCCTCATTCGGGTTCCCTTTGGAAGTCGTGAGCATCGTGCGGACCTGGCTGATGACCAAGTCGCGTTGGTGGTTACGTGACTCGCGAATCGTGCCGAGATTGGCCTTCACAAGCCGATTGAGTTCAACATCTTTCGAGGCAGCAAGTCGACGAAGTTGATTGACGTTGATCGCATCCGTTGGGACTCTCTTGTCGGCGATCGCTCTGATCAAGGCGACACTCCAAGAGGCTCTCTGCGTCAACAATTCAATCGCGCGTGGCTTGAGAGATGACTCCATCTTCTCGTAGGCATCAATGACAATCGATCCAACCTGAACATCTTCAAGCCGACCGGCTGTTGCCAGTACGGCACCTCGGAAGTCGACCGGAGTCGATCGGTCGTTCAGCAACTTGATGAAATATTGGACCGAGTTGGCGTCTTGTCCTGAAATCCCAGCGGCGAGGGCCCTTAATCGGTTGCTTGGATCCGCTTTCGTGTCAGTTAGGACGCGACGGATGCTCTCCAGCCCCGACTTATCGCCCCACGAACCGGCGAGAATGGCAGCATCAAATTCGAACGGATCGGAAGATCCACTCGCGATCAAGCCTGCGAGTGGTAGACCGAGCTTTGCTTTGAAGATTCCCAAAGTCTCCAACCCAAGTTCCTTGCGTTGGATCCGGTCGGCGAGGTTCGTGAGGATCGACCTTGTGAGATCGGCCTTGTCTTTGGCCCTGCTTCGAAGTAGTCCCGCGAGCAAGTCCGCAACAATACCAACGTTCTCCTGATTCCCTTCCAAGAGCCGAGCGACCGCTCGTGGCAGGATTTCGCGGGCGACTCCTTGATGATCAGCAAGGGCCCAGTTGACGAACTCTGCTCCCTTCGTCTCAAGCAAAGGATTGAGATTTCTCCAAATGATTTGCGGGATGATCGGATCGTCGGAACTCGCCGAGAGAGCTCCTAAAAGAACAGGTAGAGCATCCAGTCCTTCAATTTTCTTAGAGGCGATCACAACCTGAAGCCGAACATCTGGCGAAAGGTCACTCGCCATCATTGAGATCTTCCGCGAAATTGCGGGATCCACTTTCCTCATATTTCCGGCGGCCCGCACGCCCCAGGTTCGATAGGTGTCCATCTTAGAGTCTAGCAAGGTTTTGTGAAACTCGAGATCCAAGCGAGCTTGGCTTACGACGGCCCAAAGCGCATGCATCTGAGTCTTACTTGGTGTCTTCACGTCGAGTACGATCGCTTCCAGCTTTCGCCGAGACGCCGGGTTCGCCCGCTCGATGAGCAATCGCTGGGCTGTTTCACGCAAAAAGATATTGCCAGCGGAGAGCCGTCCGATCAGTTGATCGTCACTCTCACTCGCCAGGTCAATCTTGACTCGAGGAGTGTCTTTGTAGCGGACGCGGTAAAGTCGCCCCTTTAGTCGGTCGATACCTGCCGGGTCTCGGTTGGCGTCCTGATAGCAGTGGTAACGATCGTACCAGTCGAGGATGTAAAGCGAGCCGTCGGGGCCGGTCTTTTGAGCAACCGGCATGAACCAAGCATCGTTGGCCGAGAGGAAGTCTGGGCCGTCTCCCCCCTTGTAAGTGGAACCATTTCGCGTTAGAGTATCGACATTGATGCAATTTCCATGAATGTTACCCATGTAAAGTTTATCGCGATAAATCGCAGGGTAAGCGTCGCTATCGAAATAAGTGATACCGCAATAGGCAGCCTTTTGATGTCCGAAATTGACGATGGATTCGATCTTCCACGTATGCGGAGGGTATGGTCCTCCCTGGCGATGGTAATACCCGGTCTCGGTGAGGTGCCATAAGTGGTCAATGACACAGGCGCTGGCGAATGCAGCACCGTCGTAGTTGAAAGTGAGCCCCCAGGGGTTCGAAGTTCCTTCACAGAACACTTCGAACTCGCGAGTCACAGGATGGATCCGAAAGATCGCGCAAGTGAAGTCAAATGTCTTGCCGCGATAATGAATCAGACTTCGGTTAAAGACCCCGTTCCAGCCATACAACCAGCCGTCGGGACCCCACGTCAGTGAGTTGGGTAGCTCGTGGGTATCGTCGCGACCAAAACCAGTAACCACAACCTCGGTTTTGTCGGCTTTGCCATCCCCGTCCGTGTCTTGCATGAACAGAAGGTCTGGTGAGTTTACGACCCAGACACCGCCATGGCCCACGGCAATTCCCGAAGGGATGTTCAAACCTTCGGCGAAAACGGTCGCCTTATCCATCGATCCATCGTTATCGGTATCTTCGAGGATCTTGATGCGATCACGACCTGGGCCCGGCTCCCGCCGTGGATATTCGAGACTCTCGGTAATCCAGACTCGACCGCGCTCGTCAAACGTCATCGCCACAGGATTGACGATCATTGGCTCACTGGCGACGATCTCGACAGTGAATCCCTTTGGGACTTTCATTTTTTGGACTGCTTCGGACGGGCTCAACGGATCGCCGGGCGGTTTGTCCTGGGCATGAGGAATAAGCTCTGCCTTCTGAGCCCGGGCTGCTGAACCGGTCAAAAACACAAGGGACGCGAGGGTTAACAGAAAGAGTCGTGTCATCGGGTTCACCTCGCGTAGAGAAGTTCGCCTGGTGGTAGGCTCAAGACGGCTTTAGTATCGAGTCCCCGAGACTCCAAAGCAAGCAGTGGATTTAGCTCAGTCGAAGTCGTCACACGAGACCTACAGGCAATGTCACATTGGAAATCGGCAGTAGATGCCGCGATCGCCGCGAATTCTCATCGCCCAGAGTCGAAGTATCTTCAACTTGCGACAATCCGCCGAGATGGCCGCCCTGCCGCCCGCACTCTCGTCTTCCGGCGTTTCCAAGAGGCAACCCATAGTCTGATCTTTTGTACCGACAAGCGAAGCGAGAAAGTGGCGGAGATGGATGATAATCCGAACGTCGAGGCGTGCTGGTATTTTCCAGAGACCCGTCAACAATTTCGATTCATGGGGAAGCTTAGAGGCATCGGCCTTCGCGAAGGGTTCCCTGAAGAGACTGACCTTCGAAGAGTCGTCTGGAGAGGGCTGACGGACGACTCCCGGCGCAGCTTCGCCTGGCCTGCGCCCGGGGAAGAAGCTGCGGCTCTTGAGGCGTTCAATGTTGAGATCCCTAGCCCCGTCGAACCGTTAGACACGTTCATCCTACTGCTTCTCGAGCCCGAGGAGGTGGACGCGCTTGACCTCAGGACGCATCCTCATCGACGGGTCCGTTGGTCAATCAACAACGGAATCTGGACCGGATCACCCAGGAATCCCTAACAGTGCTCGGCCTAATGCAGCAAACTTTGAGCCAGAGCCTGAGCGACTTCCATGCTCTGTCGGAAGATCGGGTCTCGGTCCCGGTCGGAGAGTTGCCGCCCAATTAGCTCTCCCGGGGCAAGCTCGGGGACGGAGATTGTCCGAGGTGCTGCCCCCATACCCACCGGGATTGCTGAGAGCCGATTCGAGCGGTCAGGTCGAAGTTCCAGGCACGTAGCCCGATCCTCGATCGCACAGGTTAATCGGACTCGGCTGATGGATGGGGATCCTTCGGCGAGCCTCCGGATCGCAACGCGTACCTGTCCCGAGGAAGATTGGAAGTACCAATCAATCTCAATACCTGGTTGGACCTTAGATGTCTTCACCTTCCAGCCAAGTCGAGCGGCGAGCCAACTGACCAACAGCCAGGCCTGGGTCACTCCGTGCGGTCCATGTTCGACTGAGAGTTCCGTAATCGATTCGAGTGCCCCAGGTGCAGAAGAAGGAGCGAGAGCCTGGGCCAACAGTCGCCGCCATGCCTTGAGTCGCCTCCAATTCAGATCTGATGCGACGCGAACTCGAGCCGGTCCCAAGCTCGATTCGTTCTCGAATTTGGCGATCCAACTCGCGGTTGCCGCGACTCCCCGCGTAGGATCGGTCCAACCCAAACTATCATAAATGACTTGCTCAACCCGTTCGGCAAGGTCAAAAATCAGTGGACCCGCTAGTGCGGGAGGCTGCTGACTCGCCCACCAGAGATTCGTCGGCAGGTCTCCGACGAGGATCTCTCGAACTGCAAAAGGAAGGCGATCGACACTCCTTCCAAAGGCACGTACGGTAACCTGTTCTGCGCAGGCTTGACGGTTCGAACCCAACGCACTCACACAGACCTCCGCAACGAGGTCGGCGTCGGAATCGCCCGGCTCGGCGATCAGGAAGATGATCCGAGCAGGATGCAAACTCGTTAGCACAGGAACACATTGATTCACGTGAGCTGCCTGCTCATCACCTTCACAATAGACGATTAAGTTCGACAGTCTGGCCCGTTGGACTGGAGCGTCGCCGGTGCCCATCGCAGCCTGAATTTGCCGGGTCAACTCGGACTCGACGCAGTTCAGAGGAACCATGACAGGACATTGGGATTCAACGGCGAGTGAACTCATAGCGTTCTCCACTGGCGACCGTCGGACTCGATCAGACGGTCGGCTTCGAGCGGTCCCCAAGTTCCAGCCCGATATTCGGGGAGGTAACGAGCATGGGCGTTGTCCCAGGTCTCCAGGATCGGCATCACAAACTTCCAGGCAGCTTCGACAGCGTCACGCCTCATAAACAAAGTCGCATCACCGGCCATCACATCCAGGATCAGGCGTTCATAAGCTTCGGGTGAGACGCCGCCGAAACTGTTCGAGTAATTGAACTCCATTTTCACAGGGTAAATCCTCAGCTTCGGGCCGGGCATTTTCGATGCCAACCTCAGCGAGAGTCCTTCTTCAGGCTGGACCCTAAGGGACAAAACGGTCGGCTCAAGAGGAACGTCCGGTTTGGCATTGAAGAGAACTTGCGGCACATCCTTGAACTGGATTGCCACCTCGCTAGAGCGTTTGGGAAGTCGCTTGCCGGTGCGCAGGTAGAACGGCACTCCTGCCCATCGCCAGTTATCAATGAAGAGTCGCATGGCGATAAACGACTCTGTGGTCGAGTCGGGAGGCACTGGCTGTTTCCGACGTCGAAAGTCGTCGCGGACCTCTTGTCGATATGATGGGAATCCATGGCCATGGATGTCTCCGTCAATGTATTGAGCACGCACGACTGACTTGTCAATCGTGTCAGCGGTCAAGGGACGGAGGCTGCGGAGCACCCCAAGTTTCGCGTCGCGAATGTCGTCAGGGGCGATAGACCAGGGAGGCTCCATGGCAATCATGCAGAGAATCTGGAGCATATGATTCTGCACCATATCACGCAATGCACCGACATTCTCATAATAACCGATGCGACTCCCAGTGATTTCACCCGTGGTCGGGTCGTACTGGGTCAGTCCTTCCTCCTCCGCCACCGTAATCTGAACATGGTCGATGTACTTCTGGTTCCAGAGCGGTTCGAAAATGCTGTTGGCAAACCGAAGCACTAAGAGGTTTTGAACGGTTTCCTTGCCGAGATAGTGGTCGATGCGATAAGTCTGGGGCTCGGCGAATGACCTGCCAACCGCCTCAATGATCTCTCGCGCACTCTGGAGATCCCGACCAATGGGCTTTTCCACGATCACTCGAGAAAACGACTTCTTGTCTTCAGGGTCGCAGACCATTCCGGCTGTTTTGAGATGCTCAACCGCCTGAGGGACGGCCGTTGGGGGGATCGACAAGTAAAAGACCCGCGAACCGGGTACACCGAACTGAGCATCGATCGCATCAAGTCGAGTCTTGAGGATTTCATAGGCCTTGAGGTCGCTGAAACTTCCTTCGACATAGAAGAGGCTGCGCTCAAAGTCCGCCCATGAGTCGTCCTCGATCGCCTGACGAGAGAAGCGGGTGATCCCCTCCTTCGCTCGATTCCGAATCCACTGATCAGGGTCGCCTTGAGAGCCGATCCCAAATCCGACTACGGCGAAGTTGGAAGGGAGCGACCCATCGACATTCAGGTTATAAACCGCAGGCAGAAGTTTCCTCCAGGAGAGGTCCCCCGCCGCGCCAAAGATCACGAGGACGCACGGCTGTGGCAACAGCGTCCCTGGTGTCCCGGCCATCAGAGGGTTGATCATGCCTGGGTCGAGTATCATCCGCAAGGCTCCGTCAAGTGGTAGGAGTTCAGCAATCGCTCGATGTCGAACGCAGTCAACCCCCGCTGGCACGTTCGACATGACCGCCAAACTTGTTCCGCATTGCCGAAAGCACCTTCTCGGCAAATGTGTGCTCACGTCTAGATCGGAATCTGGCAAATAATGAGGCCGTTAAGACTTCCGCCGGGGTCGACGTCTCGACGGCCGCCTGGACGGTCCATCGCCCTTCGCCCGAGTCCTGGACGAAGCCCGAGTACTCCGAAAGGCTAGGATTCTCGCGCAGAGCCATGGCTGTGAGGTCGAGCAACCATGAGCCTACGACACTCCCACGTCTCCAGAGTTCAGCGATCTCCGGGAGGTCAAGGTCGTACCGGAGCTCCTCCGGCAGCTCGTTCGAGTTGGCATTCTTGAAGATGTCAAACCCTTCGGCATACGACTGCATCAGGCCATATTCGATCCCATTATGGACCATTTTCACAAAGTGCCCCGCCCCATTGGGTCCGCAATAGAGATAGCCCTGCTCGGCGGTGCCTTGAGCGTCGGGCCGACCTGGAGTTGTCGGGGTCTCCCCTTTGCCAGGGGCGAGTGACTGAAAAATCGGACTCAGCCGATCGAATGTGGGCTTGGGTCCACCAACCATGAGGCAGTACCCGCGTTCGTAACCCCAAATACCGCCGCTCGTGCCGACATCGACGTAGTCGATTCCTCTTTGCCTGAGTTGGGTCGCGCGACGAACGTCATCTTTGTAATAAGAATTTCCGCCGTCGATGACGACGTCGCCAGCTTCCATCAGGCTCGCGAGTTCGCCAACCGTCTGTTCAGTCGGGACGCCACTCGGGACCATGACCCAGGCGGAGCGCGGTGCCGAAAGCTTACTCACCAAGTCGGAAAGCGAGGTTGCCCCCGTCGCACCGGTGTCGGCCAAACTTGCAACTGCCTCGGCATTGCGGTCGAAGACGACGCACGTGTGCCCTGCCTTTTGAAGCCGACGCACCATGTTCGCGCCCATCCGCCCGAGTCCGATCATTCCAAGTTGCACGGTCACTCCTCCTCAGCGAGTCATAGGGCTCTCGGTTGGCGATCTTACCAGAACTGGAGGGAACGAAACGAGCTTGGGTTGTTTTCATTTGTGGGAGAATGACACCGCATCGTATACTACCGGGAGTCGGTTGGACCAAAGTGAACCTCGAACGTTCCGCGTCGAAGTGGTTGTTGTCGCGTCCTGCCCGCGTTTTACCGCAATCGGTGAATCGGGAGAGGTCGCTCGGCGAAGGGTTCGGGTCTGAATTGGATCGTGTTGCGCCTTGGTAGCTTCCTGCGGAGTCCGCGTTATGGCCGACCTGATCGCCCAAGGACAAGACTCTCAATGTCGCTGGCGACGCGAGTTACCTTCGGGCCGACGTGTCGTTCTTGGACGATCGAGTGGGACCTGGGCAGTTAGCTGGGATCGTAAAATCTCACGTCAACATGCGGAGATCATGTGGGATGGCGAAACCCTCCTGATCCGCCGACTTGAGTCTGCTCGAAACCCTATCTACCTCAGAGGTTCCGAACAATCGGAGATCTGGCTCCAGCCTGGCGAGTCGTTCACTGTGGGTGAGACCACCTTCTCACTTTCGGGAGATCGGGTCGGATTCGACCACGCGGGTCCCGCACTCATACAACAGGGGACGTATGCGTTCGAGGAACTTCAGGCCCTGAAGTTCCGTCGTCCTGACGAACGGATCGAACTACTCGGTAAACTGCCTCAGGCGATCTCGAGTTCGACCCGAGACATCGAACTCTTTGTCCGGCTTGGCAATCTCCTCATGCTCAGCACACCACATGCTGACGCCGTCGGTGTCATCGGTGCCTCGGTGCCAGGTGAGGCAGCCTCCCTCCGTGTCCTTCATTGGGACCGACGCCCGACGCTCAGAGGCGATTTTCTCGTTCGCGAGCGTGTCGTCTCGGAAGCTCTGCGACGATCGGAAAGTACCGTTCACGTCTGGAACCAGGGCGTGCCCGTCACCGACTCCAAGGCTGACCAGGACGATGACACCACGGTTACCCCCAAAAACGTGGTGAATTGGGCGGTCTGCATTCCAATTCCTGGGGAGCAGCCCCCCACATTGGCACTTTACTTAACGGGTCGGGAGCTACCTGCTGGCCAGGAATTTGGGAGTCTCCAGAATGGTCTCGATCTGACCGATGATCTCAAGTTTACGAGTCTGGTCGCCGCGCATCTTGGCGCACTTCGTCAGGGGGCGCGGCTCGCCAGGACGCGGTCGGTCCTGAGCCATTGTTTCTCACCAATGATCATTGAGAGGCTCCCCGAGGATGATCCCGAGGTGATTCTTGCCCCTCGGGTCACCGAGGTCACAGTCCTGGTGTGCCGCCTTCGTAACCGATTAGATTGGAAGCTGAGTCCTCCGTCGGAAGAGCTATTCGAAGTGCTGGAACGGATTAGCCAGGTTCTGCGAATCATGACCTACCACGTTCTTGACCACGGGGGGGTCATGGCCAGCCGACACCGTGAGTCCGCCCTCGCAGTATGGGGCTGGCCCCTAGTCATGACCGGTGCCGTTGGAGTCGCCGCACAAGCCGCTCTTGGACTCAAAACCCAACTCGAAGCCAATTCCCACCGAGTCGGTCACCCACTCTATGGCTTCGAGGTAAACCTTGCCTTCACGTCCGGCTCGTCCCTGGTAGGGAAACTGGGAACCACGGAACAAGTGGAGGTCGGTGTGTTCGGGCCCCCGGTCGACCAGTCCGAGCGGCTCCGCGCATTGGGGGCCGCCCTCCGTCTGCCGATCTTGCTCGATGAAGCAACAGCCCTCTTGGCCAAGTCCCAACTCCCCCAACCCGCCGCCCGTTACCGGCGCGTCGTAAGGGTTGAGTGGCCCGAGCCTCAGAGCGCTGAGACAATCTACGAACTTCTCCCCCCTCTGGTCGAATTCCCCGACCTGGCCGACGACCATCTGAGCTTCTTGGAAGCCGCACAAGATGCCTTCGAGGCGGGCCGGTGGCAGGAAGCACTCGCAAGTTTAAGGCGTGTCCCCACCGAAGATCGGGTCAAGGATTTCTTGACCAACCACATCGCTCGCCACGATGGGCATCCGCCGACGAACTGGTCCGGGTCGATTCCCTGGAACGAAGTGTTGAACCCCCCTCGAATCGTGAAGTCGCCGAGCCGGCATGGGGTCTAA
Organism: Isosphaeraceae bacterium; assembly: GCA_025356475.1. Lineage (GTDB taxonomy): Bacteria > Planctomycetota > Planctomycetia > Isosphaerales > Isosphaeraceae > JANXSX01. The sequence continues at coordinate 9,297 of JANXSX010000007.1, read as the reverse complement.
AATCCCGGCTCGGCGTCTCGGAGTTCGTTGAAGCCCGAAACCAGCTCTTCGGCTTCTACACTGACCAAAGATCCGTCGCCAGTGAAGCGACACGAGCCGAGGCGGTACCACCCCTACGAATGGCATACTCCGCAGAACCGATGAACGTCCACTCAATCGTATTCAGTGACGTACCTATCACGATCTGGTTGACCCACGGCGTAATCTCATCCGGCGTCGCCTCTCGGCCCAATAATCGGCGATAAAGGGAACCGACCTGGAGACCTCGCGACTCACCACTCGTAGCAACGAATGTTGCCAGAGTTGTTCGCGGAACACCCGAGGCCAAAGCCGCCGCGATTGCGCTCGCCCCAGTCGGATCGGCATTACGCACGAGTAGATCTTGATAGATGGAATTCACCCAGTTAACATCTCCCCCGTGAGTCGCAACATATTCGGCGGAACCCGCCAGCAGACCTGAAATCTGCTCTAGCGTCCCACCATTATTGAGGAAGACCAAGTAAGGGGTCACCTCACTGGTCGCGGGGGTTCTCCCTAGGAAATGCTGGTAGGCGAGCACGACTTGACGGCTCCGACTTTCGCTGGCGGCGAGGACTTGAGTTGCGACGGAGGCGAGATCCGCAGATAGGCCGTCCGCGCCCCCTAACGGCGTAGAAATCCCCTCGAAGAGGTCCGCGCCGAGGGCAGTGAGTTGTGTATCGAATCCACCGGGATGAATCGCTAGGAACTCAGGTGAGCCGACCATCGCTGTAATTGTGTCGAGTACCCCGGATGTCGTCGAAACCGCTTCGACCCACCCGGCAGCCTCCCCGGGTTTCGGCGTTCTCCCTAAAAACCGTTGATAAAGCCTAACGACCTCGTCGAGCCGAGCCTCAACACTCGAACCCACCTGACTGGCGATACGGACACGGCCCGCCCCCTGCCCCAACGCGTTCTCGAACGCGGTTCGGCCCGAGGGATCGGCGGCTCGACCCAGCAGACTCTGATACATCGCGTCAACCCAGCCTGATGCTCCCCCGTGCCCTGCAAGAAACTCGGGCGAGCCAATGAGAAGGGCTCGCACCGCACTCGGAGCGTGACCGGAGCGCAATAGTCCGACATAAGGAGCGACTTCTCCGGCACTCGGGGTTCGACCCAGGTCGGAGACATACCAACCGGCGACCCAGTTCGAAAGGTACGTCGTTCCATGGTCCAGAATCCGGGCGGATTCCGCTAATGTTGGGGAACCAACTCGCCCTATTGGGGGTGGAGTCGTCGAGTCCCGAGTCGTCGCAAAAGCTCCAGGAGGGGATATTGTGGTCCGAAGGTTCCCCCCCCGGTCGAATGCCACAAGATTGCTAAGATTTCCAACCGGAATTGCTGGTCGAGCTGGAGCATCCGCCCAACTAAAGTTTGGGATCGGAACGCCGGGGAAAGAACTGAGATTTCCCCCAGCCAGGGGGTGGAAGTCGCCGTGGGTGGGGTCAACAAACTGGGGCGCAAATCGATTGATCGCGTTCGACGCGGTGATCCTGCCTCCAGGGTCATTGATACCGAGGGGAAGGTCGGCTGCACCGTTCCAGATGACGTTGCCCTGGATAAGCAGTCCATCATCAGACCGCGACGGGTTGGGAATCCCCGTACCAGGAGGAGGTGTGATTGGGTCAGCAACGACGAAATGGCTGTATCGGCTCGCTGAGCCATCGGGATTATCAACGACGTTATTCATCACCCAAACATTTCGGGATGGGATAATATCTGCACCCGGGTCGCCGTTGTGGGTCGGCCCCCAGCCCCCTTCCGCAACAAAAGCGCTACAGATTTGTTCGGCGTTGGGGACTTCCGTTGTCGCCGAACAATCCCGTGACCCATGAACGACCGTAATTGGTGAATAACCCTGGCTTCCACCCGAAGCTTCGTCGCTATAGTAGGCGACGTGATACATCGTGTTATTTGCCAACAAGATATTGTATCCCCCCGCCACACTGATCGTAGTGCCTGGGATGTTGGTCAGAAGGTTGTTTACAAATTTGATATCGTATGCTTCGTAATGAATGAACGGGGCGATCATCAGGTTGAATGTTGTCCCCTCCCCCGCCTGGAAGCCGAGTCTTGTATTGTCGAAATGATTCCCCTCGACCTGGTAATAGGCGGAACCTCCCTTGAGGTACATACCCCAATCCCCGGTGTCATGGATCAGGTTGTCGTAGATGTGACCCGTCTGACAAGCGACAAAGTCGACACCAGTCTGGTAGCTTCCGCTGATGTCACATCCTTCCATAAAAGCATTCGTCACTTGGTTGAGCTTCACGACTTCTTGAATATCGAAGTTCCCCGGGAATGCCAAGTGGCTAGGCCCCGCCACCGTAACTCCCCGCATCAAGACGTGGTCTGCGGCAGCGATGTGTAAAACGTTATTGCCCCAGCGATCGCCTCCCGGAGTGTCAACGAGAGACACGTTTAACAACGCAAAGTAACCAACATCGTTGACATTAAGCCCGCCCTGGATCGTAACCGTACCTGGTCCTCCGGCAGCCTGGATGATGATCGGATGTTCAAACGTTCCATGGCGTGCATCAAGATAATTGTAGGCAATCGTACCGAAGGAATATAACCCTGGTAATAAGTTGATCCGATACCCATGTTGGTCGAGGCCCACGCCGGTCGTGGCCCAAGCTGCACCTAGGGTTCGGAACGCTTGATTGGAGGCAGTACCAGAATTGGCATCGTTCCCTCCTGTTGGATTCACCCAGAGGTCGACGACGGTTGGGGTCCCCAAGTCGTACCAACCCGATGTCATCAGTTGACGCCCTTCAAGCTGCTCCAAGCCGAACCCTTTTGTTCTTTGGCGTGGTCGCGATCGGCCTGGGTTCGACATGATCCGCACCCCAGAGTAAAATAGAATTAAGACGCGTTCGCAAGGAATGTGTTCAAGAGAAACTTAGAACGCGAATCGTCCCGTCACAAATCCAACCAGAATCGATGTTCCCGTAAAGCCAATCAAGTCATTCGAGCGATCTACATTTACGGAATATAAGTCGCATTTGTGACGACGGCACAAATTTGTGTTGACTGCACGCAACGGATCCGAAAAACCACGTCCTTTATCAAAGCGCACACATGAAACTATCATCATGCATTTATTTCTTAATTATTTCATTCCTAACTGCCCCGGACGTTCACGCGGAGTTACTCTACTTTCGTGAGGGGGGTCGGCTCCAGGCACCTATTGAATCCAGCGGGCAAGAGATCAAGATCGACTTGCCCGAAGGAGTGCGGATATTTGCACGTTCTGACTTTGCGAAGATTGTCGACGGCTACAGTCCCAGCAAAGAATGGCCCGCACGAAAAGCCGCCGCGCTTCGTGGTTCCGAATCCGAACAGCAGCAATCCATCCGCTGGGCCGTTGAGAATGGGCTGAGCCTTGAGGCTCTCGAGTTTCTGGAGACGTTAAATCCTTCGGAGCTTCCCCTCAAACGCCTCAAGGCCATGGCCTCTCGGCTGACGGGCCACAGAGCCGAGCCCAATCTCAAGGAGCAGACCAAGGCCCTTGCTGGGACCTTCCGCACGACCGTCGGCAGATGGGGAGTTTTGCTCCATCAACATACGGCGGAGGAGGCTCGCGAACGGCTTGAGGTTCTTGAACGCGTGGTCGTGGCGTTCTATCTTTACTGGACAGACCTTGGACTTGATCTGAAGCTCCCGGAGACTCTCTTCGTTTCTGCCTGGTATGAAAAACAGAGCGACTATCTCCACTTTCTCGACCGGGAGCATGCCAGCGGTTTTCGAGGGACCAAAGGTTACTATCATCCAACCCGCGAACTCGTGGTAGCCTACGACACTCGCGAGGACGACGCCATGCAGCAAAGCCGGCTGGCGATCGAAGCCCTCAAGTCTGAGCTCGGTCGTGTCAATGACATACTCACTCGACTCCCGCGCAACGCTCGAGCGAAGTTTGAACGACCTGGTGAACCGGCGCGCAGCCTCGACCGCCAGGGAGTGATCAAGCTACGAGAGCGCCTCGTAGCGGATCTAGCTCGACGTCAGGTCTTGGCCGACCTCCAGTGGCGAGAGGTTGAACTCGGCACAGCGGCCCATGAAATGACCCATCTCTTGATCGTCAAGAGTGGACTCGCCTCTCGCTTCGATGCGTTCCCGTTATGGCTGCACGAGGGGCTGGCCAGCCAGTTCGAGACGATCGAAGGAGGGCGGTGGTCAGGCATCGCCAAACCCCACCCCCTCCGACTCCCCGATTACCGAACCATCACCCCGACACCCCGCCTCGCCCCCTTAGCCAATGATGTTGGCCTGGGTCAAGGCTATTCAAGAGACGCCTACGCGGCATGCTGGTCATTTGTCAATTATGCAATCCACGAACGCCCAACCGAATTCCTGACTTTCATCGCTTCCATACAAGGCCCCGGCGTACCCACTCGCACACGAATCGACCTCCTCCGCCGAGCATTTGGACAAGACGTTCCCGACCTCGAGCGAGATTGGCACGCCTGGATCAGGGGCCAACAGACCAGTTTAGAACGAGAATCTCCGCGAGGAACCGATCCCCACCCAAGATAGTGCGGTTGACAGACGCGACGTCCACGTTAAGATGCCATAGTCGACGAGACACAGATTGACGGGGCGTAGCTCAGCATGGCTAGAGCGCACGGTTCGGGACCGTGAGGCCGGAGGTTCAAATCCTCTCGCCCCGACTATTTTTCAAAAGAAGCCCTTTGGCGAGAACGTCGAAGGGCTTTCTAATTGGCAATTGATGGCTTGCCACCATCAGTGAATGAAGTTCAATTGTCGTGGTTCCTCGCCTTGGATTTCCAATAAAGTTGACGTAATTTCTTTGATTGCAAAATGACGTGGAAGTTCAAATCCCGTTGCCAGGTTCGTTGTTCCGAAGCCCTTCGTATCTCCCAGAATGACTCCATTCCCGGCCGTTTAGCGCCGGTGTAGAATGAGTGTGCTCGAGACTTGCGTTGAGAAAAAGGGGCATGCCGTGGAAGTTCCTGTCATCATCGAACCCGTCACCGGCAACGGATATCGCGTGACCGGGGCCGGCGGACTTTCCGTCGGATTGATAGCCGAAGGAGCGACTGCCGCGGAAGCCATCGGCCGACTTGCCGAACAGATACAGATGCGTCTTCACGCCGGAGCGAAGTTGACTGAGCTTAGTGTCGCCAAAGGCGAATCCCCTTGGAAACAGGATGCTGGATACCTCCAAGACGACCCGCTTTATCAGCCTTGGCGTGATGCTATGGAGGAATACCGTCGCAAGCTCGACGAAGACCCCCAGGCTTTATGAGCCTTTTCGTCCTGGATACCGACCTCTTGACGCTTTACTACCGTGGCGACCCCGTCGTTGTGCGTCGAGTAGATGACCAGCCAACTGCGGCTTTGGCGATATCGGTCATGACGGTCGACGAGCAGTTGTCGGGCTGGTACACATTGACGCGTCGAGCACGCCAGCCCAACGAGATTGCCCGAGCCTACGCGAATCTCGCCGAAGCGGTTGTGCGATTGGCCAAATGGCGCATTCTCCCTTACACGGAAACGGCCATAGTGATGGTGGCCGAGCTAAAGGCGCTTCGGCTGAATGTTGGCCTGATGGACCTTCGAATCGCTGCCATAGCCTTGGAGAACGCGGCCATTGTCGTCACACGCAACCGGCGCGACTTCGGCCGTGTACCTGGACTGAGCATCGAGGACTGGTCGGTCTGAGTGTCCTTTCGTTTGAGAATGAAATCGACGTATGCCTTACGATTGCTTATGCATGATGGGCTTTCCGAACAGGATATCGCAGTGAGCATATTTTCACCCTCGAACACCGTTAAGAAAAAGTTCAAAGGACCGTCTTGTCGTTCCGAACACACCCTTCCGCGTGATCCGGTGGAGGAAGGACCATTTATCTGAGCAGAGACACGCAAAATGGTAAGGCTGCTTCACGCGGATGACAAAAACGCTTACGTTGAACGCCTCCCAAATGAAGTTGCAATTGCAGATTGATTACTGAGAAGAGTGGCTGAAGGAGCTTTCACTTGGCGACTTATCTCCTCGATACGAATGCACTCCAGGGGATCGGCTTCAACGACCTTCGGGCCGCGCGCGATGCCGGACACGATTTGCTGGCAAGTCCGATTAGCTTCTGGGAGCTGGTTTGTCATCTCAATTCCACTAATTTCAGACAGTCGCAAGCAAACGCACTAAAGTTGTCTGTTTGCCAAGTTTTAGATGATCCTTTGGCCGAGATAGCTGCGGATCTCGGCTGCCCTCAGGCTGCGAATACGTCCCGCTTCGAGGATAGGCTTGCCATCCCTCTCTTACTTTCAGAATTGCAGCAAGCAAGCAGCTACGAAGATTTCCGTGGGCACAACGTCGCGGTAGATGGTACGAACCGCAGGGTCGGCGATATCGCCACAAGGGCTCAGTCGCATCTATCAGCCGAAGAGGATAGATTCGTGGGCATCATCCGTAACACCCGAGACAACATACGCACTCGCTATAACCGCAATGGTGGACTCGAACTCGCCGGCGTGGAATTCTGCCGAGAATCCTTAGGTTTCGCCCAAGGCCTCGAGCAGGACTTCACAGCCGCAGGTTGTGAGGTAACCTTTGCAGCCATAGCAAATCGTACTGTGCTGGGTGCAGGCTATGCCGTCGCTCGTGCTCTGCATTACGCCAGGCTGTCCGACAGGGCAACGATCGATCGTAATGATCTTGAGGACTATTTCATCAGCCTTCATCTCGGAGCGGCGAGCGGTCGTGTGATGGTCACGAATGACTCCGGAACTCGAGACGCGATTCGCTTCGTCCTCGGCGAGTTCCATCAATGTGGTGCTCAGCTTGGTGACGACTTTACTACGAGTGTCGGGCTTATAGACTGCGATGCCTTCCTGAGCGAGACACGGATCAATCTCGCCCATTAATTCCGTAGACTGGTTCGAGACCCAGACTACATGCCAATTCAAGTCGAAGAGTGCATAAGATGGGCAATTCTGTCTGTCCAAAACAACCGCACCCCGGCGACAAAAAGTTCAATAGCCGTCCTCTCGCCCCGACATGATTTTTGCAAAGGCCCATCGCTGCAAACGGCGGTGGGCTTTTTCGTTAGGAATCAAGCCGATTCCGGCCGTTCCCATCTGGTTCAAATTGCGTCGTACTCCGACAGGGTTCTTTTCGCAAGTCCTCGTAAGACCTTTCCCTCACGGGTCTTTTCGCAGTTCAAACGGCCGCTCTGGGATGATCGTCGGAACCCCGACCGCTACAATCTGTTTTGAATTTCCGGCTGTTGGATAATGACCATTGGTGCTGCACGAGAAATGGGTAGCCCACATGGGAGATTCCGCAATGACGACTCAGCACATTCTCCTAACTGCCCTTGGCAAGGAAAAGCGATGCACCGTCTACGAGCTGCATGGCAGTACCGTCGAGGAGCCTCTGGCACCGTTGGCACTGTTGCGGCTATTGCCACAGGAAGCCAGACCAAATCGTGTCCTCGCGCTTTGCACGAATGTGGCGAAGAAAACGACATGGCCGACACTTGCGGATGGCGTCCGAACCATCTTGGGCATCGAGGCCGAGCCGTTGGACATCCCCGATGGACGAACCGAGGATGAGATTCGCCAAATCGTCGAGATTGCGGCCGCAGCGTTTCCGGAAGGCGTCAAACTGACGTTGGACTTGACGCACGGCTATCGAAACATCCCATTCATTACCTACGCACTCGCTCTTTACTTGAAGTCGTTGCATGGCATCGAGATTCGCGGAGCCTACTACGGAATGGTCGAAGGAGTGACTCCGGGCGAGCCCTGTCCAATCGTGGACCTGAAGCCGCTGTTGGAGTTGCCGGAATGGTTCCATGCGGTGCGCGTGTTTCGCGAGACGGGATCGACCGGGCCGCTGGCAGGCTTGATTTCACCTCTGGCAGAGGTTCTCCGATCCGAAGCCAAAGCCGCAGGGGATTCACGAGACTTGCACCAGATCGCAGGCAACGCGACGAAAATGCGGGACGGACTCAACCAGTTCTCATTCGCATATGAATCAGGCATGCCTCTGGAACTCGGCAAGGCGGCAACACTGCTTGCGGAGTCCGTTCGGAAACTCCCCCTTGCGGTCACCAATCGGTTGCCCTTATCAGGCGGACTTGCGAAGCTATTACAATCCGAACTCGACCCGATGGCCTTTGCATCAGCACCGAAGTGGAGTGGAAAATGGAAAACGAAAGTCGCTATCGATGAACCGGAGTTGTCGCGCCAAGCGACTCTGATTCAAAGTTATTTCAATCGAAACCAACTCCCTCTCGCAGCAGGACTATTGCGGGAATGGGTCGTGTCCTGGCTCTTGAACCGTTATGGAAAAAGTGCCCGCTGGTGGTCTCGCGATGAGCGAAAGCCCGTCGAGCAACGACTCGGAGCCCTTCAGGCAGCTTTGGCGACCGACGTGGGTCCATTGCTTTCCGACGAGCAACGCGAGTGGGCCCAATTCTGGAAGAATCTGTCCGATTTGCGAAATACAATTCATCATCACGGCATGCGTGAGGATGCCTTGGAGGCAGCCCCGCCGACAGTCGCCGAAATTCAAGACTTCTGGAACCGCATCAAGGACGGAACGACGGAGCTTCCTTCTCTGGGTGGTGGTCGTGGAACGCTGCTGATCACTTCGATTGGAAATAGTCCTGGGGTTTTGTACTCAGCCCTTTTGCTGGCTCCACCAGACCGGCTATTGGTCCTCTGCTCGCCCCAATCGGAGTCGATGATCGCCGAGGCGACGCATAATGCCGAATACAAAGGTGAATCAGTACGGATTGTCGTGAATGATCCCTACAAAGGGTTCGGCGAGTTGCCTCGTATTCGCAACGAAGCCGAGCGGTCTCTGTTTGACGCGGACTGCGTTATTGCGAACCTTACAGGCGGCACGACACTCATGGGATTGATGATACAGCAACTTGTCGAAGCCAGTGGCCGGTTCAGCCGCCCATCCCGCCGCTTTGCCCTCATCGACCAACGTCCGCGAGCGGAGCAGGAGGCGCAACCCTGGGTGAAGAGCGACTCGCACTGGCTGGACAAGCCGGAAGGAGACGATCATGCAGACAATTAGCGCGACCTACCGCGTGACAACGCCGATGTTCCTCGGAGGCGTTCCTTCACCGGAAAAAGAAGAAGCTGAGCGGCTTAATTCTACTGTATCAGGCAACGATAGAGACACAAACCATTTGATATCTTGTATTTATAAAGACTAGACATTTCGGCGATCTTCCGACCTTGAGACGAGCCTCCTTTTCGGTACTTGGGCGAGAATCCCTCTTTTTCCAGACAC
>JANXSX010000004.1 GCA_025356475.1 Isosphaeraceae bacterium | reverse complement strand
CAAAGGCTTGCGTGATATGGGGTTAGGGCGACAGTTCACTCCGTCCAGCCTGCCGTTACTATCCAGATTTTACGGGGGTCTTCACAGTTTTACAATCGCATCCCTGCCACTGGCAGAGGCGACGCTGGGCCGGACTCGGATTCTTGGAATTGGTCGCCTGCGGTAGTATGTGGTCAATACGGAGGGAACCATGACCACGATCACTCTGTCCGCGAACGCCGTCGCCGTACTTCGGTTCGAGATCAGGGGCTGGAAAGGCAAAGACCCGGCCCGCCGATTGCCCGCCTATCGCGAGTTGGCCGAAGCCGGGATCATGGAGCCGGTGCCCGGCTCGGAAACGGAATACCGGTTCACCAGATACGGAATGGAGCACCGCGAGGAAATCCTTGAACTGGAATCTGATCGTATCGAGAGCGACCGCGATGAGCCGCCCGATGCCAGCAAACTCTCGGCCGCAGCCAGGGAATTCTTGCGATGCTTAGCGTCCGGTGAATCGTTGGCCGTGAATGAGGCCAACAAGCCGCTCTACCGTGAGCTGGCGGTCGCGCGGATCATGGCCCCTGGTCACGCCTTCGTCGGGGGCTGGGAAGCGGTCTTCCGATTCACGTATTGGGGTTGGCGGAGAAGGTTTGAGTTCGCCGAAGTCGCTTCCGCGAAAGAAATCGCGTGATTGGATTGACGCAGCTACCTCGCCATCGCCCTCAGAATCCGCCGTGCTTCGTCCGAAATCGGCAGATCAGTTTTCGGTGCGGCCTTCAGAGCCGCCTCGTGATCACGCAGGTCGTGCTCGATCCACTCATGAGCAATGATGGCGTCGATCCGGTCGCGCAGTCGGGCCATCGGCCAGATACGAGCGCCCTTCTGGCTTTTGATCAGGTCGGGGTTTAGCACACCCGAATTGACCGTGATGCCCTTTAGGATGAATCCGCCCGTCCGCTCCTCCGGGACGAAAGACCGCCACTTTCCCTTGATCCTGGGATGTCTCTCGCCATTCTTTTCGTGGGGGATACCGAGCTGATCGATGCGGGTCACGCAATACTCATCAAGCCGATCAGCCCAGCGATGGGCAAACGCTTCGGCGTGGTCGGCTGGGTCTGAGGGCGGCTGGGTCATGAGATGAGTCTAGCCGACCGGTGGCTGGGGGCAAGAAAAGAGACGCCGCGAAAGGGGTCAATGACATGAATATGCCATGAGTTGGGCATTGACGTTAGGATTTGGAATCGTTAGTGATGTTGATAGTCATCTACTGGCGAGTGAAATCTTTGAAATCCATCGAACTTAACCGTTTTTTCACACTGCGATCTCTACGTCTTGGTATACTAACTCATACCTCTGGCCAGGCGTTCCATAAGGACAGTCGAGCATGTTTGCAGCATGGCGCGATAAGTTTTGTAATAGTTTACATCGGCCGGTTCAATCAATAATGCCGAGAGCCTCCCTCTTAGAGGACATTAGAGCCGATACACTTGATGAATCGATCCCTTTGCCTTCGATATTGCGAAAAGCCCTTTATCTAGCAACGAAGATTCGTAGCGAGGATCTGAAGCGATGGGTTCACTTCGAACTAAACGGCTATAAGAAGGAAGATCAGCTACCGGATTATCGAATAATTCGATCCGCAAGTTTTGGTACTGCTGTAAACAGGGCGTGGAAGGTTTCAAACGCCCCGCTGCCCACTCACATTTTGCCAGAGCGAATGGCTCACATCGTTGGCGAAAGTCATCTGTCGAGAAGTGCTCGCGAGCTTGCATCACTTCTAGAAAGCAAGGAGAACTCATTCAAAATCCCATGGCCGACGTTCATCATGCAGCATTTTAATGAATTGGACTGCGTTCAGGTGCCGTTGATAGAAGCATGGAGCGTCATTCCAAGAGGCGCGATTGAGAATGTTCTTGACACAGTCCGCACTCGGCTTCTTTCCTTCGTTATTTCTACTGTATCAGGCAACGATAGAGACACAAACCATTTGATCTCTTGTATTTATGAAGACTAAACATTTCGGCGATCTTCCGACCTTGAGACGAGCCTCCTTTTCGGTACTTGGGCGAGAATCCCTCTTTTTCCAGACACAAAGGGGTTTCAACGCGTCATTTGGGTTTTCGGCAAGGTCCGTGGACACCTAAAAGAGTAGAAGTCACAAGTGTCGTCGAGGAAACAAGTTTCGCTGAGGATTGACTTGACACAGTAGAATTATCAAGCCCGAGGAATTGGAAAGTATGGCTGGCGAAGTACCATCGCTAGCTCGAGTGAGTGGGGCACAAACTTCCCAAGTTTTCCATAGGTGCATAATGAATTGCTTTCACGGACCTTTGAATAAGATCAAAGGCAATCAAGGCAGCAACATCGCGACGAACGAGGCAAGGATCAGCTCTTCAACGGCAAGATATGAAAACACAGGAGACGCGGTTCGTGCTATCGAGTCGCTCCGACCGGATCTGGTGAGCGTTCCTGTGGACAGGCAGTCGGAGATCGATAGGGCAATCAGCTTTCTTGCCTCAGCGATTCAGACGAATGATGCCTCGAAAGGGCAGGTTGTGTTAGCTGTTGAGACCATCAGTAATTCGTCCGAAGAGATGAGGAAGAGGCTGTGCGAGATCGCGGTTGGTGCAGTGGGCAATCTGGCCGCCTCAAGTGTTTGGGAAAGTATCAAATTCGCGATCACGTGATAAGCTAGGGCCTCTCCTGCCTTTGCTATTCTCGAATTAACTCGCCGTGGTGGATCTTGAATTGTTTTTGACCATTGGGGACTAAGGAATGAACTATTTTCGTTCGAGGACCCGTTTGGAGCGAAACTGTGGCAAATAGCGCTTCACTTGTGGAACAGATTCAAGACGATATTCTCGACCATAGTATTCCACTCTCGAGTATCTTACGAAAGGCAATGGTTCTAGCCGAACGAATTGGAAGTAAAGACTTGAGGGACTGGGTATCGAATGAATTGAAGGGTTATCGCGGCGTTAACGATCTCCTGCCAGACTACCGAAAATCAATCACTGAAGTATGCTGCAACATTTCGAATGGTGTACACTTCCACTCTAACATGCCAGCACCCTACCTCAAGATGAATCCCGATGTCGATAAGTCATATCGCGAATGTTTTCTAATCGAAAGCGTTGGTGAATTGGAATCTTGGACAAGTCAATGCAGGAATTTCTCAACAAATTTCAGGAAGCCTGTTCAGTCGCAATTTCGCAACGTAGTTGCACAGCATCTGACGGATACTTATAGATGCACGGACGCTTGGCAGGTTATTCCTCCCGCCATGTTGGCTGGTGTTTTAGATACCGTCAGGACGCGATTACTTGCTTTCGTTCTGGAGATTCAGCAGATTTTCCCTGATGCCGATAGCATTCGAGCTATCGGTCGTACAAATTCGACATTTGCAACACAGATTTTTAATAGGTGCATAATGGCAAAGCATGCTGGCACGAAGAACTACATCCAAGGCAATCCTGGAAGCAACATCGCTACGGATTCTGCGAGAATCTCGTCATCGACCGCTTCTTATCAATCAAACTCGACTGTTCTCTCGACCCTAAAAGAAATTAAACAAGACGCCGAACAGAAAGAATCCACCCATCTCATCACAGCCGTGGAGTTGCTGATCATCGCGGCCGAAGAGAACGCTGTCTCAAAGAAAGATCTGATTGATGCCATAGAGACCATTGCAAGGAAGGATGAGGGAATGGCGCTGAAGCTAAAATCACTCTGCGATTTTTCCGCAATAAGTGCTGGGCAAGGCGTTGTCAAGAAGGCAGTGGATTATGTGATGAATACGTGAGCAACACATTCCTCCTGCCAATTAAATGGACGCATGCAGATGGGCGGACAGAATCGGAACACTCCCTGCTGGTGTGGCTCCGGCAAGAAGTATAAGAAATGCCATATGAACCGAACAAGCCAAGCTTCAGCTCCCGATTGGAGTCTGAGGGAAGGCTTCCGCAACATCTACGATACAAAGGTCTGTCTTCATCCAACGGCCGGAAAAAATGATTGTAGCAAAAATATTGTGCGGGCTCACACGGTCAGACGGAGCGCTGACTTAAAGGCAATCGCACGCAATGGGCATGTATATCAAGGATCGACCGATCCCCGCGTGCTCGCTCAATCGGGCGGCAAAGTCATCCCCGCGCTCATTGGCATCAATAATGCTTCGACATTCTGGGGCTTCTGTCAGATTCACGATTGCATGGCTTTTGCACCACTTGAGCAGAAGGCATTTGGTCCAACCGACGAACAGGCATTCCTGCTTGCGTATCGACCTTTGGTCAAGGAATTATATTTGAAGAAACGTCTCATCGAATCCAATGAGATGTTGCGTGACGCCGATAAGGGAAAGTCACTTATGTATCAGCTGGATCTTCAAGATTTCATCAATGCATACAATGCGGGGGCGATGAGCGCCCTTGCCGATTTGGAACATCATAAAGCGATCTTCGATAATAGGCTTCTCGATAAGGATTATACTGGTGTTCGCTATGTCGCCATTCAATTTGATCGGCCGCCAGACATCATGAGCAGTGGCGCACTTCAACCCGCTTACACCTTCCAAGGCAAGCAGATCCAGAATCTTTCCGACATAAATTCCACGCTAGAGCAGGTAGGCTTCTCGCTGCTGGCTACAGAATCTGGAGGCGCGGCCGTTTTCTCTTGGCTCGATAACTCCAACACCGCAAGTAGTGTGCTGGTCGATTCTCTACTGTCCTTGCCGGAGAACGAGATTCCATCTGCCCTTGTCCGCTACGCACTTAGCGAACTGGAGAATTGCTTCCTGCGCCCCGAGTGGTGGGAATCGCTCGACTCCCAGACGACTCGCGTTCTAGTAGGTCGATTGAATCACAACGTCGATCCCTTCCAGCCGCACGAGAGTACACACCTTCTCGACGACGGTATCCGGCCAGTCCAATGGCGAGTAACCGGCGTTGACCAAAAGAGGAGTTGACTGCTTACCCCACCCCAGTTGGTTCGCTAGCCGTTCTCTTTCACGAGCATCTCATAAACATTATTCTGGCCATTCTCACCTACCATCTCCCGCCTTTCGATACCCTCTCGCCACTGAGGGCTATAACCGAAAGTTGTGGATGATGGCTGAGTGAAAGGTGGCGGGTTATCCTTGGTGAAGGTCATCACACATTCACCACATGGCCGAGGAGTCCCCCGCCATGAGTGAGTCTACCTCCCTGAGACAACACGGGCCAGTCGCCGCCGTCGATCAGAGCGGCCGACATCAGGTCGTGCGCAACGGCTACCTCCTCGAGCGACCGATGCTCACCGGGCTGGGACCCATTGATATCAAAAAGCCCAGGGTCCACGATCGAGAGGACCTGATCCCCTAGCTCTACCTCAAGGGGGTCAGCAGTGGCGACTTCACCGGAGCCCTTCAGGCGTTGCTCGGCGCTGAGGTGCCAGGCCTCTCGGCCACGACGGTTACGCAGCTCAGGGCCATCTGGGTGCAAGGGCACGAGGCCTGGAATAAGCAGAGCCTTCGAGTGAGCTTCTGCAAATTGGATTGAGCGATGAGGGCCGTAGGTGTCGACCAAGACGAAAAAAGGGGTCGAGCCGAAAATGTCGCTGGCTACAACACTAAGTAAGAAGCGGGCGGACTTCAAACCAGTACGGAAGTGAGATGTAGGAGCAAAATCGGAGTGCCTCCCGTAGGACTTGAACCTACAACCCGCTGATTAAGAGTCAGCTGCTCTACCAATTGAGCTAGGAAGGCCTGAGTGAAATATTATGCGGGACAAGGTCTGATAAATCAAGAGGGAAGCGAGCGGGTTCGTCGAGAGATCGAGGTGTCGTAATCGTCCTTGATCTCGTTCATAATGATCTTACAAGCGACACATACGCCCCTTTCGACGGCTTTGGTGGCGATCATGGTCCCGGATTATTACGCGATGTTGGCGATTGATCCGAACTCGGATCGCGCGGCGATTGAGGCGGCCCTGACACGTTGCCAGCCTCTCTGGTCCTCGGGGACGCGGAACCCTAAGAATAAGCACACCTATCAGTCGTACCTCGACCAGATTCCAGCCATCCGCCAGGCATTACTGACCGATGATCACAACCGAGCAGCCTACGACACGGAACTCACTTCCACGCGGTCAGCCGAGAAGGATAAGAAGCTCGATCAGTTGATGAGGCTCGTCAAGTTGCGGGCGGCCAAGGGAGGGCTGTCGGTCGCCGACCGGTCGATTCTGCGTGACAAGTCGGGCTCGTTGGGGCTGACAAAGGAGGACCTCGACCGGCTGATTGAGCCGATTCCGGCGAGGGCTGAGCCTCCTCGCGAGGAAGACGGTCCCGAGCCGATCGCCGATCTCCTCGACGGAACCACGCGCCGCCAAATTCGGGTCGCTTTGGAACACCTGGCGAGGCGGGACCTCTACGATGCTCTCGGGCTCCTCCAGGATGCGCCGACCTTCGAGGTCGCAGCGCGGGCGACTGCAGAACGGGGTCGGTGGATGCAGAAAAGTCAGGTGACTGCCGAGAAGACCGTCTGGCTTGAAGTGATCAGTTATGCCCAATCCCACATCGTCGCGCCGACCGAGCGAGTCCGCTACGACCGAACTCTCCGGGCCGATGCCGAGGATTCGCTCGTTGAGTCAGCCCTGTTCGCGATCGACGGGCTCGATCGTCTGGATCTAGGGACAAGGCATGTGTTACTGGACGAGGCGGCCGCTAAGGGGATCGCGCCCGATCGCGCCGAAAAATTGATCAAGAAAGCGTGCGCATCCAAGGGAGTAGCTCGGGACCTTTGGGGAGCCCCGCCTACCGCTTCGTCCCTCCTTCGATTGCTGCGGTGTCGATCGTGCGGTGGAGTCACCAATTACGCTGACC
>JANXSX010000210.1 GCA_025356475.1 Isosphaeraceae bacterium | reverse complement strand
CCCCAACGGCTGCAATACCACGGCCTCCTCAGCCGTTCTGGCGATCGTCAAGGCGTTCGACGGCAAGCTCGAAGGGGTAAAGGTCGGCATCCTCGCCGGGACAGGCCCGGTCGGTCGACGGATCGCCCGCCTGCTCGCCCGCCAGGGTGCAGAGGTCACCATCGGCTCGCGAACTACCGACCGAGCCCAACTCGCCGCCCAACAGATCTCCGAGGCCTTGAACCATCGCGTGGTCGGATGCTCAAATCAAGATTTGATTGACAATCATCCTGGGACTGACGTCGTCGTCGCCGCAGGAGCTGCAGGAGCACGGCTTCTGACCAAGGAAGAGCAGGCCAAGTTCCCCAACCTCAAAGTCTTGATCGACGCCAACGCCGTCCCCCCCGCCGGCATCGAACTCGTCGAGCCCACCGACAAGGATCGACTCCGCGATGGCGTTCGGTGCTGGGGAGCCTTGGGCATCGGTGGCACCAAAATGAAAATCCAGCGCAAGGCAATTCAAGAACTGTTCACTTCAAACACCCAAGTTCTCGACGCCGAGGAAATCTTCGAACTCGCCCTGACGATTTAGCGTTTGCCGACGACTTCACAGCTTCGATCACGATTCTCGCCGAATTTCCTGATTTCTCGAGTGAATTCGGTTACGCGGCTAGACCAAGTCGCCGCTCCGACAATCCGGAGGCTCGAATCGCGGACCGATTCCGAGTCTGATAAACCCTTGAGGGGCGAGTTTGACTTGCCGCCTCGAAAGTGCCGAGGTTGTGTCGTGCCCGCTCATTTGTCGGGTCCAGTTGAATCGCTGAGTCGAATGCCTCTCTGACACTCTCGAGAGGGAACCCGAGTTCTGATCGAGAGATCGCGAGCCACTCTACTGCGTTGTCGCGATTCCGGGACGGAGTGACTCGGATCTGGAGGCGTTGGCTTTCACGGCAACGCCGTGACGGCGAGCTTGCCTGGGCTCGCTTCCGCAGGATTCTCGAGCGTCATCCGCTCCCGCCTGCGGTAGCGATCCACTCAGTGTTGAGTCGCGTAGCACCTGCACGACATGACGAGCCGTATGCGTTCACGCGCACGTACGAATCTGTGGGAGCCCTGGGTAGGCAACGACCCAGGGCGACCCGGCCCTTCGACTTTTCTAAAGGCTAGAGGTAACATCCCTGAAGAACAAAAGCCGCTCTACTCCCACCTCCTGAACCCGAGCCGACTCCACCATCACCGATATCACAAGATTGTATGCCAGCGGCGGGTGGCACCCAGAAATGCTCATCAGTGCCATGTGCCGTCGCGAATGGTTTCCGGCTTGAGAATTTCACGGATGACTTGACGCAACCGTGTCAGGACGGGAGTGATCGAGGGATGCATGCGAGCACTGAGTCCGTTTCCTCGTGAGGTCGTATCCTAACCCCAGGATGACTGACGTCTCTCCCGTGCTCAAGAGGCTACACGTTGTTCGCGATTCACGCTTTGCGGCGGATGGACGGGAGACCTTGACGCTTAAGTTCATGCCATTCGGTTAGAGTCCTTTAATTTAGGGCGGACGCTTGCGATCGGTCTTGCGACGGCGGAATCTTGGAATCTTCCCAGTGACCCCTTACGTTTGTCTTAGGATTCGGGTACAACTCAGTTACGCCTACTCTTGGGCGAATCTTGATGGAGTTGCCCGACCATGCCTACGGATCCCGCTCTTAATCGTCGCGACCTCTTGCGAACCGCAGCGGCGGCTGGCCTGGGATCCTCGTTCGTCGTGAGTTCCGCAAAAGCGGCCCAGCGACCGGACCTGATCAAGGACGAAAACGAAAAGCCGGGGACCATGGCCTGGATCAATACCAAGGTTGTGGTCGATCCGGCGACCAAGCATCGTTCGCCAGGGATCGAAGGCTACGTTTCGAAGACGAGTGTTCGGCCTGGCGAATCGATCAGTATCCACGTCAGCACCAACCCGGCCTCGTCGTTCAAGATCGACCTCTATCGGATGGGTTACTATCAGGGTCAAGGTGCGCGCCACGTGCTGACGCTCGGGTCGTTCAAGGGCGAGGTCCAACCCGACCCTCCGATCGGCGAGATGCGGGTCCGTGAATGTGCCTGGTCCCCCTGCGCCACCTTCACTATCCCCGACGACTGGGTCAGCGGAGTCTACCTTGGGCAGCTC
>JANXSX010000207.1 GCA_025356475.1 Isosphaeraceae bacterium | reverse complement strand
TTTGAAACGTGTTCGGTGTAGCAGAAGGCATTGGAATAGCATCCGTGCTCTGCGAAGGAGAAATCTCATAGCACCAGTGAACCAGATTCGCGAAGTAAACGCGAAATCAGTTTCCCGTGTCAAGGTCAAGTTGGAATCAGCCTAGACCCGCGCCTATCCGGACGGCACCACGATCCAGTACGACTCAAGCGGTCGCTGGATGGACCCAGGGCGGGCGGGTTGATGGTCACGCAAAGTTGTCGCGCTTCAAAACGGGGGGCAATGCTTGCGGACGACCGGCTTTGTCTACGCATGCTAAGGTCGATTGCCCCTCGGCGAGCAGCAGGCCATCACGAAAAACCTCGTACTTGTGGACGATCTTGGCGTGCGTCACTTTGTCGACGGTCGTTCGGATCGTGACGACGTCATCGTACTGGGCGGGCCGTTTGTACTTGACCTGAAGGTCGATCACGACCAAAAAGTGGCCGGAATCCTCCATCTCTCGGTAGGTGAACCCGCACGCGCGAAGCAGCTCGGTGCGAGCTTGCTCGAAGTAGACAACGTAATTGGCGTGGTGCAAGAGTCCCATCCGATCCGTTTCGGCATAACGGACGCGAACCTCTATGTCGTGGGTCTGGAGCATGGCGGTTCCTGAAGCATTCATTTACTTCTTAATGGGATCGGAGTCGAGCTGCCCCACAGTCGTTATGCCATCCGGTCGATGGGTCACGACCAGAGGATAAGGATTGAACGCCCAATCTTCACGACTTGGGCCGGCCGGGCGGTAGTCCCGGGCAATATAGTTGCGAAAGGTCTGCGACGAATGGGTCAGCCCCTTCGACTTCAAGTATTCCTCATACTGATCAAGATGCCCGCGCACCACCAGGCCATCTTTGATCGGCAGGAACTTGTAGCGAATCGAAAACTGGTTTCGGGCGTCCTCCAAAGTCGAACCCTCTCGCAAGAGCTCGGCGATCGCTGCGACCAATCCCGTTCGTTCGGAACCGAACTGGCAATGGATCAACACTGGCTTTTGGCACCGATCCAAGACCTCGACAAGCATACGCGCCTGGGGTCTGGAGAGATACTGATCCGTTGCTAATGAAAAATCAATCTGGGTTGCCCCCGCCAGCAAGGTCGCGGCCTGCTCGGCTCGATACCACCCCTGCTTCGGGTTGGGGCCGCGGAGGTTCAATACCGATTTGATCGCTTGATTTTGAATTGTCTGTGATAAGGATCTGTCAGACATCTGAGCAGATCGATAGATTGAGCCGGGCTGGACGATGCCGAAGTTGTCGGATGCGATGAAGAGGCCGAGCGGTGTGCCCACCATCAGCGCGATCGCAAGGCCAGCCCAGAGAACGATCTTTCGTCTTCGGACGGGACGCATGGCGTCTCCTTGTGGGCATAGGGGCTGGCCGCGAATTCGACGATCAAGGCCGCGTCCTGGCGATCTGCCGAGGCCTCGGGTCGGGTCCAGTTGAGCTTCCGGAGTTCGTTCCAGGCCTCGTCCGCGCTCCAGCCTTGATGGCGAATCCGATACGCTGCCTGGACCAGGCTCGAGCGATGATGGCCCGCGACACAGTGAAAGAAAATCGGTTGAAGATCGGGGTCGGCAACCAGGTCCGCAGCCTCAGCCATCTGAGCGAGCGTGGCGCGTGAGCCCCTCATCGGCACGATCCTCCAGCCGAGGCCGAGATCCTCCACAACCTCCGCCTGGCCCACATACTTAGAATCATCAGCATTGATTGCCGTCAAAGACACAATCGTCTTGATGTGGTATTGCTGGGCGACTTCACGTAAGGCCTCTGGCGATTGCCAGGCTCCGCGAATGATCCTGCCCGGCTCGACCCGAGCGATGCGCTTGGGACCTGCGCTCAACCAGGCGGGAAGCCCAATGGCAAGTGCGACCAAGCTGCCCATAATCAAAATCCAACGGAGAGCGTTCATGGGCCGGATTCTAGCGTCCGTTGCCAACGTGGCAAAGCCCAACCGGATGCCTCCGCCAGCGGGTTCCATTCACACGATCCGCGCCAATCGGGGACAATGTCCCTCGGCCAATTGGAACGGTGCCTGCTGGGTCAGCCCTCTTCGGCGGTTGCCTTCTTTGAGCGCATCTTGGGCGGTTTGCCATAGGTGAGCAACCTCCAGAGCCACTCGAGCGGTCCGTACTGGAAGTGAGCCATCCAATAGTTGCTGTAGATCACCTGCACTGCGTAGATCGCCAGAGCCACCAGAAAGTTGCCTGCGGGACCGACTTTGCCGTAGAGGGCGAACCCGTACGAGTAGAACAGGAACCCACAGATCACCGATTGCATGAGGTAGTTCGTCAGTGGCATCCGACCGACCGACGCCAAAGGAGCGAGTCGCACACTCCAGCGAGGCTGCATACTCAACAAGGTAATTCCTGTGATGTACGCCATGCTCAAGATCGGTCGATTGATCTGATAAAGGGCGCTATGGAACGTCCCGACCAAGGTTGTGGCATCCGTGAGATCCTCCAAGCTGTGCGACGTGGCCAGCATGCTCCCTGTGATCAAACCGAGGATCACACTCGTGTTGAACAAATGTCGAATTGGCGATTCTTGGCCGACGAGATTCTGAACGATTCGACGCCGACCGACCATGAATCCAATCAACATCGTTACGGCCAACGCACACCAGAATGTCCACCAATTGTTGAACAGATAATCTTCTTTGACCTCACTCAACCGCAGGTTCATGATCTCGGTGTAGGTGCCGGACGAGTAAACACGTACCTGTTCCGCACCTCGATCGAGCCAGAATTGCTTGCTATGGGTGGCAGGCTTATCGATGTAGAGGTCGAAGGCCGACTTAGTGACGGGCAAGAGGAAGATCAGCCCCACCAAAGGGATGAGATACTTATCGGGCCAGCGGCGAATTAGGACGAGACCGACCCCGAGCACCGCGTAGATGTGCAGGACATCGCCGTCCCACAGGAACACCACATGAGCCAGGCCGAAGAGAAAGAGCGTGAAGAGTCGGCGGAGATACACACGCACGAAGGGGATCTTCTTGGCAGCGGCCCGTTCGAGTTGGATCGTTAACCCAACCCCGAACAGGAACGAGAAGATCGCGTTGAATTTGCCTTCGAAGAAGGTTGCGGTGACCCACTCCGCCACGCCGTTGTACCAGCCAGGGTGTGGGTTTCCCCCACCGCGATAGATGGCCCAAGGGGTGTTAAACCCGGGTAGGTTCATGACCAGGATCCCGAAGAGGGCGAATCCCCGGAGAATATCGAGGATGGCGATCCGTTCGGTCGGCTGGACTGGCCCAGTTTCGGCGTCGAGAGCATCGATCGGCGTCGAGGCGAAGGCCATACTGAGTCGGCTCCCGGAGACTTCAGACGGAGACATATCGAAGGTCTATTCTGGCCCAAAACCTGACCGACTACCAGGCGAATTCCACCTGAAGCTCTCAGAAGTAGGGGCAACCCGAGTAGAGTTCGCTCGGAGCGCCAGTGAGATCGATCGGCCCTAATGTCTGACCTGTCATTGCCGTCAGTCGGTCCACAAGTTCCGTGAGCATCGCCGCAGAATAACCAGGCCAGAGGTGTTCGATCGTCCCTTCCGGACTCACGAGCGCCACATAGGCAGAGTTCTCCACTCCATACGCTTTGACAATGGCCTGTTCCGGGTCGGCAAGAATGGGATACGGTGTTTGATGCTTCTCGATCCAACGTTTTGCCACGAATGGAGTTCCGTCAATCACTCCCAAGAAGTTCACTCGCCCGCTCACGGCATCGTGGAGGCTCCGAAAGAAGGGTTCAGCCTCATTGCTGCACGGACAGCTCTCTTTGATGAAAACCAGAACGAGTGGGCCGTTCTTGATCAGTTCGTCTCGCTCATAAGTCCGTCCGTCGGAACCCTCTGCGCGGAACGGCGGAGCCGTCTTTCCGTTGTTGGCCTGGCTCGATTCGAGCATTTGCGGAGTCACCTGATGCTTCTCCCCAGCGCTCCGAATCAGGTTCGAGGAGATACCAAGCGTCATCTCCGAGCGGATCCGAACAAAGCCGTAAATGGCTCCCAGGGCGACTGCTGCGATGGCAAACAACCCGAGCGTGACGTTCTTCATGAGGCTCGCGGATTCAAAAGGATGAAGGCGGATCATTCGTATTCACTGTAGGCCATCACGCACTCGAAGATCAACACCCGAGAAGGGTCTTTCTGGCGTAACCTATTGTTCTTATTAGTCTTGTAGCCCTGTAAGGGCGGCCACAAATCAGCCCACGGGCAACGCCCTGGGGAAAGACGGCGTACGGAAAATCCGCCAACCCACCCGCCTTCCCCCTAATCCAAAAATCTTCGCAAATTATCCCAGAATCCCCAAAGTCTCCAATCCCGCATGCCGATGGTAATCCCGTTACGTGCGATGCT
Organism: Isosphaeraceae bacterium; assembly: GCA_025356475.1. Taxonomy (GTDB): domain Bacteria; phylum Planctomycetota; class Planctomycetia; order Isosphaerales; family Isosphaeraceae; genus JANXSX01. Next base: position 870 of record JANXSX010000207.1, on the reverse strand, counting down.
GCACCCTTTTTGCGGGATTACGACGATGTCACTCTCAACGACTGCCACACTCACGGGAGCCATCCCCGCGTCACAGATCGCCAGGCGCACCATGCGCGAGGTTGATCTCGCCATCAAAGTGGAACGCGAACGGCTTGTAGTATTGCAAGACCGGGCCGAGACCAAGACGGCTTGGTTGATTCGTAGAGCCGACTCGCTCTGGAATGCTGATCAACGCGACAAGGCCGAGGCCCTGGCGTCAAGAATTAGAAGCCAACCTGGCCGTGTCGTCGCTCGACTTTCGACGACGTATCACGGCTGTCTCCATTTGATGAAGCGATGGAGCTACTTCCACCAGAAAGTCGTCTCAAAGAAGTTCAAAGGTGAGCTCAGTAAGAGCGATCACATCATGGCCCACTGTCTGTTAGGCTTTCCAGCCAACGAGTGGGACAACGAGGAGTCTGAGCTCAATACTGAGGCGATTTCACGTGATGATCCCGGGTGGCAAGTCGCGGTACAGAAACAACTTCGCGAAGTCTTCGCTCGTGAGTTGCGCCAGCTTACGGAACTCTTGAAAGTGCTCGACCTTGAGAACAAAGAGGCTCAGGCCAAGGCGAAGGTCGGGGAATTCTTCGATATGGACCCGTTCCTGAACAAGACTGAACGCGAGATCGCAAGCTGCGAGCGATGCATCCGAGTCTTGGAAAAGGAACGGCTGCATGCGACCAAAGAAGAGCCTGAAGTTGAAGCTGCACTGGCAGATTCGCCATCCTCGACCGTTTCCGCTGACGCGGAAGAGGCCCCGGTTGCCTCGCCGCTCTTATAGATTTTGCCCGCAGGCTCTTTGACAATTCGGAAGATCGTTGACGGCGTGAGGCCGTTTTGGGGCAA
>JANXSX010000147.1 GCA_025356475.1 Isosphaeraceae bacterium | reverse complement strand
GCCCAAGGCGGACCACCAGTTGTGCGTTTTCCATGTGATCAAGGACATCAACAAGCTGATCCTTGATGCGGTTCGGCGGATGCGAACGGCGATGGGTCGGCGTGGCAAGGCCGGTCGCAAGAAGAAGCGGGGCCGCAAAGGAGCCAAGTCCAAGGCCGCCGCCGCCCGGAAAGGCATGACGATCAAAGAGAAGGCATCGTTCGTCTTCAAACACCGCTACCTGATCGTGAAGCGTCGGGAGAACCTCACCGAATCGGAGCGTAACGACCTTCGACAGATGCTGGAATACTTGCCGGAACTGGCGACGTTGCGGCGGTTCGCCGACCGGATCTACTGGCTGTTCGACACTCCCAAGGACGTCCACCAGGCGAGTTGCCGCCGGGCCACGATTGTTCGCGACGCGGCGTTCCTATCGGTGCCGGAGTTGGCCAAGGCGATGGACCAACTGCGAGACGAGAAGTTCCCGAAGCTGATGGCCTACCTGCGCAACCCAGTGAGTCGTCGCGTGCGAACCAACAACCATGTGGAGCGGACCAACCGGATGTTCCGGTTGCTGGAGAAAGTGCGTTACAAATGGCGGCAGCGGAAGACGCTGGTGCGATTCGTGGTGTTGACGCTGGACAGGATCTGGAGTGTATGGACTCCAGCCGTCGAAGCGCCAGCGCGCGTCAGGCGTGGCAAGACGCAAGGTCATGCAGGACAACGATCACGTCAAGTCGCCAGATATTGAGGTGGGGATCAGTGAGAAGTGTCGAATTGGCCTTTGGGTTCGCCCTCAAAGTAATGACGGCGAGGACCGCGCAAGCAGCTCAATCAGCGTCAATCCTCCCCGCCGCGAAACCCGGAGCGAAACCCGCTGCGAACTTGGAAGAGTGCGGCACCACGCGATCCGAAAGAAGAGTACGAGCACGATGACGAGCCCGCCGGCGGCGAGCCCGCCGATCCAGTAGTAAGGAACGGAATTTGCCTTTAGGTTCGCCCTCACAGTCAAGTCCGGCAGCCCAAAGAAAGGCATCTCGAATTCGGAAAGTGGAGTCGGTTCAAACGACCAGGCTAGGAAATCGCAGATAGAGTCCCCGTCGAGGTCCGACATCGTAATTTTGCTGGGCAAAAAAAATCCATCACGGGCGGCACCGTACTCAATGCGAGCCGTCTGAACATCGCCAGGAGCAGACCCGTCGAAGCGCTCCTCGAAGGATCGCAATATCCAGCCCGCGCCCGGGTCGAAGACGGCGTCTACCCGGCTCTTGTTCCCCGCTCCCTGCCCGTCTACTATCTCAAAGACGACCTTGATCAGATCACGCCCATCCTTCGTCAGCCGGGTGGCTCCCAAGAGGCGATATTCGGGGTCGGTTAAGAGGTCGGCGATCTCTTCGCCCCAGATCGCATAATTCGACTTCGCGAATCTGCCGAAACGCGTCATGTACTTGGAATAATTGGTCAGGTCGGACCCGTCCCGATCCAATCCCCCGAGAACATAGTTCTTTTGTCCGGGCTGGCGTTGCAATCGAAAGCCAGGGGAGAGGGCGAAGTCGCTAGTGGAGAAGACTTCCTCAAAAAATGACCTGGCATCACCACCCCTATTTTTTGTTCGTACGTGAACTTTCTGGCGACCGTGATCGAGGGCGAACTCTGCCGTCGACGGCGGATCGTTTCGGACCTTAGAACCGACGTTCGAAATCCGGCACGTCCACTTGCTCGTCGAAAATCGCTCCTTCAGCCGTTTTGCCGCCGCCGGGTACTCCTCCCGGAAGCAGGCAGCCGGATTATCACTCGCACGGTTGGTTCTGCGCAGTTTCCCCCTTTTATCGCGCTCGTAAATGTAGAACTTGCTGCAGGTGGTGGTAGCCTCCCCGCCAATAGTCTCGCAGGCGTTCGCCAGGCAACTCTGAAACTTGAGGATGCCCACGATTTTGGTGTCGACGGGACACTGAGCGGTCGCGAGTGCGGCCTGCGCCTGCACGGCCACGAGGCCGCAGGCTCCCAAGCTCAGCGCGAGCGAGAGGACGACGCCGGGAGCGAAATTGGGTCTGAGACGCATGGTGAATCTCCTGGTGGGACGAAGCAAGCACTGGACGACGACCAACGCGACCGTTTCTCAAGCTTCGCGGGCGTCACCGCTTTTCTTCGGATGTGGGTAACTTCTCAAGTAGCCGTTCACACCCTGGAGAGGCTGAGAGCAAGGGGTTTCTGTACGTTTGAAGGGGGGAAACAACTGTTTTGGACTTATCGCCCTCTTCATAGTGCTTAATTGTAGGTTTTCGGGGTGTAAACGGCTACCCAGTTTACCCGAGGTTATTGAGAAGTTACACCCGATGTTGCCGAATACCAGCAGTCCCTGGCAGAATGCTACCTCTTGAGCAGTATCTTGCTCAAAGACTCCGGCAAGTACGATGAGGCTGGCAAGTCCGCCGAGCTCGCTCGAGACATCTGGCAGAGGCTCGCGGACGAAAACCCTGACGACAGTCATTTCCAATATAATTTGGCTACAAGTTACTGCAATATTGACGTCCGCGACAAAACCAATTGGCTCATGTCCCTGGTTCGGTGGTTGGCCATTTCAGACCACGTTCCTTTCTGGTCTTTTAGGAGTCTGGACTCTCGATGGCCCACCTCACTGAGACATTTCCATGGATTTCCCGATGATTGACCTGATGGATCAAACGA
>JANXSX010000135.1 GCA_025356475.1 Isosphaeraceae bacterium | reverse complement strand
GGTTTTTCGTGTCACAAGTTCTTTTTTGTAAAGGATTTTGCGAAAAGCTGGTGTGCTAGCGCTGTTTTCCATGATTCCTCATGATTTCCCGTGTTTTACGAAGGTTTCCCAGGGTTTTGGTTCGGTGAACTGAAACTCGTGGCCGGAGCATCGCATGACCTCTTGCCCTCTCCAGCATGCAGCCTAGTATCCATTCTGCATGACTGAGGCACAATTCTTCAAGTAGACCCTTGCGAGATATGGCCCGACTTGATACCTATAGGAATGCGGGGGGCTTGGCGCGATTGGGGAAAGTTGAGAGGGTGTCTACACGGCTCTCGCTGGCACCATTCAAGGACACTATGATGAGATCGTTCCGACTTCTCCTCGCCGCAATTCTTCTAGCCTTCTGCCCGTGGCATCATCTCGGGGCACAAGGCCCTGTACAGTCGCTTCCGGCACCGCCGGTCCCAAGCAAAATCCTTCCGGGCGAGGATCGCAATGTACCCCCACCAGGACGCCGCCATGCGCTGCCACCAGGTTATATCGGTCCCCGCCCGCAGGACATTCTCGAGCCGAGGCCAGAGGACTATACAGGTCCTGTTCCAGTCCGAGTGAGCGTATGGGATGACGTGTTCGACCGAGACTTGCCAGTCGCTGATGCCTTAACAAGATTAATCGTTCCAATACGACCGGTCGAGATCATGCCTACCGACAAGCTTCCCGATTGGATGAATAATCCTCCCGATTGGGTCAACAAGGTTGCTCCAAACGGAGAAAAATTCAAGTGGGTGTTGACCACGGAGCCTAAACTGTGGGCCATTCCCATCTTGGATCTGAAGCGGTCTCGCGTGTCTGGTAAGGAGGGTGCTTCGTATGCCAAGGAAGATGATGACATCCTAAAACATGTTATTGTAACCAGAGGATTGCCGGTCCTATCGGCGGGCATAGCTCGGATTCAAGGTGACAAGATAGTGATTGACAATGGCTCCGGGCATTACTGGCCGACCTACAGGAGCTTGCAACGCTGGGCGGTAGATGCTTTTGAAAAGGCCGGATTTAAACGCCAAAACATCGAAGATCATGACTTTATTAAAGATAAGAATCTAAATTATTTCAAGGAATAAATTCAATGCCCTCTCGAAGTAACGGTGCAGCTGGCCATGGAGGCAGTCTCAGAATCGACCGCATGAGATCCGGCTTCGGGGCTCCCTGTTGAATATTTCTCAAAATAATGCTTGATTGCTGTAGCAATCTGCAATAGCCTCCATCCGCACGGGCGATGATGCCCGAAACAGGGATGGAGATGGTATGGATTATGAAGCAATAGCAAAAGTCTGTCACGAAGCTAATCGGGCGTATTGTCAGACCATTGGAGATACCAGCCAGCCAACTTGGGAAGATGCTCCTGAGTGGCAGAAACATAGCGCCATCGAAGGCGTGAAATTCAACATCGCTAATCCCGATGCGCCGCCAAGCGCCAGTCATGATAGCTGGCTCGCCGTGAAGAAGGCGGATGGCTGGAAGTACGGGCCGGTCAAAGTCCCGGAGAAGAAAGAGCACCCGTGCTACGTGCCCTATCCTGAGCTTCCAGCCGAGCAGCAAAAGAAAGATGCACTCTTCAAGGCTGCGGTTGCCGCACTCAAATAGGAGCGATGGGCACGAAATTGGTCGAACAATGCCCCCCGCTGATCTGCGGGCCATCTGCGATTTGCTCAACGACGAGCGCGGCTCAGGCGGGCAATCACGGCTCGCCCGTTTGCTTAAGTGGCACCACAGCACAGTCTGGCGGAAGCTCAACGGCGAGTCGCCGATCACCAAGGCTGACGCACGGGCGATCCAGAAGGCCGTAGAGCTGGCCGAAGGAAAGTAGTGGCTGGCGGATCGGTGTTTCGAGCCGAAACCGCAGATGCTCACTTTAGATGCAGATGGATTTTGGTTCGGACGGAAATGCTTGTGCCGCAATAGCCTGAGAGCGATTTGGAAAGCATTTCGGTTCGCACGAACCAAAACTCCCCTAATTTGTTAGTCGGAATTATTTGCCGCAAACTCTTGCCAATCAACGAGTTGTGAATGGGCGATGAGGGACTTGAACCCCCGACATCCTGCGTGTAAAGCAGGCGCTCTACCAACTGAGCTAATCGCCCTTGAGGAATTCATACTAAACAAGTTGGACAGCTCACACAACAAGTGGCTGGCTTCTTGATGACTTCTCCCGCCGCTCTGGGATTCGATTGGAATATCGCCTGAGGCGGGTCAGTCGTTGCGCTTTGTCCGAAGCGGTGATCAGAAATTCATGAACATTACTTGATCGTTTCGTCATAGGCACCATCAATCTTGACGTTGGCGATGTTCTCCGGATCGGTTCTCCGCCAGCCGAATCGCGAGCTGGAGCGGTTGTAGGGGACTCCGGTCGGCTCGCTTGTCACCAGCTTGGGACGATCGACCGAGCTGACAATGGGGACCTGGACGGTTCCGGCTGCGCTAGGAGGACGGGTCGTAACCACGGTCGAACCTGGCGGAACGTCGCAGATCGCTCCGTAGCTGGACGACGGTTCCGCAACGACTCCACCGCCGCCAACAAGTGTCGGGGGGCATTGGCCGGCACCGGTATAATAGTGGTTGTGGGTGCAACCGGTGAGCGCAGTCGTGGCAACCACCAGCATTGCCCCAATGGCCATCCGTAGACGTGGACTTCGTCGCATGGCGACACTCCTTGGCCAAGGCAGACAGGCCGGCGAACAGTTCGAAGTAAGGTCGTAGACAAGAACAGACCAATGTTCAAGACGGACCCCGACGATGTGTCGCTCGCTGATGGCTCAAGGGTTCGGAGGCCGGTTTCGGATACCGACAACGGGAACTTTAGTCGAAGCGCATCGTTTGGCCAACCTCAATCTGGCGAATCGCCGAAATTGCCCCACCCATATCTCCAGCCAAGCCTGCGCGGGCCTGCCTCTGACAATCGAGCACGCGGCCTCGGAGCAACTCGGCGACCGCCTCGACAGTCATGCCTTCGAGTTCGGTCGCCTCGATCGGCGTACCATAATGAACTCGGATTGGGTGAGGGCGAGGTAGGTTGGCGGATCGAGGCCACGCTTCGAAGGCACCCGCAATCGCGACGGGAACGATCGGTACCTTGGCCCGACTCGCGAGTAGGCCGATCCCCGATTTGAGGGGGCCGAGATCCCCGTCGAAGGTTCGGCTCCCTTCCGGAAAAAGGGTCACAATCCCCCCTGCTTTCAGGCGACGCAACGTTTCCTTGAGTCCCTCAGCTCCCTTGCCATCAAGGCGAATCGGCAAGGCTCCCATCGCAATAATGATCGGCTTGAGAGGGTAAAAGAACAGGCTCGACTTGGCGACGAAGTTCATGGGACGGGGAGTCGTTGCTCCCAGAATAATAACGTCCAGATGGCTCAAGTGGTTTGAAACCAGGAGCATACCTCCCTTCGCTGGGAGCTGCCGCCGGCCTGTCGCCCGGAAACTGTAGCGGAGGCCGAAATACGTGCTCATCAGAACCTGGAAGTATTTATAAATCGCCCAAGTCCAGAGTGGACGGTCACGGGTGCGGTGCTTCAAGGCCTTTAACTTCGTCGAGGCATCACGTTCTGCTGCACTCATGAGTTTGACCTATTGCAAGCGTCTCTGATCGTTGCTTCGAGGCGCTCGACGACCTCATCGAAACTCAGGCCGGTGCTATCGTACTCGATCGCGTCGGTGGCAGGTCGCATCGGAGCGATCTCTCTCGCTTGATCCCGACAGTCCCGTGCATTGATGTCGTGTAAGACGGACTCAAAGGTAATCTTGACCCCCTTGCCGACGAATTCGGCGAGTCGCCGCCTCGCCCGTTCTTGGGGACTGGCCGTCAGGTAAATCTTGCAGAGCGCGTCCGGGAAGACGATCGTCCCCTGGTCACGACCCTCGGTGATCGTGTCGTGGGACTCGGCAAAAGACCGCTGCCAGTGGACCAAGGTTGCTCGGACGCTAGGCTTATCGGCGATCGAGCCGCTCGCCTGCGTCACCTCGACTGTTCGGATCTCGCCACTGATATCATCGCCATTGAGCAAAACTGTGGTTGTCTCGAACCGAACGGTGAGACCTCGCGCGAGCGCTCCGAGTGCCTCGTCACTCTCGAGATCCACTCCCCGACGCATTGCCGCCAGAGTCACCGCCCGATACATGGCCCCGGTGTCGAGTAAGCGCCAACCTAGCCGCTCCGCAAGGCGTCGGGCCACGGTACTCTTCCCAGCTCCCGCAGGGCCATCGATCGTCACCACTCGCATCGGATCTGTCGTCCAGGGCCTGACTTACTATTAGGAAGGATGATTTCCAAGAAACGTATCGTACCGCCTCGCCCCTCTCTGGTCCAATCGATCTCGAAGCCTGGGAACGCCAGATTGCGCTTCATTGATCAATAGAGACGCCTTCCGATGAAACGCGTTTGTCAAAGGTGAAGGACGCCACTAACTTGTACCGGACGCGTTCGACCCTTCCTGACAGCGGAAGGAGCCCCGACTCCGAGAGCCCTTGGTCGTGAACGCGCATTGCCACCAAGTGAGGATTATGGCACCTGCACTATCCCAGTCCAAGACTGGCCAGTACGGTCGGCAGCTTTTCCTTGAACGGGAAAAACCCCTTGGTCGCGAGGGGCCAAAGGGCATCGTCCCAATCACGACGGATTCGAACCAGGCGTACTCCATGACGAAGGAGTGAAGCTTCTAGGACTTGCAGCCGATCGCGGACCGGGCCGATGGATGCTTCGGCGGTGACAACCTGATTGACTCCCAAGGACTTGGCCCAATCCAAAATATGTTCCCACGACTCAAGCTCACAGGTACAGAGATCGAAATGCACTCCCGCCCGCTGGAGACCGTCGGCCAAAGCCCCCGACGCGAACCCCTGCACCAAAGGACTTGTTGGCCATCGCGATCGATCGCTGGTCGCCTGAACTCCGGCAACCGCGACGGGTTTGGTCCCGGGGAGGTGAAGGCTCTCGACGTGGAGATCCTCCTCCGTGATCAAGAGTGCCACCGTTCCCGGCTCAACACGATCACGCGGCTTCAACCGAACGGTCGGATAGACATCGGAACCTCTGATCGGAAGGCATTCGCTCGCGAATGGTTCCTGGGGACGGATCCTTCCCTGGGTGTAGCGATCGATGTTCTCAGCCTGGGCGGCATAAGTCTTTCCCTTGGTCTGCAAACCTGCAACCCATCGCCAGGACAACGTATTTGAAGCGGGGTCGCCATCCAGCAGGTGCCGATAAAAGAAGTCGGCCCCCAAGGCCCAGGGGAGTTTGAGCGTGAAAATCCAGAGACTGGCAAACCACATTCTCGCGTGATTATGCAAGTACCCATTTTCGATCAGCTCGCGAACCCATTGGTCGAGACACGTGAGCCCTGACTTGCCCGAGAGGGCGTCAGAATATCGCGCGTTGAGTGCAAGATCCGTCTCAAGTCGTTGGGTGAGGGAAGTTAGCTCATCTCGATAGGAAGGCCAGACCCCCGGATGAATCTCGAGCCAGCCCTTCCAATAGGTTCGCCAGACGACTTCCTGCAAAAACTTCTCGGCTGCGCTGCTGCTGTGTCGTGTGCGCACAGCAGACACGATCTCTTCCTCGCGAATCAACCGGTGACGCACATAAGGGGAAAGCCCTGAGACGTTTGACCGATCCCCTGGCCCGAGATCAAAGTTGCGGCTCGCGGCATAGTCCCGTCCTGCATGAGGGAGGAAGTCTTCCAGCAAACCCAGCGCATGCTGTCGGGTTGGGGTCCAGTCGGTCATTGAGGTTTCCAAGTAAGTCCTCGGGCGGTCACCTCTCTATGGTAGGCGCAAACGAAGGCCGGTCCGCGAAAAGAGGGGAAACCGTCGGATCTTCAATCCCTGGCTCCCCTTCTGATGCATTGAGGGTGCCACTCGGTAGAGGGGCACCTCTTGGGAAAGAATCCAGTCACGCCTTGATGCCAGGATGGATCCAGGGAGCGCGATAGGGGCGGGCAAGGAGCCCGTTGGCCTGATCGTCGCCTGTGACTTTGCCGCCGGCAGAGTCCCAAGTGAGGGTCCGGCCCAGCTTGAGGGCGTGGTTGGCCAGGATGCAACTGGCGGTCGAGATATGTCCTTGTTCAATATCAGCCACGGGCATGGCTCGTGTCTCGATACATGCGAGCAGATCACGCATATGCCCGCGGATGGCGGAGGCGACGTGTCGCTCAAGATCCTTCTCGGTCTTGTCCTCGGGGTACTCGTCGTACTCGAAGAGAGCATCGCCATGCAAAGGTTTCTCGTTGCCCCCCTGCGGTGTGAAGTCAAACGAGTTGACACTCAGCTTGAGGGTTCCCTTTTCACCATAAATCGTGGCCCCCCAAGGATACTTGGGGTCGGGCGTACTTCCCCAGGACCGGTGCTGCCAGATCACAGGGAAGTCGGGGAACTCGAACGTCGCCTCTTGTGTGTCTGGGATGTTGGCCTTTGCCGCCTTGTCGATCAGGATCCCTCCGCTCGAGCTGATCTTGGTGGGCCAGCCCAAATTGAGCAGCCAGCGGACCATATCGATCATATGCACACACATATCGCCCATGATCCCATTGCCATACTCTTGAAACGCCCGCCAACCGCGTGGGTGGACAATCGGGTTGAACGGCCTCATCGGCGCAGGCCCAGTCCACATCTCCCAGTCGAGGTTCTCAGGGGGGGCAGTATCGGGGGGATTGGTCCGGTTGCGCATATGGTAATAGCAGTAGATCTCGACCATGCCGATAGCGCCGAGCTTACCTTCCTTGATCACTTTGTTTCGGGCGTCAATCAGGTGGGGTGTGCTGCGCCGCTGAGTACCGATCTGGACGACTCGCTTATGTTTACGAGCGATCTCGAGCATCGCCTGACCTTCTGCGACATCAATGCTGATTGGCTTCTGCAAATAGACGTCCGCCCCGGCCTCGACCGCCGCGATCATCGGTAGAGCGTGCCAGTGGTCAGGGGTGGCAATCAAGACGACGTCGAGATCCTTCTCTGCGAGCATCTTCCGATAGTCGGAATAGACCCGAGGAACCTTGCCAGAGGCCTGGCGGCCACCGATCATCGCAGCGGCATCGGCAAGCATCTTCGAGTCGACGTCGCAGAGCGATACAACTTCGCTCGTTGGCGAAACCTGAAGCAAGCGGATCAGGTCCGCCTTTCCGTACCAACCCGTGCCGATCAAACCGACCCGTTTGGGCTTGGCGTCGGCCAGCCAGGCATAGCCACGCGACGGAGCCGCCGACAATGCCAGACCCGCTGCACCCGCGCGCAAGAATGTACGACGATCCATGTGTGTGTCTCCACGAGCTGCTCTACGACCGGAATCGCCACGATCGGCGAGAATGGAGTGTTGACCTTACCCCAACCCAGGCCCAATGGGGAGGGTGTAACCCAACAACGGTTCAAATCCCGAACTCGCAAAGAGCGGGCCTCCACGAGAAGAGGATGAAGTTCTCGAGCGAATCGACTTCGCAGGAGGTTACTCGCCCTCGTTCTCTGATCCTCCCGAGTGAAATCCGATGCCTCGGTATCGCTGAGATTCCGGATTTCCATGCGTAATCACGAGGTTCGTCGTCGAGATACTCGTCACCTGGTTTCCGATCTGTTGGACTTGGTCTTGCCCCCCCGTTGTTGATGTTGCCGAAGTTGCAACCACTGGAAGCGTCTGGTATCTTGACTCCGACGAGTCCAAATCGGCGAGTCCGAAATCAGAAATCCATCGCTACCTTGCTCAACAGCGTGACTCTCTCACGGAAGCCATACGAGGCATGAGAAATTCATAATGCCAAAGATTACTCGCTTCGAGATCCATGCAACTCGACCCGCGCAGCTCATTGACTTTTACACCGAACTCTTGGGCTGGAGCTTCCAGAAGTTGGAGTTCATGGACTATTGGATCATCACGACCGGCTCCGCCGAGGAGGCGGGAATGGGAGGTGGACTGCTCCCCCGGCGTGGAGGCCCGCCTCTGGAAATGCAGTCGGTGAATTCGTTCATATGCACAGTCGAAGTCGAAGGTCTTGATGCGTTGGTTGAGAAGACGTTGGTACTCGGGGGTGTGATTGCCCTCCCTCAAATGGATATCCCAGGTATGGGCAGGGTCGCCTATATCAAGGACTCGGATGGCAACCTTCTCGGTCTACTGGAATTGGAAAAACCGACGATTTAGACCTCTTAAGCTAGAAGAATCGTCGTCGGTCGGATGTGGCAGTGTGGCATTGCCTCAATCAGCGGTTCCTCGCGGACTCCGACGCAGGGTCGAGGTTCACTGGACCTGTGACGACACTGTGAGTAAAGACAATCGCCTCCTCCAGACCAACATCGAGAACAAGAGGCCAAAGAGGGCTGACGCGACCGTGGTTGGTTCCGGAACTGAAGCAACCGCAGCGGTCGTGACAAGGCCCTGTGCGGGCGAGGTTCGGGCGGGATCGTTAAATGGACTGATCCAGAGAACGCTATTGAGCGGGTCGCTATTGCTCCCCAGGCTGGTGATCGCGTTGTTGTACTCTGCGAGTGTGGCAGCGCTATTGCTGGCAGTCAGTGTGAACAGGGCACCGTACTCGGTTTTCCAGATCGCGGCTTGGAGCCCGCCTTGCTGGTCCGCCGTGGTTGCAGTCGGCCCGTAGGTGTTGAGCAACCAGGCCACTTGCCCAGCGACCGCTGCGCTCCCTCCCACGTAGGTGCCCCGGATCTTGCCATCAGACGTCACGTCGGTGGTCGGGAACGTGCCAGGAACATTGATATTTGTTGCGATATCCACGCAATAGAGGTACGGCAGGGGATTCCCATCTAAAGAACTCGGACCGATCGAGCCCGCCCCCGAATTGACCGGGTTCGGTCCATCGGGTGTATAGATGATATTGATGTTGGTAAAATTCGGTCCTACGACGAGTAACGATGCCTGGGCTCGATCTCCCGAGCTTAACCCCGCGACCACCGCGATGATCGCAATTCCGCTCACGGGCTTGGAACCAAGTCGACTCTGACAAAAACCGATCAATCCCATGGTGAACACTCCTGAAAGAATGAGACGCGACAAACACACGAACCATCGCTGGTTGGCAAACGTGAGCCTCTGGGGCTTCTCTTTTGTTCGCCTTTGTCATGTTATGGGCGGACTCATCTCGATTTGTGAGTGTTACGAAAAATCATCTTTTGAGTGTTCTAAGACCAACGTCGTGTCAGTTTCGATCAGGATTCGTCGTCTCCTGACGATTTACTTGGCACAACTGCGAATTCCGCTTGGCGCTGCTGGTAGAATGATCACGGGCATCGTAGGCTGATCAGACTTCAGGGTCCGCCGAGCACACCTCCTGTCCAGAGATACAACCATGAGTCGCTTTTACGGTCGGCACGTGTTGATGGCTTGGTTTGTGTTCGGGTCGCTGCTCCTAGGAGCTGGTCGGGGCCTGGCGGAGGAAGATGGCAAGCTTTCCGCCCAGATCACCGAGCGGATGGGGCGGTTCGTCGCCGACAAGGAAATCGCTGGGGCCGTCACACTGGTGGGACGCTCCGACCAGATTCTCAGCTTAGTCGCGGTCGGTCAGCAAAATGTCGAAGATCATTTGCCGATGCGTCCGGACACGATGTTCCGGATCGCCTCAATGACGAAACCGATAACCGGCATCGGGGTGATGATGCTCGTTGAGGCAGGCAAGCTCGCCCTGGACGACACGGTTGAGAAACACCTTCCCGATTTTCGCGGCCAGATGATGGTCGCGAGTAAGTCCGATGAGACTCTGAGCCTGAGCAAGCCTGCCCGCCTGATCACGCTTCGGGACCTGCTGACCCACACCTCGGGGTTGCCCGACACATCGGCACCCGGGCCCGGCGACCTGACCTCGGGACGGGACAAGAGCCTCGCAACGGCGACCTCTGCCTATGCCAAACGCCCGCTCAGCTTCGAGCCAGGTTCGCGATGGTCCTATAGTAATGCAGGGATCAACACCCTGGGACGGATCATCGAAGTCGCATCAGGTCAGCCTTACGAGGTCTTCCTCACAGAGCGGCTATTTCATCCCCTCGGTATGGTCGACACCACCTTCTACCCGAGCGATGACCAGGCCAAGCGAGTTGCGGTGACCTATGACCGAAAGGAAGGTGAGCTTCGCCCCGTGGCCACCTCCCGAACCGTCCCCAAGCCGGGCGAGCGGATGCCGAGCCCTGCGGGCGGACTCTATTCGACCGCCGCCGATCTCGCCCTGCTTTACCAAATGATGCTCAATCGAGGCACCGTCGGTACTCGCCGCTTGTTGACAGAGGCGACCATCATTGAGATGACCTCGCTACAAACCAAGGACTTGAAAACGGGGTTCACCGACGGCATGGGCTTCGGACTCGGCTGGGGGTTCGTCCGTCAGCCGGAGGGGGTCACCGAGTCGCTCAGCCCCGGGAGCTTCGGGCACGGCGGAGCCTTCGGAACTCAGGCATGGATTGACCCGAAGCGGGGGACCTTCGTGCTCCTCCTGATCCAGCGCGTCGGGTTGGCCAACAGCGACGCCTCCGACATCAGGCGAGAACTCCAGCGGATCGCCGTGGGGAAGCCCTGACCGCAAACATGCTTGTGAAGGTAAGTGGAGTGGAGTGGCCAGTGCGGAACAGACTCTCAAGGATGCCCGGGGGAACAAGAAGGGTTGAGCGGAATCGGCTGGCGGAATATCCCCCATATCCCCGCCAAGCGTTTCAATTGGCCTGCTTCGCTGATCTCGCTGATCGGCCCAGTCTTCGAACTCGGTATTTTCGGCAATCTCCCTCAAGTGGCGTGGCAAGATGTGACGATGAGGTAAATACGCCGGAGATTCCGGTAAGAAGTCATGCCGAACAGGTGGGATTCGTCGAGTGGGAAGGTTGGGTCGGGCCATGTTGACACTTCAGCGACATCACGATGCCAACCGATCGTTTCCGCACTCCGAGCGGACGCGAGCCAGCCTCCCTCTCTTGATCCAAGTCCCTACGATCGAGGTGGGACCGCGTGGATATGCTGGTCGGCGGCCTTCTGCGGCCCACTTCCGAACGAAGAAGCGGCGACTTCGCAAGGAAGTGAAGCTCGTCGGGCTTGGCCTGCTCCTGGGGATCCCCCTGACCTTGCTCGCTCTCTCCCCAATGGCGAACTGGGCAAACTCGGGGTTGATGGCATCCCAAGTCCCAGCCCAGGTTGAGTTTGGGGAGAAGGCACCGCTCTTCTCGATATCGGTGGAAACGATTTCACCGACAAGTTCGGCATCAGCCTCATCTTCGACGCCGATTGAGACGATTCCCAATATTACGCTGCAGGGATTTGTCCTGCCGGATAGGGAGGTCGAGGAGTCGAATCATGCGGGAGGTTGATCACGCGCTGGCCAGGGCTTATGCCCGCCGCCCTGCCGAGACAGGTCGCCCGGCAACGTCGCCGCCTGCCCCCCACTTCCCGGTTGAGCCCCCTCCTCCATTCGTCGATCAGTCGCCTGAAATCGGTCTGGAATGGCCGGAAACCGTGCTGGCCCTCGAGCGTTCGCATGGCGACCGATTCACACGGATGGCCGAAGCTCTCGAAGTGACCCGGACCCACCAGCATATCAAGGTGCTCCTGTTCACAAGCTGCCACCGAGCCGAAGGACGCACGACTCTTGTTCTCGCCTTGGCGAGAGCCCTGTCACGTCGGCCGGGCCGGACCTTACTCGTCGACGCCGATCTGACCGGGCCGATGCTCGCTCGGCAACTTGGGTTACGTCCCGAGTTTGGCCTTGAAGACGTGGTCGATGATGGTGTCGCCCTCTCCGAAGCACTGATCGACTCACCTGACGATCACTTAACGCTACTCCCGCTACGGGCCGCAGTGGCCCAGCCTCGAGAGTTCTTGGCCAAGCCGGCCTGGTCAGTCTTGCTGGCCCGAGTTCGCCGAGAGTTCGATCTGGTGCTGGTCGATGGCAGTCCGCTCTTCACAGGCTTGAGCGCCGCGATCCTCCATCGGTCGGTAGACGCGGCGATCCTGGTCCAGCACCGAGGAATCACCAGTGATCGGGCCTTGAGGCGGGCCCAAGAGGTGCTCGAAGCGGGTGGGATTCCCCTGCTCGGCTTAGCGGAGACGTTTGTCTGAGTGATGCATGACCCGCGACCGTCACTCTTGAGATAGGTGGATTCGGACAGACTTATGCTTTCATGGCCGACAGTCTGGAGATTGGTGGCCCTTCGTCAGTGAATCGAGTGGCCTGAGGATGGAGACGGCTACTTGTACGAGAAGCATTTTAGCCTGAGCAGCAGACCGTTTCGCGACTCCGTTGCGACGGGTGACTACGTAGCCCTGACCGGTCACGATCGCTCAATGCGCAGGTTGCGGTATGCGATCGAGCATTGCCAGGGCTCTGCCGCGCTCTATGGGCCATCGGGGTCCGGTAAGACGATGATCGCAAGTCGTCTGGCGATTGACCTTGGCGTACCGACCAGTCACTTGACCTTCCCCGCCCTACCCGCCGCCGAGCTTCTCGGCTTCCTTGCCGATGAACTCTATCCCAGCCTTACCTTGTCCTCCCGACCGATCGGCGAGTCTCTCCGTCGGCTCAAGTCAGGGCTGACAGCCTCAGTCGCGAAGGGGAATCGTCCACTCTTGATCATCGACGAAGCCCAACTGATCGAAGATCCCGCGACCTTCGAGACGCTCCGACTCTTGCTCAACTTCACAACCAACGGTGTTGCGAACCTCAACCTCTTGCTGGTCGGGACTGCCGAGCTTCTCCTGAACATGCCCCCTGCCCTCGCTGATCGACTTGCCGCGCGCTGCCTGCTCGGACCACTGACGAAAGAGGAAGCACGCAGCTATGTCGAAGGACGACTCCAAGCAGCAGGAGCAGACCGACCACTGTTCTCACCCGAGTCCCTCGTCGCACTTCACCGACTTGCCGATGGACTCCCCCGTCGGATGAACAGGCTTGCGGATCTATCTCTGATGATCGCTTACGCGGAAGAGTCGGAATGTGTTCAGATCGGAATGGTTGAATCCGCCGCGCGGGAATATGAACCTTATCCGACATTGGCAGCGTAGTCTCATGGATATCCCGAATGGCTTATACTTAAGCCGCATCCTTCGTTTCCAGCAAGCGTTTCTGGAGTACGGATTGGGGCTCTGTCATCAAGGGGAACTGCTTCATTCGACGCTTGATCCCTCGTGGCTCAATGCGGTTGGGATTGACGAGAACGTTCCCTGGGTCATGACGCGGTATCGGATGTGTTAACCACCGTGACGCATCGAGATAACTCACCCGGACTACTCCCAACTCCATCAACCGTCTTGCTATCCAGAATATCCATTTCCTTCGCAATCGTAATATGTCGAATATTGAGCTCGATTTTCCGCTGCCGGCGATAGCGTTCTGCAAGCTCCGCTTTCGGGTAAATCAAAGGATCGAACAATGTCGTGCCCAAAGTGATGACTCGTACTCGGAATCCAGGTACGCCCACCCAATATTGCAACTCACACGCAGTGATCTGGGCAAGCGATCCCGCGAACTCCTCAAGAGTAAACCATCCCACTTCTGTCGTTACAATCAGTACATCATGCCATTGGGTCCGTTTTGGAATTCAGGTGGGCGATGATGTGTTGGTCTCATAATCGTTACAAAATACCATTGGGTTCGTTTCGTAGTGCGCCCTTCGTCGAAAGCTGTGCTGCTATAATCGTCACAAAATACCATTAGGTTCGTTTCGTAAGTCAGATGGGCGATGATGTGTTGGTCTTATAATCGTTACAAAATACCATTGGGTTCGTTTCGTAATCTAGCAGTCGCCGAGTTAGAGCCACCATAATCGGCACATCATACCATTGGGTTTGTTCCGAGAACCACACATCTGAAAATATCGTCCATGTGATAACCCCTACATCTTGCCAATGGCTTCGTTTAGTCATCAGCGAGTCCGTTCGGACGACCCCCTGTACGCGTGGTTCACAGGCCTGGATGGATGACCTGGGCGAAGGGCGATGCCTCATCTGTTAGTCTTCGGTCACCAGGTCGCCCAACTCCAGGCTTTTTTGGATGCTCCTCATTTTACCTAGTATACCACCATGCCTTGGACTGTCGCCGATCGTTCCAAATTCTCACATTACCAAGTCGAGGCTCGGCAACCAGGAGGTCCCCGTTGCGTTCCCCTGGAGTTGAGTATGAGGTCAGCCAAGAGGCAAAGATCCTACCCAATCCTCGTAAACATCGGTTGGCAATAAGGATGACCCCCTCCACCGTCCCACGGGCCACGTCTACCCAATCCTCGTAAACATCGGTTGGCAATAAGGATGGCCCCTTCACGGGCCATACGGCTCGTCATGTCATGCAGGCGCTACGCGACGCAACACGGAGTGGATCGCTACCGCAGGCGGGAGCGGATGACGCTCGAGAAACCTGCGGAAGCGAGCCCAGGCAAGCTCGCCGTCACGGCGTTGCCGTGAAAGCCAACGCCTCCAGATATCGGTCACTTCATACCGGAATCGCGACAA
>JANXSX010000122.1 GCA_025356475.1 Isosphaeraceae bacterium | reverse complement strand
TTTTTGTTGGTGTTTTGGGGCTTCTCGAGACTCAGAGGAGCGTTTTGAGGGATGTGCGATTGAAAATTTATCAAAGAGTGCTTGCGCAAACGGATTGAGCGGAAAAACGAGGTCGGCGAACGATTGGTTTTGTCGGGAACGACCGAGTTGATTTATTGCCCGACGTGACACATCTCGCGCTGCGTCTTGGTAAAAGTTGGAGAGTGTGAAAACGCCTCAGTGGAACGACGACAATGGGGACTCTTCTGGCCGTGGGCGACGGACGAGAGAGCATTTCGACCGGCCCAAGGGGCGATCGTCGGGTCAAACCGACAACCTGATGGAGTGCTCTCCGACCTGGAGGTCGGCGAGTTAAAATCCGGCGCGGGGACGAGCGAACCCAACCTTACTACGTGGATCGATTCTCGCGGAGAACCGCAGTCCTGGCGCTGTTCCTCCTGACGCTTTCGATGGTGGACGCAGGAGCCACTCTGCTTCTGCTGGACCTCGGAGGTGAGGATTTGAATCCATCGCAGAAACTTTCACTCGCGTATGGGTCCCGAGCATTTTTAGTCGGCAAGCTCGGACTCACCGGGTTCGCCCTTCCGATTCTCTTGATCGGTCAGAACCACTCCTTGTTTGGCACGAAGTTCAAGGTCTCGGATGTCTTGTCAATCCTTGTCTTGATTTATGCAACGTTGAACATCTACCAGCTCATCCTGCTTGGCCAAGTTTGAGAGCGCGAAGGAGCGGCTCGCAACTTGGTTGCGAGCCGCGTTCGGATCGGTCGAATCGGATCAGTAGCTGCCTGAGAACATCGGGAGCTGGTTGAACTGTGCGGGGAGGTTCTGGCCGGCTGGAGTGATGAGCTTGGCCCAGACCGTGCCATCAATGTTGGTCTTGATGAACTTACTCGACCCGTCAGCCATGGTCACGACGACTCCGCCGGCATGTTTGCTGTTGGGGTAGGGTGATGAGCCTTCGTCCGTTGAGCTATTACCCGAGTTGATGTTTTCATAGCTTCCCGCCTGATTGGCCCGAGCCCAGCCGGCCCCATCGCTCGTTCCTCCGGCGGGTATCAAGTCTTTGGTAGTCATGCATTTCCCTGAAACACAGACGTTATCCGAGGCCAGGAACATAATGAAGTTGGGGTGGGCCGTTGACCAATTTGTCACAGCTCCACCGGAGTAGGAATTTCCCTGAGAGGCACCGGCAAGGTGGTTTTCCGACAAGAGAACGGTGTTCGACAGACCGTCAGAGATGGCACCGGCCGTCAGGCTGAAATCCCATGCCGTCTTGCCACTTTTGGTTCCCATAAACATGAGTCCTGTCTTCTTGGGGACACCGACAGGACTCCAGTCTAGTGTCGGGCCAGTCGCTCCGGCGGTGGCCCCACCGGTCCAGCCATAGGGGACGCCATGCCAGCGTGCGAAACCGCCGTTAACCACATAGCTGAGATTTCCCGAGTCTTGAATCAGTGTCTGGTCTTCAGGACAGGTCAAGACCGCGATCGGGGTCGAGCCGATGGCGAGATTTGTAGGCCGTGAGCTATCGTCACCGGCGCGTCCGGCGTCGAGGTAGGAGCGACTCTTGTTAAAGTCGTTGTAGAGAGACTGACCATCAATGTAGGGCAGGATATCGACGACCCAATTGTAGAGGGGCCCAACGTCGTCTCCCTCTGGTCCTTTTCCTTGTTGAATGGTTCCAAAGCCGGCGGAATGGTTGATGAACGCCGAGTTGATGATCGACTTGGGCTCGCTACCCGAAGCAACGACACCAAGGATCTCGCCGTAGGTAGCCGCCTTGGGAAACGCGTTGTTCTGGTTGCAGAACGAAACGAGACCTAGACCCACCTGCCTCTGATTGTTCTGGCACTGAACGCGACGAGCCGCTGCCCGAGCTGATGAGAGTGCCGGCAACGCCAACGCCATCAGCACGCCAATGATCGCGATGACCAGGAGCAACTCAATGAGAGTAAATGCTCGTCTCAGATTACCCTCTACAACCGGAACGACACTTGGCTTCAAATCGGTTCGTAACATACGTGGAGTTCCTCTCGAAAGTGTTTCTGTCACTGCGGTACGCTCCCCGCGAGCCAGGATCGTCACGCAACATCGCGTGATAGGTACATCCCGTCGTGGAGGAAACCTCTGTGGGTCGGCAACCTAGAACGTAGTTTCATTCGCATCACTGTCGAACGACCTAGGACGCGAACCCCCACCCGAAGGAAACCTACGCCCTCAATGATGAATTGACAAAGGCTTATGAACTTTTTGTTTGGAGAGCTAAGGACGAGCCTGGAGAAGGATCCGTTCGAGCGAGTTTCAAATCGCGCCCAGGCCCGCGAGACGGCTCGCGTGTTGGGATTTCCCCTCGCCTCAGACTTATTTTGTCGAGTTCGTTCTAGCCTGGCCCAGGATGACCCTGTAATCTCGATACTTAAGTCGCCGGCATGGTTCCGACCTCGCATCAAGGCCGATGGAATCAGCCCTGATTGCGGTCGATCCGCCGGCGGATCGTGGATCTCTGCCAGCGAAGTCCGACTAAGCGATGGCGACAGTCGCCAGTGAGGATGCCGTGAACGACCAGCCTATCGAAATCACCTATGAGCATGTTCTTGCCGATCATCTTGCGGCCGACCGCCTCTATTATCGGTCGACCCTCTTTTGGAAGCTCGACAAGGTGGTTGCTCTCGTGCTTCTTTGTCTCGGCGCGTATTTGACCTATGCTGCGGGAGTCCGCTGGTGGTCTCTCATCTGGTTCCCGATTGCGATCGCGGAGTGGTTCAACCTGCTCTCGATCGGTCCCCTCCAAGTCTGGTACAGTTTCAAGTTCAACCCCAAGTTTCGAGAGAGCGCTCTCTTGACGTTTGACGAGAGCGGAATCCATTTCCAAACAAATTCGATCGAGTCGCGGATTCGCTGGGACTTCTTCAACTCTCTGTTGGAAAACGATACCCTCTATCTACTGGTTTATGGACGTCGGGCGTACAGCGTCATCCCCAAGCGGGCGTTTAAGACCAAGACGGATCTCACAGATTTTGATAAACTTGTTCATTCAGTGATATAATTATTCTTCTTGCGTCAAGGCCGCTCTGTCGTTGGTCTTGCCGTTCTCCGATCGTTTTCTAAGGTCACGACCAACTTCTCGACCGCTTCCTGCAAGCTATTCTCTCGGAGATTCTTGTGGCGGACGATCC
Organism: Isosphaeraceae bacterium; assembly: GCA_025356475.1. Lineage (GTDB taxonomy): Bacteria > Planctomycetota > Planctomycetia > Isosphaerales > Isosphaeraceae > JANXSX01. The sequence continues at coordinate 102,825 of JANXSX010000122.1, read as the reverse complement.
CGTTTTCATCGAGAACAAAGATTGACGGAAACGCAGTGACCCCCCAGGTGGTTGTGATCGGCCCTTCCGTCCCGCCGTCGAACCAACACGGCCAGGTGATCTCTCCCTCGGTGATCGACTTCTTGACCGTGTCGAGGGTGTCATCGGTATTAACGCTGATCAGTGCGAACGGACGTCCCTTCATGGCCACCACCATAGACCGCTCTTGAGGATACATCGCCTTGCAAGGCCCACACCAGTTTCCCGAGAAGGTAAGCACAACGACCTTGCCTCGATAATCGCTGAGCCTGAGCGGTTTGCCGTCGACGTCCTGGCCCACGATGTCGGGGGCCGGCTTGCCGATACCGAGGCGTCTTAGAGCGAACAATCTGCCGCCGTCGGCTTCGGTGATCGTCCGCTTGCCTCCATCAAATTCCGTCAGGTCGCCATATTCGAGAATATTCTTCTCATAGACGGAAGCTGCATCACGTTCCAGGGCCTCCGCGTCTGGTTTGTCATGAAGGAATTGTTCGATCAGCGAACGCCTCGGTTGCTCGAATTCTTCTGGGGAATCGAGCTTGTCATGAAATCGGCGGACCATCTTGGCCTGATACTCCAGATGCGAGCCCAGTACGCTTGCCGCCCAAACACGCTCCTGGCGGTCAGGGTGTTTGGTCGAGACCTCGCGGAGGAGCTGCTCCGCAACCGGAAGGTGATAGAGGAAGAAGGTCCATCCGACAATTCGACCTATACCGGGAGTCTGCACATGATCACGAATGAGCATTTCCAGGGCTTGCTTTGAGCAATCACTCGGTCCTGCTCGGGCGATCTTGATGACGAAGCCCAGCGCTTCGACATTCGCTGGATTCTTCGTGTTCGCCCGACAGACCGCCAGCACGTCTCCGGCGTTTTGCTGGACCTGGCCGTTGTAATCTTCGACCAAAACCTTTGTCTCGGCATCAGTCTTGGGCGTCGCAAAGTTCTTGGAGTAACGGTCAAAAGCTTCTTTGTGACGAGTCTGGATCGCCTCTAGCTTCATCGCATAAGTTGGTTCCTCGCCCCTTGCAGCCGAGATGATCCCCACGATCAAGAGCACACCCACATAGAGGTCACGCATGATCACACCCCAGCTTAAACCCTGACAGTTGTCCAATCCCTAGAGTATCCCCTGGTACGACAGTTGTCAACGACTAGATTCTGCGAGCCAGTGTTCGCCAAGAAACAACCGTATGTCTGGCACATTCAACAACTCCATCTATGAGATTTCGACTCAGGAAGAGGCCTCAAGCGGAAGTTCCAGGACACCGATCCCATGCTGCTTTCCGCTATAGAATCTCTCCCCCAACTCGCGAACGGTTGCGAGCCAGATATAGCCATCCTGAGTATCCCACTGAGGTTGAACTTCTCCCTCCATGATGCGTTGGAGGGTTCCCTTCTCAACGATGATCACGCGAGGATAGTCGTGGCTCTTGAGCTTGGTTGAGTCCGGTCGTGCAAGACCGACAATGAGTTGAGCGTACTGATATGAAGAAGTTCCATGAGCTTCAGCCCCCTTCAGATAACCATCGATCCGCCGGGACTGTAGGAGGTAGGGCGAGGCCTTGGCCGCCAAGATCTCGGTCATGTGGTCGGCTTCGAAGTCGTTTCTGGGCGTGATAATGCTCGACGACGGCCTGTCATTCCAGCCGACAATCAGGTCAAAGAGCCTCTCTCCAAAAAACGTGGTGAGGAACCCACCCAGGTAATCGGACTGGAGTTTGCCATCGAAGAGACCGAAGAGAACGACCCCCGTATGTTCGAATAGCTTTTTGTGGATCATCTGCTGCTGTTCGCGATGCAGCCGATAGAGGCGCGCGATGAAAGGAATGATGATCGCGCTCATGATGAGCGAGAACATCCAGCCCAAAATCGACGAAATCTCGAAGAACCGTAATGTGGAGAGATCCCACATAATTCACACCCTCTCGTTGTCTGGAGATCGAGTTGCCGGCTGATCGATCAATCTAACAGACTCACGAGCACCATGCGATGCCGTTAACGCATGAGCTTGACGAAACTTGATTGCAACGTATGCGAAGAAGAGACAGAACAGGAAATCATTGGGACCATAGATCACATAGAACGTTGCTGTGAGTGGCGACTCGGAGTAGATACGTGGCAGGTCGTGGGAGAACTCTTGCATCCAGAATAGCCATGTTATCACATAGACCAACTTCTCAACGGCAAAAACGGCGATCAGCGCTGGGACGCATTGGTAGGTGTTCGCAACCGACAGGTAAGCGAAGCCCCAGAGCATGATGCAGATCAGGCCAAAGCGAGATGCCACCACAGGGCTGAGCGCAAAGAGTTGGTGATTCGTGAATCCAAGTGAGAACAGGAGAATCCCCAAAATATTGACCGCCGCCGCAATTTTGAATCCGAGATTGATCGAGGTCATCAGAACTCCCTTACGATGAGATTGAGGCATTTTACCACGGACTTCGGCAAATTGAGGAGGTCTCGCTGGAAGATGGAAGGGCTGTCGATCCATTCTCTAGTGGCGACATATGTCATTCGCAATATCCGCTTTAGTTTACATTTACGTTTCTTTGATTCTTGACCCTTCCTGTGAACCATCCTTGACGTCGCAACACGGGTGGCCATCTCCAGGATGCCATAGGCAGGTGCGGATTGCCTTTGCTTTGAGCTTGCACTGGGCGATCGCACAGGTCTGCGTTAAAATTACGGTTTACCTTGACGAGTTGAAGACTTAGGGAACGGACGACTCCGGTGTTTCGGGACGTCGCGTAGTGTGTTGTCGGGAGTCGGCTGAATGAGTCCATTAGTGAAGCTCGACGGGCTTGTGACCCGGCATCCGGCGATGGTAGTGGTGGTTTGGCTCAGCGTGGCGGTCGTCGTGGGTGTGCTCTCGCCCGACTTGACTCGACTTGCAGCCGAGGGACAGGCGAACCTCTTACCGGATTGGGCAGAAAGCCATAGGGCTAAGGCACTAACGGCCAAAGCGTGGCCGGAGCAAGAAGCTGAAGCGATGACGGTTGTGGCGCTAGAGCGTCCCGGTGGGCTTAACCCAGTCGACCATGCTTACGCCAAACAACTGGCAACTCGGCTGGAGAGCCCAGGCCGGCCGATTGAGATCAAGCCGGTGCTCGGCCCGAATTCGCCTCCCGACGTGGCCGCTCGGTTGATCAGTCGCGATGGTACGATGCAACTGATCGCCGTGCCGATGTCGTCGTCGTTTGTCGCGCCCAAAATCCAGGCCGCTGTTGCATGGATGCAGCGTCAAACTCGCGACCCATCCCCCCCAGTCGGCCTGATCATCCGATGGTCGGGCGATGCCGTGCTTGGTCGCGACTACATGGCGAACGTCCAGACCTCGCTCGACAGGGCTGCGATCGCAACAGTGTTCCTTTTGCTGATTGTCTTGTTCATTGTTTACCGCTCTTTCTGGTTGGCATTGGTGCCGATGGCGACGATTGGAGTGGGCCTCATCGTTTCCCGCGCGATGCTGGGCTGGTTGGCCTCAAAAGGTTGGCCGGTCTCACCGTTAGTGGAACTTTTTCTGGTCGCACTGCTGTTCGGCTGTGGGACGGACTTCTGCCTGTTCATCTCGTGGCGGTTCGCCGAGCATTGGAACCCGGACAATCCTTCGGGCGCGATGCGCGTGACCCTGGAGCGTTCAGCGCACGCCTTGCTCACAAGCGCGGGGACGGTGATGGTCGGGCTCCTTCTGATGGGGACTACCCAGTTTCGGCTGTTTTCCAGTACAGGACCGAGCGTCGCGCTTGGGCTTTTCCTGACGTTGGGTTCGACTCTGACGCTGACCCCTGCCCTCCTGATCTTGCTTGCCAGGGCGCACCCCAGTTCCTTTGATGGCCTCATCCGGCCCTCATCCGGGTTCTGGGACGCATTCGGCCACCGAGTGATGAGTCGCCCGCTGCTTGCCTGGTCGGTCACGTTAATATTGATGATGCCGCTGACCCTCCTGGGCCTGCGCACTCACTTCATTCAAGATCTTGTCAGCGAGATGCCCCCGGCAACGGCTTCCGTTCAGGACTTGAGGCACATCTCCGAGATATTCGGTGCAGGCGCAACAACCCCACTCTCGGTTGTGCTGAAGTCGGAAACAGACCTGAGAAGTTCGGAAGGTATCGCACTGATTGATGATGTGAGTCGCCTCCTGGTCAAGACTAAACGGGTAGGCGAAGTTCGATCTGCGACACAGCCGCTCGGGACTACCGAGCTTCTCGAACGCGCCCGGATTGCCTCTCGACTGACCCAGGTCAATGATGGGCTCAAGCTGATGACTGGCGGGGCGGGCCAGCTTGAGGAAGGGCTGAACAGCGGAGCGGCCAAACTCAGAGCCGCACACTGGGTCGAGCGACTCACAGGACTCCCGCTCACACGACCGTCGACCCCTGCCAAGCCTGGACCGGATTCGACGGATGCGATGCTTCGCGAACTGACCCAGGCTGCGAATGGCGCAGGGCAGATTCATGCTGGGGCATCACGAGCCAATAGTCAGCTCAACGAGATCCTAAGCGATCCGGTCGGTCGGCGGGTCCTCTCGACCTTGCTCGTCAACGCCCAAACTCTGCACGACTTCCCTGAGTTGAAACGAAGCCTCGACGCGTATATCTCCGCCGATGGGCACCTGGCGAGGATTGATTTAGTTCAGACGGATCGACTCTTTTCGGAAGAGGCGATGGACCATGTGGGGTTGATTCGCGAACGAGTTGAATCGTATCTCGATGAGACCACGGGCCCAACCGCTACGGTCTTGATCACAGGCGGAAATGCAGAGAGTGCTGATATTCGGGCTTTGACCCGTTCCGACCAACGACAGAGCTGGGTGCTGGTGCCACTCGGTGTATTCTTGGTCCTTCTGATGGCTTTGAAGGATCTTTCGGCGTGTATCAACCTGGTCGCAACGATGCTCCTGACCTATTGTTTCGCACTCGGGGCGACGCATCTGGTCTTCATCACAATTTTGGGAGCGGAAGGGCTTGATTGGAAGGTTCCCTACTTCTTATTTGTCTTGCTGGTCGCAGTGGGTGTGGATTACAACGTGTTCTTGATGGCGAGGTTGCGTGAAGAAGTTGATGCGCTGGGCTTACGTCGGGGGATCATCCGGGCAGTGGCACAAACGGGCGGATTGATCACCTCGGCGGCTGCGATCACGGCCTGCTCATTCGCCTCGTTCCTGTCGAGCCCCTTGGGCTCGCTCAGACAACTGGGATTCGCGTTGGTGGTAGGGATTGCCGTAGATGCGATCCTGGTGCGCCCACTCCTCGTGCCATGTGGGCATTGGCTATGGCATCGCCGCAAGATCACGCGACGAGGTACCTATCCACCAGTCTCTCTGCTGGTTCCCCAACGAATCGTCGATCCAGTCGGGCTTTGACCGGCCCTTACGCTTCGGCTAGGTTAGTGTAGAGTGCTCCAGTGGGAATTTCTTGAGCGGGCGGCTCAGGCAGACACAATGTCTTTACAGGATTGTGCAGTGGTCCGCCGCGGGTTCCGCCTATCTTTCAGAGCATCTCGAGTTGTAGACCAGGGAACGCTCGCATGGCGTGGAACCGTTTTCGACTCCGATTCTGGCGTCGCGCTGAGCCCCAGCCGGGCTCCAAGCGTCGCCGCCGCCGATCCTATCAGCCCGATAGCTATGGGCACCTGCCAGGATTGATCGTCAACCTCAAGAAAGATGAGACCCGCGACCGGCATGTTGAAGAGACACAGCTCCAATCAATCGTGGCCCGAGTGACGAACCAACCCGCGAAGCCAGGAAAAGCAAGTCGAGGTTCGCGTAGGGTCGCCCTGATCTTGGGACAGCTCGGGACCGATCGACCGATCCACCGAACTGGGGGAGCGGGCCTTCGCCCGATGCGACTGTTCGAAGCGGGGATCTCACTGGTTGTTGTCGCCTTCCTCGTCTCTATCTTCTTTCACGATCTCAGTGCCTTCCTTGGACTCTAGCCAACTTGCGAGGAGCTCCACCACAATGCCGACATTGACCATACGGACTGTGGGAATGAGTTTACTGATCGAGGGTTTCGATCCCTCGGCAATCGACGTTGAGTCTCTCGTCGCTGATCTTGAGGCCGTTCATGGGATTGCGCTGGCCCGATTGAAGGTTCCCAAAAATGACGCTCCCGATCTTGATCCGGGCGACTCCGCGATCGAAGCCGTATTGATTGACCGCAAGGCAACGAGTTCTGACAACCTGAAGAGATGGCTGGAAGACTGGGTCATTGCCCGAGGTGCAACGTACACAGCCTGGGCTTCAAACGCGCTGGGGACAGAAGCGGTCGCAACGCTTCACTTCCATACATGATTTTGACGAGCGTCAACAGGCATCTCGGGCTGCGAACGCGAAAATACACTTGTGCGCTCAAGTTTCGATTCTCGATAACCGACGCAATCCTCTGTGTGATGCAATTCATAGAGACCATTATTGCGTCCTCGACACATCGCGTGTAGAATTAATAATTGGTAAAGGAAGATCTTAAGAAATCGTCTAGGTATGCATTTCTGTTCGTCACCCATGAAGAAAGGGCCAAACATGTCCGATGTTCGCCGTCTACTGCTTGCCGCATTTTCGTTCAGTCTGATCTCATTCGCTCTTGTCGGCTGCGGTGACGAGTCTGTCAAAACAGGGGACGCTGCCAAGGTTCCCGAACAGCAGAAACAGGCGGCCAATGCGCAGGAAGATTTCATGAATAACCAGAATGCCGCCAAGAAGAAGTGATCAGAGATCAAGCGAACAACACGTGAAGATCCCTAATTTGGTCGCGACCGAGTCGCGTCTGTCAATGTCAACCGAGTTGCGGGCACATGCCCCTGACTTGACGTCGAAGCGTTCCGCTTCGGTGGCCTTGGGTGGATTGCCGATTTCTGGTCCATCCAGTCCATCAATAACGTTCGAGATCCTGTTGTATCTGATCCAACCCATGGATTGACGCACTCGTGCATCGATTGCTTGAGGTTTTGTTGCTGGGCGTTTGTTAGGGTAGATTTTTCATCTCTCCAGCCTCTTTGATTGGGAGGTTCCGTGAGTCGCTCTCATCGTCGTGGTTTTACTCTGATCGAACTCTTGGTGGTGATCGCCATCATCGCAGTTCTGATCGCGCTACTTCTTCCGGCCGTTCAGGCGGCTCGTGAAGCCGGTCGTCGCGCCCAGTGCATCAACAACATGAAGCAGCTCGGGTTGGCACTGCACAACTACGAGTCGACCAACCAGACCTTCCCACTGGGAAGCTCACGAAATCCTTACGACGGCATCGGCACGTATGACGATGGCAACGCGTTGCCCTCCTCGGGTTACCCTTCGTGGGATTCGTGGAGCGCACAGGCGTTGATGCTGCCATATATGGAGCAGAAGCCTTTGTACGATGCCATCAACTTCAATTGGGGGCCGGGTGCTCGCGGCGGGCTCGGTGCGAATGCCAACTCCACGGTTTACAACTTGAAGATCGCCACAATGCTCTGTCCTTCCGATGGCAACGCCGGCAAGGATAACATCAACAGCTATTTTGCCAGCATTGGTACGAACTCGTACAATTGTTGTAACGCCAATGCACGTAATGTGACTGGCATCTTCGGCTACGAATTCAACACACCCATCTCCGGCATCACCGACGGTACCTCAAATACTATCGCGTTTGGCGAAGTCCTGACGGGTGAAGCAGGCGCGACCGCAGGTACGGGGCGTGCCAGCAAGGGCAACTCCTCCGGAAACATCGGTAGCAATGTCGCTGCGAACCGGGTCGATGTCTCAGGGCTCGTTAACGCGGTGGGTCTGGTCAAGACCGACTTCCAGGCGTGTTCCGCCAAGTTCCTCGCACCAGGTGGCGCGGGTGGTGGGTCAGGCTCACGCTGGGGAGCCGGTGCGATGGGTTATAATATGTTCAACACCATCGGCCCGCCCAACATTACTCGCTGGGCGACCTGCCGAATGGACTGCTGCATTCAGGCGCAACACGCTCACTACGTGAATGCTCAGAGCAATCACCCAGGTGGTTGCAACTTCCTGATGGCCGACGGTAGCGTTCGATTCATCAAGGACTCGGTCAACATGCAAACTTACTGGGCCGTCGGCACCCGCAACGGTAGCGAGGTTGTCTCTGCGGACGCTTATTGATCCGTAAGATTAGATCTCAGCTACGACACGGGCGGGGTGGGTCGGATCGCGACCTTCCCCGCCCGTTTTTCATGCGCTTCCCCTTGATCGTACTCATCAATGTCTCCAGAGCGCCAGGCCGATCTCGATTGCGATCAGGACGATGACCGTCACTTCGAGGAACTCCATGCGCGACCCGCCCGCCTGATGGACCAACAGGTCGTAAACGTCGCCCACGGTGTCAAGCTTGCGGCGGATCGATTGCTGCCACTCGCCCAGGTGGAACCGCGTGGACGCAAGCTCAAAGATGCGTGAGAGGTATTGGTCGCCGATCAGTTTGAGGGCGTTGTCGGCCCTTTCAAACAAGCTCGTGGCCTCAATTTCAAGCTCGCGGACCGACCGCATGGCTCCGGCGTGGGTCCGCCAGGGAAGCTGGGGCCAACGGCGCCGCTTGGCGGGGCGGATCAACTTATAGGCAGCTTCGATCCGGTCATCAAGTCGGTCGTCGATATGTCGAAATTCGAGTAATTGGACATTGGCAAACTCGATCACTTGTAGCGTATCGGCGCAATCGGTATCCGCCACAAACCCAGCCGCCCAATCGAGTGCAACCAGGTCAAGAGGCGTATATGAAATTTCTCTGCGGGTCGCTTCTCGGATTTCTGAGACGCTTAACGGACCTGCATCGAGTCGGACAAGACCAGCGACCCAGTCGGCATGGGCCGTTAACCAGTCGTCGCGCTGCTCGGTGAGCTGGAAGACGACGAATTCCTCAGCCAGATCGCTGACCTCGTACCCAATCACCGTGGGCTTGAGTCGTTCGAGCCAAGGGGCGATCACCAGCCGAGCTGCCGCAGTCAGTTGACCAAGGTCGGCGAGGTCACCAGCCAGAATGCGGAGATCGTCCGGGGTCGCTTTAATCGGAAAACGAACGGTTAACGCAATGGCAGCGAAATCGAAAAGAGTGAGCTCCCCGAGCGGGGGACGCCAGGGAACGACTCCACCGGGGAGAGCAAGACCTGAGACGTCGGGGGTGAGTCTCAGCGGCGCAGGACGGTACCGGATCGATTCGGGCGTCCGTCTCCGTCGAGCCAGCGGCCCCGACTCGGCGGCCACCAGCGATCGGGCCATTTCTAAATCGATTTCATACCCGATATCGAAGGCGAAGGTCAGGTGGACGATCGCCTCCATCGGCTCGCCCCAAGGCGTACTCATATGAGATTCGCTCGTGTCAGGGTAATATGAACAATCTCGGGTCGACAGAGGAATCGTACCGGCGGGGTCACCGTGCCTACGCCTCGACTGACATAGACGGGGACCTGCGGACCTTGGACCAACCCATGAAGGTACTTTTGTCCGTAGAGCGACGGCACGAGTGGGGCTCCATACCCCGGCACGACCACCTGTCCACCGTGAGTATGACCGCTCAGGACGAGCCCAACCCGAGCATCGAACAAGCCTTCGACAAAATCGGGATTATGCGATAGAACCACGCAAGGGTCGGAATCCTGTGCGTCTCCCAACGCACCTTCAATGTTCTGGCGATCCTCCCAGAAATCACCGACCCCGCCGATTCTCAGCCGGCTCTGTCCTTTCGTGACCCATTCTCCCCGGTTGTCAACCTGGGTGATCCCTGCCTCGGCAAGTCCCAGGCTTGACAGTTCGGCACTCTCCCAATGGTCGTGATTGCCGAGCACTGCAAACCGACCGAGCGGGGCCTTCAACCCACCGAGCACATCCAGGCAGGGTTCAATATACGAGCGATGCTTGCTCACATAATCTCCACCAAGCGCAATGATATCCGGCTTGAGTGCATTGGCCATCGCCACGACATCGCGAACATACGAGAGCGGCACGAACGGGCCATGATGGACATCCGTTATCAAGAGAAGGGTCGTTCCCTCCATGGTCGCTGACAGGTTCTTGAGTGGGATCACCACACGCGAGACCTTGCACCACTTCGCTTCGAGCAACGTATAGCCACAGCCAAGGACTCCAGAGCCCAGGGCGAGCTTCGTGAGTCGTTTTGCGAAATGGCGACGGCTTGTGTTTGCCGGTCCCAGCTCAGGCATACAAATGGTTTCCTTCATGGTTGAACGCGTGACGTCGAATTCCATTCCTAAACGTCGGCATCGAGAATGTGGCATCCTCTCGCCTTGATGATCATGAACACCTCAACGCCAGGGTTCAACCCCAGCTCGGTAACCGCCGTCGGGACGACACTCACGACCCAAGTGGCGGAGCCTGTTCGGACCAGGACCTCCGCCTCGTCTCCGTGACGGACAATTTGATCGACGGTGCCCTCCACAATATTGCGTGCGCTCAAGCCCTCGACCTGACTACGAGCGAGCAAGATATCGTCCGCGCGAACCCTCACGACGAGGGGTGTTCCCACGGCTCTCATGAGTGTGGGGACGATCAGGGTTGGCCCGCCATCGATCTTGATCCGCGACTCGTTTGCTAGATGCGAATCGATGACCGACGTGAAGACATTTTGTGCAGATGACCAATCGGCCATCGAGGTCGCTCCGTGTCGACCTAGCACCTCGAGCGGTGTACCCCGATCGATGATCGTGCCGGCCTCCATGACGAGCATGGTTGAACCGAGCGCGAGCGCTTCGGTGGGGCTATGTGTGATGTAGATTGTCGGGGTGCCTTCGACACGACGGACCGCAGCCAATCGAGCAATCAAGCTCTGTCGTCCTTCAAGATCAAGCGCAGAGACGGGCTCATCGCAGAGTAACAATCGAGGCCGAGGAGCGAGTGCCCGGGCGAGCCCAACACGTTGTCGCTCTCCCCCGGAGAGGGTGGCCGGGGCTCGGTCGAGAAGGTGATCCACACCGCACAGCCGGGCGATCTCGGCCACGCGTGACACGACCTCACCGCGAGGACGCCCCTTGAGCCCAAAGCCAAGATTCGCTGCGACACAGAGGTGAGGGAAGAGCAAATCGTCCTGGTAGATCAGGCCAATCCCTCGGGAGCGGAGCGGGGCATGTTTTCTGATTTGTGAATCAAACAGACAGTGGTGATCGAGCTGGATTCGGCCCGAGTCCGGTCGGATCAGCCCGGCAATCAAGCGGAGAAGGGTCGACTTCCCAGCGCCAGAGCGACCAAAGAGGATCACACATTCCTGGGAAATTGCCAGATCCACATCGATCGTCAGCGTCTCATGAACGCAGTGGGTCAGTTTTATCTTGAGACGAGGCTCACTCACGATCTGCTCCCCCGCGCGGGGGAAGGTTGGGCGCGGCCCGCAAGCCAGAGAGCCGTGATCGCCAGCATCGACATGGCGAAGGTTAATCGTGCCGCAGTGGCCGAATCGCCCATGCTCACCGCGTTATAGATTGCGATCGGGGCAGTGCGTGTCCGGTCTGGGATGTCTCCCGCGACCATCAACGTCGCGCCGAAATCGCCGAGTGCCCTTGCGAAGGCAAGGACCGCACCGGCGGCAAGTCCACGCCAGGCGAGTGGAAGCGTCACCGAGGTGAAGACCGAAAGTTCCGATCGTCCAAGCAGGCGAGCCGCGTCCTCAAGGTCAGGCTTCACCCCTTCCCACGCACTACGAGCCGGCAAGAGAAAGAGCGGAAAGGCTGCAATCGACGATGCGATGACGGCTCCGACCGGGTTGAACACAAGAATCATCCCCAAGGTGTGTTCTAAACCCTGACCAATCCAGCCCTCACGACCGAGGACCTGGAGCAGATAGTAACCCAGCACGGTCGGCGGCAGGACCAAAGGCAGGATCAGGGCCCCGCCAATCAGCCCCTTGCCCGCGAAGCTTACGCGAGCCAGCACCATAGAAATTGGCCCGCCAATCACAACGATGAGACAGGTCGCAAATGTCGCAATCTGTAGTGAGAGCCACAGCGGTGCAAAATCACTCAGCATTTCACAACCTAGATCGCATGATGTGATGAAGGATTTTATGGAATCTGTGGGTGCAAAAGAATTTTAATAGAAACGGATTTTCCCTGGTGCAATCGAGCTTTCGGCCAAATGGAGTGAGCGGTGGATGATGTTTTTGGCTCATCGCACACTCATTTTGACACAGTGGTCACTTGACTCCTAGGCCCATCACTGGTTTGAACCCATGAGCCTTGAGCAAGGCTATCCCCTCGTCACTCAGGAGAAAGCCCCGAAGTGCCTCCGCGTGCGTCGGTTGCAGAGTTCGTCGTACGATCCCCAGATACTGCACGATCGGCTCATATAGACTCGGCTCGATGGGGATGACTTTGAGCCCCTCGACTCCGTTGTTGACCAGGGCGGACCCCACGAAGCCGACCTCGGCATTTCCGGAGGTGACGAACTGGAGGACCTGGCGGACATTTTCCGCCTGGACCACCTTGGACTCGATGGAGCTCCATAATCGTCCGTTTTGGAGAGCTTGACGACCTGCGTGACCGTATGGAGCGACGTCGGGGTTGGCCAAGGCGATCGCGCGGACGGCTGCACTGGTCAAGTCGTCGAGTCTGTTCACCTGATCACTCGCACGTTTGCCGACAATCAGGACGAGTTCTCCTTGAGCGTAAGGGGCGACCGACTCGGATTTGATGACATCCAAGGCCACGAGATTGGCGACAAACCGCTGGTTGGCGGCGAGAAAGAGGTCGAACGGAGCACCGGCCTTGAGTTGTTCGGCAAGTTGGCCCGATGAACCGAACGTGGACACCACTTTGATGTTATGGTTATGCTCGAAGCTCTTGAGAATCTTGGGGAGGGCGTGCTGGAGGTCGGACGCGGCGGCTATCCGGAGTGGGGGAGTGGGGGGCTCGGCTTGGCACCCCAGCATGGCCAGGAATGCGAAAAGGCCCCCCATCGATCGTCGAGGCACAGCGGATTCTCCGGTTTGGATCGAAGAGAAGGGCCATAATGACCGAACAGACTTGTAGGATGATTGTGCGCGCTCGGAACGTCAACCGTTTTCGGTTGCGGCTCGGGGGTTCGATCGGGTAAGACGAATAGGCATCCACCGTTATCTCGTGAGGTTTGCTCGGCGATGAAGACGGAACAATTTCTGCGATACCACGGGATCGGTGGCAACCCGTTCAGCGAGGAAGACGCCCAGACCGACACGGTCTTCAAGCGAGCTTGCCTCGACACGATCCACCACCCGTCCTGGGATAAATTCTTCGGAAGTCCCACTGATCCCTCGACGGCCCTGGTCTTTGGCGAAAAAGGTAGCGGCAAGACCGCGCTCCGCCTGCAAGCGACAGCCGAACTCGACTCCTACAATGAAGCCCATCCCGAGGCGCGGGTCTTTGTCATCTCTTACGACGACTTCAACCCCTTTCTCGACCATTTCCGCTCGGCCTTGCAGACCAAGGATACCGCTACTGCGTTGACCAAGTGGAAGCTCCAGGACCATATGGATGCGATCCTGGCACTTGGGGTCACGAAGCTCGTGGATGAACTCGTCGGCACACAGGCCGACCTGACCGTGTTAACCCTCGACCAGCGCCGCGACTTGCTGCTCCTGGCCGCCCTGTACGATCAATCGACCCGCGAGCCGATCAACCGCCGGTGGGACAAGCTGCGCCGTCGGTCGGGATTTCGACCCCTGTGGGCTCGCCGTGACATCCAGATCGGTGTGACGTCGACTCTCGTGGTGGCGGCCCTGATCGGTCTGATTCCCTCACTTCGACAACTGACCGTGCTCCCCTACCTGCTAGTTCCGTTGGTTCTGGGCTGGGCCTACTGGGCATGGCGGCTCGCTCGTGCAGAGTGGTTTGCACGGGATATCCGGCGCGGTCTGCGAGTCCTGTCGCGAGATCCGGCCGCCCTGCGTTGGGAGCTCCTTTGGTTCCAGCCCGGCGAGCTTGGAGGTCAACCTGTCCCTCGCGCAGGCGAAATCGGCGGTGAGGGACGCTATGAACTTCTCAGGAAGTTCCAGAGTGTCCTCGGGACATTGAATTATACGGGGATCGTGATCCTGGTTGACCGGGTCGATGAACCTCAACTGATCGAAGGCGACCCTCGCAAGATGCGAGCCCTGATCTGGCCCCTTCTCGATCACAAGTTTCTTCGCCATCCCGGCGTGGGTGCTAAGCTTCTGCTCCCGATCGAGCTGGCCTACTACCTCGAAAAAGAAGACAAAGAATTCTACGACCGAGCCCGACCCGACAAGCTGAACCTGATCAAACCCTTGCGCTGGACCGGGGCCTCGCTATCCGACCTGGCGGGCGATCGCCTCAAAGCTTGCGCACTGGAAGGCAAGTCTCCTCGACTTCGCCAGTTGGTCGATGAGGCGATCGGCGACGATTCCCTCAAAGACGCCCTGGGAAGCCTGAGAACGCCTCGGCACTTGTTCAAGTTTTTACATCGACTGATGCAAGAGCATTGCCAGCGACATACCGAAGATAACCCGCGCTGGACGGTCGATGCAGATACCTTCCGCACGACGTACTCGGCCTATCTGCGAGATCTCGACGCCTTTGACCGAGGCTATGGGCATGGTTGAAGCTGAATCTTATGCCGTGAACGAGCACAGATGAACAACGATTACCAGTATCTTATGCTGTTCAAACCCTTCGATGTCCTGACCCAATTCACCGACGAGTCGGGTCGAGCGACATTGAAGGATTTCGTTCCAGTCTCAGGCGTCTACCCTGTCGGGCGGCTGGATCGTGATAGTGAAGGATTAGTGCTCCTGACCAATGATGGCCCGTTCGCACATCGGTTAACCGATCCTCGTTATGAACATCCCAAGACTTACCTGGTCCAGGTTGAGAAGGTTCCCGACGAAGAGGCTCTGGTCGCCCTCCGTCGGGGAGTGACACTCAACGACGGCCCGACACGTCCGGCGGAGGTTGAGCTCCTGACCGCTTCCCCCGGATTGCCAGACCGCTCGGTTCCGATCCGGTTTCGTAAGAACGTACCGACAGCCTGGCTCCGCCTGACGATTCGCGAAGGTCGGAATCGCCAAGTGCGGAGGATGACGGCGGCTGTGGGATTCCCCACGTTGCGGCTAGTACGGGTCGCGATCGGCCCGATCGATCTGGGAGATCTAGCCGTAGGCGAGTGGCGGAAACTTCTGCCCAGCGAACTCCGGGCCGTTGGTGTGCGTTAATCGATTGTCTGGCCAGGTATCGTCTTGTGGAAGAATCCGTCACAATGAATGCGGAGAGTACGCTCAGTTTGTTGGCGAATCTCCGGCACGTGAATACGAGGCAGAGCAATCCTCAACTGCCAATGTCTTCCGTCGGACCAAGATGGGCGTCTGAGCGATGAGTAGCACATCGACCGCTCCCCTGCGACTCGCATTCGAAGGCGGAACCGTCCTCGTGGAAGGTCTCCCCGAAGACGACGCGCGCGGACTTCCGGGCCTGCGTTTTGATCCGAGAGTGAAGGCCTTTCGAGCAGAAGCAATCTGGTATCGATCGATCGTCGAATCCTTACGTACTCAGAAGATCGCATACACGGACGACGCACGCGACTACGGCCCGACTCCTTGGCCCATGCGGGTTTCTAAAGCCGCGTTCCCTCACCAGACGGAAGGGCTCGATACCTGGTGGGCGAGTGGGGGCCGAGGGGTGGTTGTCCTACCGACCGGAACTGGCAAGACCCACCTGGCGAATCTGGCCATCGAACGAGCTTCTCGACCAGCACTGATTGTGACGCCGACAATCGACTTGCTGAACCAGTGGTACGACGAGCTCACACTCGTCTTCAACACCGAAGTCGGGCTGCTCGGCGGTGGATCCTACGACATTAAACCGCTGACGGTGACGACGTATGATTCCGCCTATATGAACATGGAGAGGATCGGCTCGAAATTTGGGTTACTGATCTTCGATGAGTGTCACCACCTTCCCGGTCCAACCTACGGCCTGGCGGCGACCTGTGCGATCGCCCCCTTCCGGCTGGGCCTGACCGCAACTCCAGAGCGCGCCGATAACGCCCATACCCAACTCGATCACCTGATCGGCCCGATCGTCTATCGACGTGAGATCACGCAACTTCGCGGCCTTTATCTTGCCGACTACAAGATCGAGACTCTCTTTGTCGCCCTTACGGAAGAGGAACGGTATCGCTACGAATCCGACCGGGAGACGTACCGGGCTTTCCTTGCGGATAATGGCATCGACATGCGTCGTCCCGGGGCTTGGGGGCAGTTCTTGTTCGCCGCCCACCGCTCCGCTGCCGGAAGACAGGCCTATCTCGCGTACCGGGAACAAAGGACGCTCGCTCTGGCCGCCCCCGCCAAGCTCAGTCTGCTCGACCGACTACTCGAACGTCACAACGGTGATCGCGTCCTCATATTTACTCATGATAACGCTACTGTTTATACGATTGCCCGTCAATTCTTGGTCCCGGTCATCACTCACCAGACCAAGACCAAGGAACGTCGCGACGTCTTATTGAAGTTTAACTCAGGCGAGTATCCAATCGTCGCGACGTCGAGGGTCCTCAACGAAGGCGTCAACGTACCTGAGGCCAATGTCGCAATCATCCTGTCGGGGTCGGGCAGTATCCGCGAGCACGTGCAACGTCTAGGACGAATTCTCAGGAAGTCGGGGTCGAAAGAGGCGATACTTTACGAAGTGATCACTCGCGACACCACCGAAGAGTACACGTCAAATCGGCGGAGGCAGCATGACGCGTATGGTGGCACCGCACCCACGACGCAGTCCTGAAACTAACTTTGATACGCGTGTTCGATTCGAAAATGCGTTGACCCCGAGTCCGTTCACGTTGCGATGATGTAAGATTGGGTGATACGAATTCCTCGTCACTTGCGTTTGGCGTCTCAACCCATGACCCACCATGCTCACTGGTAATCTCGTCCGAGTCCGCATGGCCAAGAGCCGGGTTGTCCCGCTCTATATCCACCGCGATCACCAAGATTGGCTCGAAGTGGCCGAGAGCCTTTTGTTGCTGTTCCGTGAGGGGGTCGGACGGACCCGTGGCGAGATCGAGTCGGAGTTCGAAGAGCTTGTTGGGGAAGATCCCAAGACATTGATCCATCGCGGACTCGCCAAGGTTCTTGAAGATCGAGCCGAGTTCGAAGTCGTCGCGGATATACCTCCAGAACAACTTCGCGAGGCGGTTTTCACAGCGGCTGCCAGGGAGCGTACGGCGAATCGAGCAGCCGGTCACCACGCCAAATTTCGCCGCGATGATGTGCTCAAGTCGGTTTCCGACACACTCCACCTCAGTTCCGAACAAATCACGACAGCTCTGTTCGCAGACCTGAAGGATGAGAATCGACTGCTCAAATTCGAGGATATGACCGCCCAGCGACTCATCGATCGCTACAATGTTGCACTCGCGCAAGCCGTGATGCTCCGTTCAGTGCTGGTCACGGTGGAGGTTCGGCACGAGAAGCCGTCCAGGTATCGTCAACTGTTCCGCCGTCTCAAGTTCCATCGACTCCTCTACCGTGTCGAAGGTTCCATGAAGGAGGGGTACACGCTCCACCTCGACGGTCCGCTTAGCCTCTTCAGCGCCACCAATAAGTACGGGTTGCAGATGGCCTTATTTCTACCAGCGCTCTTGCACTGCGTTGATTTTCGACTCAATGCCGAGTTGCGCTGGGGACCGAAACGGGAACCTCGTTCGTTCCAGCTCGAAAACACCGATGGTCTTGTGACTCATTCAGCCGACGAAGGTACATTTGTCCCTGTTGAGATGACTGCATTCTTGGACCGATTCCGTCAGGTTGCCCCGGCCTGGGAAGTGAGCGAGGCGACCGAGGTCATTGAGATGGGCCACGAGGGGATCTGGGTGCCCGACTACCGATTTGTCCACAAAGCCTCGGGCATTGATGTCTTTGTGGAAGTCGTCGGATTCTGGAAGCGAACGAGCCTCGACCGCTTGCTCAAGCTTTTGCCCAAACATGGCCCCGAGCGTTACGTGCTGGCAATCTCCGAGCAACTGAAAGTGGACGAAGGGGCGCTGGAGGACCTCTCCGGCCCTGTTCTCAGGTTCAAGACAATCCCCAACGCACCCGAGCTGGCCAGCTTACTCGACGGCTTTCTTGGCGAGAAGTTGGCTTCACTCGGGTTGGGGGATTAAGGTTCAGATGGCTTGGATCACGCGATGGTCAATGCTGAACCGACGTCCCATGGGGGACTTGAAATCAAAGTTTCCGAGCCCGAGATTGCCGGCCAAGGCAATATGCTGGGGCTGTCTCATGTCGAAGCCTTCACGCTCGGAGTCCTGGCCGAGCTTTCCAACGGACCCCACGGAGGCGAGGCCCATCTCCTTCCGCTTGGCGTCGATTGTCTTCCACTCGACGTGGTCGAGTGCAACGGGATCGGTCGCCACGTAGAGGGCATTATTCTCCCAGGTCCAGTGCTTATCGCCGGCACGTCCGAACGGACCTCCCTGGTAGATCCCCACCGACCCGTCCATGATCTGAAGAACAAACTTCTTGCGGATAATCGGATGCGAGACAACCTCAGGGATGAACATATTGCAAGAGTTGGTGTCGGGGGTGCTGTGCGACCTGGCCACGTTATTGACCGAGCCGTGGCTCATATTCTTGAGCGCCCCTGTGACACCTGCGGAGCCGTGATCCTTGAGGACTGGCAAGCCGATGATCTTGTTGACCCTGCGGGTGACGAGCAGCCCCAAGTGCGAGCGGAGGTTGCGGTCATCTTTGGGATCGTGACCACGGTGGACCAGGTTCATCTCGACGAATTCGTCGGGGTCGTAACCTGAGACCGGGTCACCGCCGGGCCATTTCATCCGGAGCTGGGCGGGTTCAGGATTGTCGGAGCCGGGAGTCAGCCCCCCCCAGAGAATCCCTTCAGGCAGGTGATTCTGATAACCCGCCCCCATGAACTCCTCTTTATAGCGGTCATAGACGATGATATCACGCTTTTTGACACCTGCCGATTCGAGGGCCTCAATGACGTTGAGGATCAACTCGATCGATGTCGGCGCGTTGGGGACTCCGTTGGGAACGACCTTGATACCGACGACGTCGCCGGGCTCGAAGAAGGTTCGCCAGGCTTCGACCCCGTCATCGGCACCAGTCAGTTCGGTTAGACCACGATTCATCGCGAGTCGCATTGCGTCGCGATCGCGCACTCGGTCTGCCTTGACGATGCCAGGGTGGCGGCATTCGACCACGCGACCGGGCCAAGGACCGGGAACGCCAAGCTTGCCTTGAAGCTCTAGAGCCTTCGCGGACCTGGCGGCTTTGGGCTCCTGGGCGGACACGTACCTCAGACCTGACGTTGCCAGTGGCAAAGCCGACGCGGTAACGGCCAGGAATTGGCGACGGCTGATTCCGCCGCAGGGGTAGCGCTGGGACATGACCGGGACCCTCTTATGATCCGAGCGAGATGCTACATTCCTACAATATCACCCCGATCCGCAGCTCGTCTATCGGAGCGTGGACTTAGCGATGAGATCGGCGAGGGGTCCGAAGTCGAGCAACTCCCCCCCTGCTCCAGCAACGCAGCGGAGGCCCTCCGCGATCCATGCCTGAGGCCAGCGCGACTCAATCACATTCAGGCCTGCCGCATTCGGGGAAAACGCGGGCAAGACGATCCGTTTTGGGCTTACGAGGAAGCACGGGGCCGTCAAGCTCCCCGATCGAATCACCGGATGCAGATGGCCTGACATGGTCCGTTCTCCCGAGATCGGCAAGTGCCCGTGGGTGATCGTCCAGCCAGCCAATTCGATCGAAATGGGCCAGGTCGGTCCACGTCGCGGGTCGTGATTCCCATGGATGGTGACGAGGGCGACACCACGCTCGCCCAGCCAGTTCCGCAACGTCCTCAAGTCGGCGGCGGTCCGGACACAAGGCCCTGCCTTCTCGACGAGGTCGCCCGCGACGATCAGGCGTTCAATGACGACGGCGTCGAGCAGACGGGCTAGCCGGGTTAACGTGTCTTCGAGCGTATGAGGAGGCAGACTATCTCCGGCTGCGGCGCGTGACCACTCGTAGCCGAGGTGGACATCGGCGATGACGGCGACCCGCTCAACTGGGTGATAGGTTGCCGATTCGGACGTCAGGAGCCAGCCATCGGGGCCTTCGAGCGTGATCATATGCCCACCAGCCTGGCGTGGAGCCGTCGCAACGCATCGGCGGGAGACTCGAATTGAAGTGCTTCCACTCCTGCAGGATCGATCCAGGCCACCGCGAATGGAGAAAGTCCGTGGAGTACGCGGAGGCGAACTTCCGGACGTGACTCCAGGAATCTCAGGGCTGTCGGAGCATCCAGCAAGTCTTCAAGCACTTCTCGACGCGTCTCCTTGAGGAGCGGGTGACTGGGACAGGCAGCTTTGACCAACGGGTAAAGTCGCTTACTGACCCAGAGCATCCCACCCACGCGGGTCCGGCCCCCTTCGGGATTTCGTAGGACCATCATCGCAGTCGAAGCGACGTGGCGAAACCGCCTGGCAGGTAACTCGCCTCGATCGAGCCCTTCCAGCACATCTTCGTTGAACCCCCGGGGGTCGCAGAGACTTGGGAAATCGCTCTCGGTGAGGATCGCTCCCTCGGGGAGTCGAATTTGCCAGCCAAGGTCTGCGACCAGAAAGCCAAGGTCGAGACCGAACCGTTTTCCCAACCGCGCGGCGATCGCTCGACCTAGGGCTTCGCAGGCGGAGCGTCCCAGCGGTGCGTGAAACGTGTAAGCCACACCTTCCGGGTGAGGAGATTGCTCGATCAGGATTCCCGCAGGAGGAGGGATCACACTGACCGCTTCCTGAGCCTCGAACAACGCTTCAAGAACCGCTGCGGCGTCGGGATCCAGGTCGTGATCCTCGACCAGCCAAGATCGCAAGGCCGAGGCACTCTCCTGAAGCTTGCGAGACGCATCGGCCCGGAACTTCGCGAGGTCGCGGGCAAGTTCCGTCGATAATCCTTGGCGATCGCTCGTCCATCGAGGAAGGTCGGGGGAAGTTCCTACAGGCCGGGCGTGAACGGTCAGGCCTTCCAGACGGCGAAACTCCCAGGCTCGACCGTCGAGCAGAAAGGTATCACCAGGTTGGAGTCGCTCGGCATAAGCTCCTTCAAGTGTGCCAACTTCGGTTCCATTGATTTGAACACGAACCGATTCTTCGGACGTGATCGTACCGACATTGCTCCAGAACCAGCGAATGACCTGCTTGCTCCTGATCGCGAAAAGACCACGCGACTTCCAGATTCGCGGCGATGTCCAGCGCGGTGTTGAACCGGGCTCGGGCTCGTAAGCACCCGGTGGACTTGGAAGATCACCCGCTAGAAAATCGAGACACGCATCAAAATCGGCTCGGGAAAGTGTTTCCATCGGTGTCGCCCGCCGAACCAAGTCGAACGCGTCGTCTGCGGACCACTCATCGCCGCATGCCATGCCAATCAGTTGTTGGCAGAGGACGTCCAGTGGCGATTGGATCGATTGCAATGGCTCGACCCGACCGTGGCGAGCGGCCTCGACGGTGACAACGGCTCCGGCGAGTTCGGCAGGGGTCGCAGCCAGGATTAAGCCCCGGGTCGCAGAGTCGACGGAATGGCCCGAACGGCCAACACGCTGCAAGCAACGCGACACTCCGCCGGGAAGTCCGACCAGAACCGTCTGATCGGCTGTACCGATATCAACGCCCAGCTCAAGACTTGTGCTCGTGACCACAGCCTTGAGTTGACCAGCCTTGAGCGAGGCCTCAACCGTTCGACGGCGCGTCGCATCCAAGGCCGAATGGTGGGCAGCGATCGAGTCCGGCTCGGAACCGTTCATTTTGCGGAGGTCGTGTGTGATCTTCTCCGTAAACGCACGGGTGTTGGCGAAAACGATTGTGGTTCGATTCTCGCGTGTGGCTTGTGCAAGCCGGTCGATCAGCCGCCGGTAACTGAGACCACGATTCGGTCCCTCGTCCCCCTTCTGGAGCGACTCGATGCGCAGTTCCAGCGGAGGAGTTCCCTGGGGTGCCCCCGCTTCGGACACAGTGCAAACCCGATTCGGCCCCACAAGGTAACGGGCGACTGGAGCGGTCGGGCGGCAAGTGGCCGAGAGGCCGATCCGTTGAGGATCGAGTTCGCACTTCGCCGAAAGACGTTCCAACGTCACCGCGAGATCGGCCCCTCGTTTGTTGGCCACGAGTGCGTGAACCTCGTCCACCACAAGATGCCGGACGCTTGACCAACAGGGGTGCCAGGCCGACTGGCTGAGCATCAACGAAAGGCTTTCGGGGGTCGTGATCAGGAGGTGGGGCGGCTGATCGCGAAGCTTGCGCCGTTCTGTCGGTGAGGTATCACCAGTACGGACGCCAACTCGAATGGGGCTGGTTTCCAGGCCAAGAACCTTTCGAACCGCGTCTAGGGGCTCGTTGAGGTTCCGCTCGATGTCGTATCCCAGACTCTTGAGCGGCGACACATAAACACAACGGAGGCCAGGGCGAAGCGTTCCGCGCGCAGACTCGTCGTGGAGCTGAGAGAGGATCGCCAGAAATGCTGCGAGAGTCTTGCCGGTGCCGGTCGGGGCAACGAGCAGGAGATGTTTGCCCTGGTCAATCGCCGGCCAGGCGAGCGACTGGGAGGGTGTCGGGCCTGCGGGAAAGCTCTGGAGGAACCAGGCGCGGATCGGATCGCGCAAGAGGTCGACCGACGGATCCATCTTCACGCTGCGCGGCATGGGCATCCCTGCGTGACCGATAACTCAAAGCGGGAGCTAGGAGTTTAGACGCAAGTGGCCTATTCATCTAGAGCAAGTCAGCCGTTACTGCACCCAATGTCAACACATAATCGGAACGTGCTCACGACGACGCGAGCACGCCACCCAATGATTCCATCGAAGGGTTTCGGTTGTTCGATCGGCCAGGCTCAGTAGCGACCGCCGCCGCCACCACCACCGTAACCACCCCGGCCGCCGCCACCACCACCACTTCCGCCGCCGCCGTAGCCGCCACCACTACCGCCGCCGCCGCCGTAGCCGCCGCGTCCACCACCACCACCACCGCTACCGCCGCCGCCGCCACCACGATCTTCGCGGGGCTTGGCTTCGTTTACGGTCAGGCGGCGTCCGCCGTGCTCCTGATCGTGCAGTCCATCGATCGAGGCCTGGGCCTCGTGATCGCTACCCATTTCGACAAAGCCGAAGCCTTTGCTCCGACCGGTGTCGCGGTCCATGATGACCTGAGCGCTTTGTACGGTACCGAACGCGGAGAACATCGTGTCGAGATCGGCGCTGCTGACGTTGTAGGACAGGTTGCCTACATAAAGCTTCTTACCCACCGGAAACCCCTCTTTCATCCGAGCGTGTCGACCCGAGCGAGTCTCGGGCCGCGCGGAAACATGCCTACGGGCGGCATTTGGTGTCGCTTATCGAGCGGAGACTCCCCTGGCGATCGCGCGGACGAAATCGGATCAGCGATGTACCTTCGACAAACGTACCGCGCGTAATGTACCGAGTTCCCAGCGATTTCGCCATCCTCTCTTTCCATAGTTTTTTTTGACAACTCCTTTTGTCGTCGAATTCTAAACTCGTTCCCATGGAGGACCATGGGAACGAGTATCGTAAAAAGAGGAAGGTGATTTCCTTCCCGTTGCTAATCAATGGTTTTCGCTCGTCAGCGCTCTGAGCAATGAAAGCGCTCAACGACAACTTCCGCCTCCAGGTCCGATCAGGATGAGGGAGGAATTGCCTTCTTGGCCGCCTTTTTCGCCGCCTTCTTTTGAGCGGCCGGAATTTCCTTGGGAACAAGGGATGGAATCTGTTCGGCATTCCACGAATCCCAGAGGCCTTGCAGTTCCTTGAGTTTCTCCGGCTGTTTGCTTGCAAGATTCGTCAGCTCGCCGATGTCGTCGGCCAGGTTGTACAACTCGGGCTTACCACTGCCACCGTTGGCGACCACCAGCTTCCAGTCCTTGTGGCGAATCGCCCACTGGTCGCCGAACCGCCAGTACAGGTTCTCGTGGGGCGGCCCGGTCTTTTCGCCCGTAAGATACGGACGCAAATCGACGCCGTCCAGCTTCCACGAGGGGTCAACCTGAGCAGAAGCCGCAGCGAGAGCAGTCGGGAGGATATCAAGCTGAATGATCGGATGCTCATAAGTCTTTCCCGCAGGCAACACCCCTTTCCACTGGAAGCAGAACGGCACACGTACGCCCCCTTCCCAGGTGGTCGCTTTGAACCCGTGGAGGGGACCATTGCTCGACGAGGTGCTTTTGGTCGGGCCGCCGTTATCCGAAAAGAAGACGATGAGGGTGTTCTCTTCTTGGCCCATCTCGCGGACCTTGGTCAAAATCCGGCCCACATTGTCGTCCAGCGAAGACATGATCGCCGCGAACGACCTGCGTGTCCGGTCCTCAATGTGCTTGAAACGGTCGAGGTACTTCTGGGGAGCCTCCAAAGGGGCATGCTGGGCGTTGAACGGAACATACAGGAACCAAGGCTTGTCCTTCTGCTTCCCGAGCCAATCGACGGCGCGATCCGCATAGGCCTCGGTTGTGTAGAACGAGTCGTCTTCGATCTTACGGACCTCGTTGGAGATGCGGGAATCGACGAATTGGGTCGGGTGATAAAATGGGGTGTTCGCCAGGGTCCCAAAGAACTCGTCAAAGCCTCGCTTAGTCGGTCGGAACTCGGGCTTACCGCCAAGGTGCCACTTGCCGATCGCGCAGGTCGCGTAGCCCTGGGCGCGGAGCCGATCGGCGATGGTGGTCTCATTGAGCGAAAGACCGGATTGACCCGCGACGCTATTGAATTCATGACCGAACCGGGTCTGGTACCGTCCGGTCAGGAATCCTGCGCGGGTTGGACTGCAATAAGGCCCGGATACGTAACCTTGGCTACACCGGACCCCATTCTTGGCAATTGAGTCGATGTTCGGAGTGGGAATGTCCTTCCCTCCCTGGAAGCCATACTCGCCCCAACCCACATCGTCGCTGAGGATGACAAGAATGTTTGCTTTTTTGACATCGGCCGCAATTGCCATTGTGGGCCCGACACCGAGAAGTCCAACAATGAGAAAGCTACGCATCGGTGAGTTGTGACCTCGAGACAGTTGGAGAGGGGCCGGATCGGCGACTTTCACGGTTCGCTCGATTGAACACCATAGCTCGTCGCAAGTATCGCCTCAAGTGTTCCACTCGGTGCCTACTCGCTTGCCGCACGCACTCGGTCGAGATACTGTCGGTCGCACCGAGGGTCTCGGGAGTACGGGTCGTCACCTTGCCGGACTTGGAGCGGGCATCCATGATCGTTCGCCTACATCTGCTACGATATGCAATTGCGACCGGTGCTCTTGTTCTGGCCGGCTCTGGACGGAATGCAATCGCCGCCCCCCCCGCCAGACCGAACGTTGTCGTGATCGTGGCGGACGACCTTGGTTATTCCGATCTTGGTTGTCAAGGGGGTGAGATTGCGACCCCGAATCTAGATCGGCTCGCTGCGAATGGCCTGCGTTTCACCCAGTTTTACAACACGGCCCGATGTTGGTCCTCGCGGGCGTCGATCCTGACCGGTTACTACGCCCATCAGGTGCGCAGGGATAAAATGCCGGGGGTCGTCAGTGGGGCGAACGGCGTCCGTCCCAAGTGGGCCAAGCTCCTTCCCGAGATGCTGAAGTCGGCCGGCTATCGTTCTTACCACTCGGGGAAATGGCACGTAGATGGATTGCCAACCGCAAATGGGTTCGATCATTCGTACAACCTGGTCGACGGCGGTCGCTATTTCCACCCTCAGAGTCACTTCGAGGACGATCGTAAGCTCCCTCCGATCAAACTCGGTTCCGGGTACTATGGGACCGATGCAGTCGCAGATCATAGTATTAAGTATCTGAATGAGCATGAAACAAAGTACAAGGATCAACCTTTCTTTCTGTACATGGCCTTCCACGCGCCTCACTTTCCACTTCAGGCTCCTGCGGAAGACATTGCGATTTACCAAGACCGCTACCGTGTGGGTTGGGAGCGGATTCGTGCCGAGCGGGCCGCCAAGGTCCGTGAACTCGGGCTGGTGTCGAGTCCACTCTCCGAGGTTGAGCGTGAGATCGGCCCCCCCTACCCGTTTCCTGATGCGATTGCAAAACTCGGGCCTGGTGAAGTGGACCGACCGCTCCGCTGGACTGACTTGACCGATCTCCAACGCGACTTCCAATCGCAGAAAATGGCGATCCATGCCGCCATGGTCGATCGTGTTGACCGCCAGGTAGGTCGGGTCCTCGATCAGATTCGGGCGATGAATGCGTTTGAGAATACACTCATCATGTTCATGTCAGACAACGGCGCGAGCGCTGAGATGATGATTCGGGACGATGGCCACGACCCTTCTGCACCGCTCGGCTCCGCCGCGACTCACGCCTGCCTGGGACCCGGCTGGTCCTCGGTTGCAAACACACCGTTCCGCCGCCATAAGACCTGGGTCCACGAGGGGGGGATTTCGACTCCGCTCGTCGTTCACTGGCCGCTCGGAATCTCTGCCCGTGGTGAGCTTCGCCACAATCCGGGACATCTGATTGATTTGGTGCCGACGATCCTCGAAGTCACAGGGGCGAAGCGATTCGCGACCTGGGATGATCGACCGACCCCCACCCCGCCCGGCAAGAGCCTCCTGCCCGCGTTCATGGTCGACGGAGTGGTGACTCACAAGGATCTTTGGTTTGAACACGAAGGGAATCGAGCAATCCTTGTCGGCGACTGGAAGCTCGTCGCCGCCAAGAATACTCCTTGGGAACTTTACGATTTCGCCAAGGATCGGACCGAGACCAAGAATCTCGCGGCAGAGCTTCCTGAGAAAGTTCTCGAGCTAGCCAAGAAGTGGCAGCAACGCATTGACGAATTCACATCTCTTGTCTTACTCGATCAAATACCGGCCCCAGCCCCTCCGGTCCAGAAACCTGTGAAAGAGCTGATACTGCCTGGCGAGTCATTCCTGGTCGATGGACACCCTGCATTCACCCTCTTGCCAGCTAAGGCCAAACGGCGAAATCCTCAACCTTGGATCATGTACGCTCCGACACTCCCAGGCTATCCCGACTCGCACGAGAAATGGATGCACGAGCAGTTCCTCGCCGCCGGGGTCGCAGTCGCGGGTATCGACATCGGCGAGGCTTATGGGAGTCCCAAGGGGAGTGAGCTCTTCTCCGCTCTCCATCGCAAATTGACGACCAACAGAGGATTCGCTGAACGACCTTGCCTGCTTGGTCGGAGTCGAGGCGGGCTTTGGGTGACGAGCTGGGCTGCCGATCACCCGGAGAAGGTCGCTGGGATCGCGGGGATTTACCCTGTCTTTGACTTTCGAACCTATCCTGGAATTGCCACCGCCGCACCCGCGTATGGCCTGACCCCTCAGCAGCTTGAAGCCGACCTCATGAAGTTCAACCCGATCGAACGCGTAAATCTCATCGCGAAGCAAAAGGTGCCTGTTTTTCTGATCCACGGCGATGAAGACAAAGTCGTTCCGCTTCGGGAGAACTCCCAGGAATTTGCGAATCGCTACGAGAAAGAAGGAGCGACCGATAGGATCACGCTGATGGTCATCAAAGGACAAGGGCACAACTTCTGGGAAGGCTTCTTCCACTGCCAGGAACTCGTCGATTTCGCCGTGGCCAGGGCCTTGGCGGACGCGTCGAAAATCGAAGGTCCCAAGAACTGATCCCCAGCTCCTCCGGTGGTATCCCTCGGAACACTGACGAAACAACTTCCCGATTGAGGGAGGGGCGAGTGTCGGTTTCCAAGACATTGTTTCGCCAGCGTTTCCAGAAATGCCAGCCGTTAGCCGCTGCTCGACCCAGGATTTCATCCCGTGGAACGCTGACGAAATAACCTCCCTCTTTTTGAGCCGATCTACTCACGAGACTCGTTCCCACCGTCCTCCGTGGGAACGAGTTTTGGTGCGTGATTCGTAAGGCAGAGCAATTCGTGAATGGGCGAGAAATCGGGAAGTTGTTTCGTCAGCATTCCCCGGCATCCTCAAAACGCTGATGAAACAACTTCCTGATTGCGGAAGGCACGGGTGCCGGTTTCTGGGAAGTTGTTTCGTCAGCGTTCTGCGGGATGAAATCCTCGCCCGAGCTGATTCCCTAGACGTTGCCTAGGGCTGGTCTGTGGCCAACCTTTCAGACCGACAAAACCCATGAGGGCATGACGTGCCATCAAATTGCCATTTCTTAGCGATAAAACATCACTACATGAGTGCCAGGTCCTTTGCACTGGGAACAAGCTTACTCAGAACATCCCCTCTCCCTCTACCCACGCATTATCCAACGAGTGCCCTTCCTTTATTTATTTAGCGAACATAAATCGGATTTGCATAAATCCAACCGCGCTGCTCGCCGTCGAGTGTGAGCCAGCCTTCGACCCGATAAACGCCCGGTTCGGTCAGCTCGAAATCGAGCTGACGACCTTCCTGCTCGGTGATCAACTTCCCAGCCCGGAGTAAGCGGATCGTGCAAGGGGCTGGAAGTTGCGCTTCGAGCCTCATCCCGGGCTGGAACTTCACTTCGTCACCCATCATGACCAGCTCTGGATTGGACGCGTCGACAACGGGCTGTTTCAGGACAAACCGGAAGCCGGTTGGGTCGCACATCCAGTCGTGACTCACGTAGGCGTGACCCTCTCGCAGACCTGTCCGCATCGCTTGTTCGGTCAACGCAGGGGCGATCACGTGAGTGCTCACGTTCTTGAATGAGCGATGATAAGGGTCGAGATCAACTCGGGCCAAGATATCACCTGGTTGATGCCCCTTGGTCATCTCACGAATTCCCGGGCTGATCTTGGCGGATACGGGACGCATCTGCTTGTCGGAATCGACGTTCGTTCCAACGAGTACGTTTTCGGCATCCACCATCTTCACGAGCAGGATTTGGTTGTGGTGGCAGTCGTTCGCTGCGACGCCGGTGAGCCGTCGGGTCGCTGTCTCAAAGTCCCACTTGTTCAGATAGACTTTGGGATACTCCACC
This sequence comes from Isosphaeraceae bacterium, assembly GCA_025356475.1. Classification (GTDB taxonomy): domain Bacteria; phylum Planctomycetota; class Planctomycetia; order Isosphaerales; family Isosphaeraceae; genus JANXSX01. The sequence continues at coordinate 73,898 of JANXSX010000122.1, read as the reverse complement.
TGGAATGCGAAAAGCTCGTTAGGGTAGGTCTTGAGCGATTCTTCCAGCGCGGCGATGGATTTCAGGTTGGACAACTTGAGGATGAGGGCAAGAATCCCCACGGTATCGTTCTTGGCGTCAAAATGGCGATTATAAATCTCCATGCCCGTGAGCCCGGCCATGTCGTGCGTGACACGTTCCTCAATGTGCGAGAGAAAGATCAGGCCACCGTCCGCTGTGGTTGCTTCCACCAAGGACGGGGTCGCGTCTTCCAACTTGCTCATGATCGATTGCATCGGGGCGAGCAGAAACCCCCGCGCCTCGGCACCAGGAATGAAGAGAACTCCCTCCCGCAGGCCCCTCCAAGTGTCGGTGATGAAATCTTTGGGAGGTCGATCGTGGTCGCTCAGAAAGATCGCGTGAACTCCTGCGATCTTGGCCTCCGAAAGCATCTCAGGGCGTGTTCCACCAGTATGCGCGGAATCCTCAGCGTGCGCGTGCAAGATGACACGATAATCATTCCGCATTGGCAGTGGAGGTATCGTTTTGCGTTGAGCCTGAATGCGAACGACATCCTCGTGCGTGGCCTTGAGTCGCTCTGGAGCCATCCGCTCAATGGTCGTCCGCTTGACGATGTCACCGTCCGCAGCCCAGCTTTGGGAACTCAGGAGGAAAATCAAACACACAAGAAAAGAGATTTGGGCCGTCTTGGTTCGTACATAAACGCCTAAGAGCATCGTTGATCTCGACATGTATTGGGGAGGAAAGTGCTTGAAAATACTGGAGCCGCATCAATTTCCGTTAAAATCTGCATTTGATTGTCGTGGTTGATCCGGCTCGACCATCCCTAGCGAGGACCGGTCGAGCCGATTACTGTAGTAGAGAGTCGAGCTAAGGGAAGTCTCTTCGACACTGACAGAGACCAGGCACGTACGTTAACAGGCACATGCCATGCGAACCAGCCTCATTCTCGTCGGCGTATGGTCGATCGTCGTTATCGGCTCCAATTCGTCGAAAGCCGTCGACGACGCGGATCAGGCTCGGTTGTTTGACACCAAGGTCGCTCCGATCCTAGCGAGGCGCTGTCTCGATTGCCACTCGGGGACCGATCCCAAGGGCAAGCTCGACCTCTCCGACCGCAAGCAGGCGATGGAGGGGGGCGAGAACGGCGAAGTGATCGTGCCCGGCAAGCCGGAAGAGAGCTTGTTGTGGGAGCAGGTCAACTCGGGAGAGATGCCCCCCAAGTCGCCACTGAACCAGGAAGAGAAGACCGTGCTCCGCGAGTGGATCGCCGCAGGTGCCTACTGGGGGACCGCGCGAATCGATCCCTACCAGTTTACGACAGCCCGACGCGCGGGACGCGATTGGTGGTCGCTTCAGCCGGTCGTTCGACCGAAGATCCCGACAACGTCACGCCCCGACTGGATTCGGTCGCCAATTGATGCGTTCGTGTTGCAAAATCTCGACGCCAACGGACTCACGCCCGCTCCGGAGGCTGAACGCCGCACACTGATCCGCAGGCTCAGCTTCGATATTACGGGGTTACCTCCATCGCCTGAAGACGTCGATACGTTCCTTGCTGACACATCTAGCAATGCGCATGAACGGGTGGTCGATCGACTTTTGAGCTCACCTCAGTTTGGGGTGCGCTGGGCGAGGTGGTGGCTCGATGTGGCCCGGTTCGGTGAGAGCAACGGGTTCGAGTTTGACGAATTTCGTCCCGACGCCTGGCGATATCGCGACTGGGTGGTCAAAGCCATGAATCATGACATGCCCTATAACGAGTTTGTTGCGCTTCAGATCGCTGGTGATCTCCTGAAACCAGACGATCCGACCGCGATTGAGGCGACCGGTTTCTTGGTCGCAGGTGCCTATGACACCGTCGGACAAACCCAGCAAAGCGGGCCCATGAAGGCCGTCGTCCGTGGCGATGAGCTCGAGGACTACATCGGCACCGTCACGCAAACATTCCTCGGCCTGACTGCCAACTGTGCCCGGTGTCATGACCACAAGTTCGACCCAATCCGTCAGGTTGAGTACTACCAACTGGCATCCGCCTTGGGAGGAGTTCGCCCCGGAGTTCGAGATTTGTCCTCACTCGACACCGAGTCAAAAGTGCTTCGCGGAAAAGCCGAGAGCCTTCAAGCGAGGTTGGACGCGATCGAGGCACCAGCCCGGGCTCAGATCCTCGCGAGTCGAAAGGTGAACCTGGACCCACCCCCTAAGCCGTTCGCTGCTTGGGACTTCGATCGCGGACTGGAAGACACGGTTGGCACGCTCAACGTCACCCTCTCCGACGGAACCACCCGCACCTCGGAGGGGCTGCACTTCGATGGCAAGGCCGGATTCGCCCGCACCTCGGTGCTCAAGCGAGATTTGGGTGCCCGGACCATCGAAGCTTTGGTGAAGCTCGACAACCTCGACCAGCGCGGGGGCGGGGTCCTCACGCTCCAAGCCGGCGAGGGTCTCAGCTTCGATGGAATTGTCTTCGCCGAACAGGAACCCGGTCGGTGGTTGCCTGGAAGCGATAACTTTCGCCGCACTCAAAGCGTCGGCGCGCCGCCTGAGACCGAAGCCAAGGATCGGGCGATTCCAATCACTATCAGCTACTCGGCTGATGGGTCGATTCACATGTACAGGAATGGTCAGCCTTATGGAAAGCCATATAAGGCCTCTGGATTGGTGACCTATCCCGCCGAGAAAACAGAGATTTTGTTTGGACTCCGGCACCCTCCTACCGGGGGCAATCGGGTGCTTGCAGGGACGATCGTAAGGGCTCGGCTCTACGATCGGGCCCTTGACCCGTCGGAGGTCGCGGCAGCCGTAGGGGCCACAAGTGATTATGTCGCCCCGGCGGCCATGATCGCCATGTTGACCCCAGACTCAACGACCGAACGGGCCAGACTACTCGGTGAGATCGAGTCCCTAGGCAAACAGATTGTGGCGCATGCACGGACGGCCTACGCCGTCGCGCCTCTGAAGCCTGGCGCGACCCAAGTCGCGATTCGAGGCAACGCCCAACAGCTTGGCGAGGTGGTAAGCGCTGGTGGAGTCGCAGCCCTGACCGGGATCGATGCGAACTTCGGGCTTGACCCGGCAGCCCCCGAGGGCGAGCGGAGGAAGCGCCTCTCCGCCTGGGTGACCCACCGGGATAATCCCTTATTCGCTCGAGTGGTCGTCAACCGGATCTGGCAAGCTCATATGGGGACGGGATTGGTTGAAACTGCCAGCGACTTCGGGTTCAACGCCGGTAAGCCCTCGCACCCGGAACTGCTCGATTGGCTCGCCGCTGAGTTAGTGAGCAGCGGGTGGAGTCTCAAGGCAATTCATAAAGCAATTGTCATGTCAGCAAGTTATCGGCAATCGTCGCGACACGATTCCACGGCTTTCACACGTGACGCGGGCAATCGGTTGCTCTGGCGAAAATCTCCGACCCGGCTCGAAGCTGAGATGGTTCGTGACGCGATGCTCTGGACGTCGGGCGGGCTTGATCGCAGGCTCGGTGGCCCAAGCTACCAAGACCATGGGGCGACCAAAGCACTCGGGACAGCCGCAATGCTCTACGTGCCGGTCGACCCATCGACCCCGGGATTGGATCGTCGCACGTTATATCGCGCAGCAGCTCGTGGGGGTCGCGACACATTCTTAGATGCGTTCGACTGTCCAGATCCCTCGACCATCACACCTCGCAGGGCAGTGACCACGACACCGCTCCAAGCACTTGCGATGATGAACAATAACTTGGTCCTTCACCTCTCGGATCTGTTGAGCGATCGGCTGGCGAAAGATGCGGGCCAGGAACCGAGCCGTCAGGTCGATCGGGTCTATCGACTGGCGTATGGTCGTGAACCGACCGATGAGGAACGTGCCCGCGCGGTTTCGGTCGTCAAAGAGTTTGGCGCTGCGACGCTTGCTAGGGCAATCTTTAATAGTAGTGAATTTCTCTACGTCGATTGACGCGTGCCGGTTGGAGGTCTGACTCATGATCGATCGTCGCGAGTTTTTCTCATGGACCCGGAACACCTTGGCAGGTGCGGCGGCCGCCTCAATGATGCTCCGTGATGGCACATTGCAGGCGGATATTCTGGGCGAGTCGAATCCCGGTTGCCCTCACTTCGCCCCGAGAGCGAAGCGAGTGATCCACATCTGCTTGTGTGGGGCAATGAGCCACATCGATACGTTTGACTATAAGCCTGGTTTGATCAAGGCGCACGGTCAAGCCTTGCAATCGTCTGACAAGCCTGATGTCTTCTTCGGTCAGGTCGGTCGGCTTCGGCAGCCCGACTGGGCCTTTCGGCAACGAGGCGAGAGTGGTTTATGGGTCTCGGATCTCTTTCCCCACCTGGCCGAAGTTGCCGATGAACTGACCGTGATCCGCTCGATGGTCGCTGAAACGTCGAACCATACGCCGGCGACGTTTCAGGAGAATAGCGGCTTTCGGCTCAACGGGTTCCCAACTTTGGGAGCCTGGATGAGTTATGGGCTGGGCAACGAGTCCGACGACCTGCCCGCCTTTGTGGTGATCCCCGACGTCCGTGAGCTTCCTGCCGGGGGCTCGATCAACTGGACGAACGGGTTCCTCCCCGCTCGACATCAAGGCGTGGTCATTCGCCCCAAGGGTGAGGCGATCAATGACCTCTTTCCCGCCCGGCCGATCTCGCCGGGGGCGGAAGCGGCCGCCCGTGACCTTGTCGGTGAGATGAACCGACGGCATCTCGCACGCCATGCCGACGACGATGTTCTGAGCGCCCGGATTCGTGGCTATGAACTCGCTGCGCGAATGCAGACCTCGGTTCCACTCGTCGCCGATCTGGAAGGCGAAACGCGCGAAACCAAGAAACTTTACGGGGTCGATCGGGCCGAGACCGCCGACTTCGCACGCGCTTGCTTGATCGGACGGCGGTTGCTCGAACGTGGTGTCCGATTCGTCCAGCTCATCTCAGGAGGGACGTTCGGCAGTCCTCGGAGAAATTGGGACGGCCATGAAAACCTCAAGGAAAACCACGGCCTGGAGGCCTTGCGAATCGATCAACCGGTGGCAGCGTTGCTCCGAGATCTGAGACGTCGGGGGATGTTGGAAGATACTCTGGTTATGTTCACAACCGAGTTTGGCCGCACCCCATTCACCCAGGCGGCTGGTGATGTGGTCGGAACGGGCCGAGATCATAACCCTTACGGCTTTAGCGTCTGGCTCGCCGGGGCGGGACTCAAATCTGGGATCGCCTATGGCTCAACCGACGAGATCGGCTGGAAGGCCGCTGAGAATCTGGTCACCTGGCCCGACTTCCATGCAACCGTCCTGCACTTACTCGGGATCGATCACCAGCGGCTGACCTTCTACCACAATGGCATCCAACGGCGGTTGACCAACGTGCATGGTCATGTGCTCAAGCCGATCTTGAGCTGATCAATCCTCGTAGGGTTTCCCCTACGAGGGTCAAGCTGTTCATTTACGCAAGGTGGCGCTCGACCTGGGGCAAAAGCTTCGCGAAATCGAGGCCGTTGGGGCAGGCTTCGCGAGCAGCGACGAGGTCGGCCCCGGTCCAGTCGCGGGCAGGCTCATCGAGCGAGGCGTACTCGGCCCGAGCCTTGGTCCGGTCACCGTGGAACTCGTGGTAGGTCAGGAACCGGGTCAGGTTACCGAGTTCCGCTGTGGTCCCAGCAGCGATCGAACATCTGCCGTCACAATCTCCACAGAGCGTTTGACCGTATGCGATCGCGGCATCGCGGAGCTGGAGGATCTCTGCCACTTTGAGCGGCGCGTAACGACGCGCGGCATCGGTGTTCTCACGGAGTTGGTCCGTGTTCCTCATCGACACGCAACTACTGCTGATCCTTTCGTCGGTCCAGATCGCGTGGAGCAAGCCTTGGAACGGGGTGAGGTTCTTCTCCTTGAGCATCGGGACCTTGGCCACGACATCGTCGAGGATATTTCCCTTAGGCGCGTCGCCAAACCCCTTGCCGGCAATCTGCTTCATCGTGATCAGGCCGATGCCCTTCTTATGGGCAGCATCCAAGGCCTTATTGAGCGGCGAGTCCTTGTCGAGCCAAGGGGTGTACTGCAACATGATCGCGTCGATGATCCCACCCTCAGCCGCTGCTTCGATGATCGGAGCGCGGTCTTTGTGGTGGCTAGAAAAGCCCACGAACTTCGCTTTGCCCGACTTGCGAATCTTGTCCGCGACCTCTTTGAACTCCTGACCTTTGACCCAGCGCGTCGCTTCATCAACGCTGTGGTGATCGCCGAACCCGTGGATGAAGAAGAGGTCGATGTAATCGGTGCCGAGTGTTTCAAGACGCTCGTCGAGCATCCGGATCATGTCTTTGGGCTCGCGAGGCATATCCTTGGTGACAAGGAAGATCTGCTTACGGACCTCGGGAGCTTGCTCGAACCACTTCTTGAAGTTCGGCTCCGATCCATAGACCTTGGCCGTGTCGAAGGTCCGAATCCCGCTCGCAAAAGCGAGTCTAATGATTCGGTCTAGTTCCGAACCACGGATCGCGCCTTGATTGAGCATCGTGATCTCGACGCCCGTCTTACCTAACGCACGCTTGGGAAGTACGGGGGCCGTCTTGTCGGCGGCCTTGGCGTCCTGGGCAAGAGAAAGGCCTGGCGTCACCGCCAAAGCTGTCGCCGTAGCGACAGCACCTGCCTGGAGGAACGACCGTCGATCGGTGCAAGTCAAAGGATCATCATTATGCGCCATCGCTCTCGACTCCTCGATCAGACCGAGATCCGGGAAAGGACACTGCCGCGACGAGTCCGAGACATCGTGTTCTACTAGTCGGAGAGCGGAACGAACTCGTCCAGCGAGACAACTCCTGAGTTTACTCCGTCAACTCCCAAAATGAAGCAGCAAATCGAAGAGAGTTCAACAAATTCTGCCTGACAATGATTCGCCTAGATGGCCGTTCCAAGTCATTTTCTCGGGAAATCTAGGATGACGACGTCAGCCATCGCGGAGATCGCCTGGACTTATTGAGAAGTTACCTTTGAGGTGTATCGGCTCTAATGTCCTCTGCGAGGGAGGCTCTCGACGTTTCCGACAAAAGCCCCGCGTGTCAATCTAGGTCGGATAGGAAGAATGGGGACTATTGACTACAACTCACTGCCTCAATGGCTTTACGGGGCCAAAAGTGTCGATTTTCCCATTAATCTTGTCCTATGACTGTGGATAGGCGTTCAATTTTGCCTAGCGATCCGCAGATGGTGCGCAGGTCTGGGTAGATGACAAGTTCTGAGTAAGCTCGTTCCTAGAGCAATGAATGTAGCTCCCCTGCGTGTTGGTCTCTAGTGGCCGAGGAGGAGAAATCTGACGTAACATTTTTTCCTCATGAGTATTGTCGCCCTGAAACGGGCGGCCACAAATCAGCCCTGGGCATCGCCCAGGGGAGGGCAGGCGCAGCGGTCGCCAGAGCCCTCTCTAGGGCGATGCCCTAGGCTGATCTGTCGTGCCCTTTAGGGCAATAAACGCAATGTCTTTCATTACAGAAAAACGCGAGCAGTTGAATACTGAAAGGACGCAGTTCCTCGCCAAACGGGCGCACCAGCTCGCGGGCGTCAAGGAAAAATCGACAGCGAGTCGAGCGATCAATACGTCTTTCGTCGAGCGTCAGAACGGGACGGACCGGCACCGCAAAGCTCGAAAGGCTCGCAAGACCTATCGGTTGAGCAAGGCCTGGCGATATCACGAAGCGTTCGCATGTTTAATAATGTGCGTCTATAACTTCTGCTGGCCGGTGCGGACGCTGGGAATCAAGGAGGATGAACGCACCTTGCAGAAGTAAGCGAAGCCCAGCGATGGCCGCCGGGTTAACCGATCATGTCTGGTCAGTATCTGAGTGGCTGACGCTCCCCGCTGTGCGACATTGTTAAGTCACGAGGCCCAATTACAGTTCATCCCGAGGCGTGAGGCGTTGCGGCCAGAGGCCCCGGCACGTTACAAGAGGAGGATAAACTACCGGTCGACCTCCCAGAGGTCGCGCCGGATAGAAACGTTAAGTTCGCACTTTTCCCACATTTTGCTCTCCGGTGATACTTCCTGATGGACGCTTTCGAGCTTGAACGCCTGCTAGAGGCTGTCCGTTCCGGCGAGATCGAACCGGCCCGGGCGGCTGAACAACTGCGTCAGGCACCGCTCGAGGAAGTCGGAGGGTTCGCGACCATCGACCACCAGCGCGGACTCCGCTGCGGATTCCCCGAGGTCGTTTTCGGTCAGGGCAAGACACCCGAACAGATTGTCGCGATTCTTAAGAGTCTCAATCGGAACGGCCAGGGAGCACTGGCCACCCGAGTCTCTCACGAGGCGATGACCCACCTCCACGAAACGTTCCCCGAGGGGGTCGCCAACTCCGTCGCGCGGACCTTCCGGTTGATTGGAACCTCGGCCGACGAGCCGAAAGTTGGCCGCGTGGTCGTTGTTACCGCCGGTACGAGCGATCTCCCTGTGGCCGAAGAGGCTCGGGTCACGGCGGAAGCGTGGAATTGCGAGGTGACCCTGATCGCCGACGTGGGAGTCGCGGGAATCCATCGGCTCTTCAATCGGCTGAAGGATATGAAGGACGCCGACGTGATCATCGCCGTTGCGGGGATGGAAGGGGCGTTGCCGAGTGTTCTCGGGGGCTTGGTCGACTGCCCTGTGATCGCGGTCCCCACGAGCGTCGGCTATGGAGCCCACTTTCACGGGCTCTCGTCTTTACTTGGTATGCTCAATAGTTGCTCATCGAATGTCGTGGTGACAAATATCGACGGCGGCTTCAATGGCGGGCATGTTGCCGGCTTGATCGCGCGTCGGGTCGGACAGGCACGCACGTTGGCTGCGAAGAAGGACAAGGTTCATGTCTCTTGAACGGATCGAACAGCCCCCAATGCTCCCCAAGCGTAAGCCGGGTAGCCATAAGGGGATGTATGGCAGCGTTCTGATCATCGCCGGCAGTCGAGGGATGGCCGGGGCGGCTGCCCTCGCGGGTGCAGGAGCATTGAGGTCGGGTGCCGGACTTGTCCGGGTCGCCTCCCCCGCCGAAATCCAGCCGACTGTGGCCAGCTTCGAACCCTCCTACATGACCTACCCACTTCCCCAGGATGAAGATGGGTTAATCGCCTTTGAAAAGGCCAGATCGATCCTTCAGACCAAACTCGTCCCGGGCGCGACCGTCTTGGCGATTGGGCCAGGACTTGGTCAATCGACGGATGTCGGACACCTGGTCCGCTGGGCACTGACCTCGGTCGCACTGCCGACGATTTTTGACGCCGATGCTTTGAACGTCCTCGCGGGTTTCCTGAACGAACTGACTGGACTAGACCGGCCTGTGATCCTCACCCCCCATCCGGGCGAGTTCGCCAGGCTCACGGGTAAGACGGTTGCTGAAGTTCAAGCCGACCGTGAAGGTCTGGCCGCAAGCTTCGCCGCCAAGCACGGAGTGATCGTCGTCTTGAAGGGCCAAAATACCGTAGTGACCGACGGTACCAAGATTTACGTTAACAACTCCGGCAACCCCGGCATGTCTACGGGTGGGGCTGGCGACGTTCTCACAGGAGTGATTGCAGCCATGATCGGCCAGGGGCTCCCCGCGTTCGAGGCGGCTGCCTTGGGGACCTACGCCCACGGAGTCGCAGGCGATATCGCTCGTGACAATAATGGGGAGGTAGGGTTGATCGCAGGCGATATCGTGGATGGAGTCGCCGATGCTTTTGAACACTTGACGAGATAACGGGTCGGCTTCCGATCAGGCGACGCCACCCGACCGGTGACCCAACCTCTCCCTGTCTTCGAAGTCCCTCTCGCGATTGAGAGGGACAGAAAGAGCCGATAGAGACAGATCCGTCGTCACCCCGCCTCCAACAATCTTCACAACACGCTATGCCAATGATGGGGTCCGTCCTATAGTAGGTAAGCCGCTATCAATGTGCTGGGTGCTAATAGACCATCGTTGTTAAGGGAGGTCGGGGTGTCGACACGAGAGAACACGCCGTCACCAATGTGGACCTATCGTGTCGAAGCCTCACAGAGCGGTTCCTCACCCGCTCCGGGGACTCCCCAGGGTAACGACCCGGTTGCGTTGCTCCATATCCTGATCAACCTTCAGTCACAGACTTTGGAATTGCAGCGGCAGTCGCTCGAACAAGAGCGTCAGATCCTGGAGCTAACCCGCGAGAACACCCAGGTCGCCCGCGACCAACGGGCTCGGCAGATCTCCGACCTGGAGCGCTGGCAGAACAGTCACGACGGGGTGATTGACAACTGCAAGGAAGCCCTCGCTAAGCTCGAACAGGTCCATTCTGGCCTGATGCGTGACATGTCCGAATACGTGGACGACAACCACGAAAACCTGGTCGATGGCGATTTCGCCCTGAGCGACTTTGTCGACAAGTTCGGGCCCAAGCTCGCCCACATCAATACCATGCTCGCGGTGCTGCGTCCTCTGGCTTTGAACCTCCGTAATAAACCAGAAGCCTGAGCAGTGGGTGGGCTGGGCGATCTCGGAGCTCAAGTCGTGTAGTCGGCGTTGAGCCGGATATATTCGGCGGTGAGGTCGCAGGTCCAGAAGCGAATCGAGGCGTCACCTCGTTCGAAGACGAGGTTGATCGTTGTCTCTCGGTTCATCCGGATCGAATTTGACACTCGTGCCGAATCAAATGCGAGCGGGGTTCCTCTCCGGTAAAGAGCAACGCCGTTTAGCCATAGCGAGACCTCGTTCTCCTCGAACGGGACGCCCGCATATCCGGCTGCCGAGACAATGCGCCCCCAATTGGGATCGGCCCCGTGGATCGCAGTCTTGACCAGGGGGCTATCAGCCACCGCCCGCGCAAGATCACGGGCTTCTCTCCGGCTCGCACACCCTTCGACATCGATCGTGATCAGGTGCGTCGCCCCTTCGCCATCGGCGGGGATCATTCTGGCGAGTTCGACACAGGCCGACTTGACCTCAGAAGCAAATGACTCAAGATCGGCCCCCACCAACTGATCGCCCCCCGCCGCGCCATTCGCAAGCAGTAGGACGGTATCATTGGTGCTGGCGTGCCCTTCGACAGAGATGCAGTTGAACGAATGCTCAACAGCATGTGACAGAAGGGTCTGGAGATCGTCTGACCCCACATGGGCGTCAGTGATGAAGAATCCCAACATTGTTGCCATTCGAGGGCCGATCATTGCTGCCCCCTTGGCCATTCCGAGAAGTTGGATCGTTCGCCCGCTTAACTCCATCACTCGCGAGACGACCTTGGGGACGGTGTCGGTTGTGAGGATTGCACGCGAGGCTAGGTCGAGCAACTCTGGGGTCGATCCCAAGGTCGGGACCACAGCGTGGAGCCCTGATTCCAGCTTCGGCATCGGCAACTGATGACCAATAACACCAGTCGAGGCAACCAGGATATCCTTGGCCTCACACCCGAAGAGTGATGCGGCCAACTCGGCGGTTCGCTTGACGTTCGCCAGGCCTTCTGCACCGGTTGCGGCGTTGGCATTCCCCGCATTGATCACAACTGCGCGGATCGAACTTGACGGAACGAGCCTGCGGTCCCACTGGACCGGAGCGGCGGCGACACGATTGAGCGTGAATGTCCCCGCAGTCGTGCAGGGCCGATCGCTCAGAAGGATGGCCAGGTCAAGCCCCCCCGAGGGCTTAATCCCCGCCTTCACGGCACCCATCCGGAACCCTTGAGGAATGCTTGGGGCATCGGACATATCAGACAACCTAAATGGGGTTGAAGGGTCGAGGGTCATTCTAGGCTTGGGCATTATTGAGCAGTGTATCCGCCGTCGAATATGAGGGTCGCCCCGGTCATATAGCTCGACGCCTCGGACGCGAGGAAAACGATGGTTGGCCCCAGCTCCTCAGGCTCGCCCCACCGACCCATCGGCACTTTGGCGACGAACGCGGCTCGGGTGACAGGATTTTCTAACAAGACCTTATTGATCTCGGTTGCGAAGAAGCCGGGACAGAGGGCATTGACGTTGATCCCGGTCTGAGCCCATTCGAGTGCGAGCGACTGGGTCATCAGTGTGAGTCCCCCCTTGCTCGCGCAATAGGGAGTTCGCTCGGCGAGTGCCACTTCGCCCAACATGCTGGACACGTTGATCACCCGACCCCACTTTTGCCGTTTCATAGGTTCCGCGACCGCACGACAGACCAGCCAGGGGCCCTTGAGGTTCGTAGCGATCACCTCGTCGAAATCGGTTTCCTTTAAGCCATCGATCGGCCCCCGAATATTGATACCCGCATTGTTGACCAGGATGTCGAGCCTTCCGAACGTGTCGAGGGTCTTGGCGACCAGGGTATCCACTTCTCCACTCTTGGTCACGTCGACGGCAACACCCAGGGTGGGAACCCCTTCCCGCCTATGGAGCCGTTCCGCCGCAAGCCGAGCTGGTTCGAGCTCGCGAGCGGTCAGAACCACCGACGCCCCTGCCGACGCCAGCGCATCGGCGAAGACCTGACCAAGTCCACGGGCCCCACCTGTCACCAGGGCGACCCGACCATCCAGCCGAAATCGATCCAGAACACCCATCGTCAATCCGTCTCCTCACATGGAAGTCACGCGTCCTCAAAGGCTAGCCGCCGACCTCCCCTCCTGCAAGTCACCGGTCCTCGCCTCGGGGCGAGCAAAGCCGCGACCCTCCGAATCAAGTGGACTTTTCCATGCAATCATATCGCGCCGATCCCGAAAGCCACTCCTGATTTGACGATAATCCAGGGGCCGTAGGTAACGCACGTAACAACTAGGCAAAGTGTGCGTTAGGGCACTCTCGGGATCTTGGGAAATCTGGAGAAAGATGCTGAAGCCAAGAGGAGTAACAGGTCGATGGTCTTCGTGAGTTAAGCGGCATGCCAGACAGAGCCGGAGGCTCGAGGTCGGCATGGCTGAAAGCCCAGTGAAAGTCGGGATGTTGTCGAGGAGCGTCTGACGATGCGTAACCTACTGTCGATCGCACTGGCGTCCCTGTTTGTTGGGGCGTTTGGCGGCGGTCGCCCGGCGGAGGCGGCCAGCTACGCTGGTGGAGCCTCGTCTCGTTGTTGCCCGGCCCCTGCGGAGTGCGGGGGGCGTGTTGAATATCAGATCCAAAGACAGACAGTCCTCAGAACGGTGTCTGAGACTGTCTATGAAACCAAGCAGATCAACGTCGAACGCGACGTGACCGAGACGGTGCTCCAGCCCCGAACGGTCCAGTCGTTCAAGACGGTCCAAGAGGTCGCCTACCGCGATGAGGCCTACACGGTCCAGCGTCCTGTCTACAACACAGTGATGCAGCAGCAGACCTATACCGTGCAGCGTCCCGTCTCACGTACGATCTACAAGGATGTCACGTATACGGTACAGAAGCCGGTCAAAGAGACGCATATCGAATCGCGTCCCTACACCGTGCAGCGGGCCGTCAAGGAAACCTCGCTCAAGACCGTGACTTATAACGTCACACGTCCTGTGCGTGAGGTCTCATATAAGGATCACTACTACACGGTTTGTAAGCCGGTCCAGGAGACGTTCAGCAAGAGCGTCCCCTATACTGTCTGTCGGCCCGTCCAGGAAACCTCTTACAAGACGTGTGCGTACAAGGTTTGCAAGCCTGTTCAAGTCACTGCGTACCGTTCGGTTCCTTACACCGTACAGGTGCCAGTCCAGAAGACAGTGATGCAGCCCCAGTCCTACACGCAAAACGTGCCCGTCAAGCAGTGCGGGTATAAGCAGGTCGCCTACACGGTCTGCCGACCCGTCTGCGAGACAACCATGACCGAGCAGCGTTACACCGTCCAGACTCCGGTCAAACGGACGGTGATGAAGACGTGCTCGTACACGGTCTGCCGCCCAGTCACAGAGACCTCGATCAAGGAATGTCGCTACACCGTCTGCAAGCCCGTGCAAACCACGAGCTACCGGACGGTTTGCGAGACCAGCTACCAAAACGTGACCGAAACCGCCAGCCGCGAAGTTTGCGAGACCGTGTGCGTTCCTCGCACTGAAGTCAAGCAAATTGTCAAAGAGTGCGGTGAATTCGTTTGCGAACAGGTGTACATTCCAGGCAAGGTCGTCTGCGTCAACGGTCAGTGGGTCCAGTGCCCAGGCACTTATACTGCCAAGAAGACGTGGGTCCCTCGCACGGTGACCGAGAACGTCTCTGTGGTCGTGTACGAACGGCAAACAGTCAAGAAGGTGATTCCGATCACCATCTGTAAGCAGATCCCGGTGACCACGACCAAGCAGGTGCCCGTCACGACCTGCACCATGGTTTCCGAGGAAATCGTCAAGCAGATCCCGGTCACGACGACTCGTTACGTCAACGAAGTCATGACCAAGGAAGTGCCCCAGACGATCTGTGAGCTGGTCTCCTCGGAAGTCGTCAAGCAGGTGCCCGTGACCACCCGGCGCATGGTTCAGGAAACAGCCACCAAGACTGTTCCCTACACCTATTGCGTCATGGAGCCCCGGACCTTCACCCGCTGCGTCCCGGTCTGCGTGACCGAGATGGTTAGCAAGACCGCTTGCCGGACAGAGCCCTACACGACCACCCAGATGGTTGCTTCCACCGAGCTTCGCCAGGTGCCGGTCACCATCACCAAGTTGATCAAGGAAACCCACGTCAAGCAGGTCCCCTGCACCGTCACCAAGATGGTCCCGACCACCTGCGTGAAGCGAGTTCCCGTGACGACTTGCCGGTACGTCACCGACGCGGTCGTCAAGCAAGTTCCCATCACCACCTGCCGGACGGTGACGGAAACCTGCTACCGACAGGTTCCAGTGACAACCTGCCGGATGGTCTCCGAGACTTGCGTCAAGCGGGTCCCTGAAACCATCTGCGAAACGGTATGCGAGCAGCGGGTCAAGTGCGTTCCTGTAACCACTTGCTCGATGGAAACGATCCAATGCACCAAGAAAGTTCCTTTCACCGTCTGCAAGCAGATCCCGGTGACGAGTACGATCTGCGTGCCGGTCTGCGTGACCAAGAAGGTGATGGAATGCAAGACAATCTGCGAGCCCAGGACGGTTTGCCGTCAAGTTCCCGTGGAAGTCTGCGTTAAGGTGCCCGTGTTCATAGCCGACCCCGTTTCCCCCTCGGCTCAGAGCGTGTTGGCTACCCCCCAGGGTATCCCTGTTGTGGCCACACTCCCCTGCGACCCTTGCAGCCATAAGCACCCAGTGCTTGGTAAGCTTTTCCACAAGTTCTGATCATTCGACGATCAGATCTGGTTGAAACCCGAACGGCTCTCGGATTCATCTCCGAGAGCCGTTTGGCGTTCGAATGGTCTACTTCTACTTGAGCCGATGTGAAGAATCGCTTATCCGACGTAGAGGCCAGACGCGATCAGGCGGTCGAGACCAGGTCGAAATTTCTCGAAGGCGCGAGCGCGATGGCTGAGCTGGGCCTTGGCGATCGGGCCGAGTTCACCAAAGGTTTTATGATATTCGGGGATGAGAAATAGGGGGTCGTAGCCAAACCCTTGGGGGCCTCGCCAATCGCGAGTGATTCGACCTCGGCAAGTGCCGAAGGCTTCGAGGCGGATCTGTCCGGAAGGGTCCGAGAGAGCCAAAGCGCAGATGAATGCCGCGCCTCGCTGGTCGTCGGGAACGTCACTCATCACATCGAGCAACTTCAGATTGTTGGCATCGTCTGCGCCATGAACACCGGCGTAGCGAGCGGAGAAGACGCCGGGAGCCCCATCAAGTGCATCGACCATGAGTCCGGAGTCATCGGAAAGGACCCAATGTCCGACGGCGAGAGCGGTCTCGGTCGCCTTCTTGCGAGCGTTGCCCGCGAAGTCGGGGGCGTCCTCCTCCACATCGGGAGTAGGCCCAAAGGCATCAAGGGCCCGGACATCGAGCCGCCCCAGCCGGGGATTGGGGTCCCAGACTGGGGCGATGAGTTCGGCGAGCTCGCGGAGCTTCTTCTTGTTCTTGGTGCCAAGGACGAGGATCAAATCACGCATCACAGACTGGGCACCTCTAGAGACGTGATCATTGGTTTCCGAGCGATGGATTCTTCATCAATTCGCCGGGGACGATGTAGACATCGGTCGCTTTCCGGGAGTTGAGCGGTCCCGAGAGTTCGAGCAATCGCTGCTTGAGCTTGGGGATGTTGGGGTCGTCCGGGCTATTGAATGAACCCATCGTGACCTTACTGCTGAACCGATCGTGGTAGACATACGGCTTGTAGCCAGTTTGTTGCACGTCCTTGTCGCGAGCAAGACCTTCAGCCAACTTTTCCGCGTCCGCAGCGGCGGAGGCGAGCGGGCTTTCCTTGAGGTTGGCGGTCATGAAGCTCTGGGCACGGACACTGCCGTCGTCCATCCGGACCCGACCGCTAAAGTCGGCCACCTGTAACGTATAATTGCCCGTGCAACCGAAAATGCTGTGGGGTCCACCGTTGATCTGCTTGATCATCGGGTCCGCCTTCTTGGGGAAGAGCACCTGGGCTGGAACGAACGGGTTCGTCGTCTTCAACGCCCGGCTCAACCCCTGGCCTTTCCGCCATCCGAACATCGTTGGCACACCGTCGACCGATACGGGCTTGATCTTCTTCACCTGGTGCCAGAGCTTGCCCGACTCATCGATTGTCTTGCAATCGCCCACGAACACGCCAGCCTCGTCGGTCGTTCGGACCTTCTCAGGGAACTGGACATTGGGCTGACTGACACCGGAAGGGGCCGTTGGGGGAATCCCAAAGACGTTTGAATGCATTGGGATGTCACGAATCCGGCAGACATACGCCTTCAAACCATAATCCCGGCGAAGCTCCATCGCCAGAGCCTGTGCATATTTATCCGCATTCGGCCCCCGGAAGGTATGGGCCAAAACCATGAACGGGCCGTTCTCTTTGGTGAGCAAGTAGGGCTCGATCGGCTCGGTGGGCAAAACGGTCTTGACCTCACCAAGCTGGTCGGCCGGCACGAGGTCCGGCACGCGGTTGGCCGGAACGACCATCGCATCGCTCTTCGGAGCTTCTTTAGGAGCAAACGCATCCGCTGGGGAGCGACCAAAGAGCTTCGTCCTCTGGGGCGAAGCGTTCTGACCCAGTGCGACTGTCGTTGTGCCGGTCGTCAGCAGTGCGACGGTCAAGGCCGTCGCGGCGATAGGCCGTCTCATGGCGAAATCCCCCATCATCCTTGCGGGTGAGATCGAACTTAATGTTCGGCTTTTTTACGATCGCGACTGGGGGAATGTCAGGTGGGCAGACTCCGGCGACTTGCGGGCCGGAATTTAACCAATGTTGCCAATCCCGCCTAGGTCGGTTTCCGAAAACGGCCAATCGCCCGCCAGAACCTCGCGTTGGAGCATCGTCAAACGATCAATGCCCGACTCCGCCAGGTCAAGTAAGGCTTGCAACTGCCCACGCGTGAACGTCCCCCCCTCGCCGGTCCCCTGTACTTCGACCAGGCCGCCCCTTCCCAGTCGAACCACATTCATGTCCACATCGGCGGTCGAATCTTCGACGTAATCCAGGTCGACGACCGGCTCGCCTTTGACAATCCCAGCGCTGATCGCCGCGACGCTGTCCTTGAGAATTTCAGGGACTCGGTGCGCCCCCATCCGGACCCGAATTGCATCGGCCACCGCCAGGAAGGCGGCTGTGATTGCAGCAGTTCGAGTCCCGCCATCGGCTTCGAGGACGTCGGCATCAATATGGATCGTCCATGGGCCGAGGGCCTTCATGTCAATGATCGCACGCAGGCTACGACCAATCAGACGCTGGATCTCCGTGGCTCGTCCGTCAGGACCACGAGACTTGCGGGTCGGAGTACTACCAGGCAACATGGAATACTCGGCGGTCAGCCAACCCGTTCCCTTCCCTTCGAGAAACGGCGGAACCTTGTCTGCGAGGTGCGCAGTGACCAGTACTGTGGTTGCTCCAGCGCGGTAGAGCACACTCCCGGGACTGGTCCGGACGAAACCTCGCTGGAGGGAAACCGGACGGATCTCGCTGGGCATCCGACCATCATGTCGTGGTGTCATTGGGTTTCGCCTTGAACTCGGTTCGAGCTTGATTTCGCGTATCAGACCACAACCGGCACTGCGTTGACGAGGCTGAACATGCGAATCTTTGTAGTGATCGTGGTCGTAGCGGTAACAGCTTCGGTCGGCAGTAGTCGCCAGGCAGACCCGGAACTCACGCTGCTTCGAGACCAGCTTGACGAATCAACTCGGTCGATCCTCAAAGGTGCGTCCAGCGTAAAAACCTTACGGATTAAAGGCCCGAAGTCCGACGACACCACGAATGAATCGATTCGTGGATATCCGATCTTCGCGACGGGCTCCAAACTTGATGACACCGATGTTCGTGAACTTGTCAACATTCTGGTTGGTGACGCTCTCCCTGTGTCCGGGAGTCGGTGCCCCTTTGCGCCAGCGGTCGCGTTCCAGATCGCGGACACGGAGGGCAAGTCGGTAGACGCCCTCTTTTGTTTCGCGTGCGATGTCATGGAGCTTGGATCAAGCGCGAGGCATAACTTTAGGTCAGTACGTGGAAGAGTTCTCAAGCTCGCGAAGAAAGGCTTGCCGGACGATCTTAGCATTCAGGAGTTGCCCAGCCAGAAGCGCTGAATCGAAGATCAACGCTGTCGACATCTTCACACTTCGGACAAGGAGCCCGACGATGAGACGCAAAGCGACGATGGCCCTCGCGGTTTTAACAGCCTTGGTCGTCGGCATTGCCTCATGTGGTCCTGGAGAACCAGTCCTTCGCGACGGGCTTGACCCTGCGACCAAAGCGATCCTCAGCAATCCCGAGTACTTGGAATCGTTCCGGGTCGATCCCGACGAGACACTGCCAATCCCAGGCCAGACCATCGGTCGTTTCAAGATTTTGGCCAGGGGGACGAAGCTTGACCAACCTACCGCACTCCGGCTCTGCAAGATCCTCGAAGGGAGAAGCCTCACTTCGAACACGTTGAAGTGCGGGTTCTATCCCGGAGTCGCCTTCCGGATCGTCGATACGAAGGGCAACTCCGTCGACGCCCTGTTCTGCTTCAAGTGCGATGTCATGACACTTGGCCCGAGTGCCTGGCAGGAGTTCGGGCCAGTTCGACCAGACATTCTCAAACTGGCGAAACACGCCTTCCCTGACGATCCTGAGATCCAAGCTCTGCCGGAAAAGCGACACTAAACCAACTGGCTGAGGTCAGGCCTGGGTCCGCAGCTTCGGTGTGGTGACCAGCCGGGGTGTCGTTTCGACGACTCGATCCTGCAGCAACCAGAGCAACAACGCCTTCTGGAAGTGAAGCCGATTCGCCGCTTGAGGGATGACCATGCTGCGTTCGCAATCGAGAACCTGATCGGTCACTTCTTCGCCTCGGTGGGCGGGGAGGCAGTGCAAGAAGATCGCCTCGGGCCGGGCTTGGCCCAGGAGAGCCTCATTCACCTGGTAGGGGGCGAAAACCCCTCGCCGCTCCTCGGCTTCGTGCTCTTGGCCCATACTCGCCCAGACATCCGTGTAGAGGACGTCGGCATTGCGAACGGCGAGATTCGCATCATGTTCGACGTTGAGATGAATGTTAGGAAACGACTCGTGGAATCGCGTCTTGAATTCCTCAGGGAAGTCGTAGGCGGCGGGGCAGGCTAGGACGAATTCGACCTGGAATAACGCACACGCCAGGGCCAATGACCGCGCGACGTTGTTGCCATCGCCCACGAACACGAGCTTCAGCCCTTCGAGAGCTCCAAAAGTCTCGCGGACCGTGAGTAGATCCGCCATCGCCTGACAGGGGTGAGCTGCGTCGGATAAGGCATTGATGACGGGGATCGTCGCATATCGAGCTAACTCGTCCACAGTCTCTTGTGCGAACGTGCGAATTGCGAGCGCATCGACATATTGACTGATGACACGAGCGAAGTCAGCGACGCTTTCCCGAACACCGAGTCCAACATCCTTGCCGGGAAGGAAGATCGCTTGCCCGCCAAGCTGAGCGATCGCCGCCTCGAAGCTGACCCTGGTGCGCAGGGACGGCTTCTCGAAGACCAGACCGAGCGTTCGACCTGCCAAATACGCAGGCCTCCGACCTTCGCGATCGTCGCGTTTGAGCGCGATCGCTTGGTCGAGGAGGTCGGCTGCAGTTTGGGGCGTCAGATCAAAGAGGTCGACAAAATGACGGAACATCGCGGGGACTCCCTCGCGTTGCAAAATTGGTCAAGACGCGGGCAGGCCGCTAAGGATCTCGGCGAGCAAGGCACAACCCTCGTCCACCTGCTGGTCACTGATCGTCAACGCCGGCAAGAGACGAATCACCGTCCCATGAGTCGCGTTGATCAAGAGTTGGCGATTCAGAGACTCCGCTACGACTGTGGACGCATCGACGGTGAGTTCCAGGCCGATCATCACTCCGCGGATCCGGATATCTTTGACGAGATCCGGACGATCGGCACGCATCTGCTCGAAGTGAGTGCGGAATCGCTCGCCGATCGCCTCACCGCGAACCAGCAAACCCTCTTCCTCAATCGTCTCGATCGCGGCCAAACCCGCCCGACAGGCGATCGGGTTGCCGCCAAACGTGCTGGCGTGCATCCCCGGCTTGAGGACTGCGGCGACTTCGCGCTTCGCGAGCATCACCCCAGCCGCGATCCCGCCGGCGAGCGCCTTGGCGCAGGTCAGAACGTCAGGCACGAAGCCGTAGTGCTGGTAAGCGAACCACTCGCCGGTCCGACCGAGCCCGGTCTGGACCTCGTCCATCATCAGAAGCGCGCCATGCTTGTCACAGAGGGCTCGAAGCCCTTCGAGGTAGCCGTCGGCAGGGAGATTGATTCCCCCTTCGCCCTGGATCGGCTCGATCAAGATCGCGGCAGTCTCGGCATCGAATGCCGCTTCAGCCGCCGCGAGATCGTTGTGGGCGACATACGTAAAACCGGGCACCATCGGCTCAAAACCCTGATGGTACTTCGGTTGGGCGGTCGCTGAGAGCGCAGCATAGGTCCGACCATGAAAGCCATGTTCCATGGTCATGATCTTGTACTTGCCTTGGGCCGACCCATAAACCCGCGCCAGCTTGATTGCGGCCTCATTGGCCTCAGCCCCGCTGTTGCAGAAGAAGGCCTGCCCACCAAACGAGCGTTCCGAGAGTGCCTGGGCGAACTGGCCTTGGGCTTCCATATACCAGGTATTCGGCACATGGATCAGTTGGCCCACCTGCTCGCGAACGGCTTCTACCAGACGAGGCGGGCAATGGCCCAGCAGGTTACAGCCCCAGCCTGGGAAGAAGTCGAGATACTGCCTCCCTTCGGCATCCCACACGAGCGACCCCTCGCCCCTGACCAAGCACACCGGGTAACGGCGGTAGTTGGGGATCACATAGCGATCGAACTGAGCAATCGTCTCAGCCGAGGTTTGGGTCGTGGCGTGGGCCAATGCAGGGGACTCCGGTTTCAAGAGGAATTGCTTTCGATTCAACAGGAAGCGTCAAACGAGGTCGCGGTTGGGACTTGGTCCGGGCAATCAATCGCTGATTGCGTCGGTGGTTCCAAGATGACTTGTACCTACGACCTCGCTCCGACCAATTTTCGCCCGGAGTGATCGACACTCGGCTGGTTACCCAGCGTGATCTCAGTGCCAACCCCTTGGTCGGTGTACATCTCGACGAGGAGCGAGTGCCTGAGCCGACCGTCGATGATATGCACCTTCTTGACTCCCGCTTCAAGGCTTGCCAGACACGCTTCAATCTTGGGAAGCATCCCGCTGGCAATGACCCCCTGGGCGATCAGTTCTCGACAGGCGATGGGCGTCAGACTCGGAATGAGACTTAAGGGTTCGTTCCGATCACGAAGAATCCCGGGCGTGTCGGTTAAGAAGACAAGCTTTTCCGCCTTCAATGCCATCGCGACCGCTGCGGCCGCTGTGTCGGCATTCACATTCAGCAGACCGCCGTCGTCGTCCTCCGCCAATGAGGGCAGAAGAGGCACAACTCCTGCCACGCAAAGGTCTTCGATCGGTGGCACGTCGACCTCGGTCACCTCACCGACCATCCCAAGGTCGATCTCTTTACCATCAAGATGCGTCAATTTCCGACCATAGAGGCATTGGTGAGACTTGTGATGCAAGCCCCGGGCCCGACCGCCGAACTTATTGATGTGACGCTCTAGGTCGAGATTAATTTCCTCGGCGAGCACCCTGGCCACGATATCAAGAGTCGCCTTATCCGTATATCGACGCCCCTGAACAAAGTGGGCCTTGAGGCCTGCTTGTTCCATGGCATACGTGATCGCTTTGCCACCACCGTGGACAACCACCGGCCTCATACCAACGGACTGCATGAACACGACATCTACCAGCAAGGCGCGAAGGGCTTCTGGGCTCTCCATGACCGAGCCACCGAGTTTGATCACTGTGTACTTGCCGTGAAACTGCCGGATGTGGCCTAAGGCCTCGATCAGAACATCCGCCTTGCGGATCGCATCTTCATGCAACGTGGTGACCCTTAACTCTACGAGAATGATAACTGCCGATCGCAAGAGGGCGGTCGATTTGATCCCAAAACGTTATTCTGAATCCGTGAGCCACCAATGTAAAGTAAGAATCGCGCGAATTTGGACAAAACCGCCAAACATCATGTTCAGGACGAGCCCAACTCCGGTAGACCGAGACCATGACCCGGAGTTCGACCCTGTCAACCGGATAGGTCCGAGCGAGGGTGCGAATCTGGGCTTCTACCAACGCCTGGTAGTCAACCCCCTGCTGGCCTTCACACTCCTCGTACCCTGGGTGATGCTGTTCGCCTGGTCGATCCCGCACGCTGCTCAGGTTCGGTATTGGATCTTTGCGATACTTGCAATTCCTGTACTGCTTTCTCGCCTCGTCCAATATCATTGTGTCGATTGTGGGCGGACTGGCTGGTATCGTCATCGTAACCGCCACTACTGTCGCTCTGTCGCCGAGCGATACCTTGGGTTGACCCCAGACGATTCGTCTCGCTGGCCGACGCCAAGGAGTCAACTCCTTCTTTGGATCTACCTGATCATTATCACCGGTCTTTTCTTCCTGGTGTTGTTCTATTAGGACGAGTCGAGGATCCATTTCGAACCTTAAACCCTCTCAGGTCAGAGACCAGAAAGACCTTGGCCTCATTCCGAGCCCATTCCTGGGGGTCATCTTCCCGACGGAATGAGGGAATTACTGAACAAAACCCCATCGTTATCGTTCCTCGCCTTGACACTTGGTCCCTATCGCCTCGATAATTCATCTTACTCTGAGTGACAAAGTCCTCCTTCCGCTCCACTGGAACTCTTCCCGACCATGGCCACCGCAGACTTGACCACCTCCCACGATCTCCTCGAAGAACTCCTCTCCGAACGCGTGCTGGTGCTCGATGGCGCGATGGGGACGATGATCCAGACTCATGGTCTTGAAGAAGAAGACTTCCGGGGCGATCGGTTTCGCGACCATCCTAAGTCGCTCAAGGGATGCAACGACCTACTCGTGCTCACGAGGCCCGATGTGATCGCGAGCATCCATCGCGCTTACTTCGAAGCTGGGGCCGACATCGTCGAGACCAACACCTTCATCGCCAACAAGTTGACGATGGAGAACTACGGGCTCGAACACCACTGCGTCGAAATCAACCAGGCCGCCGCCGAAGTCGCCCGCCATGTTGCCGACGAGTTCACTCGCAAGAATCCCGATAAACCCAGGTTCGTCGCCGGTTCGCTCGGACCAACCGATAAGACTGCTTCCCTCTCCCCACGTGTCAGTGATCCTGGATACCGATCGGTCACGTTCGACGATCTGGTCGAAGCCTATACAGAGTCCATCCACGGACTCGTGCTTGGTGGAGTTGACATTCTTTTTCCGGAAACAAGCTTCGACACGCTCAACATTAAGGCGTGCTTGTTCGCGATCGATCAGTACTTTGTCAACAACAATGTCAAACTACCCGTCATGATCTCCGGGACCATTACCGACCGGAGTGGTCGGACCCTCTCGGGCCAGACGATCGAGGCGTTCTGGCACTCGGTTTCGCACTTTGACATGCTCTCGGTCGGTATCAATTGCGCTCTAGGCGCGACGGATATGCGTCCCTATCTTGAAAGTCTGGCGGGGGTCTCGCATAGCTTCATTAGCTGCCATCCCAACGCCGGGATGCCTGATGGATTTGGCAACTTCGACGACTCGCCCGAGCACATGGCCTCGACCATCGCCGAGTTCGCTTCGAACGGCTGGCTGAATATTGTGGGTGGTTGTTGCGGGACCACGCCTGTTTATATCAACCAGATTGCAAGAGCGGTGCGAGACGTCAAGCCTCGCATTCGCCCAGTGGTCTCGGGCTGGTCCGCCTACAGTGGGCTCGAGCCTCTGGTGATCCGCCCCGAAACCAACTTTATCATGGTGGGAGAGCGGACCAACATCACGGGAAGTAAGCGGTTCGCTCGCCTGATCCGTGAAGACAAGTACGACGATGCACTCGCCGTCGCCCGCGACCAGGTCGAAGGGGGGGCCAATGTTCTCGACGTTAACATGGACGAAGGGCTGATTGACGGCCCCAAGGCGATGACTCGCTTCCTCAACCTCATCGCCGCCGAGCCCGACATCACGCGCATCCCGGTGATGATCGACTCCTCCGACTTCAAGGTCATTGAGGCTGGCCTCAAATGCGTCCAAGGCAAGGCGATTGTCAACTCAATCAGCCTCAAGGAAGGCGAAGCCAAGTTCCTCGCTCAGGCCCGCACCGTCAGACGCTACGGGGCCGCCGTGGTCGTCATGGCGTTCGACGAGGAAGGCCAAGCGACCGATGCCAAACGGAAGGTGGAGATCTGCGCACGGGCTCATCAGTTGCTAACGGAGGACGTTGGGTTCGCCTCGTCCGACATCATTTTTGATGTGAACATCCTTACCGTCGGCACCGGGATCGAAGAGCATGCGGACTACGCGGTCGAGTTTATCGAAGCGGTCCGGCAGTTGAAGGAACGCTTCCCTGAAGCCAAGACCTCGGGCGGCGTGAGTAACGTGTCGTTTGCTTTCCGAGGCAATGACCTTGTTCGGGAAGCGATGAATGCGGCTTTCTTGTACCATGCGATCTCTGCCGGCCTGTCGATGGGGATCGTCAATCCTAGCCAGCTTGAAGTCTACGAAGAGATTCCCAAGGACCTGCTGGAACGGGTCGAAGATGTCCTCCTGAACCGCAGGCCCGACGCAACCGACCGACTGACCGAGTTCGCTGAGACCGTCAAGCAAAAGGGCAAGAAGGTCAACGCGAACACCCTGCTCGCGTGGCGCGACCTACCGGTCGAAGAGCGGCTCAAGCATGCCTTGATCACCGGCACGACGGACTTCATCGACCTCGACGTTGAAGAGGCCCGCCAGAACTACGCCCGTCCCCTCTCGATCATCGAAGGCCCGCTGATGGCCGGGATGAACGTGGTTGGCGACCTCTTTGGCGCGGGCAAGATGTTCCTCCCGCAGGTGGTCAAAAGTGCCCGCGTCATGAAGAAGGCCGTCGCATACCTGATGCCGTTCATGGAAGCAGAACGCGCCGCTGGCGGTGATGCATCGGTCCGCAAGGCACGTGGCAAGATCCTCATGGCCACCGTAAAAGGGGATGTCCACGACATTGGCAAGAACATTGTCGGAGTCGTGCTCGGCTGTAATGACTATGAGATCATCGACCTCGGCGTGATGGTTCCTTGTGATCAGATCTTGAAAGCTGCCAAAGAACATAATGTCGATATCATTGGTCTCTCCGGTTTGATCACTCCTTCACTTGACGAAATGGTTCACGTCGCCAAGGAGATGGAGCGACAGGGGTTCGACATCCCGCTCCTGATCGGTGGGGCCACCACCAGTGTCAAGCATACAGCGGTCAAGATCGCCCCAGGCTACCACCAATCTGTGATCCAGGTAAAAGATGCCTCACGAGGAGTCGGGGTCGTCGATCGACTGATTCGCGACGACCTCCGCGCTGATTTCGATCGCGAGAACCGCGCCCTTCAGGAGCGCGAGCGAGTGTCGTTCGCCCGTAAGGCGAATCGCAACCTTGTCCCCTACCATGAGGCCCTTGCCAAGCGGTTCGCGATCGATTGGGCAACGACCTCGATTGCGACCCCTGAATTCCTCGGTCCCAAGGTCCTCGGTGATTACCCGCTGGCCGACCTTCTCCCCTATATTGACTGGACCCCGTTCTTCCAGGCCTGGGAACTTTCGGGCAAATACCCCAAGATTTTCGAGGACAAAACGGTCGGAGTCGAAGCGAGGAAGCTCTTCGATGACGCCCAGAATTTGTTGACGCAGATCGTGGCCGACGGCTCGCTGAAGGCACACGCCACCTCTGGCTTCTATCCAGCCAACTCCGACGGCGACGACATCGTGATCTATACCGATGAGTCGCGAATCGGTGTCCGCCACCGATTCCATTGCCTCCGGCAGCAGTGGCAGCGACAGGGCCAGACCAGTTTCCGCAGCTTGAGCGACTACATTGCACCGATCGATAGTGGTCGGGCCGATTATCTGGGGGCGTTCGCTGTGAGTACGGGATTTGGCTGCGATTCCTTGGTCGCCAAGTTCGAGGCCGATCACGACGATTACAGCTCGATCATGTGCAAATCCTTGGCGGACCGCCTGGCCGAAGCCTTCGCAGAACGACTGCATCAACAAGCTCGCCACGACTGGGGCTTCGGTCGAAGCGAAAACCTGTCCGCCGAGGACTTCATTGAGGAGAAATACCGGGGGATCCGACCCGCTCCAGGTTACCCTGCTTGCCCGGACCATACCGAAAAGTGGACCCTCTGGGAGTTACTCGGAGTCGAACAGGCGACCGGGATCACTCTGACCGAAAGCCTGGCGATGTACCCTGCCGCCAGTGTCAGCGGTTTCTACTTCGGTCATCCCGAGGCCCGGTACTTCGCCGTTGACATGATCACCAAAGACCAGGTCATCGACTATTCACGACGTAAAGGCATGCCCCAGGCCGACATCGAGCGTTGGCTCTCACCGAATTTGTCCTACGACCCGGCGTGAAACCGGTGTCCTTTGAGACGAGGCCTTTTCCCCATATGCAGTCGTCTGGATGCTTTGGAAGGGGCTTGCTCCACCGCCCCGTCTATCCGACCGACGCTATTGCCGCTAAACTACACATTCGTTCAACCCGCTTAACGCCGCCCGGGCGCGGAGTCCTGGTCCGATGCTGAATACGGAACTCAAGAACTACCTGGTCGGACGTGTCTTGCCGAACGTAACGACGCCCGCCCAGTACCTTGGTGGCGAACGGAACAGTGTCCGCAAAGACCATCGCGACTGTATCGGCACGCTTTGCATGGCGTTTCCCGACACGTATTCACTCGGCATGAGCCACCACGGCTTGCAGGTTCTCTACAGCCTGATGAATGCGCGAGGCTGGGCTTGCGAACGCGCATTTACCCCGATGCCCGACTTCGAAGCGGCACTCCGCGAACACGGCAAGCCCTTGTACGGACTCGAGACTTTCACACCTCTGAACCAGTACGATGTGATTGGATTCTCGCTTCAATATGAGATTTGCTACACAAATGTGCTGACGATGCTTGACCTGGGAGGAATTCCCCTCCACGCGGTTGATCGTGGGGCCAATGACACGCTGGTGATCGCAGGTGGACCAGGTGCCCAGAACCCTGAGCTTCTCGCCCCTTACATTGACCTTTTCGTGATCGGCGACGGCGAGCCGAGCTTGCCGATCGTTTGCGAGATGTGGAAAGAGATGCAAGGCGACCCGACGCTGACTCGCGAGGACAAACTCGCGCGGATCGCATCGAGCGTCGATTGGGCCTACGTCCCGCGCTTCTACGAGATGCAGTACCACGAGGACGAGACAATCGCCGGGATCATTCCGCTCCGGCCCGATATCCCCGTTTCCATCAAAGCCTGTGTGATCGACGATTTCGAGGGCTCTCCCCTGCCCCTCTTTCCGATCGTGCCGTTTGTTGAAACCGCACACGACCGGATCGCAATTGAGATCATGCGCGGCTGCCCCTGGCAGTGCCGTTTCTGTCAGAGCACCGTCATCAAGCGACCACTCCGCTACCGGACTGTTGACACGATCATCAGCGCCGCTCTCGCCTCGTATCGCAACACGGGGTATGACGAGATCAGCCTGCTCTCGCTCTCGACCAGTGACTATCCGCACTTCGAAGAACTTGTCACCAAGATGAGTGATGTGTTCACTCCCTTGGGTGTGAAGATCTCGCTGCCATCGCTGCGTATCACTGAGACATTGAAGAAAATTCCTGCCCTGATGCAAGAAGGCCGGCGGGGAGGGTTGACCCTTGCCCCGGAAGTGGCCCGCGATGACATGCGCGAGCAGATCCGCAAACCTATTGATAACAAAGATCTCTATGAGGGAGCTGCGGAAGCCTTCAAACGCGGCTGGCGGAAGGTCAAGCTCTACTTTCTTTGCGGACTCCCCGGCGAACGCGAAGCCGACCTCGACGGCATTATTGAAATGGCCGAAACGATCGCCAAGATTGGCAAGGATGTGACAGGTCGCTATGCCGATGTGGTCGCAAGCGTCTCGAATTTTGTGCCCAAACCACATACGCCGTATCAGTGGAATGGCATGCAAACGCGTGAATACTTCCATTGGGCACATCGATACCTTCGCTCTCGGGTCAAACTGCGTTCGGTGACGATCAAATGCCACGACATTGAGACGAGTCTGCTGGAAGGGATTCTCACTCGAGGTGATCGTCGCGTGGCCGTCGCCCTGGAAGAGGCGTGGAGGCGCGGTGCCAGGCTCGATGCCTGGACCGAGCACTTCCAGCCCAAGATCTGGTGGGGCGCTTTTGCTGATCTCGGTATTGATACGACGTTTTATAGCCAACGCGAGCGGCCGATCGACGAGATCCTGCCTTGGGATCACATCCTCGTCAAAAAAGGACGTGAGTACCTCGCGAAAGAGCAGAATCGATCGATCATCCAGCTCGAGTCGATGGCTGCCGCAGTCTGACCACGCGAGGGGTGCGTTTGAATCGATGCCGACCGAACCACCCCACTCTCCGCGCTGGCCCTGGCTTGTTCTGATGCTCGGACTGATTTGGACCGTCTTGATTCGAATCCCAATCGTCCTCTATGCCGAGGATCATCTCGATAGCGACCTTGCCGTCGACGGGCTAACACTTCTGGAAGCCACCCAGGGGAACTGGCGGTGGCACTACCCAGGGACTCCCCACATTGGCACCCCCGCTGTGGTGCTGTCGTGGGTTCAGGCCAAGATTTGGGGGGTTGATTCCCAAACCCTCGTCAGCGGCGGAACCGTGGCCGCCTGCTTGATTTTGACATCGACATTTCTCACGATCTGGCGAGTATTTGGCCATCGAATCGCCTGCTGGAGTCTGGTTCCTACAGTCTTCAGCTCGCTCGGGACCATTTGGCTGTCGAGTCGGATTACAGGAGGACATCTCCTCGTGACGGCCTGGTCTGCCGGGGCCCTTGCGCTGATGTTCGGCTGTTGGACCAATGGCGGAAGTCGGCGATCTCTGATCTTTGGTCTCTGGTGTGGATTTGGATATTATATCGACTCAATGATCCTACTGGTCCTCATCTCAATCATAGTCCCGACGACCGTGATCGGTTGGCGATCGCCGACAATCCTTAGATCCAAGCTAGTGTTTCTCTTGCTGTTCGGTGTTGGATTCGCGGTTGGCCAATTACCACGCGAGCTGGGTAAGAGGCTAGAACCTCATGACGCCTATCAAGGGCAGTTTGACCCGATCTTCCAACGCGATGTTCTTGCGGAGCACACCCAAATCCTCTTCACTCAGTGCTTACCTCGGTTGATCGGTGGTCATACGTTTCATCGTTTCGGACCCGAGCCACCCGCCAGTAAATTACCAGGTCGTGGGGCGAGTTTATCCGCGTCGCCCCAATTCGACCTCTATTCTGCCATAACGACTATCATTAGCCTGACGCTTTTCGTTGCTGGAATCGTGATGATCCTTCGTAAGTCCGTTTGTTGGCCAATATCGGTCGCCTCGTCGGGCGTGGCTTCCTCGTTATTGATCCTGACTGTTGGAGTGCTGGCTGCATTCATCATCAATCGAAACATCTTTAATTCTGACAATTACCGTTATCTCGTTTTCTTACTGATCCCTTGGTCCTTAGGATTTGGTCTTTTGCTCGACGCCCTGGCGAGTCGTGGGAACGCAGGCCGGATCGCCGCGATCTTGGTCGGTCTTGGGTTTGCGGGAATGATGACGCTCGACGTCTATCGTGGCTATCGCCATTATGGTTGGATTGAGGAAACTGCGACGACGCACCGACTCGCACCGACCGACCCGGCTGTACTTTACTTTCGGGCCCACCCTGATGCGACGCGAATCTATGGCGATTACTGGGATGTATATCGCTTGTCATTCTTAACTTTAGGTAGACTGCTCCCACGTCCGCTTGGGATTTATCCGGATCGTTTTCCTGAGTGGAAGTCGAAAAATACAGAGTCGGACGTCTACCTCGTGGCTCATGGGGGACGAGTTCCCACTAAGGGCTGGATCGAGCCGGTGCCGCTTCGCGGCATGCAGATTTACCGTTGGAACTGGTCGAGACCTCCCCAGAACCGCCAACCGTGGGACTGACCACTCGTGACGATCTCGGACAGCCCCTCCCCTACCCTCCCTTGGACGTGCGAACCTCGCGGGTGGGGTTTCGCCGATCTGGCAGCGATTCTTATCTGGACAGCAGCGATCGGAATCTTCTTTTTCGATGCTGTGACACTCCGGAAAGCTCTCTTTTACTTCGACATCACTGAGATTAATTATACGTATCGCGACTTCTTCGCCCGTGAGCTGAAGGCGGGGCGATTCTCACGCTGGTTTCCAGGTCTCTATTGTGGCCTGCCACTCTATTCCGAGAGCCAGGCAGGCTATTTACACCCTCTCAAGTACGTTCTTTACCCCTGGCTAGCCACCTGGCAGGCGCTTAACCTCGACACGATCCTGTCGGTCTGGCTAACAGGTCTGGGTACTTATGGATGGCTCCGCCGCCACGTTGCTGCGGCGGGGGCTTTGACCGGCGCTGCGATCTTTGGCCTGGGTGGATTCACCTGGGCACATCTGATTCACACGAGCATGAACAATGCTTTGACAAGTGTTCCATTCGCGGTTTGGGCTCTAGAGTGCGCCTGGGCCGGGGGCAAGCTCCGAGCCGTCGCTCTTGGATCGATCGCTCTCGCATCTCAAGTCTTTGCCGGACACTTGCAGGACACCTTGCTCACCGCAGGCTTGCTTGGGCTCTACGGGCTTTATCGATGTCTCATCGAGCAGGGTCGAAACGCACGACTATACGCACTCAGCTCAACATTGATTCTGATCACGCTTGGAGTCTCGATCGCGGCGGTCCAGTGGGTCCCCTCCAAGGAGTTGCTCGACCGGTCACCTCGGGCGGAGGGGTTGACCTGGGAGAAGCTGACCTATGGCTCGTGGCACCCCGAGTTGCTTCCGACGCTGATCGTCCGCGAAGCCTACGGCACCCGCGCTCGCGACACCGACTGGATGGACGGATTCTATCCCTACCACGAGATGAATGCATACCTTGGTTTGATCGCTTTGGGACTGGCGGTCATGGGTGCGGCGGGTTACCGTGATCGCTGGGTTGGATTTTGGCTGATCCTGGCCCTGATCGGCTCAGCGCTGATGCTAGGTCGATACACAGCTTTATTTGATCATGTGCATCAAATCCCGATCATTGGTAGCTCACGGATTCCGGTGCGATTGCACCTTTGGGTGAGCCTTGCAGTCGCTGCTCTGGCGGCTGTCGGGGTCGATCGGCTCAGTCGAGCGGGTCCTGTACGACTCCGAGGGGCGATCGGATTTGGGTTAACTCTCATTGCCTTGTCGATCCCGATCATGGTCTATCTCTACCTGCCGGTCTGGACCCAGGCTGCTCGCTGGACGCTTCCTTACCACTCACTCCGATTCGGCTGGCTCGGTCGTGAGTTGATGGTGGCGAGCACGCGGACATCAATCCTCATCGTGGCGGCACTGGCGGTCGCGAGATGGGCCACTCGCACGGAAAGCCTCAGAATTAAGTCGATTCTGAGCTGGGTTCTTCCGGTCTTCGTCATCCTCGACCTCTTAGGTTCGCATTGGAACGATGTCCCCACAATCGACCCGGCCTACTGGACGGATCCCCCAGCCTCGGTGGCTCGACTCAAGAGCGATCCCAAACTCCAGCGTATTTACACCCAGGCTGAGAAATCGTCCGGGGAGCCA
Organism: Isosphaeraceae bacterium; assembly: GCA_025356475.1. GTDB lineage: Bacteria > Planctomycetota > Planctomycetia > Isosphaerales > Isosphaeraceae > JANXSX01. Next base: position 41,782 of record JANXSX010000122.1, on the reverse strand, counting down.
GGGTACGCAAGTGAGCCGATCGATTTCATGAGAGTCCGCGACCCCCTGGGCTGGAGCCTGCCGCCGGTCTGGGACCTGAACTCCGCCATCGGTGAGACCCCGATCTACTCCAAACGTCTCCTTGACTATTTTGAGCAAGCGAGTAAAACCGGTGGGCGATTCGCGATCGAAGGAGTGTCGCATTTTGTCCTCGGTCGGCCCGAGGAAGGAATCCGCTGGCCAATGCAACGGGTCGGTGGGGCCGTGATTTATAGCTATCCTGATCCACTTCCGCGTGCCCGACTTAGCAGGCGAGTCGTCTCCGCTCGCAACGCACAGAATGCGGGCGAACTCATGGCGAAACTCGGCACACGTGTCGTAACGACGACTGTGATCGAAGCCCCCAGCCAACCCCTTGATGCCAATGATATCTCAGGAACCGCGACCATTCGGCATGACGAACCCGAACGAGTCGAGATCGAAGTTGACATCGCTTCAACCGCCTATCTGATCCTCGCCGACACCTTCGACCCTGGCTGGTCGGCCTCAATTGACGACACTCCTACCCAGATTGCTCCTGCGAACATCGCCTTTCGCGCAGTGTTGGTCCCTGCGGGCAAACATCGGGTGATCTTCACCTATCGACCCGCCCGATTCGCCCTCGGACTTGGCTTTACCAGCTTCGGCCTAATCGTCGCCGCTTGCTTCTTGCTCTGGCCGAGACGAGTCGCGCTCCTGGGCCCCGATCATGGCGACTCCGGCTGGCCGAATTACTGGCCACTAATGTTCATTTGTGCAATTGCCGTCTTGATTTTCGCATCAACGATCTCTTTCGATGGTGGGACGATCGGAATCCAGTCAAGGTGGTCGAAGAGTTTCCATCGCTTCACCTGGGGGGCAGGAATCGAAGCTATGACCCGGGGATAACACGACTTCATGACGATATATTCCGCCGAGGCGCAGGCCTACTCCGGGATCTGTGTCACGGACCTCAATGACGAGGAGATGACGTATACAAGTCAGGTAATCGAGCCTCACCTGGATGCGACGGATCTCCCTACGATCTTTGCATGCCTGTATGGAGATGAAGCCGTGAAGGCGATCGGAATGGAGCCCCTGGGACTGACTTTCCGCTCGGGCTCGATATAGGGCATTTGTGAATGACATGCGCAGGGCGGAGCAATGAATCACCAAAACACAATCGATGTGTGTAAGTCGGACGTCTCTACCCATATGCGCATAGCATTCATGTGAAAAAGTTCTCGTTTTTTCGATTGATCCGTTGGATGCGACCGCTCACTGTGGGTCGAAGCGAGCGGCCACATAAAAACAATCGGGAGTTCCGAATCATACCCGTGGAAATCCCGAAATATCCAGGATTATTTACCTTTCGAATGTCGTCGTGGATCGATGACGGTCAGCCTGTCGATCTCCATGACCTGAATACCGCCGGATTTGCTCACGTTGTTCACAAACCAGAGATTGCCGTCAGACCCGGTAGTCATCGCAGTAATGCTGATAGACGTTGAGTTCACCTGTGGGTCCGTCGACTTCGGCAGTCCGACCAAGGAAACATGGCCAGTTGTGCTAATTCGACCGATTTTGAACTGGCGGTACGAGACAACAGCGAACTCATGCGCCACCATGAACGAGAGCTGCCGCCCGGGCCCTGCCACGATCAATCCTGGATCCCCCTCGACACCTCGGGGCAGGACCTTAAATTGTGAGAACTTGCCGGACGGAGTGACCCTCGCGATGAATCGGGGGATCGACAAAGAGGAGTTGGTTCCTTCCGAGATCCAGACGTTGCCGTCAGCACCGGTGGCAAGCCCGTTAATCGTGATCGCTGCATGATAGGCCGGATGAGAAAGACCAAACCCATCAATCGGCGCTGCTGGTACGTGGTACGGAGGGAGAACGTATCTGGTGACCTTGCCGGTCGGCGTGATCCGTTCGACCACGGTTTTATCGGCCTGCGAGATAACGAGCGAAGCAAGTGTGAACCCGACCCAAAGATTGCCGTGCCTGTCGGAGGTGGAGGCGGTGATATTGTAGGGTGTTCCTGGGAGTGGGAACTCGGTGATCGTGCCGGACGGTGTCACACTCGCGGCGAAGCTCGCCCCTCCAGTGTTTGAACCGGTCGCTGTGATCCAGAGATTGCCGTCCCGTCCCGGAGTGATACGATCGACCGTGAATGCATTTGGAACAACAAAGACCGTAAGGCCGCCCGCTGGCGTGACCCGACCGACCACCCCCTGAAAGGCCGAACCTTCGACCGAGCGGAACCCCCCAAACCAGGCGTTACCGTCCGAGCCGGTCGTTAGTGAGTAAACATGGGTCGCGGGAAGAGCAGACGAAGGAACAACCGTGCTCACGACTCCGGTCGGCGTGATCCTCGCGATTGCGTTTGAAGTCGTGAACGGTCGGTTAATCGTGTCGAAGGCCTCAACAAACCAGACGTTTCCGTCAGGTCCGGCAGTGATCGGCCCGACATAGGTCGATGTTCCAACCGGCCCAGCCGGAAGTGAGAACCTGGCTAAACCTCCTGAGAGCAATTCACGACCTTCAAGAACTTCGCAGCCTAAGCGTGGACGCCGTCTCACCATACTTCCTGCCGAATTCTTCCTAACACCAAGAAACCATCGAGTTAAGACACTCATGAGCTTCTCTCACTGTATTCAGAAATGAAAACGTATTTGAACATTCAAAAATACGACTTCAACGAGTATTGGATGCATTTTGAAACTTGAGGTAGTGGCCATTCTCTGACGGCATCAGAACTCAGACGCCAAGAAACCTTCACTTCAAATGACGAAGCGAAAGTTCTTGGCGTCTGGAGGGAAAGCACAATTTGGCTCGTATTACTTGGGGGCGTTGGCTGCGGGCGGCGCGGGAATCTTGTTGGTGTGGGGGTCCGGCTGCGGGTCAAAGTGGCTGTAATCCATCGCAGAAAAGAAACCGGTCAGTTGCTTAGGATCAGGCGCGGCGACCGGTTCGGAGATTGGGTTCGGGCCTTTGGCCTGGGCTTGGTCCCGAACACTCGCCAGCATTGGATAGAGCTGGGCATACGCAGCCTCCTGAACGGGACTACTTGGCCGTCCGAACCGGAGGTTGAAGCTGTTCATGAAGGTAATCAAGTGACCAAGCGTTGTGCTTGGGTACTTGTCGAGCCCCTTGAGAAACTGCTCGACCGAAGGAGTTTCCATCATCTTGGTGAGGCCGAAGAGGGCCTTCAAGAAGTTGTCAGCCGGGGCACGGTTGACATTACTAACGGGCAGCACAACTCGAACCTTTTCTTGAAGGGCCTTGATGGCGACTCGGCAGTTCCGCAACGTCTCGATCGAGGCATTGCCCGAACTATCAGTCTCTCTCCTCAGTTTACCGAACAGGTCCCGGATCTGCGTCCGGTTCTCGGCGAAAGCTGGGTTGGTGGCCAGTTCATCCGGAACGCCCCGTTCGCTCAGGTCGGCCAGGCTGATAGCAATCATGTTCGCCGCGTACTGGAACTGAATATTCTTGACGAGTTGACTGTTGACCGGGACATTCGACTTCTGAACGACCTGAGTGTAAACCTTCGGGTTGGTCAGTTCGTTGAGGATAATATTGAGGGCCTCGCCCGACCGGATGTCGCTCGCTTCGGGATTGTCGCGAAGCCGAGTATAAGTCGCTTCGAGCGACTCGGTGACGAGCTTTTGTTGATTCTTACGCCGCTGTAACTCACTTGCGGCGTTGCGGTAGGTTGAGTCATGAATGTAGCTGTTTAACTGCATTGCCGTATCGGCGTTAATCGACTGAGCGACAGCCGTCTGCTGGTTGTAAGCACCTGCGCCGGCTGCGTAGATACCCATCCCATGAGCCGCATTTCCCGCTACGGTTCCGCCTCCACCCCATCCTCCCCAACCAAAGCCACCGTAACCGCCCGGATAGTTGTACTGGGCCTGGGCAGGAGCCCCAAGGCAGGCGATCACGATCGCGAGAAGCCCTGACCGTTGCAAGAAACGAGACATTGGGAGGTCTCCAGAGAGAAGGTAAACTTGGATCCTATTCAAGATACAAGACGAAGACTCGACCTACCAGGGTCTGGGCCGGTCCCATCTTTTGAATTCTTGAAGAGAATCCGGCACAATCTGACCGTCCTCCCGACCGAGGTCCTCAGGTCCCACGTGTTCGGGCACGTCGGAACCCGATTGGAACACCTGCTGAAAAGAAAATTGACAAATCGCGGATCTTGGGTTGCCTTGAAATCGCTTGAAAGGTTATATCCTCGTTCTCTTCAGTGACCTGTTCCGTTTTGGGACTCGGCTGAAGATCGCACCGGTATCTCATCAAAGACGCCGGGGCCAAGGATGAACTACTAGGATCTAGAGTCAAGGAGCGATGACAATGATGACGCAAAAAGGGCGATTTGCGGCGGTTCTGGCTTTGCTGAGCGGTATCGGGGGACTAGCGGTCGAAGCTCGTGCCGACTTTGGCACCTACATCGCAGTGGGCGACTCCTTAGCATTCGGTGTCGGGTTCGACGACTCAACTGGCGATACCAGTAATGGCGACCGCGGTTACGTGAAGGGGCTCGCCGATACCATCAAGTTCCGTAACGGCGGTGTTCGGCCCACAGTCTTCGATTACGGCATCAGTGGCGAGACGAGTGCGAGTTACTTCCCACTCAACCTGGGAAATGGAGTTCAAGGAAACACCGCCGCCGCCCGCAACTCAAACTATGCGAGCGGGGTTCAGACGGTCGCTCAGCGGACCCAAGTTCTGAATCGGATCTCGAGCGAACATGGTCTTGGCCATCAGGTTTCATTGATCACCGTCAATCTCGGTTCGAATGATCTCAACCTGATCCTTCTGAACCCAGCTCTGACGCTTGCTCAGAAACAAGCAGCCGTAGGGCCCGCCCTTGCGGCCTTCGCTCAGAACGAAGGCACGTTGTTGCAAGAGCTAAAGATTGCGGCACCAGAAGCCAAGATCCTGGTTCTGGACTATTATGACCCCTTCGCCCCGTTCCGGAATCTCCCAGACAATCCGGCCACGGACCAGCTCAGAGCGACGGCATTACTTGCTCAGCCGGCTCTCGTCGCGCTCGATCAGACGATCGGCAGCGTTGCCCAGAGTCTCGGCGTGAAATTCGTTGATGTCATGCCTTCGTTCATCGGGAATGAGCTCGCACTCACCTTCATTGGCACCGTGTTTAGCGATGGCGTGGTTCGTGTCCATCCGAACCAGGCAGGTTATGATGTGATCACCACACAGCTCGGTGTTGCCGTGCCCGAGCCGTCGAGCTTCATTCTGCTCGGACTTGGTGTTGCTGGCCTCGCCGGACTCGGTCGCCGATCGCTTGCGATCAGAACCATCGGCTAGACCTTGTTAGTCAGATAATACTCGCATGAACAAAAGTGGCTTGATCTTGGGATGATTTTCATCCGGGACCGAGCCACTCGTCGTTTCGAAGCCCCAAACATGATTCCATGATGCCTCCCATCTTACTTCTTAGCCCTAGGAAAGATTCCAATGGAGTTGGGTCCTCAATGCTCCTCGCGAACGATGTGCTCGAGTTGATCGCGTGCCTCGTAATGATCCCAGCGGTGTTGACTGGCACGCCGGCATTGAGAGCGATCGGGCTCGACGCTCTTTTCGAGAATGTCGGAGAGCTGTCCAGTAATCTACACAGGCAGGTGCTCGCGGGTATCCTACCTCGGGAAGCAGTGATCGAACCGGTTGAGGAATTGACGGAGCTTGGGTTTGAGCTTGCGAAGCTGTGATCCGTACATACATATATCTCACTAAGCCGTGATAGGGAGGATAGATTCGTCGCGACATCCGCGTCAGGAGAGCAAACCTGGCGATGTAGTACTATTCTCGCCCGGTTCAAGCCGATTCTTGGTAATTATCCATGCCAGCCCAGGGCACAGCCGCCTCTGGCTGGCATGCGTTGATCAGATTCCCAGACGAATCAAGATCGCCGGATCATCAAGCCGATCGATGATCAAGTCCGCATGTCCAATCCCGTCAGCAGGACTCTGATCGTGTGGCACCCCAACGGTGAAGGCTCCAGACGCCTTTGCTGCGGTGACTCCTGGGGGGCTATCTTCCAGCACCAAAATCGCGTCGGGGGGAAGGTCCAATCGCCCTGCCGCTTTCAGATAAATCTCGGGCTCGGGTTTTCCGTGGGTGACATCCTCCGCCCCCAAGACAAAGTCAAGTCGGTCCCACACTTCGTGATTCCGCAAGATCCGCTCGGCGTAGGCACGGCGGGATGACGTAGCAACCGCATGTGGAATCTTATGCTTGCGCAAGGTGTCGAGGAGTGTGAAGAGACCTGGCATCGGCTGGACCTCGGCATCCATTCTTGCAAAGAATCGATCTCGAAGGTCGAGCAGGATTTCCTCGACTGTCCCATCAAGGTTCGCCATGGTTTTGAGCGCCAGGCCCGAGACAGGTGCCTGCCGCCCGATCATCGCTCTCATGATCTCAGGTGTGAACACCTTCCCCCGTTCCGCGAGATAGTCTCCCGCAACTCGATGGAACAGAGCCTCGGTATCAAACATCGTCCCATCGAGATCCAAGACGACCGCGCGAATCGACATGACCATAAATCTCAAGCTCGCTCATGCGTTGGAGAATCCTTGCGACGCCCCCGTACACTCGTGGGGAACAAGGCTTGCTGATCGATCGTTCCACTCTCATCAATGGGCCAAGTCTGAAAATCCGATTCGAAGGCGAGAGTGGGGTTTTCCAAAACATCGTCCGAAAGAGACGCTGTCACCCACATCGATTCCAGTTCAAGTGTGTTAGGAATGAACACAAGTCTTGCTTCGGCAGCACTAATGCGCCAGCACGTATTCAGACATGCAGTCAGGAGGTCGCGATCGGTCGGCAACGCCAACGGGACGCGAGCTCTGGTGAGGAAGTTCGTGGTGAGGCTGTTGACCCGCATCGGAGTCGGGTCGATCGACCGCGTGAGTCGCTCGGTCGTGAGGTCAGCGAGCCCAATCCCGAGGGCGTTCCCCTTGGTTTCGACCGAGAGGTCAAGTACAGCCAGCCTGGTTACCACGGGCCTAGGCAGGTCCGGCATGGTCTCGACCCTTTGTCGACCGATCACGTTCGGGTCGAGCCCGGTTCCACTGTAGTTCTTGCCGAGTTCACCAACGATCAAGACATCAATTTGATCGAATGGAAGTCGTCCCATCAGGGTGCGTGCCTCAGCGAGCAAGCGAGGCTCGGTCTCCAAAATCGCTTCGGGTTCGACCGCCACGACCCTCGCTGTATGCTCACGGGCGTTTTCGAGGAGGGCAATACCCAGCACAACGGGAGTCTTCTCCAGCAGGAACGCACCGACTTCCGGCAAAAGCGTCTTCAAGCCGGGGAGGCCAAGCTTGTGGACCTGGGCAGCCCCTTGCCGCTTGCCCAGGCCGATCGTCAACATCTTCAAGAGACCGCTTTCATAATTTCCCGTAAAGGATGTATGCGGCTTGATCCGATTCAGTAAGACAATGCCATCGGCAGCCAACGCATTGCTATCGAAGTGGATCGGCAAACCGAAGCTGTTCGTCCCCAAAATGGTGGTGTCAAGTTCGCACCGAACCGGGCAGCCCATCCGGCTCTCCGTGATACCAAACTCGGCCAGCAACCCTTGCTGACCGAGGGTAGTCCCACCCCCGTGGCTCCCCATCGCAGCGACCAGGAAGGGCTCGAACCCCAGTTCGCGAATCGTGTCGATCGCCGCTTTGAGGATCTGATCGATACCGGCAATCCCTCGACTCCCTGCCGTGATCGCGACTCGGCCCCCCGGCTTGACGCGCTCGACGAGCCGGCTCGACCGGATCGATTCCGCGATCGCCGCAGGAGCATCTCTGACTTCAGGCTGGGTGTCCCAGACCTGGCGGACTCGGGCGATCGGTGGAAAATTCATGCTGGCAGGCTCATTGAGTCCGTTCTGTCGGGCATCCCTCAAGCTAGTCGAAATCATAACGGATCGAGCCGCATGGGGCCAAGGTCCAGGGAGTCGATCCCCGCGTCAGAGAACAGCCGGAGCTCAGGTCTGGACCTGAATTCGCTGGAGCTAGAATGTTTTCACGTTTTCACGCAGCAGTCACCACATGTCAAGCGTTCGCAGCTCAACCGTGACCTTGGGTTGTTGTGGAAGTGGAGAAAGTCGTCGAGTCCTCTGGGATCGAGTCGGGCTTCGCGATCACCTCTGTTGGGGCGACTCCATCGGGTTCCACAAAGGCTAGGAATAGCTCCAAGCTCAGTGGAAGCGGATCGATCGCGACTGCGGAACCGGTGAAGAGTGCTGCTTCGACCGGCTCGTCGGGGCTGGGGAGGACATCCTCCTCGCCCTCAACAAGAACCGGCGGCCCGACGACTCGACCGGCCCGACGGCGGGCCTTGACGTAGCGTTGGAGCAACCAGGCGGAGATCCCGACTGCCAGACCGACCAGTAACCAGTGTTGCACCTCGCGCACGCCATGTTCGATCTGACTCGCGAACGCATAGGCCAAGCCAAACATGAGGCCCGTGCTCAGTGAGGCAGCGAGTAGGTCGGTGAAGAACAACTTCAATGTCGGGAGTTGGAGGATTCCGGCGGTAAGATATGCGGCTGTCCGAAATCCAGGTGCGAATCGTCCCAGAATCAAAATCTTAAACCCATGTCGATGAAAGTAGCCTTTAAGCTGAGCTTCACGTTGTCTTGTCAACAACCGACGTGTGAGTGGGAAGCTGAGGACGCGCTCTCCGAAGAAGAACCCCATAAAATAGACAACGAAATCCCCCGCGAGCACACCGGTAAAGCACGCTGTGAGGGCATAGGGCCACCACATTGTCCCTTTTCGTGAGAGGACAGCCGCCAGGATCACCGGAGCTTCTTCGGGCACGGGCAGGCCGAGTCCCCCGAGCACCAGGAGGAGCCAGATTCCGGGATAGCCAAGCCTGTTGACCAGATCCTCAGGACTCAACGTCAAGCATCTCCGGCTTCACGGTCGGGTTCCGTTTCGACGATCCATCGAGCTTAGGCTTGATCGCCATTTTCAGCGATTGCAGCAGGATGAACAGCACCAAAAAAGGAGGGATTAACCAGGCGATATAGATCGTCCAAGGCGCACCAAACGCAGGCCCAACCAGGGCAATCGGCAACGCCAGCAAGACCCCCCAAAGCCCAACGCACCCGACCGAGGTCATCACCGTTTTGAAGTTCCCCGCCTCGCTGACCTCCTCATAATGAAGGTCAATCGTGCGATGGCGGCGAAGACTCCGGGCCGAAGCCTCGGCCAGTTCCATGGCTCGGGTACCGTCGATCAGGCTCGGGTTTGGCGGGGACGATGCCTCCATCGCCCGGACCAAGACTCGCAGAATCGCATCGTACGGATTAAAGGCCGGCAGGTCGACCTCGGATTCGACCCCACCAACCCGCGTGATGATTCGTGCGTTGGTCTCAAAGCTGGGGTCGTATTCCAGGACGATGGTCCCTTCCGACCCAATCAAGGTCAGCCTGGCTGGGGACTCACCTCCTGCGGTGATCCGAACCTCAGCGCGTTTCGCCTGCGCTGAGCGTACCTGGACCAGCAAGCTCTGGGTTGGTGGCCCATCGAGCGGCTCGCCGGTCGCGGTGACTGTATCGATCTCACCGATGAGGGCTCGAACAGGATCGACGGCGGTCGGGAAGACCTCCAGGACGAGGTTACTACTCCCCTCATGATCGTCAACCGAAACCTCATGGCGGACTTCCCGGAAGGCACCGAGATCGGCTTGATCGAGTGCTCGCTTGAGCTTGAGGAACCCGGGGTGAAGCCGTATTGGCAGGTCTGGCACGACGATGGAACCGGTCTCGGCCTCGCTCAAGGCAACCTGGTAATAGGGATCGGCATTCGGTCCTGGGGGGTGGAGGCAGATCGTCGGCAAGCCTTCCACAGCAACACGTCGGAGAGCCTCCGCCCGGAACTTGGGCTCACCTCCGACAACGACCAAATCGACGCCCGCCAGCGCAAGGGCATCGTCGAGATCGACGGGTGAGGTCGGCAGGTCCGCCAGCTCCTTGAAGCCGGGATACGCCGCCCAAAGGGTGAAGTCTGGATGACCCTCGACCGCCCTGGCCCAGGCCAGTTCGTCGCCACCATCGCCCAGAATCAAGACGTTCATCAATCCAGGCCGATTATGATAAAGGAACCGGCAGCGTCCACCGCGACGCACTCGTGGACAAGCCTGGCGTTAGGGGTCAGGTGTATCTTAACCACTTGACCTCCGATCGACATCGGTTCTTCGGCCCTGAGCCCTCGGGATTGACCCGAAAGCGTTCTGAAGCGGATAATACATCCCATGGGAACCTCTCCGGCTCGCTGGAGAGAGGAACATCCCAAGACTAGGCCAGATAAGGGGTTGGTGTCGTTGATCAATCTGGAGAGCCTTGATTCGGCGGTCCCTCTGCGAGCACGCGAGGGCTATCTGGCGATCGGAAACTTCGATGGGGTCCACCACGGGCACGCCCACCTTCTAAGACGGCTTCGGGCCCGGGCGGATGCGGCGGGAGTAGCCGCAGTTGCCTTGACGTTCGACCCGCACCCCGTTGCCTTGCTCCGCCCCGAAGCCGCTCCGATCCCACTCAACTGGACTGAACGAAACGTCGCCCTCTTGAAGGACGCCGGTGCCACTGATGTCGGCATCTTCCGCACAGGAGACTGGCTCCTGAAACTCACAGCCCGCGAGTTCTTTCAAGGAGTCGTCCTCGACCAATTCGCGGCGAAAGGCTTGGTTGAAGGCTCGAATTTCGGATTCGGCCGCGATCGCGAGGGGAATGCCACGCTCCTGGAGTTCCTCTGCGGTAGCTCTGGAGTGAGTTTGGAAGTCGTGCCCCCCGTCGAGGTCGACGGCGTGGCGGTTTCCTCCAGCCGCATTCGCATTCTCTTGAATGAGGGGCGTGCCGATGCGGCGGCCCTGCTCTTGGGAAGACCCCACCGACTCCGAGGGGTCGTCACACACGGAGCCGGTCGGGGCGCAGGCCTAGGATTCCCGACTGCGAACCTTGATGAGATCGATACTTTGATCCCACTCGACGGGGTCTATGCGGCCCGAGCCTCTGTCGAAGGTTTCGTCGGAAGCCACGCAGCCGCGTGTCATATCGGGCCGAATGTCAGCTTCGGCGAGCAAATCCGCAAAGTGGAGGTTCACCTGCTCGACTTCTCAGGCGACCTCTACGGTCGCCGAATGGAGATTGATCTCCACAAACCTTTAAGAGGCACTCGTAGGTTCGCCGGGATTGACGACTTGCTGGAACAAATCGGTCAAGATGTCGCGGAGACAAGGCGAGTTGTCAGTGCTTCCTCAATGATCCAAGGCGGCTAAGGCGGTCTGAGATCAAACCAGCTCACGCATTGGGCCACGTTCCGTGAGGTACTGAGGACGACCGGTTGGGTCGTTGATCGTCACGCTTGTCGGGTCGATCCCGAGGTTGTGATAGAGGGTCGCCACAACTTCCTGGAAATGAACAGGACGATCCTTGGCGTGCTCGCCGAGCCGGTTCGTCGAGCCGATGACCTGGCCGGTCCGCATCCCTCCGCCCGCAAGATAGGCACACGAGACCGGTGCCCAGTGGTCACGGCCTGCCTGAGCATTAATGCGCGGTGTACGACCGAACTCACCCCAGGCGATGACAGTTGTATCATCGAGCATATCGTGAGCGGCCAGGTCCTCGACGAGGGCGCTCAAGCACTGGTCGAGCTTGCCGCCGTGGTCTCGGACGAGGTTGAAGTTGTCGCCGTGGCTATCCCATCGACCATAGGAAAGGGTCACGACGCGGACCCCTGCTTGAACGAGCCGACGCGCCATCAAAAGTTGTTCGTTTACGGTTGGAGCACCGTCGAACTGAAACTTGTAGGGCTTGCCGTCACCGTACCGGTCGCGAATCCGAGGGTCTTCCTTGGAGATGTCCAGAGCCTCGACCAGCTTGCTGGAGGTCAGGACATCGAAGGCCAAGGCTGTGTCTTTATCGACACCGGCGATCACTCCCGAAGCGTCGGCATCGCGTCGGAGGCCATCGAAGCTGGTCATCAGCTTCTTCCGGTCGCCAAGCTGTTCGAGGGTCATCCCTTTGAGTTTCATATTCTCAAGGGCGGGACCGTCAGGCTTAAACGGGGCGTAGGTCGGTCCAAGGAAGCCGACCGTACCGGCGTCGGACCATGGCTTATGCTGGGTGGGAGCAGCCATCCCCACGAATGCGGGCACTGCGGGGTCGATCGGCCCTTGGAGCTTCGCAACCACCGAGCCCAAGCTCGGCCGGCCACCGATCGGACGGAGATCGTTCTCCTGCCAGCCGGTGTTGCACTGATAGGCTTCATGACGGTCTGTCACGCCCATCACGGACCGGATAAAGACCGACTTGTCGGCGATCTGAGCGATCCGAGGGAAGCACTCGCCGATCTCGATGCCTGGGACGTTCGTGTGGATCGACTTGAACTCGCCCCGAATTTCCGAGGGAGCTTCGGTCTTGATATCCCACATGTCCTGGTGGGGAGGGCCGCCCCCCAGGAAGACGTGGATCACCGCCTTATGCCGCTTGGAAGGGCTCGCCCCTTTGGCCTCAAGGCGGAAGAGGTCGGCCAAGGAGAGGGTCGAGGCCCCTAGTGAGAGTCCACCGATCTTCAAGAAGCCGCGCCGACTGATCCCGTCACAATAACGGCCCTGGCCCTGGCTGAAGATGGTTAGCATCGGAGTCGACCCCGGGGTATGCACGATCTGGCAGGCGGGAAGGAGAAGGTCAACTTGGCACCTTCTTCTCTATTTTGACACGTTCGGGCGTGTCAATCAACAAAGTTGAACTTTTTTTCAACGCGACGTCAAGGGCTGCCTGGCGAATTCCACATAAACGGAGAGGTCAGGGGTCTATGATGAGCTATCGCTCCCCAGGAACCGCGTCGAAGACCCCAAATGACGCGGTCATTCTCCAAATCTAGGTGTCCAGAACTTGGTCTTACCCCGTTCTCGGCGAGAAGCTGCCAGTGGCTATCGTCGGAATGGAGACCTACTCGGGTTCGATGGTCAGACTCGTCTCGATCGGGCTGGGCTGAGCCGACCAGGAGGGATATGCTGAATCAACAAAGCGGAGTCGACCGCTTCTTTTCCGGTTGTCAAACAAATCGTAGGTGGTCCATGGGGATGGGTTGCACGACGAACAATACGAGCCGGCGTTGACCGAGGAACTCGAAGCAAAGCTCGATCGCCGCTTGGCTGCATTGGCAGCGAACCCACACAGTGTGACCACCTGGGAGGCGATCGAAGAGTTCGTGAGACGTCACCGATAAACCGCCCACTGGTCTTCGAGCCTGAAGTCCGGGATGAGATCAATGAGAGCTGCACGTAGTACGAGGGTAGACGTACCAGCTTGAGAGAGGAGTTCTTGGCCGAAATCTAGTTTATTCTCGACCGCATTCAACAAGCCCCCATCTATCAGACCGTCCGGTACGTCCTGGCAAAGCGCTTCCCCTACGCGGTGTATTATCGGGCGGAACCCGATCGGATCGTTGTAATCGCCGTCCACCATACCAAGCGAGATCCAGATCGCTGGCAGTCGAGAGCCTGACCTCTCTGAAACTTGCTGTCAGCCGACTCTTGACGAGAGAACTTTGAAATGAACCCACGTGAATGGTTTGTGTTAGGCATCCGGCTTTTCGGCATCTGGATGGTGACGCGGGCGGCGACTTACCTCACCGGCTTCGTTGACTACAAACTCGGCCTGATTGAGACGACCAGTCGCGCGAACCCGACCGAACAGCTTCTGTTCGCGACCTCCGACTTGGCTCTTGCGGCTTATTTCCTGTTCGGTGCCCGCCACTTGGCACCCCTCTGCGAGAGTGACGACCGAAAAGACTCAAAGGGGAGCGACCCCCTGCCCGACTGAGGGATTCCGCCGACAAAGCCCTGGTTCATGCGGTCGCTTTGACGGGCATTCGGTACGTCCGCAGGTGTCCATCGTGATGCGCGACGGCATAGCTCATGGAGTCAGGGTGGAGGTCGAGGGCTCGACCGGTATTGGGTAGGACGAACTTATGAAACTCATTCGGGCCGGCGGGTTGGAAGAAGAGCAGGATTCCTCCCCCATTGCCGCCATTAAGCATCGTGACAAAGCCGGACGGGTGGAATCGCACACCCCAGCCGACCCCTTTGAGGTCCTCTTTGGCTCGAAGCAGGATCTTCTCGGTCCCTGTCGCCCAGTCGAAAATGACGAGCGCGGCGTTGCTGACAGCTCCTAGCGGATTTGAGGCTTCGATCAGACCGGAACATGCGAGGAGTGTTCCGTCGGCGCTGAAGGAAAGATCTCGAACGCCGCCATAGTCGACCTGTTGGCCACCGTTATAGGCGTAGAGTTTGCCAGCGTCGAATCGACGCGCTTCCTTCCGTGAGGCGAGATCCCACTGGATGACTCGACCTTGAAGATCTGCGGTGACGAGATATCGACCTGTAAGGTCGAAGCTGATCTGGTAGACCGGCTTGTCATGTCCGGGAAGTTCCTGGACAAGTGAGCCATCGGCGAGCGACCAGAGACGAGCGATCCGGTCGTTGCCGACCGTCGCCGCAAGCTGACCGTCCCGGCTGACGGCGATCGCGTTCACCCAACCGGTGTGGGCATCAATGGTCCGAATCGGGGCAGGTTTCTCATCAGACGTTGGCCAGAGAACCAGCCGACCATCGCAGCCTCCTGTGAGGGCGACCTTGCCATCGGGAGTGAACGCGAGGGCGAAGACCCATGTCTCGTGTCCAACCATGACCGTTTTCGTCTTGGTCGCCAGATCCCAACGGACAACGGCGTCGGACTCGGTGCCGGCGAAGACGAACTTGCCGGTCGGGTCGAACTTGCACGAGACGAGGGGTCGGTCGTGCGTCAGGTCGAGATCAAGCTTGATCTTAGTCGGGTCAGGTGCGTTCATATGAGCAGCTCTTTGATTGGAGCGGCGGCCGGGTCGGCAATCTGGATCGAGCGGCCATCGACCTCATAGCCCGCCTTGGGGTCCAGCCCGACTGCGCTTAGCATGGTATGGAACAGGTGCCCTGCCCCAACCTCACGATCGACGACCTCGGTCCCCTTCTCATTCGTCTTACCTACGACGTTCCCAGCAGTAATCCCGCAGCCGGCCATCGCCACCGACCAGGCCTTGCTCCAATGATCACGACCATAGAGCTGATTGATGGTCGGGGTACGACCGAATTCAGACATGACAACCACTAACGTGTGTTCGAGCAGTCCTCGCTGGGCGAGGTCGTCGAGCAAAGCGGCGAAGCTCTGATCAAATTCGCCGACCTGTTCCAGGTGGAACGAGAAGTTCTCGTTGTGCGTGTCATAGTTGGAATGCGAGACCTGGACGTAGGTGGAACCAGCCTCGATCAGGCGCCTGGCAAGCATGCAGTGGCGACCGAAGTCATGTGTTCCATAGCGGGCGAGGACCTCGGCGGGTTCCTTGGTCACGTCGAACACGTCGCGTCTGGCCATCAATTGCTGGGCTTGGTCATAAGTCGATGTGTAAGCTTCCGTATCTGCCGTCCGGCGTCGTGTGGCGAACCGGTCGTTGAGTTGACGGCGCATTGTGTGCCGAGCGACATCGCCGGGCTCATCGAACCATCCTGAACGTGCGGTATTCGCGGGGGGCTGACCGTTGCCCACAAACATCGCGTTGTATTTAGGCCCCAGGAACGCGGCTTCCGAGGTCCCCGATCCACCTCCGCCGGGTGTGATGTGAATGTAGCCTGGCAAAGGGTTCGACTCGTCGGTCATGAACCGGGCTGCGAGTGAGCCCAGGTGGGGCTGAGGATTGCCGGGGGCTTCCGGCCTTCCCGTATGCATCAACACTTGTCCCTTGCCGTGATCGTCTTCATGTGTGTTCACACCACGTACAAGCGCCATCCTGTGCATCTGGCGGGCGGTCTTGGGCATCAGTTCCGAGATCCTCACGCCGGGGACGGAGGTCTCGATCGAGCGGAACGGGCCGCCGGTGATCGTCTTCGGCTTCGGGTCCCACGTTTCCAACTGACTCGCACCCCCCGCTAGCCAGACGACGAGCAAGTGCTTCTGTTTTCCGTTCATCGCGGCAGCGGCAGCGGGTTGGAGGAACCGGCTGAAGCCCCCCGCCATGCCGACGGTTCCGGCTGCCGCCATCCCACCAAGAAACCGACGGCGTGAGAGGGTATGCTCAGCCGAGTTGCAGGCGTATTCACAACGCATAGGTGGGACTCCTCAATCAATGATTGAATCGGAACTCGGTCGAGGTCAATAAAGCCCAGGCCAGCTCGCGCATGGCCCGGGGACGGTCTTTGCCGCGATCCGCCAGGTAACGAGTTACCTCGTCACGCTCTTCAGGAGTTGGGCGACGGGTCAAGGTCGACAGATAAAGTTCCTCAGCGACTGAGGATGGGTCTGCCAGCGCGACCAGCCGACCGTTCAGATAAGTCCCGCCGTTCGAGAGCCAGGTCTGAAGTGGGTCGCCGTTGGTCAAGAACAAGGCCTGATTGACGGTCGAGGTCTGAGCGTCTTGAGCCTGACCAGGCGGGCGTGCAAAGTGCTGGACGAACCCATTAATCGAAGGGTCGAGCCGCCGATGGAGTTCCTCTTCCGCGAGTTCAATCCCCAACTGTGTACGTCTGGGATCTGACTTGATGAGGTCGCGGAGCTTGGGATTGACCTCATAAAGATCATGTTCAACCGCGAGCTTGTAGTTCGAGACCACCCCAGTCGCCCCCATCACCGCCCATCCCATCTGTTCCGGGGTCAACGGCTTCATGATCGCGACGGTAAACTTCTCCGGAGCGAGGTCGCCCGGCGAGAGGCCTGGGGGTGGTTCGCTCGATCGGCTGTACGCCCTGGTCTTGGCGAGCTCGCGGAGAAAGGCTTTCAAGTCATAACCCGACGTGGCGAGGGAATCGCCCAAAAGCACAAGCAACTCAGGATGCGAGGCGGGGTTATCACTATGATCTAGGTCGACAGGATGAACCAGCCCACGCCCCATCATCATCGCCCAGAGTCGATTCGCAAGCGTTCTGCGAAATTCCGGGGTCTGCTCGGAGGTCAAGAGTGCCGGGAGAAGGGCACGCCGACTCTGGCGAGGAACTGCGCGGCCCTTGCCGACTGGATAGGCCCAGTATTCCTCTCCCTTGGTGATCGGAGCCTCCTTCACATCGGTCGCGTCGATCACATGGGGGCCGGTCGTACTGGTGACTTTTTTCTTGAAGACCGATTTATAGGTGACATCCCCTTCCGCGTGTTCCCCTAGGGCCGCTTTACCGTCAGGACCTCCGTTATCGGCGAGATACGTGCGGTTGAAGAAGGCAAACAACCCATAATAATGAGATTGCTTGTAATCATCGTAGAGGATGTGGTCGTGGCACTGCGAACAGGTAATGTCACGGCCCAGGAAGATTCGGGCCACGTCTCGAGTCATCACATGAGGATCGCCCGCCCGTTCGAGAGCGAATGCCGCCGCCGGTCTGGTCTTGGGATCGGAACCGTCTGCCGAGAGGATCTCGCGAACAACTTGATCGAGCGGTCGATTCGCCGCGAACTGCTTTCGGAGGTAGCCCCGCCAGGCATCGGCGGGCACCTGTGCGTTGGGTCGCCGCTCCAGCCACATCACGTCGAAGACCACCTGCATCCGTCGAGCATATTCAGGACGATCGACCAGTGAATCGATCAGCCGCTCACGCTTGTAGGGCGATGGGTCATCGAGAAACGCCCGCGCTTCGGCACTCGTTGGAATCAGTCCCGTGAGGTCAAGCGTGACTCTGCGGAGAAACTCGCCATCGGTTGCAGGTGGTCCAAGCTTGCCAGCTTGTCCCGCTTCGATCGCTTGATCGATCGCATCGCGAAGCAAGTTGCCCCCGTGCGCACTCGGGGCAGCAAGCATTCCGGCAGCAAGGACCACGACCACTAGGATGCGCATGGTTGCGCCCTCAGACTCACATACCGGGCCAGACCGCGACCGGCTCTTGCGGCGCGCTGATCACGATTCTCATCGACAATCAACGCTTAACGATTGTTTAACATACAGCGAAAAGTCACGCAACGCAACCATCTTTTCGGTTTGGGGAAGATTTGGCGAAGCGCCCCAGTCATGAGTTGAGAAGTGGGTCGCGATCTGGGACGATGCCAGGTCTTGCCTTGGCATAACCCGCCAAATCGTTCGATTGGGATCGGGTTTTCCGTTCCTTGAGCCCTCGATCCACCGCGACGGGCCCCCGATTATTTGGGCGGCGGGGGCGGTCCGGGGCCCCCCACATAGACGAGCGCCTCCCGACCATCGGGCAGACGAAGTTTCAGTGGCAAACCGATTGCCAGATCGGTCTGGGCAGCGAGTTGTTCGTATTCCGCCAGGCCCCGGATCTTATACTGGCCAACTCCGACCACCTGGATCCCGGGTTGGAGCCCGATTGTCGCCGCTGGACTATTCGGAGCGACGTCCGTGATCACAACGGCAGGCTCGGAGGTCGTGTTCCCATTCTGCCCAGGGGGAACCTCACGCAAGATCAGCCCCATCATTGCGGTTACGTTCGGGGTCGGCAATTCACCGATCGTGACTTCCAGAGATAGCGGCTTGCCTCGACGCACGATGTCGACCGCGACTTTCGCACCTACGTCCAGATTCGCAGTCCGATTTCGTAGGCCAGAGGGATCTTCAACGGCCTTACCGGCGATATTCGTGATAATATCGCCAGGCATCAGACCCGCACGTGCTGCCGGACTCTGGGGCTGAACGCCAGTGACCAGCACCCCCCCAGACTCCGGGAGCTTGAGCAGCTCATGCTTCGCGGGATCGATCGCATCGAGCGAGATCCCCAGATAACCTCGGACCACCTTGCCTTTGGTAATGATGTCGCCGGTGACCCGCTTGGCCAGAGATGACGAGATCGCCAGGCCGATACCCTGAGAACCACCATTTTCCGAATAGATTGCGGTATTGATACCGATCACTTTACCGCTCAAATTGACGAGCGGACCCCCCGAGTTTCCCGGGTTGATCGCCGCATCGGTCTGGACAAAATCCTCATAGACGTCGCGACCACCCGTCATATAATTGCGTCTTCCGGTCGCTGAAACGATCCCCGCAGTCACCGTACTGTCGAGATTGAATGGACTGCCAATCGCGAGTACCCAGTCGCCGACATCAAGCTTGTCCGAATCACCCCACGCTGCCTCGACCTTGAATCGTCCTCCCTTGACCTGCAATACAGCAAGGTCCGTCTTCTCATCGTGACCAACCTCAAGGGCTGCCTGGGCCGCTCCTCGACCGAGACGTATCGTGATTTGATCCGCGCCGCGGATCACGTGGTAGTTGGTAACGATATATCCATTCTTTTTATCGATCACGAAGCCTGAACCGACCCCAAGCGGGGCGAACTCGGGCGCGAACATCCCTCCACCACCAATCGGGATCGCGTCTGCGGTGCTCTCCCGACGTTTTCGACCGGTGTCAATATGAACAACAGCAGGAGCCACAGCTCGGCTAGCCAATCGAAATAACGTGTTGGCTCGTTCGACCTGACCATCTTCTCCGAGTGTGGCCAGAGCTTCGATCGCCGCCCGGGCTCGACCGGCTTCGTACGCGTACCCGGTCCGATCCGCCACGAAGGGAATTCCGTAGACGATGCTAGTTAACACCGATAAGGCAGCCAAGACTCTGACGAAGCCGCGACGAACGGGCGGAGTGGTCGGTCGGGGAGGTGGCGCATCGAGCGATGAGTGTTCGGAATGGTCGGGCAAAGACATGGGGGCAAACTCCGGGCGGTCGGCACGCGTCTGACTGTGTTATCAGACTAGGCACTCTTGGTGTCGAAATCAACCCGGTCCGGGTTGCCCTAACCTGAGAAGCCATGCGAGGATGCCTTGTTCCCACCGCTGGGGATATCGACTGGCAGGAGAGCCGCAAAGTGACTGAGCAACATGGTGATACTGTCGCAACTGGACGCATCCTGATCCTGGTCGCAGCCGTCTTATGGAGTACCAGCGGGGTTATCACCAAGGGGATCGACCTCGATCCACTCTCGATCGCGTTCTACCGAGGCCTGTTCGCGGGACTTTCCCTCTTGCCTTTTGTGCCAAGGAGCCGCTGGACGATCAGGCCCGCCATGATCCCCTTGGGCATCCTCTTTGGGGTCATGACCGGTGCATATATTGTGGCAATCTCGTTGACCACTGCCGCCAATGCCATCTTTCTTCAGTGTACATCGGTGTTCTGGAGCGTACCCCTTTCAGCCATCTTCCTCAAGGAAAGGCCCGACCGCCGCGCATTGGTTGGAATCGCGATGGCGATGGTCGGTTGCGTCATTATCGTGATCTGGGGTCGCGACGGTCGAAGTGGCGAGGGTTGGGGAATCGCACTCGGGCTCTTCAGCGGGATCCTTTTCGCGATCGCTATGGTTGGCATGCGAGCGTTTCGAGCGATTGACTCCGGCTGGCTGAGCGCCTTCAACAACCTGACCGGCTCGTTTGCGATCGGAATCGTCGCACTGGCTGCGCTCGGCTCGATCAGCCTGCCGACACCAACTCAGGCGGTAGTCCTGTTCGGCTTTGGAGCGATCCAAATGGCGATCCCGTACATGCTCTTCGCACGAGGGGTTCGCACCCTGAGCGCCCCGGAGGCCGGATTGATTGGCCTGTTGGAACCGGTCCTCAACCCCATTTGGGTTGTGCTCTTCCATGGCGAACGTCCCGCAGATTTGACAATTGTCGGAGGTCTGTTCCTACTGGCAGGAGTGGCGTGCAGGTATCTCCCTGTGCGATACTAGGATTTTGTTCTGTTCGATGATTGTCAGATAAAGTCGAATTACCGCCCTCGGGCGGGATACAATTCTTGGTGGGCTCGTTCCTCAACTCAGGAGTCGATGCCATGTCCGCTGGAGAAGAGACGAATGTCAAGGCGGACACCCCAGGGACCCCGGCCACATCGGCCAAGGACGAGTCGCGACGCGTCGAGTCGAAGTACGCTCAGGCTCGTGCCGACCGCGAACGATCGCGAATTGCGCGCAAGATCGCTCACATGGAGCGGGAAGACGCCTTAAGACTGGCGGCTGAGGCCCTCGCTGACGCAGAACGCAAAGCGACCGAGGAGGAGGAACTCCCCCTCGAATGCGACCCTGAACCGACGCCATCCTGATTTATGCCCGAGTCTTGATACACCTCAGTAGACCTTAAACCACCAAGTCGACGTCATAAAGTCTCATATCAAAGGCTTGCTGATTTCCTTGATCGTTCGTATGAAGTGATCGGCCAATGGGCTAGGCATGCGTTGAGCCTGATGGATGAGTCCGATGGTCCGCATTGGTCGCTCGCCCGCGAGCGAGCGGTAGACCCGGCTTTTGTTCGTGTCGGCAGCCCGGGCCATTGCGGGCACGAGCGACACTCCCTGGCCAAGGCTGACAAGCTCCTGAATTGTCGCGAGTTGGTTGACTCGGCTGGTGATAATCGGGCGGAACCGCCTCTGTTGACAGAATCCGAGCGCGCTGCCTGTCAAGCAGTGCGCGTCGTTCAGCAAGATGAATGGCTCGTCCTGCAAGTCATCAAGGGTGATCTTGGCTTTCTTGACCAGGGGGTGCCCGGCGGGGAGCAGGACTAACAACTCCTCCTCGAACAGAGGCTCGGAACGGAGGTCGTGGTGCCCGATCGGCATCGGCAGAACCGCGAGATCAATCTCGAAGTCCAAGCACTTCCTCACAATCGACGCAGTGACATCCTCGACGATCTCGACCTGAGCTCTCGGGAATCGCCGCGTGAACTCGCCGAGGACCTGAACCAGGAAGTAGGGGACAACCGTCGGCGCAGCGCCGATCACCAGACGGCCCGCATTCTGATCGTCGTCAAGTCGCCCCTTGGCCTCCTCGACCAAGCGGAGCACCTGATCGGC
Organism: Isosphaeraceae bacterium; assembly: GCA_025356475.1. Lineage (GTDB taxonomy): Bacteria > Planctomycetota > Planctomycetia > Isosphaerales > Isosphaeraceae > JANXSX01. The sequence continues at coordinate 19,934 of JANXSX010000122.1, read as the reverse complement.
CAATGGCTTGAGCCGGTTCCCCGCCTCGGTCAACAGAACACGCTTGCCGAGCCGCTCGAACAAGGGACGGCCAATATTTCGTTCGAGCTTGATGATCTGCTGGCTGAGGGAAGGTTGAGACACAAAGCAGGCCTCGGCTGCCCGAGTGAAGCTGCCAAGCTCGGCCACCTTGGCAAAGTACCGAAGCTGGTGAAGTTCCATAGGTATCGCCTATCGGTTTGATAGGAATGTTGTCTTGGACCTATCGATGAACGCTCCTCATAATGTCAAATGTTAGTCATGCAAAGTCAACACAGACCAGCAACCGGCTTAGGAGCGATTCCCATGTCTCGCACAGTTTTACTGCTTCTCGCGCTCGTCGCTTCGGCGGACCTCGCCAGGGGAGACGACAAATCGCGGCGTCCGCTCACTGAGGACGGCGGCCAGCCTGTCGGCAACAATCAGGACTCGCGGACCGCTGGTCCCGGCGGCCCAGTTTTGCTCGACAACTTTCAACTGATCCAGAAACTCGCCCGGTTCGACCGCGAACGGACCCCCGAGCGCGTTGTTCACGCTAGAGGTGTTGGGGCACATGGTGAGTTCGTCTCCTATGGCGACCTGTCGAAGACTACCAAGGCTTCTCTGTTCTCGACCGCTGACAAGAAGACCCCGGTTTTCGTCCGGTTCTCGACCGTGATCCATCCCGGAGGCTCGCCTGAGTCGCTCCGCGACCCACGCGGGTTTGCCGTCAAGTTCTTCACCGATCAGGGTAACTGGGACCTTGTCGGCAACAACATGCCGGTTTTCTTCATCCGCGACGCCATGAAGTTCCCCGACATGGTCCACTCACTGAAGCCTTCACCGGTCACCAATCAGCAGGACCCGAATCGGTTCTTCGACTTCTTCTCGCACGTCCCTGAATCGACGCATATGTTGACTTTCCTTTACTCAGATCAGGGGACTCCTGCCAGCCTCCGCAAGATGGATGGTTTTGGCGTCCATGCCTTTAAAATGGTGAACGCCGCGGGAGAGGTCACTTACGTCAAATTCCAGTGGAGGAGCCTTCAGGGCCACGCCACCGCCACTGCTGACGAGGCGGCCGCCGCGACTGCAAAGAACCATAGTAATCTCACCCAAGACCTCTATGAACACATCACAGCCGGCAAGTTCCCCTCATGGGAATTGACCATCCAGATGATGAAACCCACGGACCTCGACAAGTTCGCGTTCAACCCGCTCGACGCCACCAAAGTTTGGACCGGCGTGCCCGAGACCAAAATTGGCCGAATGACCCTCAACCGGGTCCCGGATAACTTCTTCGAGGCCACCGAGCAGGTCGCATTCTCACCTGGCATGGTCGTCCCCGGCATCGAAGCGTCGGAAGACCGCCTACTCCAGGGCCGTCTCTTCTCGTATGCCGATACCCAGCGTTACCGGCTCGGTACGAATTACCTGATGCTCCCGATCAACCGATCGCTGACGGAGGTCTCGAACAACAACCAAGCGGGCCAGGGTCACGTGGGGGCGACGCAAGGGGACGTCAATTACGAGCCCAGCGTGACCAGTGGCGGACGCCGCGATAACTCGACCGCTGAGTACAGCAAGGCCGAGATCGCTGGAACCATCGTCCAGCAGCCGATCGCGAAGACCCTGAACTTCCAGCAAGCCGGCGAGCTCTACCGCTCGTTCACGGAACCACAAAAGGTCAATCTCATCAAGAACATTGCAGGTGACCTAGGCAAGGTGAAGAACCCCTCCGTGAAGCGGACGATCGTCTCCTTCTTCTACCAGGCCGACCCCGACTACGGCACCCGGGTCGCGAAGGCGCTAGGCATCAACCTCTCCGAGGTTACCGCAGCTCAGCCCGCCCGCTAAGAAATGGGCCCGTCATAAATCCCCTTTTCATCAGTCGATCTGGCTTCAAAACTCTATTCCCACGGTCCTCGGTGGGAATAGAGTCCTCGACACACCCGCGTCCGCATTGATTCCGACCTGCACGTTGGATGAAGTCCCGACCCCTCGAAATGTTGGTCAGGCGCGACACCTGACAGTAGCACGAGAAGTTCAACTCGCGGCAATCACCGGGCTCGTGAAATCTGTTGACGCTCCTTCGACCACCGCACATAGTCGAGTCAGTAATGTGAAGATCGCCTGTGAGCAAGGACCTTTGAAGGCCCTACAAAGGCGTTGACTGTGTACTTCAAAGGAATTTCAATATGATCATCAGTGAAGCCGGCTGTTTTCGACCCTTTCAGTTGGGCTGGGAGAAATCATCGCTCACTCCGGAATCCGTTTTGCCATACTCTCGATCAGCTTACTGAGTTTTGCTTGTCGTTGGGAATCGGGGGTCAAGCTCCCCCCCGGTTCTAACGCATAAGTGCCGTCAGTGGTTTTCGCAATGATTTTCTTGAGGAGTTCTCGTATGCGCAGTTCGCCGTGAGTGAGATACCTATAAATCACGTCGAGCTCTTCACTCTTCACTAAACACAGTCTTACGTGGGCAACGTTTAATTCGTCCCTTAGCAGCATAAGGGGAATGAAGTCCCCTTCTATCTCCTGGCTGTTCTACTCAAGCGCTGCTAGGTGAGTGCGGGTCTTGTCTCTAGTCCCGCCGAAAAGGATCTCCAACGTCTTCGAAAGATTGAGCACACACTCGGCCATGAATTCCCACCTCGATTGTCCGACGACTAGAAGTCGCGCGGCAACGTAAAAATACGAGAGTGCAACCGCTAGACGCCGGTTGCACTCCCTTCCAACAAGATCTAAATTTTTGTAAGAGTTGGACATGTGATTTATCAGGGACTCTTCCGTCGTTGTATTCATGGGTAGCATATGGCGCAAATGCTCCCATCGGAATTCTGTCCTTCCTGCACTCCCCGAGACACAAATCACGACAGGAGGGTCAAGCGACTCAAGGTTCAGGAGTGGTACATAAAAAAACACGATCGAGAATATCATGCTCTCGAGATCGTCAAGACTATTGCACTCGAATTCGCAATGCAGTCTGTCCCCTGCAATTCCAAATTCTATCCGAGGGGGTGATTCAGATTCTATTCTCATTTCAAGAGGTTGGAGCTTGGAATTATGAATGTACTGATAAAGTCCAGAGTTGCCGTTAATGAGGGTTCCTACTAAATAATCCGGGATGCACATTAGACTTACCGGGCCAGCCGCTGCGCCAAATGCCTGCGGGGGACCCAAGTGCATGTCAAGCAATGCGCGATTAGGGAAAGTGAACTCTTCGCCATTTAGAAAATTAAAAAACCGTTTTTGTTGATTATACGTAAACATGACCAAGTCCGACTCCTCTCACCGAGAAGGGGTGCCGATAGGTTTTGGTGGGGCAGGTGATCTCCGCTCGATTCTGGCTGCAACCCGGCCATCCGGCCAACTTCCGGGCCAGCCCGCAATCATACACTCGCTCATTCTCCACGACGAACCCGCTCGTAACAAGCCTTCGGGGCGACAGGACACGGTTAGAACTTTTTCTGGCCGCGATTCGGGGCTGGGAAGCCGGGTTGCGACGGCGGATGGATGACGGTAAGCCTAAGCAGGAATGATGCTTACGATTCACCGCATTCATTTTTTGTGCCCGCACCACACCATCCCACCACTCACCACAGGAGCACGTCGGCCAGCAACTTTGCCTCCCGATTCTTTTCAGTCAGCAGGATGCGGCAGGCGTTCGGCATGTAGCCCACCCCGCAGATGAAGTATAGCCGCCGACCGGTACCAAGGCCAGCATCGACGCCGACTCTACACGCCTAAGACGACATGCTGGATCTTTCTTTCCTTCGCGGTGATTGTGTTGGCGAATCCCAATTTGCTGGTTGGAAATCTGTCTGAGAATTTGCGGAAGGCCGTGTTGTAGAAGTTCCTCAAAATGAAGCCGCCGAAAGCAAGCGGTCCAAGTGGGGAGCAGACTGGTATTCGGCAATTCTTGTATTGGCCGAGCGTTAAGTGGGAATACGGGTGGTCAACGTCCACAAACTTCTCTTTGTCGTCACTAAAGTCGAAACGAATAGGGAACGGCACGATATTTTTCGCAACGACATCCGCATAGATCTCGTCCTCCAGATAAATTTCGGGCTCGTTCTGAAAATGTTCGAGGTCCGGAGACGGGAAGTATGCGAGCGAATGTTCGCGGATGACTCCGGCCAGAAAGCGGTAGCGAAGTGAAACCAATGCGCCATCCAGCATCTTGATGTTGAAGCACCGCGCTTTCTCCAGCTCCCCGTAGATGTCACGGTAAGCTAAATTTTTAAGTGCGACGCTCATTCCTGCGGCGGTGCTCACTGAAATCTCGAACGCCGCCTTGGGTTTCCCCTGCGTAGTTGGAAAATTCTGCTCATTCGAAAGGCTCAGTCCCACCAGAGCCTGGGTGAGTTCATTGATCTGTTTGAGCGTTTGCTTGGGTGTCATTTTCGGCGGCGTTTGGCTTTGTTGGCCACAAAGGTTTGAAACTTCTTCACCAGGTCATCGGGATAATCTTCGATGACGCTCTCTCCTGAATCCAAGGACTCGATAATGTCAGCAAAATCGTTTGTACGTTTATTGCTTCGGTCCTGCTCTGCTTTCGACATGTCACGATTTACAGTCATCATCGTCATCCGCTCGTCTTCGGTTGGGTAGACAAAGTGCAGCGCAAAGTTCTGCTTCTTCGCCTTTTCGAACTCCTCCTTCAGAGCCGACATCGCCTCCCCAACACCGAGAACTCGCACCCAAGCTTTCGAGCGTGTGATTGCCGTAAAAAGGCGGTTTCGGACGCGTGCGACATCCCTTGGCAGGTTTGCTCCAAAACAATCCTGTGCGTTGATCACATAAACCATCGCAGCCTCATTCCCCTTTGCGCGGAAGATGCCAGTAAACGTCACAGTCCCTGGCTCGGTGAAAACATCGGCAATCGTCGTCACTCCAGCGAGGTTCGAATTGATTCCCATCTGCAACAGCATCCGTCGCGCCTCTCCGACTGCCTCCTTCGTTGTTAACGGGTCAGGATTGATGACGACAATATCGTCAGGTATCAGTTCGTCCTTAGTCAGGTTCCCCTCAATTTCCGCAACGAGCCAGGCAGTCTGTGCTTCGGCGGTTTTGAAGACTTCAAACTGAATCAAGTCATCCACGGGAGAATGGGTTTCCAAAAACTCAGGACTGGATTTTGGCGTGCGGCTGATAGTCACGAGTTTGCCGTCTTTGATTTCCCCATCGGTCTCTTGGTAGCCGATGTCGAACCAGAGGTTCTTGTTTTCAAAGATTTGAGCTAGGCCCTTGGCGCGGTAAACCCCAAACCCAAGTGCGTGAGCCGTGGACAAGACAGGGCGCGAGTTGCGGTAGCAGGTGTCGAGGATGATATCCTGCTTTGGCTTGCCTGTCTCGGGCGGGTGGATGACGACGCGGGCAGTTCCATCTGTGTTTTTTCCGAAGATTTCTTCGACAGGCGGAAGTGACCTATTCCCGAGGTTCTGCAACTCGTCGTATGCGTAGACTAGGCGCTTCGGCTCCTTGAGATATTCGTAACAGAGCAACAAGAAGTTGGGCGCAAAATCCTGAGCCTCATCGACGAGGATCGCATCGTATTTTGGGACGAATTGTTTGACACTTTGAAGGGCGGTTTCACACGACGCTTCAAACGCTTTGTCGGACCCGAAGCGATTCTTTGCGGTTCCAAAATCAAGATACTCGACGCCATGGTCACAGCAGAACTCGTAGTAGATGCCAGTGCGGTCGGATCCGCCCGGTGCGCCCCACGCATTCAAGATGCGGATTTTGTCCCAATCCGGCTCTTCGTTTGCCTGCTCTAGCACGAATGTCGTGATGAGGTTCTCGAACTGCTTTTTAAGTGACCGTGTGCTGAATGTTACAGCGATCAACCAGTCCCGATGGCGGGCGTGCAAGTAGGCTACCTTCAAAGCCAGAACGATGGTCTTGCCACATCCTGCGAGCCCACGAATCCGCTGAACACCTTCATACGTTTCAACCACTGCTGCGCTTTGCTGGCTGTCGAGATTCGCGATCGAATCTTCCAATGCCTTAATCTTAGTGCCTCGCGAAGTTTGGCTGTGCAGTGCGCGCTTTTTCCTGCCCCTTCGTAGTGTGGATATTGCTTGAATGACCGAAACCAGTGACGGGAAAACCTCCGAGTCGAAACAATCGAGTGCTTTGATAGTCGAAACCAAGGTGTCTGCATTGCAGAGAAGGTGGTAATCGTCGGAAGGTTCAAGTTGCAGGATGGCAGGCGCAAAAGTGACTGTGTGAATACGAACAATCAGCTGCCGCTTGCGGATCAGGGTCTGATGCTGAAGCAGCTTTGCCTGCATCTTATTAAAGCCCTCGTCTTGTGCCTCGACGAAGTCCGGGAGAACCCTGCCTTCAACCACGCTAAACAAAACGAGGCCTTTGGTCGGCGACACGAGTAACGCATCTATCGGAAAGGAACCCTCAGGCGTGCCGATTATTGGATACCCAATGTAGAGAGTGCCTTCGAGGTCCGCTTCCGCGTTGAGAATTTGCGCCAGCCGCCAGCTCGCAACGGGCTTATCTGTGCTGCCCCATACTGTGTTAATCATGGTATTATTCGGTTTGATAATTGATTTGCAGGCTGCGGCTCAGCAGTTGCGGGAGTAGCGCCCCGCGTTCCTCGTCATCGGCCACCGCCTGGATCATGGAGCCGAAAATGTCGGGGTTGACCTTCGTCCAGTCGAGGCAGTTCGAGCGACATCATACGCAACTCAAAATAATTTCGTAAGCTGTCCTCGGCACTCCCAGACATATTGTAGTGGAACGGGGTTCAAGCTGACACTCAGCGCGCGGCGCCTGAACGTTTGAACCAACGCAACATCAATGTGGCAAGGCGGTTGCAACGAGCGACGAAAAGAACCCCTGCCAAAGTTCTGAACATTTGAACCACAGGGCTGCGGCCCGAGAACGCTTAATTTCAAGCAAAAAGGCCCATCGCCGTTCCCAGCGATGAGCTTTCCCGAAAACAAAGTCGGGGCGATGGGATTTGAACAGATCTCCGGCGGGTGGCACTTCTAAGCATGTCTGTGTGCCACTTGGTCGTACTCGACCACAGTCATGATCTGTTCGGTGGCCAAGCAAGGGCTGAGCAGAGAATTCTAAGGCAAGCCCTCAATCGGCGGTGGATTTTCGAGTTGGGGGGTGCCTTTCCCGTCCACTTGGTTGCGACGATCTCTCGACCATCGCCAATCAACCAACTTCTTGCAGAGTTGTCGACGAACCGGGTTCTCGTATTAAGAGGTGTCTGTAGCAAGGAAGGGGAGTTCTTCTCGCGTTTTTGCGTCCGCTCTGATCTCCTTAGTCGAGTACGATCAGTGAAACCCAGAATTGTTCACTAGTGCCACATGCCAGTGCTTCATCAATCGCACCCAAAATTCGCCCTTAGTGTTATTCTAGAAGTGAAGCCTGGGAGGGTTTGAACACTATGGAAACAGTACGAGCGAATGACCTGAAAGCTTTCCGCGATTTCGCCGACGCCAAGCTCTCAAACGGTGGGGCAAACATCACGCTCGAAGAGGCTCTCGACCTCTGGGAATACGAGAATCAGACCGATGAGGAGCGAGAGGAGACCGCCGTGGCTATCCGTGAAGGCTTGGACGATATGTATGCCGGGAGAACTCGTCCCGCCAACGAAGTCCTCGCCGATCTCCGCAAAAAATTTCGCCTTGGTAATCGATGAATTACCGAATTGAGTTTTCGGAGCGAGCCCGCAAGGACATGAATCGTCTCCTCGAATCGCTTGCCGAACGGTTTCCCCAGGCGGCCGACCGTCTCGAAGCACGCTTCGAAGAATGTCTCTCCCGCCTTGCGTAATTTCCCCTCTCCTGCGGCCTCGCCTACGAGAACCCGGGCTTTGACGAAGAGGTTCGTCATCTGCTCTTTGGGCTCCCGAAGGGCCGGAAATATCGAGCACTCTTCGTCGTCCGAGGCGACGAGGTGGTCATTCTCGCCATCGGAGCACCGGGCGAAAAGCCGGTAAATCCGAAAGAGAATGAAGGTTAGTATTCACGTCCCCGACAGCAACCGGCGTACGCCTGAGGCGTTTTTTGGCTCAAGCAGCTTGCGCAAGCACGCTTTGATCGATTTTTGATCGGCCAGCCCGGCGGATGGCACTGGTGAGCATGTCTGGGGATCCACTGGGTCGTACTCGGCAAGTGTCTTGATCTATTCGGCGGCCAAGTGAGAATTCAGCAGAGAATTCTCAGGTCAATTCCTGGATTGGCAATGGATTTTCCGTGCACCTAGTCGTGACGAGCACTCGACCATCGCCAATCAGCCATCTTCTTGCAGAGTTGTCGACGAACCGGGTTCTCGTATCATAGAGGCGATCGTGGCTTCCTCGGACTTGGCGGACCGGCGGTTCCGATCAGAACTTGCCTTTCCTGCAAGGATCGAAGACGATGAAATCCGGGCCGCTCGTAGTGTTGGTCAAGAGCGGCATCCGAGGATGGTACGAGAAGTCAACTCGTGGCAATTACCGGGCGCGTGAAATCTCTTAACGTGCGTTCAGAGTCGACGAAATTCACCTGAAAATCTCCTCTGAGCAAGGACCGCCGATGGCCCCATGAAGGCACTAGTCAGGTACGACTAGTGGCACCCAGAAATGTTCACCAGTGCCAACTGCCGTCTCGCCGGTTGAGGGAGGAAGAGCGGGAGAGCGCGTCTGTCAAGGCCGCGAATTCGACGGGCTTGGTCAGGTGAACGTCGAACCCGGCCTCCCGGCACTTCCGCTTGTCGTCCTCGTTCCCCCAACCCGTCAGCGCCACGAGGACGGCGGCGGCCGTGGTCGGGTCGGCGCGAAGCCGCTTGGCGACCTCGTAGCCGTCCATCCCGGGCAGGCCGATGTCGAGGAGTACCACGTCGGGCAAGAACATTTGGGCGGCTTCCAATGCGGCTGGTCCGCTGTGGACGGCCTCAACCCGGTGGCCTGAGAACGTGAGCAGCCGGGCCAGGATCTCGGCCCCGTCCACGTTGTCGTCCACCACGAGCACCCGCCGGGCCGCCGGGCGGGCTGACCCGTTGCTCTCCGGTAACGGCACGGACGGTGCGGCGGCCATGCTCGCTGAGGCGAGCGGCAGGAGGACGGTGAAGGTACTGCCGCGGCCGACCCCGGCACTCTCGGCCGCGACCGACCCGCCGTGCATCTCGACCAGTTTCTTGACCAGGGACAGCCCGATTCCGAGGCCGCCCTGGGCCTTGTCCAGCGTGTCCCGCACCTGGGTGAACATGTCCCACAGGGTTGGCAGGGTTTCCCGCGCGATGCCCATGCCGGTGTCCGAGACACTCACGAGAGCCTTCTTGCCGTCACGCTTGACAGTGATCCGGATGTGGCCGCCCGGCTCGCTATACTTGGCCGCGTTGGTGAGCAGGTTGGCGACCACCTGCACCAACCGGGTCTTGTCCCCGGTCACGGCCAGCGACTCGGCTGGGAGGTCCACGTCGAGCGTGTGGGACTTCTCGTCGATGGCGGGCCGGCACGCCTCGACGGCTGCGTCCACCGCGTCGCGGACCGTCACCTGCTCGGTCCGCAAAGTGATCTTCCCGGCCCGCACCCGGGACACGTCGAGCAGGTCGTCCACCAGGTTGACCAGGTGCCCGAGCTGCCGGTCGATTATCCCGAGCGTCTTCTCGGTTAGCTCGGGCGCGTGAGTCATGCGGAGGACGGCCACCCCGCTGCGGATCGGGGCGAGCGGGTTACGGAGTTCGTGGGCCAGGGTGGCCAGGAACTCGTCCTTCCGCACGTCCTGCTCGGCCATTAACTGCTCGGTCCGCTTGCGGTCGGTGATGTCCAGGTTGATGCCGACCACGCGAAGCGGCTCCCCGTTAGGGGCGAACTCGACCCGCCCGAGGCCGAGCAGCCAGCGGTCGCCGCGGGTCGGGTGGGTGACGCGGAACTCGGACCGGAACTCGGGGGTGCGGCCGGCTAGGGCGTCGTCGACGGCGGCGTACGCCTGCGTGCGGTCGTCCGGGTGGACCCGTTCCTTCCAGTCGGCGTAGGCCGGCGGACCGCCGGCCTGGGGGTCGTACCCGTAGAGTTCGTAGTTTTCTGGCGACCAGGTGATGACCTCGGTCGATACCTCCCACGCCCACGCCCCGGCCTGGGCGGCGGCCAGGGCCATCCGCAGTCGCTCCTCGTTCGCGCTTAGCGCGTCCTCGGCCTCCTTGTAGGCGGTGATGTCGCGGGAGACCGCCAACAGATGCACGGCCCGCCCGGCGGCGTTGCAAACGGGACTAACGACCACATCCCACCACTTGGGCGTCCCTTTCGCCGTCGGGCAGAACGCCCGGAACGAGTAGCTGTCGCCGCCGCTGGCTGCGGCGACGGCCCGGCGGATGCCGACTTCGGCCTCGGCCGGCCACAGGGCCGGCCACTCCTGCCCGCACAGCGGCCCGATGTCGTCAATCTCCATCAGGCACAGGCCGGGGGAGTTCATGTGCAGCAGTCGCCCGTCCAAGTCCAGCACCTTAACGCAATCGGCACTCCCTTCCATCAGGCTGCGGTTGAACGCCTCGCTCGCCCGGAGCGTCTCCACGGCCCGCTTCGACTCGGTGAGGTCGCGGGTTATGGTGGCGAAGTTGATCGGCCGGCCCGTCACCGGGTCGTCTACCCGGAACAGGTCGTACCAGACGGGGATCGTCGCCCCCGTGACGAAATGTTGCATCGTCAGTTCGCCACACCAGCGCCCGTCCTTAACGACGGCGGGCAGGATAACTTCTGCGACGAATGGTCGCTGCTCCGGGACGAAGTATTCGACAATCTTAGTACGCCAGACCTGCTCGAGGTCTTGGACGCCGACGAGTTCCATCGCCGCCCGGTTGCCGTACACCGGGTTGCCTTGCGTGTCCGAGATGCCGATGAAGTCGGACGAGTTCTCCACAATCGAGGCGAGAAGCTGCCGCTCCCCCTCGACCCGCTTGCGCTCGGTGATGTCCCGGACGACGCCCACACTATGGAGCGGTTGGCCCTCAGCGTCCGTCACCATACGTTCGGTGATGGACACCCAGCGGACGCCGCCGTCCTTCCGCACATATCGCTTGTCGTTCTCGTAGGTCAGCGTGTCGCCGCGCAGGAAGGGGGTGACGAGTTCGGCGTCGGCGGCCAGGTCATCCGGGTGCGTGAGGTCGGACACCTTCATCCCTACCAACTCCTCGGCGGGGTAGCCGGTGATCACGCACATCGCAGGGTTCACCTTGATGAGCCGCCCGTCCGCCCCGACGTAAACCATTCCGGTCGGGGATTGGTCGAACGCAACGCGGTGCAACTGCTCGCTGTACCGCAGCCGCTCTTCGGCCCGCTTGCGGTCGGTGATGTCCACCGCGCAGCCGACCATCTTCACCGGGCGGTCGTCGTCGCCCCGCAGCAACACGGCCCGGTCCTCAAGGTGCAGCCAACGCCCGTCCCTGTGCCGCACCCGGTACTCGCTCACGACGGAGTTGCCCGCTAACTCCGTGAACTGCTGCTCGACTACCTCCAGGTCGTCGGGGTGGATTTGCTCCCGCCACCATGCGGCGGTCAGCGGAACCTCGACGGCGTGGTAGCCGAGGACTTCGTACAGCCCACGTTGCCGCTCGACGTGACCGGTCAGGATGTCCCACTCGTAGATGATGCCGTTCACGGCGTCGGCGGCGAGCCGGAAGCGGTCGTCGCTCGTCTTTAGAGCCGCCTTCTGCTTGCGCAGTTCGCGGGCCATGACCCACCGCTCGGTCGCGTTCTCGACCGCGCGGGTCAGGCTCTCGGGGGTCATCCACCCCTTGCCGAGGTAGTCCTGCGCCCCGGCCCGGAGGACCGCCCGGGTGTGCTCGTGGCCGACGGTGCCGGTCAGCACCACCACCGGGCAGGCCGTCAGGCCGTCAGGGCCGGCCAGGGCCGCCAGCACCTCCACCGCGTCCAGGTCCGGCAGGTTGTAGTCGAGGACGACGCACCCCGGCGGCCCGGCGACTGGGTCGAGGGCGGCCCGCACCCCGGCCGCCCCGGTCTCGGCCTCGACGAACTGGTACCGCCGCTCGGACCCCTTCAGGAGGAGCCGGCGGACCTCGGCCCGGTCGTCCGGGCTGTCGTCGATGACGACGACCCGCCACACCTGGGCCTCTATTTGAGCCGAAACGGTCGTCATGGGCTTGTCTCTCCGGGGTCCGGCAGGGCGACCCTTCCGAGCCAGTAGGTGAGAATGTCGATGACGAGCTGGAGGTGGTCGGGGTAGCGGATGGGCTTGACGTGGTAGGCGTTCGCCCCGGTGGTGTAACAGTACAGCAGGTCGCGGGGGTCGGCCGACGTGCTGAACACCACCACCGGAAACGCCCTGAGCGCGTCGTCCCCCTTGATGGCCGCGAGCGCCTCCCGGCCGTCGGTGCCCGGCGTGTTCAGGTCCATCAGCACCATCGCCGGGCGGATCGCGGCGACGCCGTGGAGGAGGTCCAGGCACCCGCCCCCGGTCGTGGCCCGCCGGACCTCCGCCACGACGCCGGCCTTCCGCACGGCTTGCTGGACGGTGTCGAAGTCCTCGTCCGAGTCCTCGACGATGATGATGGGTGGCAGTTTCGGTACGGCGGTCATGCTAGGCTCCTTCCTGGCACGGCAGGGTGAAATAGAAGGTGGTGCCGGTTCCCGGTGCCGAGTCGAGCCAGACCTGCCCGCGGTGCCGCTCGACCAGCCGCTTCACGATGGTCAGCCCGGCACCGGTCCCACCCCCGTAATCGTCCTGCCCGTGCAGCCGCTTGAACATTTTGAACACCTGCCCGAAGTGCTTCGGGCTGATGCCGATGCCGTTGTCCTTGACGTAGAAGATCGAGTGACCTGCGGCCCCGTCCGGGCACGCGGGCCGGGGGTGGTCTTCGCCCGGGTTGATGTACCCGACCTCGATCCGCTTCTCCCCCTCGCCAGTGTACTTGAGGGCGTTCGACAGGAGGTTGACCAGGATTTCCCGGCACCGCACCCGGTCGCACCGCACGTGTGGTAGGGGCCGGGGGGCGACCACCTCCGACCGCCCGTCGGCGGTCCGCGAGCCGACCATCTCGACGGCCTCGGCCAGCACCTCGTTCAGGTCCGTCTCCTCGAACCGGAGGGCCGCCCGACCGACCCGGGAGAAGTGCAGCAGCGAGTCGAGCAGGCCGTCCATCCGCACCGTCAGCCGCATCAGCCTTTCGAGCTTCTTGCGGTGCTCCTCGTCCGTCACGGCCGCTTCTTCGAGTAACTGGTGGGCGTACTTGTGGATGCCGCGCAGCGGCTCCTTGAGGTCGTGGCTGGCGACGTAGGCGAAGGCGTCGAGTTCCTCGTTCGACCGGGACAGGTCGGCGTTCAGGTCGGCCAGCCGCTCGGCCCGGCTGACAACCAGTTCCATCACCAACATCCGCAGGCGGGCGACCGCGTCCACTTCGACCGGGGTCCACGGCAGGGACCGCCCGCGAACCGACTCGGCGAACAGCTCGAAGCTCCGCCGCGGGGTGAGCCGCAGGCCGTGCAGCCCCGTCACGGTCGGCTTCTCGTGCGGGTTGCCGCCCCAGTTTACCGTTTGAATCGTCTCCGGGCGGAACCAGAGCATCACGTTCCTCCCGGCCCGCGAGAGCGGGAACGCGAGGACGCCGCTGGCCACGTCGGCGAACGCCGCGCCCGGCGGGTAGTCGCGGTCGAGCGAGTCGGTGACGTACAGCGGGCGGGTGGCGGAGGCGAATTCCGGGCGCGCGACCAGCCACTCGCCGAGGGCTTCCAGTTCCGACTCGGTCGGGGTCGTGCCGACCCGCCACCAGCGGTCGCGGTGGAACAGGGCCGCCCCGCCCGCAGCGAGGCCGTCGAGCAGGGCCGGCTTGCCGTCGGTCATGGCCGACAGGTCGCCCTCTTGCGCCGCCCGGGCGACGAGTTGCTGGTGAACGCCGTCGAGCTTGAGCCGGTAGACGAAGTGTTCTCGATCCTCGGCCGCCTTGTACTGGAGCGAGACCACTTGGGCCAGGAACTCGCACGCCGCCCGCACCTGGTAAGGAATGAACTTCGGCCCGGCGTAGTGGTGGCAGGAGACCAGGCCCCACAGCCCGGCCATTCCGCGGATGGGCATGACGAGGGCTGCCCGTACCCCCATGTTGGCCAGATATTCGGTGTACATGAGCGACGCCCCGCGCAGGGCACAGTACGTCATCGTGAGTGCCCGGCCGGTGTCCGGGTTGGTGAGCGGGACCAACTCGGCCAGGCCGCCGTGAACGTCCGCGAGCGGTCGGATCCAGATGTGCTGAAAGATGTCCCGCGCAGGTTTGGGGATGTCCTCGGCCGGGTAGTGCAGACCGAGCCACGGGGCGAGGTCGGCCCGCTTGCTCTCGGCGAACACCTCGCCGTGCCCGTCGGCGTGGAACTTGTAGACCATCACCCGGTCGAGGCCGGTCAGGGTGCGGAACTCTTCGGCGGCGATGTCGCAGAATTGTCGCAGGGTGTCGGCTGTCTGGAGCCGGGTCACGGTCTTCTTGACGAGTGCGTAGTAGTCCGGCTCGCTGGAGTCCGTCCGCCCGGTAGCCTCGAACTCGACCACCGCCACGCCGTCGATGGTGTGGACGGTCACGTCGAGCGGGGGCAAATCGCCGCGGTCTGGTAGGGTATACACGTACAGAGGGTTGCGGTCAGTCGGCTCGCTCGCCAGGAACTCGCGGAGTAGGGCTTCGCCGTTCGGGCCAACGGCGGCGGCGACTGACTGGCCGAGCAGTTGGTCCGGCCCGTGCCCGAGCAGGCTCTCGATGTTCTCGCTCGCCTGGAGGACGGTCAAGTCGGTCGACCGCAACACCAGGAGCGCCCCATGGGCCTGGACGCACCCGGGCGTCTGCACGGGTTCTGAGTCGCAGTTGGTGAGGGTGAGGCCGTGCCGCTTGATGCTGTACGGCTGGCCGTCCCAGGGCGGCGGGGTGTCAGTTTGAAGAGCGGAATTGGTCATGGTGAATCGTCTCGCGTTGCAGTCCAGCGGTGTAGTTTCTGGAATGTGTCTTTCGCGGCGGCCACCGCCGCGTCTTGATCGGCCGGGGACACGACGAAGCCCGTCACGGACGCCCGGAAGCTCTGCCACATCTCGCCCGTTTTGTCCCCGTACCCGTGGAAGAACCGACCGCCGGTTGCGGGCGTCACCCCGAGGGCGTGTTGTACGTGTCGGCTGATGAATTGCCCGCCGAGCGTCGATCCTTCCAGCACATACAGGCAGCCGAAACAGTCGGCCGGCGTGACGTGAGGCGGCAGGTCGTCGCACAGCGGAAGTGCTGTCGGCGCATCGACCCCGAGCGTTCGCAAGTCGGCTTCGAGCAGTGGACCCTTTCGCCGCGCGTCCAGTTCGAGGTCGCGGTCGGCCCACCCGCCGACGGCCCGGATAGCATGTTCGAGCGGGGCATAGAAGCCGTAGAAGCGTTCCAAGATACGGCGGTAGCGGTCGCGGGTCAGTCCACCGCCCGTCAGGTCGAGGTCGGCTTCGATGGCCTCGTGTTCGGCCCGCGTTTCGGCCCGGAGTCGGGATAAAATCAGTGGTACGGCGGCGGATGTCGTCATCACGCAGTTCCCCAGTCGCCGTCGCCCCGCTCGTCGAAATCGCTCTCTTCGGCCGGTAGCGGCGCTTCAAGGGATTGGTCGGTAGGGTTGCTATTCATGGGGAGTTCTCCATCGGCGGCGACTTCGCCAGTACCGTCACCGAGACTGCCAGGAAGTAACGGCTCACCCCCGGCAGTACCCTTGTCGCGTCGTATGCATGGCAAAGATAATACCGGATCATAATTACAAAAAGGGGCAGGTGACAAGAAGAAGGCCGTCACATTTCGCCCGAAACGAAAGCGAAGAAAGAGGACGAAGGGAATTATAGCGTCTGCTTGGGTCTGCCGCGTCCCCGGAGTGTTGACTCTAGGCTCAGGGTTTGGGCCGTGCAGCGGGTCCACCCTTCCGATCCGAACGACACGCGGAGCCGCTTCGGATCAGAGCGATAAAAGGTGATGGAATAAATAGGCTATATTAAGCCTGGTTATTCAGTCCGTCCTCTTTATTTGTTCTCTTTTCCCCTCCAGAATCACGAGCCGACTCCCAAAAGACAGAGCAAGTTGTCCCCCAGGACAAGTTATCCCCGCGTTCGTGGAGCGATCTTCCCGTGACTTTCGTCGAGATCGAAAGGTCGGCTCTTGATTCGCCGACAATGGCCGTTTACCTATATCCAGAGCGTCGATAGAGAATCAGGAAGTCCGCTGCGGGAGGCATTTTCATGGAATACAAGGTCCGTCTGGAACAACTCAGCAGTCGTCGGCTGGCTGTTGTACGACGTCGTGCGGCCTCCCAAGAACTGTCCAAGGTCGTTCCCGAGGCCTGTGGGGTCGTGTGGGGTGTCATCCGCTCCCAAAAGATTTCGGGTGCTGGCCGGCATGTCGCGGTCTATCTTGATGGTCAGATCAACTTGGAAGTGGGTGTCGAGCTAGACGCTCCGTTCACGGAGTACGGTGAGGTTATTGCGTCAGGCACTCCGTCCGGCCCTGTTGCGACAACGACCCATTATGGGCCATATGGGCAGCTCCACCACGCGCATGAAGCAATTCGTCAGTGGTGCCGCCACCACGGATACACGTTGGCCGGGCCGAGTTGGGAGATTTATGGTCACTGGAAAGACGAATGGAACACCGATGAAACCAAGATTTGCACGGACATTTACTATTTGCTGGTTGCGGATAATGGCTCTTCTGCCGATCCTGACCGACGGGGCAATATAGGCACCTCGTGACGCGCAACTTCACAGAATCGATCGACTTTGTGAACATATGAGCATTCTTATATTAATTTTGATGTTTTCGATCAGTGTCGACCTCGGCCCATGCAACTCGAAAATCCTCTGTCGATACGTGGATTGGCCTGGGAATTCTCTGTCAAGTTCTCTCTTGGCCGCTGAACTGATCAAAACTCTGGACACTGGCCGAGCACAACCCAGTAGAACGTAGACATGATCACCAGTTCTAGACCATTAATGCCTTAAATATCCGGTATCCCCCAACTTGCCGGAGACACTTGACAAGCGAATTGGATATAATATACAATCGTTTCAGTATCCAATGAATGTTTAACTTTCGTTATGAAGCGTTCTTGGTCGGGAGGGACTCGAATGCAGATCGGTACGGGTCTGATAAGCGTACGTGATCAAATCATTGACCATCTCCGTGGAGAATTGCTGAGCGGCCAGTTGAGTCCCGGGAATTCGTTGAGAGAGGAAGCGCTGGCACGACGATTTGGCGTGAGCCGCGCACCGATTCGCCAGGCACTCCAGCAGCTTGTTCACGAAGGTCTTCTCGTTACTAAGAAGAACTGTGGGGTAGCCGTCGCCTCGCGTCCGGCGGAAGCGGTTCGCGAACTCCTGTTGCCGATGCGGGTGATGATCGAGACTTATGCACTTCACGTAGGGTTCGATGAGATCAAACATCGAGAAGCTGGTAACTGGATGCAGCAGCTTGGACGACTCCGGTTGGCATGCGAAGCGGGCGACCATTCGGAAGTGACAGAGAGAGACTTTGACCTCCATCGTGCCATGCTCCTGCAAGCGGGCCTGTCCGACCTCATGCCGCTCTGGACGTTGGTGCTCAACAAGACGACCCCTTGCTACGGCCACCACTTGGTGCCGAAGGCTGATCTGTTAGTCATCCATGCGATTCACGTTGCGCTCTTCGAGGTCTTCTGGTCGGGTGACCGCGAGGCGTCCACCGAGGCTCTTTCCCAGCACATCCTTGATACAGAATTCAACGAAAAGGTGAGAAGTCGATGGCACCGCGATCGACATCTCAATTCGCCCCGGGAAGCCGTTGAAAGCCGAAATAAGTGAGGCTTATTGAAATGATCACTGTACTCCAATCCTGTACGCAGTCCTTCCTCTTTTTCATGATGTTACACTCGCCCATGACCCCGTATCGGGAGGATTCCCCGGCGGGTGATCATACCGATGCTCAGGCTTACGAGGCAACCGTCCGACCCTTGCTCGCCATGAAGTGTTATTCCTGCCACGGTGAGACCAAGCAAAAGTCTGGACTCGATCTCAGGACGCTGGGCGGCATGCTTAAGGGGGGCGATTCTGGACCGGCTATCGTGCCGGGCTCGGCCGATCAGAGCCCCCTGTTCACGATGGTCAATGACCGCGAGATGCCCCCGCGTAAGTTGGACAAGCTCACGGACGTCGAGATCGCGACCCTTAGACGCTGGATCGAGGCGGGCGCGAAAACCCCGGAACCGATCATCGCCACGGCCCCCCCCGTCGTTCTGCCTTGGTCGTTCCGTATCCCAGTCAGTCCCTCCATCCCGGGGGAAATTCCTGCGCTCTCCTCCGTCGAACCTTTGTCGCCGAACCATATCTGGCTCTCCACCCATCTTCAAGCCTGGTACAAGGCCGATACGCTGGCTCTGAACGACTTCGACCCAGTCGATTGCTGGCCGGACGCAAGTGGACACGGGCGCGACCTGCAGCCGACCCGAGGCGTAAAGCCCACCGGGATCGGGCAGGCACCCAAATTTGTCAGGACCGTCGCGGGGGAGAAACGCCCTGCAGTTCGATTCGACGGGGAGTCTGGGCTCGGAAGCTCACCTGAGAATCCCATCCCGGTCGAGGGTGACGGGGCATACACCATCATCGTCGCCGCGACGCTCCGTCCCCGATTCGGCGGATATCCCTTTGATGCGATCGTGGGCTTCGGTGACCCAGCCCCTCCCTCTGATCCCGGTCGACCGATCGCGGCGTTCCTGCTCATCGACCGCACGATCGGCGGTGCCCATCAACTCCTCCACGCGGGCTCATATGGCCACGACGCCAAATTTGGCCCGGGTTCATTCTCACCGCTTTATCAGCGCGTACGAGTCCTCTCGCTCACAAAGAAGCCTGGCGGCATGAGTGACTCGACGCATGCCTTCGTCGACGGCAAGCCGTTCATTGAAAGTCCCATGAGTCGGCCCGTGTCCGGCTCGCCGGGCGTCCCAGACTTACGGCATCGAGCCGACTTCGACATCATGATGGGACAGGCGATAAACGGCCTCGGCGGGATCACCGGCGATGTCAGCGAAGTCATTATCTTCAATACTGCCCTGGCGGACGAACGAAGGGAGGGAGGGAGTCGAAGCCTATCTGGCACGCAAGCTGGGAGTCACCGCACCTGCCGGTCCCCTGCCGGGCTTGGACGTGACCTCGGCCGGTGCCTCTGTGGGAGGGGCGGTGAACGGCTCACTCGTCGAAGTTCGGGGCAAGTCGCCCATCGACTCCTTCATCCAGACCAAACTTCGGGAGAAATCGCTGACTCCGGCACCTCCGGCTGACAAGAGGACGCTGGTCCGTCGGGTCTATTTTGACGTGATCGGCCTGCCGCCCTCACCCGCCCAAGTGGACAAGTTCGTCAACGATCCCTCCCCCGAAGCCTTTTCACGACTCGTCGACGAACTCCTGTCCTCACCTCATTATGGCGAGCGTTGGGGCCGCCACTGGCTTGACGTGGCTCGCTACGCGGAGAGCGGCGGCTATGAGACGGACATCTATTTCAAAAACGCTTGGCGGTACCGAGATTATGTCGTTAAGAGCTTTAACGATAACAAGCCGTACAACATTTTCGTCCAGGAGCAGGTCGCGGGCGATGAGCTGTGGCCTGACGACCTCGCCCTGAACGGCAATTACACGGTAGCGCCTCAGAAGTTGCGATCCCTGGAAGCCCGCACCGGGACGGGACTTTACGCCCTCGGCCCTCAGATCCATGAGTCGAACATGGACGCCAAGAAGATAAGCTATGAGCGGCTGACCGACTGGGCGGACACGACTGGCTCGGTTTTCATGGGGGTCACGGTCGGCTGTGCCAGATGCCATGATCACAAGTTCGACCCGATTAGCCAGAAGGACTATTACGGCTTGCAGGCAGCATTCGCCGGCAGTGTGGAGACCGAGGCACCGATCCTCGACGCGATGGGGACCGCCGACCACAAGCAGCACTAC
>JANXSX010000109.1 GCA_025356475.1 Isosphaeraceae bacterium | reverse complement strand
TTTTTGTTGGTGTTTTGGGGCTTCTCGAGACTCAGAGGAGCGTTTTGAGGGATGTGCGATTGAAAATTTATCAAAGAGTGCTTGCGCAAACGGATTGAGCGGAAAAACGAGGTCGGCGAACGATTGGTTTTGTCGGGAACGTCCACAATGCCTTAGAGTGTCGCCGATCGCTTCAAATTCTCAGACTACCAAGTCTAGCTTGGGCCGCCAGGATGTCCCCGTTGCGTCCTTCACCTCATTGCGCTCCTCCGGAGTTGAGAATGAGGTCACCGAAGAGGTAAAGATTCTACCCAAATCCCCAAAATTGGTTGGCCATGAGGACGACCCCTTCACTTGGTTCGACCCGGCCCTTTATTATTTGACCCCTTCCGTGTTAAACCTTAGTTGGCAACAAGGATAGCCCTTCGCTGTTTCCTATCGAATTCAACGACTATGTTGATGACGGTCTATTGCAACGCGGGGGATTGTCGGTAAAAATCGCCAGCAAATCGGAGCTTTTTTGTGTTGAAGAATAGGCTTCCCAACGGACCCCGCAAACGTCGTTCATCAATTCGAAAATCTACTGAAGCTGATATTAAGGTAATCTACTCCTGGCTGGTTAGTGCAGACGCGGAAGGCATTGAGGACAGTTTCTTATGTAACTGGAACGTTATCAAGAAGAGTCATGCCAAGAGTGAATTACTTGTTTATGTTGATGGCGAAAGTGGTGAGCCGGTTGCATTTCGATGCGGCGACCTTCTATCTCCAGGTCTATTAGAGGTCCGTCACGACCTACGCAGAATCGGAATCGGCCGCAAGCTAGTCGAGAGGTGCATCACGGACGCGAGAAAAGAAGACGAGTGTATCCTTTACATTCAATGCAAACCATCAACGTCGATCCCTTTTTGGGAATCGATGGGCTTTACGATTTTTTGTCAAGAAGATCGCCCGAATTATGCATATCGGATTCTTGAAAAAGCACATACACTTCCACTTGTAGCTAGACCAATTAGAGTCGGAATCCGTTTTTATCCCGAAGCAAGGCTAGATGATAGCTCGGTCCAACCGTATGTGACTGCCTCGCCTCATGCTGCAATTTCGGATAAAAATATCGTCTATCTTGACGAGCGCGTGACGTTTTTCAAAACGAAACACTCTAATGAGGGTGATCCCATCGTTGAGATTGAAGTCGATGGTCAAGAACTTTATTTGGGGAAGGCCAAGTATCCCGAAGCCGAACAACTCGGTGTAATTTATCATCCGCACGGATTTTACATTGATACAATTCGAATGTAATCGTATGTAGCACTTGTGAATCTTTCTGGGTGTCAATGTTCGTTTTCGATCAGTGTCTTCATGAACTCGACGAGCCTCAAAAGACCACCATCCACTCAGGCACATCGTCAAATCGCAGAAAAGTGGACATATGAATTTTCCATGTCGTCCGTAATCGGCGAGTTCCGAACACTATTGCGTTCGTCGGGGGTGGTATCCGTCGATAACCTGAGAAAGTCGGCTCGTGGCAATCGCGGGGCTCACGAACTTTCTTGACGGTCCTTCGATGACTGTTCATGGACAACGAGGATAACTTTAGGTGGCACTAGTGAACATTTCTTTGTGCCACTGGGTCGTACTCGACCAGTGTCCCGTTGAAGCAAAGAGCACTGGTCGTGTACGACCCAGTGGCACCAAACGTAGCCATCTGTGCCACCCGCCGCTGACATAGAATCTTGTGATATTGATCACGGTGGAGTCGGCGCGGGTTTAGAAGGTGGGAGTAGACCGGATCAGTTTTCTCGATGCGTTCCGATTGTTAACGCATCCGATACCGGGTGGCGAGCCGGGGGACATTCTCGTCAATCCGCTCCATCCCAATCGCATTAAGCCACGAGTTATCAAGCGTCAAATGAAGAAGTTCCCCTTGATGGCCAAGCCCCGATCCGTACTCCGTAAACGCTTGCTGGAAAAGAAGGATGCGGCCTAAGAAGTTCATGCCATTCAAGGCTGACCCCTTCACCGTTCTCCGCCTTTCAGCTAGATTGTGCTATCCCTTCATCTGTTGGCAGGCACGTTATTTCCATTCCATGGACGCATCTAATTCCAGGAAATTGGTCGAGTTGGAGACCATTATCGAGGAGTGAATCATGGAGCGCAGATGTTTATTGACGATGATTTCGTTACTGCTCACGAACTCTGCACTTGGACAACCCGTCCCGCCGCGCCCCCTGGTCGACGAGAGACAGATCGCATTGGAGGGGAAAGCAACTTTTGTTGGATTGAGCCGGGACGGCGAGACCCTGGTAAGCGTCATCAACGACCATCGAGTTGATGTCTATTCTACCTTCAACGGGCGACGCATCGTTCAGTTTCCAGAGCAGAAGGCTCCGGTCTACGCGATTGCCATTAGCCCAAGTGGCAGATGGGTGGCATCTGGAGGTGCCCTTAAAGCTGTCGAACTTGACCATCCCGGGAAAGATCATGAATTCCAATTCAAGGCACGCGGCCAACAGTCAACGCTTGGCTTCGGTACTGCAACCAGACAGAATGCCAAGGAGTTCGGCTACCAACTCCCTTTGCGATTGCCGACCGTCAATCCTAGGGTCTTTGTCTCCTATCGGGGCGGATGTGTGACGGTCTGGGACACGAAGAACGGTGAGTCTTACAAGGAAATACAAGATTACCCCGATCCGATTGTCGCTATAGGCTTTCGCGAAGACGAAACCGGCTTGGCGATGCTCGACGCAAAATTCAATTACAGATTCCTCCCTATCAACAGTCCGACCCAGCCCGTCATTGAAAACAACAATCGTGTCCCACTTAACAGATTTCCTTCTCCTCAAACCTCATTCAGCACTAACGCCGCTCGGCTCGCCTCTATCGACGAAGCTATGAATATTAAGTTGCTCGATAGCGATAAGCGACTACTTCGAATTATCCCCTCGCGTGATGACGAAATCCTTTGGACGGTGGCCATGGCGCCCGACGGGCGATCATTTGCAACCGCCGGACTCGGTGGCACGATTTCAATATGGGATTTCGATGGCGACGCTGCCGTACGATCGTTTGGACTACCAAATAAGCGAAACATTCTTTTTGTTTCTTTTAGTAATGACGGCAATCAAGTGGTGAGTTGCGATCAAGACGGCCGACTCTGCTTGTGGGATGCCAAGAGTGGCCGACTCCTACTCAGCTCAGAGGTTTCGAAGCAGGACGTTCGGGCCGTGGCCTTTGGCAAGAAGTATCTCACGGTCGTCTCTGGCGGCTTTCGTGCCGACCCGGATCCAAATGGACCAACAAAGCCGCTTCTCATTCAACGCATTGATCTGAGTGATGCACTGCGCGACCCGTGAAAAATATGTCGGAAGTCGCATCAGGGACTCAGAGGCGAGAAATACGTATGGTCCGCCCCGTTCTAATGAGTTGCCACTTTGAATGAACAGGCCAAGATTCTGTACTTTTCCCACTGCTGCTATCTCGATGACTCCAACGGAGCTTCAGTTGCGATCCGCGCCATGTTGGAATCTTTGCTGAGACAGGGTTTCGCCGTTGAGGCGATCTCTGGGACCATGCTCGAGCTTGGCCGAGACGTCCATCCGGGCCTTCCGAAGGGCCGGGTCGCCCTGGTCGTTGCCCACCCAGGGCTCCCACAGATCCGTACGTGCGCGTTAACGCATACGGCTCGTCATTGTCATGCAGGCGCTACGCGACGGTACACTGAGTGGATCGCTACCGCAGGCGGGAGCGGATGACGCTCGAGAAACCTGCGGAAGCGAGCCCAGGCAAGCTCGCCGTCACAGAAATCCGAAGGGGACATCCTTGAATGGCCCCAACTTAAGCGTAACCCTAGACCATGAAATCGCTTATGAGCAGGATGGTTTCCGCTGCGAGTACAGGGCAGGGCTCGCAATCTAGCGTTTCATGAGACCTGTTGCTGAACGACGACTCGCGGTTGTGATATCGACTCGTTTCAGAAGTCGCACGTGGTGAGCACTTTGCGCCTTTGGTTCATGCCATTCAAGGATGTCCCCATCGCTTGCTGCACGACATCCGTCCTTTCGTAGCTTACCTAGATCCAAGGTAGCCTTTCCAACCTTGAGTCGCATGGTGCCTCCGGTGTAAGAGATCCGTCCTGAGACTGGCCGGAGGATACATGCGTATATCAGTTTTGCTCAAGTTTAGAGCGACGAAAGAGACACGATAAAGGGGAAGATCGTCTGAAGCTTGATCAGCTTTTCATCGGCTGTGATCAACTCGCAGGCTTCCCGTTCAGCCAGTGAAATATAAAGACAGTCATACACGTTATGACGACATTGGGCAGAGATCGTCAGAGCACGATCCATCAGCGGTAGGGTCGGAAATAATTCCGGGGCATCGGCCATGATGTCATCCCAGAGTGCGCGTGCATCGGGAATGATTTTCTGACGTTCTTTTTTCGTGAGTGCATGGGCACATTCAACAGGAAAGATGTCGGGAGCGATCAGCTCATGCACTTGGTTCTGGAGATCAGTACGGAGTAGAAGGGCCTTGTCAGAATTGTTTTCTGCCAACACCCACTTCAACGCTACACAGATATCAAGCACGCTTTTCATTGGTCGCGAGCGTCACGAGCCATGTCCACAGCCCAGTCAACAATGCCATGCTTGCCGAAGATTTCTTGACGTACCTTTTGAGCCCGCTCACTGATGCGACGACGAAGCTCTGGATCGGTCACCCGCTTGCCTTCCGTGAGGAGTCGGCAAACTTCGGCTGAGTCAGCTTGGGCTTGGTTCAATGCTTCAATAGTTTTCATGGTTGTTTCCATAAGGGTATTGTCGGAGCATGGGCCAGAATGGTCAATGGGATTCTCTGATCAACCTAATAACGGTTTGTTCAGTGCGAATACTCTTTTGGTTGTCCGATCGTGGCCAGCAGAACTCAGCGAAAATCCGAAGGGGACATCCAAGCGAAGGGTCGTTGGTGGAAAACGGGACGGAGGGAATTCTTGACCTCGACGAAGGCTTCGGCTAGCTTCATGCGATGCTACGTACTGCACGCGCCTCCGTTGGGGGCATGATTTACCACGCCTTAAACTGCGGCAACCGTCGAGCGGCTGTCTCCCATAAGCCCGCCGATTATAATGCCTTCGACGCG
>JANXSX010000042.1 GCA_025356475.1 Isosphaeraceae bacterium | reverse complement strand
TCGATCGCAAAGGTCAGCTTCTCGGGGTTCGTTGTAATCTCTTTGGCGACTCCCCCCTCCACGGTTGCACCCAGAAGATCGCCCGCCCGATCGACAACCACAATGATCGCATCGTTACTGGCTGAGGCTGCCTCAGCCCGGCTGATCAAGGTTGTGACGTCACTTGAGGTGAGGGTCGAGGCCAAAGCAGAGGACGGCGTCGCGGTCAAGAGTGACCGAGCTTCAAGCAACTCTAAGCGAGGCGATCGCTTTTTGTGCCGACTTGGCCGGGATTTGGAACGGTCAAACATCCTAGCCTAGCCTTCCCATCCCATCACGAAGAGATCACTAAGATGGACAAGATCCTTCCGTACAATCGGCACAACTGGACTCTGCCCATCAGTGATTCTCGAACCATTGTCGAGATCGTCCGCCGAATCGGCATTATCCCGATAATTCCATCAATCCCTTCATTCGGAAGAGTTCCTCTGCCGATCTCGAAGGGGAGCTATCTTGTTTGTTGGCGATTCCCCGGTATCTTTTGAGAAGGTGCTGCTTGATGAGAAGTGGAAGGTTAGCAGCAACCTTTCTGGTGGGAATCCTGGCTTTGTTCAGTCTCGAGGCCGTCGCGACCGAGGTTGCCGAGCCGGAACTGCCCCCCTTGCCTCAGCCCATTGCGACCGTTGGGGCCACAGACGGAAACACCGAGGTCCGTCCGTCAGTTTTACGACCACCGGGGCCGGATCTCTCTTCCGTTGGGCCAAGGCCGCCGTTGGCTTGGCCGGACCTGATCTTCCAGCAGTTCCGTGACCCACCCTTGGGGTTCACCGGTCCGTCGGGTGTCGCGCCCACAGAAGGTCAGACCTCAGGTCACTTCGTTCCTGTTGAGGATCGCTGGCGGATCGGTTATCCCGAGTCGGACCGATACGGCAAAGGTCATCCCGTTACGGATGACTATCCCTTCATGCCTGGCCGAATCTTCGATCCATTCAATCAGAATGTGTTGAAAGGGGACTTCCCCATATTCGGCCAGCACACCTTCCTTGATGTCTCAGGGCTCGCCAATCAGTCTTACGAACCTAGGCAGATACCGACCCAGACCTCGGGGTTCGAAAGCACAGCGCGCCCCAACCAGTTCAACTTCTTCGGACGTTCGAGCTCATTCATCTTGCTCGACTTCTTCTCGCTCTCGTTTGACTTGTTCCACGGTGATGCCGCATTCAAGCCGGTTGACTGGCGAATCAAAGTCACTCCCACCCTGGGAGTCAGCAACTTCTCGTTCAGCGAGCGGGCACAAGTGAGCCCCAACGTGTTGCAGGGGACGAGCCGGACACGAACGCTGTGGGCTCTTCAAGAAGCGTTCGTGGAAGCGAAGCTGGCCGATGTGGGACCTGATTATGACTTCGCCTCGGTTCGCATCGGAACCCAGCCCTTTATCAGCGATTTTCGGGGCTTCTTGTTTGCCGATAGCAATCGAGCGATTCGCTTATTCGGAACCAGGAACAGCAATCGCGACCAGTGGAACCTTGCCTATTTCCGTCAGTGGGAAAAAGATACAAATACGGGTCTAAATACGTTTAACGATCGTCGACAGAACTTAGTGTTCGCCAACTACTATCGTCAGGATTTCCTCTTTCCCGGCTACACCGCCCAAGTAAGTCTGACGTATAATAATGATCCGAAATCATTCAAATTCGATCGCAATCGGTTCTTGGTCCGACCTGATCCTGTGGGGATCTATCAGCCACACGAGGTGAATGTCGGATATCTGGGCTGGGCGGGTGACGGCCACATCGGCCGGATCAATGTGACCCATCAGTTCTACTGGGCGTTCGGCTACGACAGCTTGAATCCACTGGCAAACCGCGCCCAGACCATCAATGCCCAGATGGCGGCACTTGAAGCTTCGTATGACCGAGATTGGGTCCGGTTCCGGGCCTCGTTCTTCTGGTCTTCGGGCGACAAGAATATCAATGATACACATGCGAACGGCTTTGACACGATTCTCGACGCTCCCAATTTCGCCGGGGGTCCCTTTAGTTTCTGGAATCGGCAGCAGATCCCTCTCTTCGGCGTCAACCTCAAGCAACGGCTCAGCTTGGTGCCCGACTTGCGATCGAGTAAAATTCAGGGGCAAGCCAATTTCGTCAATCCGGGAATTTTGATCCCAACGCTTGGGATGGACATGGATGTGACACCGAAACTGAAGCTCATCAATAACTTCAATGTTCTGATTTTCGACCAGACCAACGTGCTCAGCCAATTCCTGTATGATGGTCGAATCGACAAGTTCATCGGCCTCGACTTCGCGACGGGCTTCGAGTATCGCCCGCTTTTGAGCGAGAACATCAGCATTGTCGGCGGAGTTTCAACCCTTATACCCGGCCAGGGCTTCCGCAATATCTACAATAACTTCGACAGTCGAGTCGGGGCTCTGGTTGCCGGCTTCCTGAATCTCAGCCTTGCCTTCTGACCGACGAAGGTCTTGAAATCTGCTTGGCTGAACGCGTGATCGATCATCGAGATCTACCGCACTTGATGCTCGAACCCATCGCGGATTGTCCCAACCGTCGAAACCCCCGCGTAATAAGATCTGGTGCAAGGGGGGGGGCGGGTGCTATGAGATGGAAGAACGGTTGACGCACCCGCGTTGTGTTGCACGCCATCGTCTCCTTCGATTCCGATTCTTCGACAAAGAGTCCGACACCAATGACGCCACCAATGGACGACGATCGCAACCTCCTCTTCGGGGTGTTCGCCCTCCAACTGGAATTGATCGATGAGAGTAAGTTTGTCGACGCCTGCGCCGTTTGGGCCATGCGGAGAGAGACTTCGCTTGCAGAGGTCTTGATCGCGCGCGGGTGGCTAAGCCTTCCGGATCGGCAGGAGGTCGATAAGCTTCTGGAGCGGAAGCTCAAGAAGAATGGCGGCGATGTCCGCAAGACTCTGGGAGTCGTCGCCGATGCCGCAGCTCGGACCGTCATCCGCACGATCGATAACCCGGCGATCCGTAAGTCGCTCAGCTCGCTTCCTCCGGCGGCGGGCTATGTTCTCGTCGAAACCTTGGTTCGACCGACCCTTCAGAGGTCTCGTTACCACCTCTCCCGCCTCCATTCCGAAGGAGGATTGGGCAAGGTTTGGCTCGCGCGCGATAGTGACCTGAACCGGGAAGTTGCCCTTAAGGAAATCCAGCCAAGCCAGTCGGTGAATCCCGAAGCGTGTCGCCGGTTCGTTCGCGAAGCTCAGGTTACCGGGCAGCTCGAACACCCCAACATCGTCCCCGTCTACGAACTCTCGCGACGCCCCGAGGACGACCAACCGTTCTACACCATGCGGTTCATCCGCGGCCAAACGCTGCGCGACGCGATCGCGGCTTTCCACAAGGGGGGCAACGCCCACCGCGATGAGCCACTGGAACGGTTGCGGCTCCTCCAGGCTTTTGTGAGTGTCTGCCAGGCGGTTGGCTATGCTCACTCGCGAGGCGTCATCCACCGCGACCTCAAGCCGGAAAATGTCGTTCTGGGGGGCTTCGGCGAAGTGATCCTCCTCGATTGGGGACTCGCCAAGATGATGGATCGGCCCGACGAAGAGGATACCTTTCCCTCCGTCGTGGTGACGAGTGAGGCCAAGGTGGATGCCACAATCGCGGGCAGACAACTGGGAACCCCCGCTTATATGGCGCCTGAGCAGGCCGAAGGGCGTCTCGATATTGTTGATGGGCGAACCGATATTTATGGCCTAGGCTCGATTCTGTTCGAGATCTTGACGGGTCAGCCGCCGCATTCGGGGAAAGATGTCACCGAGGTACTCAACCGAATCGTCGCCAACGAGACGCCACGGGTGCTCTCGCTCAGTCCGAAAGCACCAGCGGCACTCGACGCAGTCTGTGCCAAAGCGATGGCGAAGTCCCGAGCCCAGCGTTACCTCAAAGCATCCGACCTTGCCGATGATGTTCAACGGTGGGTTGCAAATGAGCCGGTCTCGGTCTACCGAGAGCCATTGGTTGCCCGAGTGGCCCGCTTTGCGCGTCGTCATCAAACTGCGGTCACCTCAGTCTCATTACTGGTTCTGACCTTGATACCCATCTTGGGATTCAGTCGGTTCCGGATCGCGCGTGAGCAGGCGCTCACGGCGAAGAACTTCAGCCTGGCCTGCAACGCAGTGAACACCATGCTGACCGAAGTGAGCGAAGTCGATCTCGCTGATGTTCCGCAACTGGAAGAGAAGCGAAAAAAACTTCTCGACCAGGCGCGTGCCTTCTATTTACAGGTCTTCCGAGATGATCCTGGGGCAAGCTCGGCTGTGAGACTCGAAGCGGGCCGCGCCAACGGCAGACTAGGAGATATCGCCGAAATGTTGGGCGAGTTCAAGGCGGCGCAGGAAGCCTACGACCAGTCCATTCAGGAATTGAAGAACCTTCGTGAATCGAATCCGAACGAGGATTCTTACCGGATCGAACTGGGGCGGAGTGAGTTCGGGCTCGCCATGCTGTTGAAGAAGGCAAACCGGTTTCGAGAGGCCGAAGCCGCCTTCCGTGATTCGCTCGCCGTTTGGGAGAAGCTCGACAAAGACTTTCCCGATCGGGCCGATATTTGGAGCGCGCTCAACAAGACGAAGTATCAACTTGGAGCCACGCTCGCGAAGCTCGAAGGCCGAAGGAGTGAGAATGAATCGCTCTATGACGCCGCTCTCATCTCCCAGGAGCAGCTCACGACCAAGAACCCCGAACCCGCCGAGCTCGCCAATTATGCCCGCCAATTGCACAATAAGGCGATTCTCAAGGCGGCGACCGGGCAACGCACCGAGGCCGAGAACCTCTATCGTCAAGGATTGGGAATTCTCGAAAACCTCGTCAAAGACGCGCCGTCCGTAACAGGTTATCGTTACCGACTCGCAAGCACATACAACAATCTTGGCTTGTTGATAATGCGAAGTAGCTATCACGATAGTGAAAGTTACTTGCGCAAGGCCCAAGCATTACTCGCACAGCTCGCAAACGACTTCCCCAAGATCCCTGACTATCAGCAAGATCTCGCCCGGACCAACAAGAACCTCGCCGATCTCATCATGGATTCAAATGAAGAGACGGCGAATCCAGGCGAGCGACTGCGTGAGATTGCCGGCCTGCTCACCAAAGCGGTCCAAGGGCAACGTCGATTGGTGCAAACCTCCCCTTCGACGGTGAATTACCAGGCGAACCTCGCGAGCACGCTCACCAGTGTGGGGAATCTCAAGTATCACACCGACCCCGAGGGTGCGGATAAGGACTATGCTGAGGCGATCCAAACCCATGCAAAATTGGTGAAAGACTATCCCAACGTTCCTGAGTATCGTTATGCCCTCGGTGAGAGTCTATTTGACCTTGCAAGGTCTCGAGGAAATCGGGAGGACCTGGAGGATGCTCGTGAACAGATTGATCGCGCGATCGCTACGCACCGGATTGCCTGGGACGCTGATCCTCGAAACAAGCTCTATCCCACGGGGCTTGTCGAAGACTATAAACTTCAAGCAAACATTCTGCTCCGACTCAAAGACGATGCAGCCGCATCTGTTGCTGCGGAGCAACTCTCCAAGGTCCGTCCGGATTCGCCTGAAGATCAGCTTGAAGCCGCTAAATTCCTTGCGGGTTGCCTTTCGATTTTGAGGCAGGGCTCGCTTCCAGAGACAGCGCGAGCTTCGAGCGAACAAGCGTATTCATCGAAGGCGTTCAAGTTGCTTAGAGCCGCTGTTGGCAAAGGCACTGGTCTGGAGTCGCGACTGCTTGATGATCCCCGACTCGACCCCCTCAGAGAGTATGACGAGTTCAAGAAGCTCAAGGAGGAACTTGACCGGAATGCCAAGTCAACAGTGGGTGAATACCAAGTTAAGTGGCGATCTGAGAGATTAGTCAGCAAATCACAGATCAACTTGGTCAGAATCTGATGCCAAACTGGGCGAAGGTTTCGAGAGCGAAAGGTGCTGGGCCTGTGACCGGTGTCACAACACCGAATCTCAAGTTTGAGCGTTTCCGAATCTCGAAATTGATCCCATAAGTAAGGTTCAGAACATCAGGAATCCCCGCCGGATCACCGAGATGGACCCCCCGGTGATTCATAGGTGTGGTCAAGTGAGTCTCAAAAGTAGGCGCGACTGCCGTCAGCCAACCACCGGACTCGCGGTTCTTGTACAGGAAATAACCAAGACTCAAGTCATTGTAGAGCACAGTGACATCGTTGGAATTCAAGGGTACATCAATTGATGAGAAGCCTTGCAGAAACAAATCGCCACGAGAACGAATGAATCCAACAAAGGGTTGTAAGGTTGCATCATGGAAGCCTCGCACCGTGCTCCGTGAACCCGCGAATGCTGCGGGACCGTTGGGGGTGGTGATCAAGAGTCCTGTCGAGACCAGGTCACCTGTTTTCTGATTTTCGTATATCGCGTATTTCAAGATGATTGCGAGATCACCGATCGCGGTGCTTGATCCGCCGATCGCGGGGTTGGTATTCTTACTGGTTAACGTATTGAGAGGCAGTCTCAATCCGATCGATGCGCGCTGGTTTAGAAATGTCTTCTCGAGACCGAGAACTTCTCGATAAATATTCATCCCTGAGACACTTGCATCTAACCGCTTGTTGATTGCACCATTCACATCATTAAAATAATGAAATGTGAAGTACACGCGATCCAAAGGTTTGGGACTCTCCATCTCGGCGACCTTAAATTGTCGGATCGAGGGGAGCAGGGCGGCTCCTTGAATCGGCTGCCGGTTCGGAGGTGCTCCTGGGACCGTAGGGACCGGGGGGACCGGCGGAGCCACGAAACGTAGGAAAGGCAGTGCTCCCTGGTCTCCCATGATTTCTGGGATACTCCGGGCACGATATGAGGAAAAACTCGGCAGTGCGCCCGGTTGTTGCGGAAATGGGTTGGCGGCAGACCCGGCCAACGCCGACATCAGGGGACCGTTTGCCGTGGTGCCCGAAGCAACGGGTGGTGTGCTTGTGCTCGGTGGTGCGATTGGAGCTGCGGACG
The DNA here is from genome assembly GCA_025356475.1 of Isosphaeraceae bacterium. Classification (GTDB taxonomy): domain Bacteria; phylum Planctomycetota; class Planctomycetia; order Isosphaerales; family Isosphaeraceae; genus JANXSX01. The sequence goes on along the minus strand of JANXSX010000042.1, from coordinate 9,031 downwards.
CCGGTCTTCCCGGTGTTGTTGGACTGGGTCGCAGAGGTTGAGTTCCAGGGGCAACCGCCGGTTGACTTGGACGAGTTGCGGTGGGTCTGGGGAGATCGCCTTGCGGGGGAAGCTGAGCGAGTTGGTCTGGTGAATCGGCAACGTCGTCCAGTTGAAGCGGCTCAGGGAGTCCTAGAGTCAGACCGGAAATGGGGGAAGCCGGGGCTGGAAGACCGAGCAATTGAGCCTGGGTCCGCTGCGCAGGGAGAGCGATGAGGACTGCCCCGAGACTTATGCCGATCATCCACCGGTTCTGACCCATCGCGTCCACCCCTTCCAGGTCCATCCTGGACCTTGGATACTGCAGACCAACCACAACACATCCAGACAAGCTCACACTGCTCTCATTTCGTCGCATCCTGTGCGACGTCTGAGACCTACCATATCGTTACTATCGGCAGACCAGAGGAGAACACTGAGCCGGAAACCGGGAAAAGCCCGTTACCGGGCCGATTCGGAGAGAGTCCCGACTGATTCGAATCTCAAGGATGAGCGGATTTCGAGCGCCCAGGGGCAAGCTTAGGCCCAAATTTCCGCGCCGGTCCGGTCGAGGTCGATGCGGCTATGTTCTGGCCGATCCGGTTGAAGCTGCGGGCTCCACTGTAGAGCGCCAAGGGACTTGAGAGTTGGTTGCCGGCCCCGCCGGGTCCACCGATCACGTTGTTTGAAGCCATTCTCTGCATCACCAGATCGAATCCATTATTGTGACGTACCACATTGCTCTGAATGATATTCGAAGTGGCACCATTGCCGACGATGTTGATACCCGAACGTCGATTATTTTGGATCGTATTGAGTTGCGGACTCCCACCTGGAGTTGCAACACCACCCACAACGTTGCTGCTGGACCAACCGTCGAAGGCGATCCCATCAAGATTGTGAGAAATCGCGTTCCCTACCACATGATTGTTCGACGCAGGGGTGGCCTGGGTGCTTCCTAAGAGGTGTACACCCACTCCCTGCTGATTCGTGATTGTATTAGCAATCACCGTGTTTCCTACGGTCGAGTTGAGAAAGACGCCATCGGTCGCGTTGGCGATAATTGCATTGATTTGGATCAGATTACCCCCGTCCGGGCCGAGGATCTGGACTCCAACCCCCACATTCCTGGTGATGAAGTTGCCGGAGAGAGTGTTACCCGAGGCCGCATTCAAGAACACACCATCGCTACCGTTGGAAGCGATGGTATTGCCCTCAATGACATTGGCGGTAGCCTGGTAAATCTGAATGCCAACGATAGCGTTATCTGAAATCACATTCAGGAAATCGACGTGGTTATTTGACGAACCCGAGTGGATGAAGACGCCGTCGGTTTGGTTAAACCGGACGATATTGCCCCGGAGTACACTCGAAATCGGGCCACCCCCCACGAGTTCGACCCCGATCCCATTTCCCAAGCCGGCGGTGCCGCCCGCGTTGGTTCCGATCAAATTCTGGTCGATGAGATTAGCACTTAGGGAACCGGGCAATCCTGCAAGCAAAGGGTCCCCGACAACCTGTACACCTGAGGATCCACTTCGGATAATCGTATTGCCAAAGATATGATTACCAGATGATCCGTTGAGGCGTATCCCATTCTCACTACTGGCGTCGATCGTGTTCGAGAGAATCGCATTCCCGCGACTCTTGCCGCTGATCTGAACGCCGACATTTCGGTTGTTGGAGATGGTGTTGCCCGCGACCACAGTCCCGGTGCCGCCGCTCAAGGTCACCCCGTCGGTTCCATTGGAATGGAGCGTATTTCCTGTGACAGTATTTCCACTTCCGCCAAGAATTTGGACGCCGATCTGGCCATTATCGGAGATCGTGTTGCCCGCGTCCACCGCGTTTTGGGACGCGCCATGATTGATGTCGATCCCATCCAAGGTGTTGAATCGAACCAGGTTGCCTCGAACGATGTTCGAAGAGGAGAGTGCCCCGTCAACCTTGATGCCCCTCTGATTGCCGAGTGCGGCTGCACCGGCTCGGTCTGTTCCAATGAAGTTGTTGGCGATCAAGTTTCCGGTCGGATTTTGCGGGTTCGGAACCGGGCTCTCGACCACATCCCGGAGAAGCGTTGTCACCCATGTCGCGACCACGGTGCCTGCGATTGGTTTGGTGGTTCCCGTCACAGGAACATTGGTCGCCAGGAGCTCGGCCTTTGTCCTGTAACTTCCCGTGATTCCTTGACCTGACAGCGGAGAATCGAAAATGAACTCCAGGGTGAGGTTTCCACGTGAATCGAGTTGGCCGGTCACCGTCCCGATCGATTGCGGTGCCGTCACTGTATCAGTCAGGGAGGTAGCGACGAGCGACCCGTTGGCGGGGAACATCATCGTCCCTTGGAACAAGGGAAAGTTCCCAATAATCTGCGAGGCAGGGGCCTGGAAGCTTCCCACGATCTTCGGGAATGAGAATGCGGGATTCGTATCCTCGAGCACGAACGTTCCTTGAACCGCAGTGCCTGAGCCGGTGTCGAAAAAGGTGTAATCAACCAAGGCGGGGCCGTTCAACGTGTCCGTTGTCGTCGTCGAGACAACATGTGTCAGCGGTGGAGTTGTCCCGTCGCTCGAGATGAGAACGCCATCGCCGGTTCCGTTACTGGCAATCACATTGTTTTGGATCACATTGCCCGGAACGGCTTTGAGGAGGATGCCGGTCCCGGTATTCCCCGAGCCGACCTGGCCGTCTCCGCCAATGATACAGTTCTCAATGAGGTCCCCACCGTTCCGGGCGAGCACGATGCCGTTCCCAGTAAATCCGGAGATCACGAGGCCGCGAATCGTGCTACTGCCGGCGTAAACGGTCAAGCCATCGCCCGTGAATGGCGTTAGTTTCGGGTTGGGGACGAGCATGATCGAGGGACTGCCATTCGCTCCTGGCTGAGTTAGCCCATCAATGGTAACAGCATGCGTGATCGGGGGCAGGGCAGAATTCAGGAAGATACTCTGAAACCCTGTGCCGATCTTAAACTGTATTTGGTTCGGCGCAGGATCGCTACTCGCGTTCGACCGGAGTATCGCCGTCCGTAAGCTGGCAATCTCAGAGGCGTCGGTATCCAGATTTGTCTGGACGACGAACGTTGAGAGAACCACACGCATTTCGAGTTGTTCGAGTCCCAATCGGCTCGACTGACGACCGGGACGATGATCTCGTTGTTGAGAACCGATTGTGGCCCGACGCATTGCGGAGAACTCCCGCGCGAAAGTTCCGACGCAAACGAGTGTTTGCATTAATACCGTAATCATCGTCATTTCCAGACGAAATGTGTACTCATCTTGAGCGCGACGAGAAAGCCATGTCGGCATTAGCTCAGTCGTTTACTGAGCGCCGACGAACAATATCTTATCTTTGAAAACATGGTGAGAATCGAGCCTTAACGCCTCAGCTCGAGGAAGCTCTATTTGGCGTCAGTCTTTGGCGAGAGGATCGCGTTATCGGTCATCCACTCGGTAAGTCGCTGTGGCCAGTTCTTCAAGCTAACCAGCTTCGAACGGGTTCCCATCCGGCAGCGGGTTTATTGCCGATCACGATGTCTGGCACTTTAACCGTGTGTGTGGCACATACGCACAGAAAGAGCCAACACCTAACCAACTTCCCGAGCAACTGCTTGGGAGAATCCTAAGACTTTGTACGGTTCCTGGTGATCTGGTCTTGGATCCTTTTGGCGGATCTGCGACAACAGCAGTAGTGTCTAAGAAACTAGATCGTAGGTTTAGAAGTTTTGAACTTTCCGACGCTTATAACGCTAATGCAGAGAAAAGACTTTTGAGAATCAAACCAGGCGATGCTCTCGCCTAATCCATTACGCGTAATCACAAGGGATTTAAGATGCAAACTTTGTTTATTCTGTGGTTACTCTATGCCACGATTGTGGTGTGCGGCGGGTCAGTGCTTTATGTTGTTTTGGGCGTAAAAAAGATGATTGACGATGTCAAAGCCACTTGCAAAGCCACACAATCTACGAGCACTGTAGAGGAGACTGAAGATGGCGGACACGTTACCACTCCCTGAGGGTTTTACAGAGCTTGACGCACCAAAAGGACTACAACTTCCAGGTGTTAAAATTCCACGCGCCAGGCTTAGTGAAATGACTGGCGATGGTGTATTTTTCACGCATGCCCCACTCCTTGGTTATGGCATGATGATTGAACGCGTGCCCACCTCGCGCGAAGACATGGGCTTCGACAGGGAGCCCGGCCTCGCGGTACTTTTGAAAGAGGCTCGCGACGACACGGGCAGCGCCCCGATCGTCGTTCGCGACCAGAAGGAACGCGGGAGGTGCATCGACCGGGACCTTCTCGGGGATACCGAGCGGGCCGGGATAGATCAAGATCTGGAAGTCGGGGTGACTACTGAGGCGATCAATGGGGTCAGGTGCGTCTGCGTTCCCAGCCTGTGGGGCATAGGTGACTAGCGAGACCACTTCTCCTCCTGCCGAGAATCCCATGATCCCAACCCGCTTGGGGTCAATACCCCATTCTGAGGCCCGGCTTCGGACGAGACGCATCGCACGGATGCCGTCCTCGCGGGCATGAATCTCAGGTTTGTAAGGCGAGTCTTGCTCACGACCGAGACGGTACTTGAGGGCGAAGGCCGCCACCCCAATGCTGTTGAAGTAGCGAGCCGCCTCCACTCCTTCTCCGTAAAAGACCAATTCCCGGTGTCCGCCGCCCGGGCAGATGATCACTGCCGCACCGGTCGCTTTCTCCTTGGGAGGGAGAAAGACGGTGACCGATGGGTTGTGGATGTTGCGAACCCAGTAATCCTTGGCGAGCTCAGCCTCGTTCCGCCGGCTCTCGAAGCCGGGAGCCCCGTTCGGCCAGAGCGAAATCACAGGCGCGTCATCCGCACCCAGGATTGATCCCGCCAGAACACAAACAAGGCTCGTCAAGGTCATGATGATCGCTCGTCCGGTTGATCCGCTCTGACCGATCCATGAACTACACGTTGCTAAGCCGTCCGACCGAATCGCCGAAGCGGGAGATTTCCTGAAGTCCTAGTCGGTCGGACATGCTCAGGAAGAGGTTCGTCAGCGGTTGTGAGCCATGCTTGACGTAGCGGCCTGGTGTCAGAGTTCCGCCACCTCCGCCCGCGAGCACAATCGGCAAGTTATTGTGAGTATGCCGGTTTGCATCGGCGTTACCACTGCCATAGACAATCATCGAGTTGTGCAAGAGCGACTTGCCGTCGAGATCCTTGGTCGCCTGAAGCTTCTCAAGGAATCGCGAGAATTGGCGCACATACCAGAGGTCGATGTCGGCCACCTTCTCGATCCAATCCGACCGATTCTGGTGATGCGTCAGTTCGTGATGTCCTTCCGAAATGCCAATCTGGTCGAAGGAGCGGTTGCTGCCGTCATGGGCGAGTAGAAAGCTGGCAATTCGTGTCGAATCGGTCTGGAACGCCAGGACCAACATGTCGAACATGATCTGGACGTACTCGGTGTAATCGCCCGGAACTCCCAATGGCGTCACGATTGCCGGATTAAGATCCACGTCGAACCGTTCGGACTTCTCAATCCGGGCCTCGATCTCACGAACGCCGTCCAGATATTGGTCTAGTTTTTGAACGTCCTGAGAACCAAGGCGGCGTTGCATGGACTTAGCATCTTCGAGCGCGAAATCGAGGATCGATTTTTGTTCCTGGCGGCGCTGGGCGAGATTTGCCCGGCGCTCGCTCGGAGCACCAGCCCCGAAGAGCCGTTCGAACGCCAACCGGGGGTTCGACTCTGCGGGCATTGGCGAGGTGGCCGAGCTCCACGACATATTAAATTGGTACGCGCACGAATAACCGGAGTCACAAGCACCTGATCTTCGGCCTGACTCGCACGACAGCTCCAGGGACGGAAAACGGGTCAAGTGGCCGATCTGACGGGCCATGACCTGATCGATCGAGACCCCAGCCCTGACATTGGTCGCACTCTTATTGAGGCGAACGCCGGTCAGAAACGTGCCACCACCGCGCGCATGGTCGCCTGCTCCGTCGGCTCGCCCTTCGGCGGACTCGTGGTCCAAACCGCCAAGGACCTGAACCATATCTTTGAATGGTTCGAGAGGCTGAAGGGTCCGCTTGAATTGGAAGTCAGCCCCTTCGCCAGTCGGCCACCATGAGGCGGGAATCGCACCATTCGGGAAGTAGACGAAGGCTGTTCGGAGGGGTGCCCCCGAGGCAGTCGTTGCTAATGGAGTGACTCCATCCGCTGCAAGCAAATGGGAGGCACCCATCGAAGCAAAGGCCGGCAGTGCGATTGATGCACCAAGACCACGGAGAAAATGGCGGCGATTCAGGCTAGTCGCGTTCTGTCCCAAAGTCATAATCGGTTCCTTATCTGGTCAGATCAGATGGGCGACCGGAACTCCGGTCTGTGAGATCCGCTGAATTTGCAGTACTTGAACGACGTCGCCTCTGGAACGGGGCGGATTCGACGATCCCGGTGATCAAGGCCGAAGAGCGACCCTCATTCTTCTCGATCTGACCCACGATCGTATCGACCGCCTGAACATCATACGCTTCGAGCCCGCGCCCAAGAGCATAGGTTAGCAATTTCTCGGTGAGACACTGATAGAATTCGGGTCGGTGGTGTTCGACCAGGATCCGTTTTACTTGACGGATGTCCTCGAACGCTTCTCCCGAGATCAGTTTTCCGGAGGCATCAATCGTCTCAGTCCGTTCATTATCGCGCCATCGACCGAGGGCGTTGAAGTTTTCTAAAGCTAACCCGAGCGGATCCATTCGGGCGTGACACCCAGCGCACGTTGGTTCATTACGGTGAAGCACCATCGACTCTCGGAGGGTGGGAAGGCGACCATCGACCTTCTTACCGGCCTCCTCAAGGGAGGGAATATTCGGGGGTGGCGGAGCGGGGGGGGAACCCAAAATGTTGTCGAGAATGAACAGGCCCCGTTTCACCGGTGAAGTCCGGTCGGGGTTTGAAGTGACCGCCAAGATCGTCCCTTGTGTGAGAACGCCACCCCGAGGGCTTCCGGCAGGCAGGTCGACCCGCCGCATTGTCTCCCCAGTCACATTCTCGATTGCATAGTGCTTGGCGAGCCGCTCGTTCAGGAAGGTGTAGTCACTATCAAGGAGTTCGAGAAGGCTCCGATCGCCTGTGATGATGTGCTCAAAGAGCATCTCAGTCTCGCGTTTCATCGCTTGCCGCAACTCGCCCGTCAGTTCAAACTCGCGTGAGCGTCGGAAGGCCCCCCCGAAGGCGGCTCGCCCTTCTTGAAGTTCCTTCTTCTCTGCCTCATTCAGTTCCTCGGCGGGCTTCCGAACCAACTCGCGGAACCGCAATCGACGGCGATCTGCTTCTGGATCTGGCGTCTGCTCCCGAGCCATCACCGCTTGGGCGTTAATCGTCACCGAGTCAATATCGCGAACCTGAAGCCACTGACCAATAAAATGGCGGTTAAACTCAGCCGAACGGCGATCCGCCAGCATCCTGGTGACTTGCGATTTGAGATTCTCACGGAGTTTGTGCTCACCAGCGAGGCTGATCAGCTCGGCGTCTGGCATCGTCGACCAGAGAAAGTAGGACAATCGGGAGGCCAAGGCGTACTCGTCAACTAACGGGTAGGGGCCCGTCGAGGTCGGCTCGACCGATTCCTCCCGAAACAGAAATCGAGGTGAAGTCAGAACGGCAGACATTGCATGGCCAACACCAGCTTCGTAAGTGCGTTTCCCATCGGCGGTTGAAGCCTCGGCAAGGGCTGCCAGGCGATCTCTTGTCACATCGTCGACCGGTCGGCGAAACGCTTTGCTCGCGAATACGCCGAGAAGATCACGTGTGTAGGCCCGTCGAGCCACGGAATCGGTGGGAATCTGGCCCGGGAAAAAACGTTCGTAATCGACCGGACGAACCCAATATCGCTCGTCCATCGGCCCCCGAACAGTCGCCGATCGGATCCGGATCACCAGCGAACGCGTCTGTTTCTCATCCGGAGTGAGGGGCTGCAGTTCAATTGTCAGTTGGTGCGGACCCGCTTTCCACTCACGATCGAACTCAAACTGGTAGGACTTCCCCGCCTGCCGAACGAACTCTTGACTCGCAAGTTCCTCGCCGTCGGCACTCAAGATGACCCGGCAACGATTAGCGTCACTGACACCGTCGACATACTTCTCGTTTGCCGAGAGGTCAACAATCAGGCGATACGGCCCATCGTGCTCGATGTCCGCCTTCGCCTGAACTGTTGCCGCCTCATAATAGGACAGAGAGGGTGGGCTCGGCCCTTCCTTCCCTCCATCCGTTCGGTGAAAGCTCCGAGCAGAGATCACTTGCTCCGGAACAACCTTGGACACCGTGGGCACGGTTCGCGACACGATTGTCTTGGCGGCGGCTAGGTACTTTTCGAGCAGGAGGGAAGAAATGGACAGGACATCGCCGATGTTATCGAATCCATGTCCACTATCATCAGGAGGGAATTCTGCGGTTGCATCGTACTCAACACCCATGAGGTCACGGATGGTGTTGCGATACTCGACACGGTTCAGCCTTCGGACGGTGACTCGACCTGGATCTGGGTTCGCTGGGTCGATTCGGAACGCTTCCGACTTGATCCACGTCTCGAGCTGTGTGCGTTCTTCAAGGGACGGTTGATCCTTCCCGCCTGGGGGCATGATCCCGGACCGAACGTTCTTCAAGACGTTCCACCAAAGCTTCTGGTCGGTCGATCTCACCTCGTCGAGGTCCACACCACCCTTCTTAACGCCATTTCCGTGGCACTTGAAGCAGTGATCTTCCAGAATCGGGCGGATCTGCTCATCGAACCGCAGATCTGCAGCGTTCGACGTGCTCGAACAGGCGACGACAAGTGTCAGAACTGCGGCCAGCCTCGTGAGAAAGGATGGGCCATAAGCGGGATTATGGTGGTAAGCCGATCGAAGCAAGGGAGGTTCCCTCGATCTATGGGTGGATCAGCCAGAGGGTCATCGCCGAGGGGTTGGTACAAGCAATGTCTAATATAGTAGCGATAGGTGTCCGAGAGAAGTCCCGAGAATCTACGAGTCGAGC
>JANXSX010000038.1 GCA_025356475.1 Isosphaeraceae bacterium | reverse complement strand
CTTCCGCCTTACCGTACTGCTTGTGGGTGGTGAACTCCTTGACGGCCCGTTCCTGTTGCGAAGGGCGGACGTCGCAGAATCCAATATAGTTGAGGTAGTCGCGGTTATGGTCGCGGATCATCGCCTGGCAACCTTCGTTGCCAGTGCCGATAATCGCGGCTCGAACGGGGGATTTATCCCCCATAGCCTTGTACCCGAAGTAAAACGAGCCCAACGCGGGGGCGGCGGCCGCGGCCTTCAAAACGTCGCGACGGGTCATGCCGAGCGCGGTATTGGTGTTCTCGCGGCCAAGTGCCCGCTGTTCAGGTGTCAGGTTCATCATCGTGTCAGCGCTCCTCGTCGAAGAATGTCTATAGAGTAAATTCGACTTCCGGGCCGGATTGGTTCATTCCTGCGAGTCAATGTCGATTAGCGAGGCGGGCATTCCGCTCGGCGAGTTTGGCTTCGCGCCGGAGAGCTGCGCGGCGGGCATAAGGGCCGAACAGAAAGGCATCGAACCCGATCCAGAGTCCGCTCGGCGTCGAAGCGAGAGCGAGACAGGCGAACATTTCGACGAGGTTCTTGTTCACAATCCAGTAGTGTCCTTCGGCGATCGGGCTCTCAGGGAGTCCTGGCCAAGGGGGCATACTGAAGTAGAACATCGCCAGATACCCGGCGGCACCGAGCGCTGCGAGAGGGGTGAGGAACCCTACCATCAGACACGCGCCGAAAATGGTCAGAGCATAGGCTGTCACGAGATTGATCGTGTCGAGTTGCGTCTTGACCGAGACATAGGGCCCGTAGTTCTCGACTTGTTCCTTGGTCGCAATCTTGAGCGAGGTGTCCCTGAAGCCGGCTGACCAACCATCAATTGTTGTCGCGAGGGTCCTTCGGTCGGCCTCAAGGGATTTCCTGGCCAGAGCGGCCCGCTCGCGTTCATAAGAGAGGGCGTCTGGGTTGGCCTCGACAGCTTCGATTGCTCCAAGATCGTGGATGTATTTCTTGACCTTTTCCGCGTTCTCGGTCGCTCGAAACCAGTCGTCCGCCCTGTTTGTTGCGCTCGCGAGTTCCTCGTGCAACTTCTCGATCTGGGGCTGATCGAACCGGTATTGGTCGCGGATCCGATTGCTATCGATCTCCCAGTTCGCTTTAAGAACCTCGGGCAAGAGCTTGTTCTTGCTGTCGACGTCGGGAACGAGGCTGCGGAAGTAAGGGGCGAGCGGCCCCGTTGAGGCGCGGAGGTAAGGTTCGGCCGTGAAGGGCTTTGTGGTCGAGTACGACTCGAGCTTCTCACGTCCCTCGTTGCAGAAGTGCCAGCCGATCGCGATCCGCAGAAGCACCAGGAAGAGAGCGCCAAAGAAGCCCGGATAATAGTAGGGTCGCGAGGAGGCCAGGGGACTGCTCCTTTCAGGGGGCAGGAACCTCAGACGTTCGGGCGGAACTTCTGGGGACGGTAGGGGTCGATCGGGTTGGGCGTGTAGTCGGAATCCGAGAGGTGGAATGTCTCTACTCGAGGGGATGAGCCATCGGGACTCGAGTGGACAAAGATCACACCAATTTCAGGTCGATCGGCAAGGATTTTTCGCGTCTCTTCCGGGCCGAGGAGGCTAACTGCGGTCGAAAGGGCATCCGCCTCCGCCGCCGTCGGGGCCAAAACCGTCACTGCAGCCAGCCCGGATGCCGCAGGTTCGCCGGTCCGAGGGTCGAGGATGTGGCCAAAGAGTCGCCCCTCATGTACGAACCGTTGGAAGAGGTCGCCCGATGTCCCAATACCACGATTACGAAGGTGGATCGTACCGAGTGGTTGTTCCAGGTCAAATGGGTTTCGTAGGGCGACCTGCCAGCGGCCACCAAATTGGTCGGGAGGTGAGCCGAGCGCATAGACGCTCGAATGCCCACCGTGCAACAGAGCCGAGGTTGGCCACCAATGCTTCTTGACAACGTCAATCGCCTGGTCGATCGCGTACCCCTTGCCGATACTTCCGAGGTTGAGCACGATCCCTGGCCGATCAAACAGAATCGTTCGGTCCGAGTGATTGAGAATCAGATGTTGGAACCCCGAGCAGGCTCGTGCCTCGGCGAGAGCCTCGCTCGAAGGGACTCGCTTCGGACCACGGGTGAACCCCCACGCGAGTGAGAGTGCCCCCGAGGTGATGTCGTAAGCCCCACCCGTCAGGTGGCTCAATTCGACCGCGTGCTCAATCAACTCGAAAAGCTTAGGTTCGACTTCAACCGGAGCGATATGGGCGTTCGCATTGATCCGACTGATCTCCGAATCGTCGCGATAGACCGTCATCTGGGCTTCAAGGTCGTCGAGAATGTCGAGTGATCGCGATGCTAGCTCGACCGCTCCTGGGGTATTTGCCGCGAATCTGAGTTCGAACGAAGTTCCCATACCCCGGCGTTCTGCCTTGATCAGGTCGAACCGTTTTGCAGCGATCTCGGGTTGTACCCCACGCCGGGACCATGCCCGGGCACCGAGCGCATCGCGGCGGCGGAGCTGCCGATCCGGGGAAAATGGGCTCAAGGGAGACATCGAACGCACGCTCGCAGGGCGGGGGGGAGAGTCAACTCCACTGTTGAGTGTATCGCGTGCAGATCGGCCCGGAAAGAGGGTGATCGATCTGGAACGGCAACTCTTGCGGGAGGCGTTTGCATCAAAGCTTCCAGCACTGTCTTCCGCAGAACTTCCCTTGCGTCGCCTTTTTGGGTCGAATCCCAGAGGATGTTGGTTGTAGGAACCCTCTACGGGCAATAAGCTTAATGACCTCGCAACTTCTCCGAGAGTTCGCCGTTTGTCTAGCTTCACTTGAATGTGTCACTTAATGATGCGAGGCGTCATGATTCCGAGTTTGATTACGGCCCCACTGCACGACCTTGCGAACCCACCCAAGGAACAGAATCCATCGCTCGACTTTCTGCGGACTCTGGCGATTCTCGGAGTGATCGCTGGGCACTCCAACACCACGTACTTGCTGACGGGCGCGGGCCCGACGCTCTGGTCTCGCTCGCCGTTCGTCAAGGGGGGGTGGTCTGGCGTTGATCTCTTCTTTGCCCTGAGTGGCTACCTAATCGGGCGGCAGCTCTGGCGGGAAGTGGCTAAGACCGGCAGTGTCAACATTAAGCGATTCATGATTCGCCGCGGCTTGCGAATCTGGCCACTCTACTTTGTGGTTCTCTTGATCACGATCTTCGTGGTGCACCCTGAATTATGCTCATTCTCTCAGTGCTGGGGGGACCTGTTTTTCGTATCAAATTATACAGGGGCAGGGGTTGTCGATGGAGGTTGGTCACTCTGTATCGAAGAACAATTCTATATATTCGCACCACTTCTGCTTGTTTTGACCGCCAAACGATTCAAGTCGGTCGCATCGTACCGGCCTTGGCTGCTCGCGTTGTTGGTGTTACTTCCAGCGATTCGAGCGTTCGCTTGGTGGCGCTTAACCTCGCAAGCCCCTGACCCTAGCCCAGAGGACCGTCTCGGGGCGCTTTACTACCCGTTCCATACGCATTCGGACGGGCTCGTGATCGGGATGTTAGTCGCGAACCTTGAGAATACAGGGTCCCTCAAGCGGGGAGTAGGATTCCTGGGCTCCATCTGGCTCCTCCCCCTCGCTGTTATACTATGTGGAGTTTGCTACTCTGTTAGCTCAATCTACTTTAACTACACCGGGTTCGCCCTTGTGTTTGGATCGGCGATCGTCCTGTGCCTGACGAGGCCGGAGTCGGTTCCCAGCTTTATCGGTTGGCGGATCTTCTACTGGATCTCTCGCCTGTCATACGGGATGTATTTGGTCCATCAATGGTTTCGACCGACTGTAACGCATGTGCTCGACACTTACGTCCTTCCCGCTAAGTCTGCACCACTCTTATTCAGTTTTTTGAACTTCGCGAGCCTGGCAGCAGTCGGGATGTTTGTAGCCTTTTTCTTCTATTGTGTCGTTGAACACCCATTCCTGGCCCTCCGTGAGCGAATTCTTCACCCTAGGCCCAAGAAGGTTGATCCGATCGACGCTGGTGTCATGTCATGAACCGTGACGGGAAGCGAGAGGGTTTCGGGCCTACTCGGCCAGGGGGCAGGTCGGATCTGCAACTGGTAGGATCAGCCCCACCGCACCGCCAGATCATGCCAAGAGAACTGGCTTTTCGACCGGATTCCCACACGGTCTACTTGCCGACTCTCGAGTGCTGCTGGGAGCCGACCCAGGGACGGGAACATAAGGAAACCGGCTCTTGAGTCGATTCAGAGGCCTCTCAAAGAAATACCAGGATGCCGAGGCGACAATCACTGTCGAGGTAAACACAACGAGGAACGGACGCAGGCCTCGTTCCTCAACGGCAAAAATCGACCAGAGCCTACCACTCAGAAGAGCCCGATCGATTAAAGGGAGAACATCATGGTAAATGTAAATTCCGTAACTGATTGTGCCTAGATAGACAACAGGTGACCACTCGAGTAGCCGTTTGACAATCCCATTGAAACCGTTAGCTGCGCGATCGAGAAGTGGCCCCGCGATCAGAGCAATTCCCAGGTCGTTGAACGTGACCTTGAACACCCAACCTGTATGCAGATACCTCAACGCCACGCGGAGCACACAAAAGGCGACGCCGACCACCAGAGAGAGCTTCAGTCCCCGAATGCGACGGCTCTCCGTACAGTCGGGAGATCGGCGCAAGATAGCGATTAAGGCACCCATTCCCAGCGAATCCAAGTAATGGGGCATGAAAGCTGTGCTCAGGAAGAGATTCCCCGTCGTCGCCGCGAAGACACCCCGCAAGATCACGGCTGAGGCCATACACCCGACGATGAGATGCGGCAAGGTTCGCATTGGGGCGTAAAGAATCAAGATCGGCCAGAAGAGGTAAAACTGTTCTTCCACGGAAAGGGACCAGAAATGAGTGAGGGCGGGCAGATATATTTGTCGGGTTCCGATCAGTATGTTTGTCGTATAAGTCAGGTGCCAAACGGAATACTGGCGGACTGAAGGGATATTGATAAGTATGCAAGCAAATAAGACTAGATAATAGAGTGGAAAGATCCGCAAGAAGCGCCGAAGGTAGAATGCGGACAACACTTTGCCTCTCTCCACATTCCGATCGGCTGCTTTGGCTCGCGCGTCTAGAAGAATTCCGGTGATTAAAAATCCGCTCAAAACAAAAAAGAGCCGAACTCCCACTGCCCCTAATTCCAAAGCCAGGGCGAGCGACCTCGGACCGAAATGGTCGAGAACAACCATTGTCACCGCAATCCCGCGTAAACCATCAAGCTGAATCATATGTTCCGGGTCAGTATGCGTATTTAAAAGTAAGCTCATGAACTGATCCAAAATTAGCAGGAGTGATCGGTCGGTCAAATGTCGAGTTGTGATCTTGATATCTGACTCAGAGATCATCAACCCGAGCCCCAATTCTCAGAGGCACTGACAACCTACTTAGGATACAAGTTGCGGTTTTGCAACGTTTCGTCGACTTGGCCACGTCAAGCCGTGATTTGCTTCCTCGGGTTGCCAGCCTTCGCGACCGAACGAATGAAGTTTTTCTGAACCTCGACCGGCTGACTTTGGTCGCTAATGGGGCATTGTCGCCGCCTGTGCAACCGGAGCGAAGACCACACGATGCACGTCGCTGAGACTGCGAACTTCATCCGCACTCGGTAGGTAGTAGCCCATCGGTCGCTCGGGCGGTAAATTGGCTACTCGGACCTTGCCGCCTCACTAGCAGCGCCTTGTATGTCGGAGTTCTGAATGCATCCGATCGATATCGCCGTCGTCGTTCTGTATGTCCTTGGGGTGACAGCGGTTGGGGCTTGGTTGGGGCGGGGGGCAACGGGTCTGAAGGGTTACTTCCTGGGTGAGAGCAACGTGCCGGCCTGGGCTGTGATGATTTCGATTGTCGCGACCGAAACCAGCGCGGTCACCTTTCTGAGCGTTCCCGGAAACGCGTATCGCCGTGATTTGACGTTCATCCAACTCGCGATGGGGTTGGTTCTTGGTCGAATTGTTGTCGCGACGGTCCTCTTACCGTCCTACTTCAAGGGTGAGATTTACACGGCTTACCAGATCCTCCAGACCAGGTTTGGGCCAGCGACGAAGACCGCCGCCTCGGTTTTGTTTTTGATTACGAAGACCTTGGGAGACGGCCTTCGCCTCTTCCTGGCGGCGACGGTCCTCCGCCAGATTACCGGCTGGTCGATCGAGGCATCGATCGTAGCGACAGCAACGACCACCATCGTCTACACGTATCTGGGCGGGATGAAAGCGGTCATCTGGACCGATGTCGCGCAGTTCTTCGTCTACATTACCGGGGCGTTGTTCGCCCTCTATTTGTTGGTGAACAAGTTTCCGGGCGGGATCGCCGAGATCCTCGAACGGGCTGGTCCCACCAAGCTCCGAATGTTCAATTTCTCCACCGATGTGACCGCTCCGTACACGTTCTGGTCGGGTGTCTTGGGAGGGATGGTCCTGAATACCGCAACTCATGGCGCGGATCAGACCATGGTCCAGCGGTATCTGACCGCCAAGTCGCAACGTCAGGCGGCCGGAGCGTTACTTGCCAGCGGTGTTGTCGTCTTTGCCCAGTTCGCCTTGTTCCTATTTATCGGGATCGGACTCTACGTTTTCTACCAGGATGTCCCACCGACGCGAGTCTTGGGCAAAGACGAAGAGTTTGCTTATTTTATCGTCAACTACTTACCGATCGGGACAAAAGGCCTGTTGATCGCGGCTCTGTTCTCGGTCACGATGAGTTCGCTCTCCGGTTCACTCAATGCGTCGGCCTCGACGACGGTCAATGACCTCTACCGACCACTCGTACCCAACGCCAGTGAGCGACACTTGCTCGCTGTCTCGAAAGGAATGACGGCGTTTTGGGGGGTCGCCAAGATGTCGGTGGCCTTCCTTGCCATTTCCCTGCAAAAATCTGTGGTCGATAACGCTTTTACCATCGCGGCCTTTGTCACCGGGATCATTCTTGGTGTGTTCCTCCTGGGGGTTCTCACCAAGCGAGTGGGGCAAGCCGGAGCGTTGGCCGGGCTCGTCGCAGGAGTGGCCGTGGTCTCCTATGTCGCGTTGGCAACCAAGGTTGACGGGCTTTGGTATGCTCTCATCGGCTCGAGCACCGTCTTTGTTGTCGGTTGTGTCGTCAGTCTCTTCTTCCCCGCGAAAAATCAGGCAATCCCGGCCGATGTTGCCGGTTGACACGAGGTTCTTGATGAGATCGAACCGATCGACCCTCGGGTCTTCCTTGGTCCACATGTTGGTGGGCTTACTGATCGCCAGCCCGATTCTCCGCGCGGGGCTCCCAGAGATCCCGCCGGGTGTTGCCGGACTCGACCCTGCCAAACTCGCGAAGATTGATCAAGTGGTCGAGGCCGCGATCACTGCGAAGCAAGTCCCCGGCGCTGTGGTCATCATTGGGGCAGGGGGAGGGATCGTCCACGCGAAAGCGTACGGAGACCGCGCTGTTGAACCGACTCGCGAGGCGATGACTCGCGACTCGATCTTCGACATGGCGTCGCTGACCAAGCCCGTTGCCACTGCAACTGCGATTACGATCCTGATCGAACGGGGCAAAGTTCGACTCAATGATCCGATCAAGAAGCACCTGCCTGAGCTGGACAAATATGAGAAAGGGACGATCACGATTGAACAGCTTTTACGGCATCGGTCGGGCTTGATTGCTGACAATCCGATCAGTGACTTCGCTGATGGGCCCGAAAAGGCTTGGGAACGGATCGCCGACCTCAAGCTTGTTCATCCTACCGACTCCAAATTTCTTTACAGCGACGTCAACTATCTGATCCTCGGTCGGGTCGTGGAGCGGGCCTCAGGCAAAAGTCTCGATCAGTTCGCTATGGAAAACATTTTCATGCCTTTGGGTATGACAAAGACTTCATTTCGCCCTTGTCCCGCCGACGCCAAGACGATCGGTGATGTGACGAAGGTTTGTCCAACCGAGCGGGAAGGGGGCGCGATGCTCCGAGGTGTGGTTCATGACCCTCGAGCTCGGGCCTTGGGAGGGGTTGCCGGTCATGCTGGATTGTTTTCAACAGCCGACGATCTCGCCACATTCGCACAGGTGATGCTACTGGGGGGTCGTACGCCTGAGGGTAAGCGGATCATGTCCGGCAAAACCCACTCACGGACGATCGACCCTGGGACAACTCCGTCTGGTCAGAAACGTGGGCTTGGGTGGGATGTGTCAACTCCGTTCAGCAGCCCTCGTGGGAAGGGGTTCGGACCCGAGAGTTACGGACACACAGGGTTTACCGGCACGAGTCTGTGGATCGATCCCGAGACTGAGATGTTTGTGATCATCCTGACGAGTCGGCTTCATCCCGACGGTAAGGCCCTTTCGCCGGTCGCTCTTCGAGCCGATATCGCGACTCTTGCAGCCGCCTCAATCATTCGCGATGAGCCGACTGAGGTTGAGGTAAAGCCACGCGAGCCGGGCACAGTCG
This sequence comes from Isosphaeraceae bacterium, assembly GCA_025356475.1. GTDB lineage: Bacteria > Planctomycetota > Planctomycetia > Isosphaerales > Isosphaeraceae > JANXSX01. Next base: position 1,802 of record JANXSX010000038.1, on the reverse strand, counting down.
ATTGTGGGATCGACGTCTTGATCCGTCAAAGCTTCGCCCCGCTCCGGGGTAAGAAGGTCGGTTTGGTTACCAACCATACCGGGCTCACCCGGCGCGGGGTCTCGACCATTGATGTCCTCGCCCACGCCCCCGGCGTGAAACTCGTCGCTCTGTTCAGTCCCGAGCACGGCATTCGTGGCCAGGTCGATACCGAGGTCTCCGATAGTCAGGACGAGAAAACCGGCCTGCCGATCCATAGCCTTTACGGCAAGAACCGTAAACCTACCGCTGAATCGCTAAAAGGGGTCGATGCTCTCGTCTATGACATCCAAGACATCGGCACGCGTTTCTATACGTTCGTGAGCACGATGGGGCTCGTCCTTGAGGCTGCAAAAGAGGCGGGGATACCCCTCTTCGTGCTCGACCGTCCCAACCCGATCGGTGGGATCGCCGTTGATGGCCCAGTACGTGACGATGAGTTTGCCTCATTCATCGCTTTTCACGCGATTCCTCTCCGTCATGGAATGACAGTTGGCGAGCTTGCACGCATGTTTAATGTCGAGCGAAAAGTCGACGCCGACCTGCACGTGATCGCTTGCGACGGTTGGAAACGAGGCGATTTGTACGACAAGACAGGGCTAATGTGGGTTAACCCCTCGCCGAACATGAGGAGTCTAACTGAGGCGATGCTGTACCCCGGTGTCGGTTTGATCGAGGGAACGAACATCGCGACCGGTCGAGGTACGGACACACCGTTTGAGCGGGTTGGAGCGCCCTTTCTGGATCCAGTCGTGTTTTCGCGAAAGCTAAGTGAACTTGGCCTTCATGGTGTCCGATTCATACCTTGTCGGTTTACGCCGAAGGAACGCCAGTTTGCGAATCAAGAATGTGGCGGCGTCTATATTGCGATCAGCGACTGGGCGACCTTCGACCCGATCGGGCTAGGTTTGGGTCTCGCGGTCGTCTTACGATCTGAGTATCATGACCACTGGAAACCCGAGGGATTGACGAAGTTTCTGGCGGATCAACCGACGTATCAGGCCTTGCTCGACGGTCAGTCCGTTGTGCAGTTGAGAAACCTCTGGCAAGGGGAATTGCGACGTTTTCTCGCGACCCGTGCTAAGTATTTGATGTATGAACCCTGAGCGTTGAGAACGGAACGACGCGATGCGAGTCTGGACGCTGCGGTGCAGGCTCTTCAGCATTTTTTTTTGCGTGGCTGTTGGCGCGTCTGGGCTTTCATGCCTCAGCCGGCCCGTCCAAATTCAGGCAGCGTCTCACGTGGCTCCGAATGGAACTCCCAACATCCTCATCATTGTTGGGGATGACCATGCGGGAGGAACGCTGGGCATCGATGGCGATCCCCGTCTTGCAACCCCACGACTTGATCGCTTCGCGCGAGAGGGTGTGCGGTTCGCTCGGGCGTATGCCAATGCTCCGGTTTGCACTCCAAGCCGACAGTCGTTCCTTACCGGTCGACTCCCGCATGCAAGTGGGGTGACGCTCCTCACAACGCCTCTAGACGAAGCCCAAGTGACATTGGCCGACTGGCTCGGCGACCGTGGTTTCTCGACTGTCTCAATCGGCAAGATGCACTTTATCAGCAACTTGTCGCATGGCTTCAGGGAACGTATTGATACGCCCCAGTGGCGGACTTGGCTAAATGTGAACCACCCTGAAGCGGTGTCAGCACTCAAGCCGTTTCGTCCATTCGTTGATCCCCCCTCGGTCTGGCTCAATTCTGTGAACCGACCCATCGCACTGACCACCAATCAGATGGAGGCGACGTTCTTTGCGGATCAGGCGAAGGCGTACTTTCAGCG
>JANXSX010000014.1 GCA_025356475.1 Isosphaeraceae bacterium | reverse complement strand
GGCGAAGCCATCGTACCCGATCTCATCGAGGGCCTGAGCGATCGGTGCATAATCGAGGTGGCCGAAGCCGGCGGGCCGACGATTGGAATCGACGAAGTGGACGTGGCCGATGTCGGCCGCCCCCGCGCGGATGGACGACGCGATATCCGCCTCTTCAATGTTCATGTGGAAGAGGTCGGCGAGCAGCTTCACGTTCCGCGTCGAGAGCGATCGAATCAAAACCACGCCGCCCTCGACGGTGTTGACCATGTCCGTCTCGTAGCGATTCAGGGGCTCGAAGAGGAGCGGCACGCCGAATTGTTTGGCATGGTCGCCCAGTTCGTCGAGCGCTTCGCCCAGGTAGCCCGCGCAGGTGGCGTGGTTGACCTCAGCCCCGCTGCGGCCCTGCATGGAGCCGATGATGGCGGGTGCCCCGAACGACCCGGCGAAGTCGATGACCGAGCGGATGAACGCCTTGGCTCGCGAACGCGACGAGGCGTCGGGCAGGCACAGATGCAGCCGATTTCGGACCCAACCCGCACCCGTGCCGACGGCCGCGAGCGCGAGCGCGTTGTCGTCGAGGAGGGTCCGCAGGTCGCCGATCTTGACGGTTTCCGCGTCGGGGGGAAACAGCTCGATCGCGTCGAACCCAAGCGCACGCGCCTTGCGGCAGGCGTCGGGCAAGTCATGCCAGAAGACGAACGGGCCACCCCGGGCTTCTTCGACCAAGCTGACCGTCACCGCTGAACGTATCACGCGAAAGCTCCGCATCCGATGGATCGGCCTAACTTGTTACAGTCGTTCCAGGGTTCCTGAAAACTCGTTCCCACGGTCCTCCGTGGGAATGCCGTCTCGTGAGCAGATCGGCTCAAAAAGAGGGAGGTTGTTTCGTCAGCGTTCCTCGGGATGCTGAGAAAACAACGTCCTGGAAAGCGACACCCCTCCCTCGCGTAATCGGGAAGTTGTTTCGTTAGCATTCCTTGGTGTCAAGAGGGGGAGAGGGGTCTGACATTGCAATCCTCTTGCATCCTTTCCAATGCGATTCTTTCAGCGCGGACTGTTTTGGAATAGAATCAGTAGATCCAGCATCACGAGGAACGTCATCAGGGAGAGTCCGCCGGTGCCAGCTCGACCGATCTATCTGGACAACCACGCCACGACCAAAACCGATCCTCGGGTTCTCGCGGCCATGTTGCCCTACTTCACGGAGCTTTACGGCAACTCGGCCAGCGTGTCGCATCGGTTCGGCTGGGACGCGGGCGATGCGGTCGATCGGGCTCGGGAGCAGGTCGCTAAATTGCTTGGGGCGGAAACTCGCGAAATCGTCTTCACATCGGGCGCAACCGAAGCCAATAACCTGGCGATCAAGGGGAGTGTCGAGGTCCTCAAGAAGCGAGGTAACCACCTGATCAGTGCGACCAACGAGCACAAGGCCGTGCTCGACCCCATGAAACGGCTCGCCCGCGAGGGCTGGAATGTGACTTTGGTCGATTGCGAGGACACTGGTCTCGTCAGCGTCGAGTCGATTGAGGCTGCGATCACCGACTCCACGATCCTCATCTCGGTCATGGCCGCCAACAACGAAGTCGGCACAATCAACCCAACCCGGGAAATTGGCGAACTCTGCCACGCCAAGGGGATCATCTTCCACACCGACGCCACCCAGGCCATTGGTAAGATTCCGCTCGATGTTCAGGCCGATCATATCGACCTCGCCAGCCTCACCGGTCATAAGTTCTATGGTCCCAAAGGGATCGGCGCTCTCTTTATCCGCCGAAAAGACCCACAAGTACGAATTTCACCACTATTTGACGGTGGCGGCCATGAACGAGGAATGCGGAGTGGAACCCTCGCCGTCCCGCTGATTGTGGGTCTTGGTGAGGCCTGTCGCCTGGCGATTGAGGAGCGAGACGAAGAGGCGAGACGGATCCTTGACCTCCGGGAGCGACTTCACGAGGGGCTTGCGCAACGAATCGAAGCCATTTCACTGAACGGACATTCATTACTCCGGGTCCCAGGAAACCTCAATCTGAGCTTTGGTTACGTCGACGGAGAAGCCCTGATGATGGCGATGCGCGAGATCGCGGTCAGCTCGGGCTCAGCCTGTTCGGCTGCTAACCCGGAGCCCAGCCACGTCTTGCTCGCGATGGGAGTTGATGAAGATATGGCTCGGGCCAGCCTCCGGTTCGGTCTCGGGCGATTCACGACCGAAGAGGAGATCGACTTCGCGATCAAGCATGTCGCGGAGGCGGTCGAACGGCTGCGCCCGATGAGTGCATCCTGGATGGCCCGCTCTGGGAATTGACTCGCTGCTATGATAGTATTAGTGAACACTCGGGGAATTTCTCTCCCCGACCTCGAACATGAGTGGAGATTGTCCCGATGAGTGTGACCCTCAGCGAGAAGGCCGCCGGCGAAGTCAAGAAAATCATCACCGAGCAGAACATGCCCGAGGGTATGGTTCTTCGGATCGGCGTACAAGGCGGCGGTTGTAGCGGATTCTCCTACAGCCTGAATTTCGACACCCAGACCTCCGAACGTGACCGCGTTCAGGAAGTCCATGGAGTCAAGCTCGCCGTTGATAAGAAGTTCGACCCGTATCTTGACGGAACCGTCGTCGATTTCTTCGATGGTCTCGAAAAGCGCGGATTCGTCTTCAATAACCCCAACGTCGTCAAGAGCTGCGGGTGCGGTAGCTCGTTCCAGGTCTAATCCTGGTCGGTTTCAAAGCCTGAATAAACCTCCAAAGCGGTCGCCGAGCCAACTGCCCGGCGATCGTTTTCGTTTGGACCTGGTGATTCTGTCGTTCAAGTGACTTCTCTGCGAGCCTCCAAGCCCCTTCATCGCATTAACGGATGAGTGGGCGATTCAGCTCCGTGCGCCATTGGCTTGGGTCGGGGCTCGATTCCGGGCCTGCGAGATAGCATTCCCAGAGATCCTCGGCAGGGGTGAACCCGTTGGCCGCGACCCAGGAATCAAGCTCGCCCCAAGCGGAGCCAAGTCCCTGGTATGGGCCGTGATACATGGTCCGCACCACCTCCATCGCTGGCCATTCGCTTGGTCTGACGCGGCCCACTGAGGAAACCGGTGCGGTGACGGGCACGCAGATCTCGAAATCAAAGATATCAGGGGCCATTCTGAGGTGGTGAGTGAACCACGGGCCGGCAGCGGCGATGCCCTGGTCGGCGATCGCGCCCATCACTTCACGGAGGCCAGGCCCCATCACCGTCTGCATCTCTGCTCGAGGAATTGTGAGGTGTATCACGGCCGTGAGTCGAGCGGAGGTTCGGGTGACCTTTGGCGTATCGATCATGAGGATCTCCTAGAGGGATCTTGCCGACGGACCCTGACTTACAAATTCATCCCTCTGACTTCCGGATTCACGATCATTCCTTCCGGCCAGTTCCCTTGGAACAGGTCGACCACCGTTCGAGCGGCCATTTCCGCCATATCGTCCATGCCTTTCTGGTCGATCCCCCCCATGTGCGGGCTGAGGATGACATTCGTGAGCTTGAAGAACGGGTGGTCGGCGGGTGGGGGCTCTTCGCAGAGGACATCGAGCCCAGCTCCGCCGAGATGACCACTCGCGAGTGCTTCGTACAGGTCCGCCTCGTCGATCAAGCCACCACGCGCGGTGTTGAGCAAGTACGCGCCTGGTTTCATGCGTGCAAAGACTTCGCCATTGAAGCCGGCTCGGGTCTCTGCGGTCAGAGGCAGGTGCAAGCTTACAACGTCGGAAACCGCCAGCACGTCTTCCAGAGGAAGTCGTCGAAGTCCGTGGATTCCATCGAATTCCGAGTCATGTAATGGGTCACAGGCCACGACGTTCATCCCGAACGCTCGGGCCTTGGGAACCATCGCCTTGCCGATCCGTCCGAGCCCGACCAGGCCGAGCGTCTTGCCTCGAAGAGGGATCAGGAGGGTCCGGTCCCAGCCTCCGGAACGGATAATCTGATCATTGTTCACAAGATTGCGCGTTAGTCCGAGCAGAAGGCCGAACGCCTGCTCGGCGACACTCTCATGGTTGGCCCCCGGAGTGATCGAAACAGCGATTCCCCGGCGAGTCGCTGCTGCGACATCGATGGCGTCGTAGCCAACCCCGGTCCTGGCAATGATCTTCAAGCGGGGTGCGAGTGCCATCAGGTCCTCGCCGATCCGTTCGCCGCCGGCGATGTAGGCGTCGGCGTCTGGGAGATGCCGTATCTGGTCGGCGGGTCGCGCGGTGCCGTCACCATCGGAGTCGAGGATCGTGAAGCCGGCCTCGGTGAGAATCTCGCGGAAGACCCCGGCCTTGCGGCGGATCGGTTCCGGCGTCAAATAGACAATGGGCATGGGAGAATTAGGGCCAAAGGGAAAAGGGAAAAGGGAAGGACTCGCCGGGCGAATCGGTTAAAGGGGATGATAACGCAGACAGAAGATGGAATCTGCCCCTGACCGCTCACAGCTTGAGAGGCCTCGACCGTCCCCCCGTCAATTTCGAAGTGCTGGCGATGTGCAGGTCCGACCGATATAATCTATGGTTCAGATTCACGTCTTGACTGCCTGGGAGTGCCGCCGTGCCGGGTCGTGTTTTCATCACTCGATTGATCCCCGAACCGGGGCCGAGTCTCGTTGGTGCCGCTGCGGACTCGCTTGAGATGTTCCCCGAGGATCGATCGCTTTCCCCGGACGATCTGCGTAACGCGGTCCAAGGGCGAGACGCCGTTCTTTGCTTGCTGACCGACACGATTGATGCATCGATCCTGGAAGCGGCCAAAGGTTGTAAAGTTTTCGCCAACATGGCGGTCGGCTACAATAACATTGATGTTGTGACGGCAAAGCGGCTCGGAATTATGGTCACCAACACTCCCGGTGTCCTGACCGATTGCACCGCCGACTTGACCTGGAGCCTGATTCTGGGAGTCGCCAGGCGTGTCGCCGAGGGCGACCGTGAGATGCGGGCCGGTCGGTTTATGGGCTGGGGTCCACTCTATATGCTGGGGGGCGACGTTACGGGTCGGACCCTGGGCTTGATCGGTCCCGGTCGGATCGCCACAGCGGTCGCCCGTCGTGCGGTTGGTTTCGAGATGCCGCTGCTCTACCACGGTCGTCGCGACAACCCCGAACTCGATCGGCTGGGAGCGAAACGAGTCGAGTTCGATGCATTGCTTCGCAAAAGCGACTTCGTCAGCGTTCATACTCCGCTTAGTCCCGAAACGCGCCATATGATCAGTGACCGGGCCCTCAGCCTGATGAAGCCAACCGCCTACTTAATTAACACCGCTCGCGGGCCGGTTGTTGATGAGAAGGCTTTGGTACGTGCGTTGCAGTCGAAACAGATCGCGGGGGCGGGCTTAGACGTCTACGAGGATGAGCCCGCGATGGCACCAGGTTTGGCGGAATGCGAGACGGCCCTGATCCTGCCGCACCTCGGGAGTGCGACGCATGCCACTCGGGCTGCGATGTCGCGAATCGCCGCCGAGAACGTGGTTGCCATCTTGAACGGTCAAGCCCCATTGAATCCGGTTTTCTGAGACGCTCCATCCAGTCGAGGCCAGGTTGGTCCAGTCATCTGTCGTGGAGGACATGTCGGGATGGGTGCCATGAGGTTCAGGGTTCACTCGGCCGTCCTGGCACGTTACCCCGCCGACCTGCGCAGAGCCTGCTTCATCGGCATGGATCGGACACCTGTCCGACTCGCGGTCGAAGTTCGCGATGGCATCTTGATCACTCATCGGGAAGGGAGTGAGAGTGGTCGGCTCACCGTCCCTTGGCCGATCGACGGAGTTGGCCTAATGATGGCCTCGACCGCGACCCTTTCCGAACGCGCTGAGCCCTACATTCTCGCGGTGGAGCTGGCTCGTGGACGACTCAATGAAGCCCGCAACCAAGCGGCGGATTGGAACCAGCTCGGCCTACGGGTTCCCGCCGATTTTGACAGTCTGATGGCACGGGCTCGCAAAGCGTTCGTCAAGGCCGCGCTTGAGGGCAACGAGAGTGAGACGAGCTTTGCCTACGCTCAAGAAAGCCTTACGCATTCCTGGCGGGCGACTCACATTCTGGCAGAGGCCTACAGCCAGCAGGTCCTTCAGAGTCGACTCGCCGGTGGGAAGCTGCCCACCTTATTGGGTGTCGGGCTCGATAGTGACCCCGCCCAGACACCCGGTGTTTCGCTGATCCTGCCCAGCTCCAACACGGTGCTCTTGAACTTGACGTGGAGGAACCTCGCGCCGGTTGAGGGGGAATTTCGCTGGGACATCATGGATGCCGCAGTCAACTGGGCCAAACGTCAGAAACTGACCATCCAGGCGGGGCCGATCTTCGAGTTTCATCCTGCCGCGATCCCCGACTGGCTCTGGCTTTGGGACCGAGATTTCGAGTCGATCCAGAACATGGTCGTGGACCTAGTCCGTCAGGCGGTCTCGCGTTACCGGGGCCAGATTGCTGCTTGGCACGTTGTGGGTCGACCCGCAAGCACGGGTTTACTTGGTCTCAGCGAGGAGCTTCAGGTTCGGCTGACTGCCCGCGCGATCCAGGTTGCCAAACAAGCGGATCCCGCTGCCCAACTCGTGGTCGACTTCGACCGTCCCTGGTCGGAATGGATGTCGTCGAGTCCTTTCCAGCTCGGCCCGCTCCATTTTGCCGATTACCTGGGACGCGCAGACCTCGGTTTGACCGGAGTTGGAATCGAGGTCGCGTCTGGCTATGCCACGGTCGGTAGTCCACTTCGCGACCTCTTCGACTTCTCCAAGCTTCTTGACTTGTACGCGCTCTTGAATGTTCCTCTGTATGTCACGCTCGCCATTCCGTCCGCATTGGCCCCCGACCCCAAGGCGGAGAGTGGCCTGACGGTTGCAGCCGACCAGTGGGGCGGAACTCTCGACGAAGCGAAGCAAATGGAGATCGCGGCCGAGTGGATGGCGATGGCGATCGCGAAGCCGTTCGTTCGCTCTGTGGTCTGGTCGCAGTTGAGCGACGCCCGCGCCCATCGGTTCCCACACGCCGGCTTACTCAGGCCCGACCATACCCCCCGTCCACTTCTGGGGAAGATGAAAGCGCTGAGGAATGGCTATCTTGCCCCTTGAGGGCTCGATGGGCCAATTTTTTTGTTTGACAGCGACGTGTTTCGCGTTAGCATAGTAGAGCCAAGAACCTGATGCGTCGTCCCTGCTGAGACGCTCACTCTGGACTGTGCCGATCTGTCGGCCCCTCCTACCTCCGCCTCGTGGCAAACATCTGCCGCGTTGGTTACCATGGAACGAGATTGAGTGGCGTTGTCGTCAGGACCCCGTTGAGGGCTCCTTGCGTTCGACTCCCCCACCTCCAAGTTGCCTGGTGTCGCACCGTCCGTCCAGAGGAGCCTCATCATGATTCCGATCGCGTTCTTCCAGAATCTCGGCGGGCCCGAAGTGATGATCATCGGGTTCATCGCCCTTTTGATCTTCGGCAATCGCCTCCCCAGCGTGATGCGGTCGCTTGGCAAGAGCGTGACCGAGTTCAAGAAGGGGGTTTCAGGCATTGAGGAAGACATCGACCAGGCGGTCAATGCCGAGCCCAAGAAGCCCGCACCCGCTGCTGAGCGGACCACCACTGTCTGACCACAGCCTGGCCTCCGCACTTTGAATTGACTCATTCTCCTGGGAGATTCCGTCATGTTCCCGCAGCTTGGCTTGCCCGAGATGATCGTAGTGATGGGGGTTGCCGTCCTCCTGTTTGGCAAGCGACTCCCCGAAGTCGGTCGGTCGCTTGGCAAGGGGATTATCGAGTTCAAGAAGGGGCTGCGTGGCATGGAGGACGAGTTCCATTCGTCCATGGAACCTACCACGTCCCATCGCAACGATGACAAGACCTTCGCGCACTCCAATGATGTCGGAGTCCCCAAGTTCGAACCGCCGACACAAGCCCCTGTCCCCCAAGAGTATGCGCCTAAGCCCTATCAGGATTAAGGCCAGGGACTTGTCCATTTTGGTCAGAGTCGGTATTTTGTAGGTCTCAGAGCCGGGGCGGCTAACTCAGTGGTTAGAGTGCCATCCTCACACGGTGGAGGTCGCAGGTTCGAATCCTGCGCCGCCCAATAGTTTTCCGACGAGTTCCGCACGATTCCGTCAGATCTCATCTCCGGAATCGCCGTCTCCTCCCGGGCGAGCCCCGTCTATCACGATGGCGGCCCTCCATGCCCCGCGAGAACGAAGCCGCGTACAACAAACAGACCAAGTCGTGGTCGACCAATCTCGCGGGCAAGCGCCATAAGCTGGTTCCCCGCGACAAACGGCGAAAGAACCCGACCAACCATCATCAAGACGGATGCCGCGCGCACCAACCACCGGTCGGTTAAACTCACTCCATGACCGATACGCCCTCAGACCTACCCAACCACCCCGCCGAACCGGGTATGATCGGAACACCGCCATCCGCTCGGCACATCCCCTACGATTCCGCCGACCACGCCGAAGACTTTAGCCATCGCTATGCTGAAGACCTCGACATCGCAACCGGGCAGGTGATGATGGACTTAAACTTGACCGACCATCAAATGGGCGCTCGCGATCCTGACCGGAATCGGGAGCACCATACATTCTTCCCCTCCGACCGCACCGGTGGCAGTGTCTCACCAACAGGTCAGATCACCATCGATTCCGGCGTGATGAATCTGCACCTACTCGACGCGGGATACTATGAACCGACGCAAGAAATGTGGCGGCGCACAAAGCTGAGGTCGCGCATTGAAGCCATCATTCCCCATGAATTGGCCGAGACTGAATATAAGGATCACGATCTGGCATTGATTGCCGCGCCTGAAACGAAGCTCCCAATCAGCCATGAGGCGAAGCGACTGCTCAGGACTATGGAAGCTGGGTGGAAAGGTAGTGCTGGCCCGTCAAGCCTCTGATTGCAAGGCATCACGCATGTCGCATGCAGCTTCCGTCAGTCGGTAGGCGGAATTAGGCCCCATCGAGAACGTGTGCAAAGGCATCATCAGCCCGGCCTCAACCAGTTCGCGGTAGAGGGGCCGATTTTGCTCGGTGACTTCGACTCGCGTTCCAGTGAAGCGGCGTTTGAGTAATGTCAACGCTGGCTCTGACAAGTGGACAGTTACGGCCATGTGCGGTTCCTCCATGTTAAAACGATCGTATCGCCCGTCCACCCAATGGGGGATGCCTTCTAGGTCAGGTCACCTGTCCCGAATTCCCTCGTTAGTACTTACGTCGATTTCAGCCTTCACTAATTCCTTGCTCTTCAGGCTATTTCTCGCGATCCTTGCACATGTAGTGCCCTATAAAACAAGGGGTTTCGCTATCGGAGGTCGTCCTCACACGGTGGAGGTCGCAGGTTCGAATCCTATGCCGCCCAATTCGCATGCACCGAACGGTACACTTCTCAAAGCATCTTATCTCTACTTAATGCTGCTCAACTACCAACCGATCGAGCCTCCGATACAGTTATCGCCTCAGACCCGGAAATGGGACGCGAGTACCAATAGGCCACCCCAAGCAGGCTGGCTACGAGCGAGCCGATCAGAGCCCATTTCAGTTTTGCTCGTGTAGACGGGCTCATGGCCTATCTGGATACCGACATCAAAATCGACTGCATGAGGGCCTGACGCGACCTACGTCCAGCCCGCGATGCCAGCCCTTTTCGCGTCAGATCGGCGTGGCCTGCCTCGAGGACGGCGATGATCTGGCCGACGCCGTCGAGCGACTGGTCCTCAATCGTGACGACGCCATCGTTGGGACCGTAGTAGGTTTTGAGATATTTATGTGTTGCTCTTTGGATGAGTCTCAAACGCGAATTCTCGGCGATTGCTTGGATATAGAAGAGCTTCGGTGTGACGATCGGCACGGCGTCTGCGCACGAGGCGAGCGTCATCTGCCAGTACTCACAAGCTGCGTCACAGGTCATATCCGACATCGCATGCTCACGAGATTTGTGGCCGATCTTGTTCTCGAGATTGGCGATCGCCTTGCAGACGAGGCCATGACCAGCAGGCATTCGGTTGTCAATTGGCTGCTTCCGATCGAGTACGAAATCGGCGAGACCTGTACCACCAAAAGCCCCTTGGATTAAGAATATGGCCTCAACTCGGTCCCGAACGAAGATCGGTTCATGGAGGGCGAATGCCATCGCATCGCACGCGCCTCGACTATGGCCGATAATGATGAGTCGCTCAGGGCCTCGATTGGAGAGTTCCATGAGTCCATCGGCGACGTTCTGTCGGTTTTCGTCGACCGTGTGAGCGGAGGAGGGCTGGATGAGGTGGATTGAGGTATAGGGCACCCCTTCCGCGATCATCTCCTTCGTATTCTGTGTAAAGTACCCCGGCATTGATTCGCCTTGATAGCCGGCAACGAAAACGTATCGAAAACGTGCTGCCCGCCCTCGAGCTTGAGGGGTCAAGTGCGACCGACCGTCCATCGCCGAATTGAACCAGTGCTTGAAGTCGGCAGGCGCAATCTCCGGCCCGTCGCCCATTGCAGGCGAGCCCAATCCGAGCGAGATGGCGAAGAGGCAAACACCCACCATGGCGGATCGCTCCTGGTGCATAACCAGATGTAATTTGTTCAAACATTCAAACTACCCGACCACCCAGATTGTCGCTAGCCAGGATTCAGAGTCTCTGTCCTTGTTACGTTCGTGAAGTGCTGATCGCCTAAGCTTGAATCAAAATATGCAAGAAAACCGCTGAATTTCTTGATCTTCGTCTCCGTGCGACACCTTTTGGTATTGCCCGACATGGAAAGATCAAGCAAACCTCGTGCCTTGCGTGGTTGGTCGGACTTGCCCTCGTGGTTCGGGCTTCGTAGTCTCTAATTCTGTTGTGGCGATCTCTGCTCATTCCCGCCGACATGGAACACTCCTGCCATGCGACGATTTGTCGTTTCTGCGCTCGCACTTCTGCTCATTGCTGCCGATGGACCCCAGCCAGCCCCGGTCTCACCGCGCGAGTCTGCCGGCAAGATGACCGTTCCTCCCGGCTTCTCGGTCGATTTGTTCGCCAGCGAGCCTGACGTGAGACAACCCATTGCGTTCACGATCGACCCTCGAGGTCGGCTCTGGGTGGTGGAATGCTACTCATACCCGTTTTGGCTCGGTGGGCCGGATAAGACGGACCGGATCATCATCCTTGAGGATAAGGATGGTGACGGCAAGGCGGAGAGCCGCAAGGTCTTCTGGGAGGGGGGAACGAATCTGACAGGGATCGCCCTTGGATTTGGTGGCGTTTGGGTCAGTGCCACGCCAAACCTGTTATTCATTCCCGATGCCGACGGAGACGATGTGCCCGACGGACCTCCCCAGATTGAACTTGACGGCTGGGACATAAAGGCACAGCACAACATGTTCAATGGTTTGACCTGGGGCCCAGACGGTTGGCTCTGGGGCTGTAATGGGATCATGTCGAATTCGAGTGTCGGCAAGCCTGGCACACCAGACACCGCGCGAACCTTGATTAACTGCGGTGTCTGGCGATTTCATCCCACCAAGAAGTCGTTCGAGGTGGTCGCCCACGGTACGACCAACCCATGGGGCCTTGACTTCGACGCGCATGGCGAGGCATTCATCACCAATTGCGTGATCCCTCACCTCTATCGAGTGATCCCAGGCGCACATTTTGATCGCATGTACGGTCAGCCGATGCACCCTTACGCTTATAAATTGATCGGCACCACTGCCGATCACATCCATTGGGCGGGTGGGAGTTGGACAGACTCGCGAGGCGGTGTTGGCAAGCATGGAGAGGCGGGCGGAGGACATGCCCATGTGGGCGGGATGGTCTACCTGGGCGATAACTGGCCCGATGCGTATCGCGGATCCATGTTCATCAATAACCTTCATGGTCATCGGGTGAATCACGACCATTTGGAACGATCCGGGTCCGGCTTCGTCGCCAAGCACAAGCCCGATTTCTTGATGGCTAACGACTCGTGGTTCCGTGGTCTTGAACTCAAGTATGGACCCGACGGATCTGTCTATTTGACCGACTGGTCGGACACCGGCGAGTGCCACGAGACCGATGCCGATAACGCGCACCGCGAGAACGGGCGGATCTACCGGATTCGTTTCGGAGCACCCAAGCCCGTCCATGTTGATCTGGTCAAGTCAACAGATGCAGAGCTAGTCGCTTATCAAACGCATCGCAACGAGTGGTTTGCACGTACCTCGCGGCGAATCCTTCAAGAGCGGGCTCTTGCAGGCAAGCCTATGGACAAAGTCAATCTCGCTTTGAAAGCACTATTGGAGATGCCAGAGACCGAAATACGTCTCCGTGCGCTCTGGTCCCTGCACGCGACTGGTGGTCTTACGCCTACCGACCTGACAACTTTGCTCGATGACCGTGACGAGTGGCTCAGGTCCTGGTCGGTTCGCCTGATCCTTGATCAAGCTGAGGTGAAGTCCGAGCAGGTCGGCAAATTCGTTCTGATGTCTCGAGATGAGACATCACCACTTGTGAGGCTCAGCCTCGCTTCCGCGCTCCAGAAGCTTGCAAAAGACGAGCGATGGGGTATCGCCGAGGGCTTGCTCACGCATTCCGAGGATTCTGAGGACGCCGCGATTCCACTCATGATCTGGTATGGAATATCGCATCTCGTGACGGAGGACCTCGATCGGGCAATGGGTTTAGCGGCTCGGTCGAAACTTCCATTGATTCGTGAGTTCCTTGCCCGCCGCGCGGTCGAATCCAACCTCGATCGTGGGATCGAGTCAGCCCTGGCCCAGATCGGTAAGGGAGGCGATTCCGACTCAAGGCGCGACGTGCTCGGGGGAATTCTCGGTGCGATCGAAGGGCGTAAACGGATTGAGAAACCTGCGGGGTGGGACAGATCCTACGAGACGTTCAACTCTGATCAAGATGCCGACGTGGTCGAACGTGCCAACCTACTCGGCGTTCGCTTTCAAGACACTCGAGCCAATGCATACTTGCGCAAGACCTTGCTGAATCCAGAGAAGCCGATCGCGTCCCGTCAGCGTTCACTCAAGGCGCTCGTTGAGTGCCGTGAGCCTGGGCTCACGGAGGAAATCGTCGCTCTGCTTGATGAAAAAGCGATCCGTGGTGATGGACTCAAGGCGCTCGCCGCTTTCGACGAAATCGGCATTCCCAAGGCGATCTTGGCTCGGTACGCCCAGTTCGATGATCCTACCAAAGCCGACGCGGTTGCCACCTTGGCGGGTCGTCCGGCCTGGGCGAACTTGCTGCTCGAAGCCATCGAGTCGAAGGTTGTCGCGCCACGCGATATTACCCCTGGCACAGCGCGTCAGATTCTAGCCTTCAATCAGCCGGACTTGAGCAAGCGTTTAGAAACGACTTGGGGGACGGTCCGATCCACCTCCAAGCAGAAAAAGTCGCTGATCCTCAAGTATAAGGAAGACTTGAACTCAGAACGCGTGGCCGGGGCCGACCTGGGACTCGGTCGCTCAATCTACAAAAAGTCCTGTGCCCAGTGTCACAAGCTCTTCGACGACGGTGGACAAGTCGGCCCCGAACTGACGGGCTCGGACCGCGTGAACCTCGACTACATCCTGGAGAATGTGCTCGATCCGAGTGCGTCGGTGGGCCGCGACTACCAAGTTACGAATGTGGCGACCCATGATGGGCGGCTCGTGTCGGGGATCTTAAAGCAGCAGACTCCTGCGGCGTACATCGTCCAGACCGCAAACGAGCGAGTCGTGATTGCACGTGAAGATGTGGAAGAGATCAAGCCTTCGGACAAGTCGATGATGCCCGAAGGGCTCTTTGACACACTTAACGCCAATGAGATCCGTGACCTCATTGGCTATCTTGCCAGTAAAGCTCAGGTGGCTCCCAAGCTTACGCCATGACCTTGTTGAATGCCGCCCGGAAAATGGCCATTTACTCGCGAGTACCGATTGAAACTCGAACGTGGTTGGGCATTGAGGGCCAGGTCCGCCCAATCACGACCTTTTCCTTGAACAAGGCCTCGGAGACATCTTGCCCTGGTCGCTTGACGTCGACCATGATCTTGTTGCTCTCCGATGGCATCACCGCAAATCCCTTGCGATCGAGCCATTCGGTCGTATCTTCCCGAACCTCGGTGATGATCTTCCTTCGCGATTCGACGAGCCCCTTTGTTTTCAGACTGGCGATCGCGCCGACCATCCCGGTCACAGGCATGGCACCTGCTCCTTACCCTTTGATGCGAGCTCGCCATCGCCTGCACATCGTGGAAGGCATCCTTGCGAAGTAGGACCCGAATCGCCTTCGCACCCATAGATGTTGCAGCCTTCTCATCCGCCTCATAGCCCGGGTCGGCGACGATCAGGCTCCTGGTCGGTGAACAGAACGCCAGAACCGCCCGGTGCAGGAGGTCGCTCGATCCGGCCCCAGCCTGGATATGGGTCTTGGGAAGCCCTTCGACTTCGGCCAAGGTATCGATGAGTCGGAACGTCTCTCGGTAGAGGTAGCGTCCCCCTTTCGCCACCACGTCATGGATCGCAGCTTGCGCTTCCGGGCAGGGGCCCATCGGGTTCTCATTCGACGAGAGCATCGTTGCATCGGCTGGGATGTCCCGCATCGCGGAAAGTCCCTGGGCCATACTCGACTCGTTGAAGAACGGTAGAGACGCCCCCGCCGCAAGCATGCCCGCGAGTCGACCGAGGTCGCGGCGTGAGAAGCCACGAGTGAGGAAATCACGACGCTCGGCGGCAGTGAACAGGGTCTGGCTCATCAGTCCTCCCGGCTAAATTTCGGACGAAGGGGTCACGAAACGCCTGGTGGAGAGGCCAGGGTTCAAGATGTTAAGCCCTCAGGTGGTCGTTCGACAAGTCTCGATCAACGTGAAGAATTGTCGTGAACCGGTTCTCCCGTTGAGGCTGAATTTCGAAAATGGAAGTCATCCCACGTATCGAAGCTTTGAAAGGACAAGTCGTACCCCAATGGGGGATAAATTCAAAGCCTGGGAAGAGGAGGAGTCGGCAGGAATTCGATCTCCGTTTCCCAGGAATTCTTATCAGCGAATTCGAGTCGATCGCTCGAACCGTCGTGAAAGTGAGACTTCGAGTCTCAAGATATCCTAGTTTCTAAACCATTCTCGTATGAGAGGGATCTTGACGTTACGAGCCGGGGATTGGTGCGGCAGCCGGGCTCAAGGTTGCAACTTCTGTTGTGGCGTCGAATCGGCGGTCCTGGGACCGAACTTCGCTGTTATCATGCACGAGGGCTCCACTGACTCCTACGAAGAAAGAGTGCCCCTCGCCAACCTCCAGGTTGAATACCGGCTCGACCGTTCCGACCTTGATCTCAACTACACGGGTGGTGCCGCCGATCGTGCGGACCAGATCACCGGGTTTAAGCTCACGGGCGAGCACCCAGCCTTTGCCGGCCCGCCAGAACCGGTGAATCGGCGTGGCAACGACGGACGCACCGCCCAGGTCAATTTTTAGGGTTGGCGCGGGCTGATTGTGGAAAATCTTGAGAACTGGCTGGTACGTCAACACACCGGTTCGCGTGTCTTGTGTCAGGATACGGTCGCCGATACGCAGAGCATCGATTGAACGTGTGCCATCGACGGTCCGCACCGGCGTGCCCGCAACGAAGCAGGAAGTGGAGGCCCGGGGAATCGCTACGAAGTTAGGTTTATAGACGTTCGCGGCGTGCTCCACGAATGTGAGTTTCGCCGGGCGATTATACGCGTAGCCGCGCTGGTCGGTCCACCAGCTTTTCCAACTCTGGCGGTCGGGACCCTCCTTCCGTCCTGTGACGGTTTGGAGCACTGGCAGAACGCGATCGTTGATCTCGGTCGCGCCCGCGTTGTAATCCTGGACCGCAGCAAGGTCGGCCGCGAGCACTTGCTCGGCGGATGCGGCCGCTTTACGGGCCTCGAGCCAGTTCCGCTCGATCGCCAACGCCCGTTCTTGGTTCCGTAACGCCCGTTCTTGGTTCTGTACCGCCCGATCTTCCCTTCTCCATCCTTCCCTGAGCTCCGCATCCGTGGGCGGTCGGCCATTGGCAAAACCCTGTCCATCCCAAGGCTGCGACCAAGGCATCGGGGTGAAGAACTGCGGGAGACCTGGGACCGGCATTCCTCCGCCCTGTGGAATACTCGGACTATTGGCTTTCGGTTGAGCTGGCTCCGGTGTGTGGCGAGGCTGCTCCCGCCCCATCTGACGTTGGTTCTTTCCTGTTTCCTTTTGTGCAGGGTGTTGATAGGCGGTGAAGACAACTGCAGGGGTGGCCGCGAGGGGAGCGGAGTCGGCGGCCGGCTCGACGACTTGCAAGGACAGTCTCGGTAGGGGTGCATCGTAGATCCGCCGTATCTTGAACAATTCCCCATCAAGGTAGAGCACACCGGGCAGACCCGGCCCGTTCACGTGTCGGACCTCGTACTTGAGCGGGGTGACGACCATCTCGACCAGCCGGTTGATGGCTTCGCGCGCATCACGGCGGGCGAGCGTCTCGGTCGCCAGGGTCCGGACACTCGGAAACTGGCTGATTACGGCTAGGGCACCCAGATCGAGGGCCGCGTCGGTGCCGTCAAGTTGGCCCAAGAGGTCGGCCGCGCGGCGTTGGTCGGATTCGGACCCGGTGACGAAGACGGTCCAGACCGCCGATGCCGCCCGGGGATCGCTTAAGCTCGCGAGTTCCTCAAGGGTCGAGTCCGAAACTCGTCTATCGCTCGCGAGTCGGGTCTTGCGTACCTTGAGCCAGTTGACCCAACGCGTGTGAGCCTTATGTTGTGTCTCCGCTTCCGACTTCTCCGCAGCA
The DNA here is from genome assembly GCA_025356475.1 of Isosphaeraceae bacterium. Taxonomy (GTDB): domain Bacteria; phylum Planctomycetota; class Planctomycetia; order Isosphaerales; family Isosphaeraceae; genus JANXSX01. Next base: position 6,898 of record JANXSX010000014.1, on the reverse strand, counting down.
GCACTCTCTGGGGTCATCCACTGGTTGCCGTACCGTTTGCAGCCGAGACGCTTCCAGGCCGCATCGCGAGCGGGATCAAGGCGCGTGACGGCGGCGAAGTGGGCCTTCGCCTCAGCCTTTAACCCCTTCTCCTCGCACCATAGGCCAAGCCTCCAATGACTGTCGGCGGAGTCTGGAGCCGCCTCGCGTCGGGCGTTGTATTCAGCCAGCGTGGCGGTTAATGCTTTGTCAGCGCGAAACTCTTCAGCGACCTCCTCAGGGTGTCGCCACTTACCGCCTTCTTTCACCAGCCCGAGCAGAGCCCGCGCCTGGGTGTGGTAAGGAGCGATCGCCACGGCAACACCCAGATGTTTGATCCGCTCGGCATCGAGCCCATTCGCCTCGCACCAGAGAGCAAGCTTTACCTGAGCATCAGCGCCCTTTCCTACCTGAGCGGCGAGACCCTCATAAGTGGTCTGTGCGTTCAAAGGCGGCGGGTCTCCAAAGGTGATCGCCCCCAGTAACACGGCCAGAGTTAGTGTCGGGTACATGATGCGTCACTCCTTGAGGGGCGAGCTCGGGTATATCTAATGTGGTTCACAATTATCTCCACATCAGTTTTTACAATATCTCCATCCAAAGGGTAAAGCAAGAGAAAGTTAGTTCTACTGTGTCAAGTCATTCCTCAGCGAAACTTGTTTCCTCGACGACACTTGTGACTTCTACTCTTTTAGGTGTCCACGGACCTTGCCGAAAACCAAACGACGCGTTGAAACCCCTTTGTGTCTGGAAAAAGAGGGATTCTGGCCCAAGTACCGAAAAGGAGGCTCGTCATAAGGTCGAAAGATCGCCGAAATGTCTAGTCTTCATAAATACAAGATATTAAATGATTTATGTCTCTATCGTTGCCTGATACAGTAGAATTACGCTCGACCGGATCTAACCCGGGCTCCACTCCTGCTTGCTTTAGCGTTGACAAATGTCTTTGCATCTCCACTTCATCGGCGACCGATCGATTTGGGTTGCTCGCAATATACCCATACTTGTATAAAGCTTCTCCTACATCGGCTGGATAAAGTCGAGCGATCCCAAAGAACTCTTCATATATCTGGCTCCCGGTCAAGAGCGACGGCGACTCTTGACCGAACTCGTATACCACATTCCCACCAGCATCGAGCTTGAGATGAATAATCTCGCCCTTTTCTACTCCAGGAAGCAGCATAGGAGAATGTGTTGTTATGACGAACTGAATTCTAGGGAATGTTTTCTTCAAAGCACGTACTAATCCCGATTGCCACAAAGGATGAAGATGAAGATATAATTCATCAATAAGCACTAATCCCTCCATTTTTTCCAAATCGATTTCTTCTTCTGCGTCCCAAAACATCTGCCCTATGAGATCGGCTATCCAGGAAATGGTTGCCTGGTAACCTTGAGAGAGCCAAGTAGCGGGCACCCGAATTCGCTCTGCTCCTGCTCTAAACTCGAACCTGTGTGACTCGACTAATTGCTTGGCGGACTTGACACCACCCTTTCCGCGTAGCTCTAAACGGTCAATCCTTGGAAGAGTTCCATCTTGATCAAGAAGCGCGTGCTGCAGAATGCGGGCATAGGGCTTGATCAGCTTTGTTTTCAGAAGATCGGCAAAACCCGTACCTACAATTCGTCCGCGATCAAAAAGTGAGGCAAGCCGTTCTAGAGCTGGTGTCGCTATCCTGTCGGAACTGAAGGGTAAGGGAAGCGTACGTGATGTGCCGTACCCTCCAACGAACCAAAAGGGCAGACTCTTACCTCGAGCCTCCTTAAGAGGGTCCTGATGTTGTGGGCTATTCTCCGTGAGCGACTCCCCTGCCACTGAAATTTCACCAGAGTTCACATATAAATACGAAGATTCACCTTGAAAAAGAGACCACCCAGGTTGTATCCGAATGCAGGACTTGAGCCGAGGGGGCTTAACCTCTGAGACGATTCCTGGATATTTTCTTCGGTCCACGTGTCTTGGGGTGAATTGAAATTCGGCCTCGACGGTGACTGTAGAGCCTTTTCGCCTTCTATCAGGTAGCGACGGAATGATTTCCTGAAAACCATTTGCACTGTCTGCACCGAGTGCTGCTAAAGCGATCGCTTGCAGGATTGACGTCTTGCATAGGCCATTCTCCCCAACAAGGACCGTCCACATGCGCGGAGCATCTTTGTTAGAGAACGGCAGCACCATATCTCTAATAAGTTTTATATTCTGAATCTTTAGGTTTCGGAGATACACTAGTAGTTCCCGGTAGTCACAAATCGAAATACCAATTCAGATTAAAGCGAATGAAGGCATGGCTGACAAGTCGTCTAGTCAGGCGAATCGCATGAAATGGCTCGGCCAAGGTTTTACGTGTGTTTCAAGTATGCAAAAAGTAGAACGGAGGCCATAAGTAACGGGAAAAGCCACAAGGTTTTCCCGAAATAATCATTGCAAGGTTGTTGCGTTGGATAGCGATGCAGGCTCTCTTGAAGAACTCAATGTGATCAATCTGCCAAATAAGCTCTGGTAGATCTGCACTGTTTTCACAGCGAATCACATTGCATTCAAGAGACTTATGGAATGAGATATCATTGACAACTCTGCACTTTGCAAGAGCACTATCTTAATTAATTCGTTCCCAATAATCGCCATAAGTACTTGATCTACAACGACTTACAAATGGGCGATGAGGGACTCGAACCCCCGACATCCTGCGTGTAAAGCAGAAGCGAGGATTGGATAAAACCGCGCCTAAACCCTGCTTTCGCAGTAGTTTAGTGCGATTTCTTCGTCGCCTTCTAGTTTCCACGGAGTTTCGGGATTTACGGGCAATCTAAAGGATGTCTCCGCGTTTTGCTACCCGGTAGCGAAACCCTCGAAGGGGTGGCAAAACCCAGGTCAGGCGGCTTGTCGAAGGTTCAGTCGGGCGAACTCGCCCGCCAATGGGAGGATAGCGGTGTCGTAGGCACGGGCGGCCTCTTCGTCGTTGATGTTGGCTACCATGCCTTGTGTGAGCTGTATCTCCATACAACCCAGGCACTAGCGCGGATTCGGTGCATCTTCAAAGAGCTTTTTGCTCGCCTTTCGCGTAGTGGACGCCCTCGACACCGGTAAAGCGGAACTCTCTGGCCTTCCCCGTGTGATACGTCTTGTCGGCGTACTCAAGAAGCCCGGCTTCGAGGAGCCTTTGGACCGCCCCGGAGACGACTATTTTTCTCTGCTGGAGGATTCCCCGAATCTGATCGATCGGCAGCAGAATTGGGTTTATGTCCTGCTGCTGCTGGAGGTAGTAAGCCATCCCAGCGATGGACGTGGGCACCCGTTTGCCAGCCAATTCCGGTGCCAGGAGATGGAGCGGATCTTTGAGGCAGAGATGCCAGGCCAGGTCCAGGGCCGACCATCCGAAAGGGACTCTCGCTCTCCCCCTTACGGCCTGCAACGTAGATTCAAAGTCGTCGGGTTCGTACCCCCTTGCCGTACAAATCCCGGTCTTTACCGGGCCTGCGACACTCTCTCGGAGAACGCCATCCCCCCACTCGACAGCGCACCTCCAAGCAAGCCGCCAATAATTCAGCGCATCAGAGCTAAGGCGGAACTCATCTCGTCCTTCGGCATCGTCGATCGCCTTCGCCGCAACTTGCTCATCTGTGGCGTGGAGGATGACCGCCGTTAGGTCATCCGGGTTGGTTGCCACGAGACCGCCGACCAATTCCAGGTGGGGCATCGGGGGGTGATTGTCAGCCATCGCGTTGCTTCCCCCGCAATTCGCGGAAAAATCTCGAAAAAACCACGCAATCAGCGACTGGTCTTTGATTGTCCTGAACGATCTTGAAGATATCCTGAACAGTCCTGTGAAATCTAGGCAGTCCTAAACAATCCTGTAGTTCCCGGCTACAACGTTTCGGCATGCGATAGGTCCGTTGCCTTCCTGTATCCAGTTGACCGCTTTGACCTTACGGTCGATAATCCTTCTAGCAGCGGTTTCTCGCATCCGGTCCCAAAGACTGGCAAAGGCCGGTAGCGGCTTACGCCGTAGCCTCCGCGAGAGAACGTTTGCTGAAGGCGACTTGGTCGCTCCTCGACGGCATGGCCGGCAGGCATGTCTACCAGCGAGGTGCGATCTTGCTAAGTTTGCCTGAGCCCTGCCTTCGTATGAGACAAAAGGACCCCCTGGCGCTACCCCAGGGGGTTCGTCTTTTTTGGTGATGTGGTACGATCTTCGGAACGATTGAGGGAAGCACCTCCGGAAGCGACCAGCGTGCGTCGGGTGGGCAATGCGGCCAAATCGAGTATATCTGCTCCACCCCGGCCCTCAAAATGATCCGGCAATGGGTGGTTGGATTGACGAGGTGCTTGCTCTGCTCAGGGCTGAACCGGATTGGGATGAGTGGGACCTCATCTCGATCCCCTATAACGGCAAGAATGGCTTCGACGTACAGCCCCTCTTTGTCCGTGCCTTGAATAAGCCAGGGCCAATTGTGGTTTTGGAAAAAGTCCAGAGCGGCCCCCTCGCCAACCTCCGCGAGAAGCTAGGGGTTCGAGTCGTGATTCAACCGACAGCGGTTGCCGACCCGGCCGATATCTGGACGGAAGTCGGGAAAGCTCGACGGCGTCACGAAGTAGGTGAGCCGCTTTTGGCTCGGAAATTCGTCGTTGCCGTCCTTATCGTGCGCAAGCTGCGCAATCTAAATAGGTGGGCAGGAAAGGATAAGGGATACCTATGGCACTTCGATTTGGCGAAGGGTCGCGGCGTGGATGAAGAGTTCGCGGATATCGTCGAAGAAGTGGCCAACGATCTGCTCCAGCACGAGGTGCTGATCGAGAAGACCAGCCAGGGAAAAAAGAAATACGCTCTGAATCCCGCCAGAAAGCCCGAAGTCCATGCGATCGCGGAGTCTGCCGCCTTCTGGAATGCCAGCCTAGAGGAGGTTTTGCTCCGCGACCACAACACCGAACCGGCTCGCAGGTTGACTCTGCCCAACGTCCCCCAACAATTCTCCATCCAGACGGGTGATGAGGACCCATTTCACTACACCTCTCCGAACGACGCGGTTGCCCATGCTCGCGGGTGTGCGGATGCGATACGATATGAAGCGAAAGTCAAGTTTAGAGACGGTCGGGAAATGGTCGAAATCATCGAAGAAAAACGCGTGCTAGTGCTTTTCTTTGAAGAATATCTTTGATTGACGTTAAACCGGTCGCAACTGCGTCGCGCCCTACTTCCTGCTGCGAGTGACCGACTGGCGGTGCCCGTTCATCGAACTGACGTACATCGCCGGCATCTGGACTATCTTTGGCGGTTGGAAGCGTTCCAACTTCGTTGCTTCGGTCAATCTGTGCCTCGGTAGGCGCTACGATTGGTTCTTCGACCGGCCGTGCTCGCCCTTATGACGTCTTCCGTCAGAGCAGCGATCATGGAACTGGCCCGGTCAAGGGAGTTTCGGGACGGGGGTTGAAGGCGTGAGGAATTGCACCCGCGTTGGGACCAGTCGGTGTCAGATCTATTTATCGGGGGTGCAGTTCGCGTCGGCTGGCCGGTGCCAGTTCTGTCTATCGGGATAGCTAAACGCGACCCAAGCCGACAAGTATTACAGGTTTGTCGAAATCATGGGGCCGGCCCCCGCAAGAGGGCGAAATCGGTTACAGCGCGTTCGACCGCGAACTCTGTTGGGATCATAAGAGTTCCGAAGAGACGCGGCAGCTCCTTGTTAACTCCGCGTGGTAGAGATAGCTCTTGAGATTGTCAGGTGCTCTACCTAGGCGCAAGTTGCAGATCTCAATGAAGTTAAGTGGGCGATGAGGGACTCGAACCCCCGACATCCTGCGTGTAAAGCAGAAGCGAAAATGCGGAAATCGGCGGCATAAGACCTTGCCGCAACGTGACTTGCGACGCGAGATACGGGCAACGTCGTTTTCCAGCGTTTCGCAAAAATTCCCTTGTTCTACGTACAATTGCGAGGATTTTGGAGTCTGTCTCCAAAACTCTTTCAGGCGGATATCGGAAGAGTGCCACAGCACTAAAACCCTACTACCCCTGCCTAGATCGCATGTGCCCTACCCTAAGTCTCGCTCGAACGACGGGTGGTTTACTTGTAATAATCGACTTGATCTGACACATACACCCCTTTCGGGATACGATCCATTTCCAACGGCGCATGATGGGTTGAGTCGCAATGTTTCCAATAGTACTCCAAGAAATATCTGATCGGTGGGTCAACGCGAGCAACGAGTACGTGGATAGGTTCGTGATTATATTGGTTAATCCATAATGAAGCATGCCATGTCCTATTCTTATGATGGAATCTAATATCACCACCGGGCCAGAATTGCTTATCCACCTGCTTGAGAAGAACCCAGTCCCCATCCGGCTGGAAGAGATATTTACCAGTAATAATGTTCTCGTTGACGACAAGAGGTGTAGAACTTAGCGGCTTATCAATCCGCATTCGTGCCAACCGGGGGGCGTTCTTCCTGAAGTAACCGACAATGTCGGGCATCTTGGAAACGAGCGCAGATCCTATCGACATGAAATCCATCGCCACGATATCCTTAGATCAAACGACTGCCGCTCCTCGTGCGCTAGAGTGCGCCAATTGAATGCGGCGATGTCACACCATCTCCTGACTCGGCGACGAATACAAGCCGCCCATTGGTCGGCTCGCAGAGCCAAACGGAGGCACCGCACGCCGTATGAATCAAACTTCCTCCCTCTTCATTGTCGTTGGTGAACTGGAGGAAACCCCTCTCATCTTTTTTAAGATCAGAGATGGCGCCAGCATTGTCCGATGTGACGGAGAAATAGGTTTCGCCCTCATCCATCATTGAATCGTTCAATTCAACATGGCTGAGCTTCAGAGGAAACGACTTCCCATCCTTGCGCAGGAACACGGCATCTCTTGGGGTCATTTA
>JANXSX010000010.1 GCA_025356475.1 Isosphaeraceae bacterium | reverse complement strand
GCCCCACGCCGGCTTCCCTCAAGGGATGCTCACTAAGCGATTTGGCTTTCATTGATCGAATGTCGATCACCAACAACCGGATTGTCAAAGATCACTAATGTCGGCAACATCCGCCGACGCGACCGGCCGGAGCGAGTGACCTAGTGGTCTCGGCTCCGGCCGCTAACTGACATCGATATGCTTTTCCCGAAGGCCAAACATCCGTGAGTCAGGTGTCGCCGTGTGGGCGACAAGGGAGATGATAACCGATGTTGGACCGACTTCAATAGTCTACTCATCGCTCTTTCATGTTTTCTTCACGAGTGCTTTGAGTGGTGAAGCGTAACTTCGGTCCTTGTCAGAGTTTTGGGTTCAAAGGAAGAACGCAGAAGCTTCGTCGAAATAGGTGAGGTCCAGGGTTTTTGTCGCAGCGACTCCGGCACCTAGCGTCGTTTCAATGATCTTGGTGCCTGAGAGTGCGACCATCGTCCCGAATCGCTTGTGAATGATGAGGTTCGCGGCAGAGAGTCCCAACCTAGTCGCGAGAACCCGGTCGTATGCGCTTGGGGACCCTCCGCGTTGAAGGTGGCCCAGGATTACGCTTCGGGTCTCGAAACCTGTGGAATCCTCGACCATTTTGGCGACCACATTGCCAATCCCACCTAGTCGGGCATGCCCAAAGGCATCGGTTTCGTCTTGAACGGTAACGATGCCGCTTTCGGGAAACTCAGCTCCTTCACTTACGACCACGATTCCGTAGTTCTTACCTGCGGCTCGGCGTCGTTTGAGGACCTCGATACAGTGGGTGATATCGATCGGGACTTCAGGGATCATGATGTAGTCGGCGGCTACTGCGATCCCTGAGAAGCAGGCGATCCAGCCGGCATGCCGCCCCATGGTTTCGACGACCATGATGCGTCTGTGACTCTCAGTGGTGGTCCGGAGTCGATCTACCGACTCGGTCACGATGTTGATCGCTGTGTCAAAGCCGAAGGTGAAATCGGTGACCATGAGGTCATTGTCGATGGTCTTGGGGACGCCCACCATCGGCAGGTGAAACTCTTTATGAAGCCGATAGGCCACACCCAACGTGTCGTCGCCGCCGATAGCAACGCAGGCGTCGAGCCCCATTTTCTCGAAGTTTTCGCGAAGTGCAGGCAGGTCGGTTGTGGGGTTCTTGAAGGGATTCGTGCGTGAAGATCCGAGGATCGTGCCCCCTTTAGCGATGATCTCGTCGGTCTCAGAGACGTGAAGGTCACGGCTCATGCCTTTGACAAGGCCTCGCCAGCCTTCGAGGATGCCGACACAGGTTCCCCCTTCGTTGGCCATACGTTGGACAACTGCGCGGATGACTGCGTTGAGGCCTGGGCAGTCTCCACCACCAGTTAGCAAACCGACTTTCATGAATGCGTCCTGAGTCAGGTCTTCACAAACGGGTCCGATCATTCTGACCGGTTCAAACGGTTCCAGAATCGTATCAAGAGACCGGTCAGGTTGCCAGATCCGGGGAGTAGGTGTTTGCGAGTCCTCGACTCCTCGAACGTAGAGAAATGTCAATCTCGGCTAGTCTTAAGAAACTCGGTTGATTGAATTTCGAGTATCTGTGGGAGTCGCAAACTCCTGTGAAGAATTCCTTGCAATCGGGGAATGAGATGCCAGAGTTCGATGAAGGCAACGCCCCGAGTCGGTTCGAAGGGCGATTTGACGCGCTCGACTCGGTGCGTGCGACGGCGATGCTCCTTGGCGTCCTCTATCATGCATTGCTGTTTGGGGGTATGTACGGTCGTGGAGGCCCACCCGGCGTTGGAATGATGTTCTCGCTTGTGGTTCAGGAGTGGCTGCATAGCTTTCGGATGCCACTGTTCTTCCTGATCTCGGGCTTCTTCTGTCGGATGATGTTTGTGAAGTATGGAACGCCTACTTATTTGAGACGTCGATGGTCTCGAATTGGTCTACCCCTTTTGGTCTCGCTCCTGACGATTGTGCCGTTCGACCAGTCGATACGGGGTCTGGGTGGAGGGCCGCCCGGACCGCCGCCAGGTGGGCCCGGCCAGTTTCAAGGAGGTCCGCCTCCGGGATTTGAAGGTCGACCACCCGGGCCGCCTCCCGATGGTTTCCCCCCAATGCGATCTCCTGATCCCGATGGAGGCCCTCCTCCTGGAATGGGGCCACCCCGAGGAATGCGTGGGTTTGGTCCCCAGGGTCCGAGCATGGGGTCGGCGATTTTTGGACCTTATTCGCGACTATTTCGACTCGAATTTCTCTGGTTTCTCTGGTATTTGCTCGTCTTCGCGACAGTGGTCCCGCTCGTGCTCAATGGGCTGAGACTCGTTCGTGTACCCATCCCAGAGGTTCGGCTCGATGCGCTGAGCCGTTCGAGTCTCTCGAAAAACCTGGCTCCGTTATTCGTAGGACTGGCAAGTGTTCCAGGACTCATGAGAACCACTGGATTTGGTGGTTGGTCGCTCGGCCTGGCTGCAGGGATCTTCAGACCGGTGCCGGACTTTCTATTTGAGCTTCAGCCCGACATGCCCTTTTACGGCGTTTACTTCTTGGCGGGTTGGTGGCTGCATCGGCATCGCGAGGGATTGGGTGATCTGTCGAGACACTGGCGTCGAAATACCTTGATTGGTACGGTTGTGCTTGCGGCTGGCGCTGGCCTCTCCATTGCATACTCACGACGTAGAGAGATGCCCAACTACGAACTGATTCGAGTGCTTGGCTATAGCCTGAACGCCATTGGCTCGGCCTATACCGCTTTCGCTTTCCTAGGCTTCTTCCAGCGGAATTTCGATCAACCGACGAAGACCGGGCGCTATTTGTCAGACACCGCGCTCTGGGTATACCTAATCCACCTGCCACTCCTGACCCCAGTCCTCTCGATCGTCAGCCCTCTGGGACTCCCTTGGTGGATTAGCGGGATCCTTGTCTCCGCGCTCGTAACCGGCATAGGGTTAGCCATCTTCGAAGGTCTGATCCGACCTACCCCGCTGGTCAAGCTGTTTGGACCAGCGAGGTTGAGTCGTGCTCCCGAAATTGGAGGAGCATCAACCGAAAGGAGATAGGTGGCTTTTCGCTTGCTTTACGCGTTCTTGACGGGCATCAAGACGCGTTCGACCCACGTCGTATCGACCTTACCATCAAGGAAATCCTTATGGCGGAAGATGCGCCGATGGAGCGGGATCGTCGTCTTAACCCCTTCAATTTGTAGTTCGTCCAAGGCTCGACGCATTGTCGAGGCTGCGGCTTGTCGATTTGCGGCGTAGACGATCAGCTTGCCGATCATCGAGTCGTAATTGGGTGGGATTGTGTAACCGACTTGGACGTGAGAATCCCAGCGCACTCCCGGACCGCCCGGCAACTTGAGGGCCGTGATCTTCCCTGCCGAGGGTCGGAAGTCGTGATCGGGGTCTTCGCTATTGATCCGAACCTCGAACGAGTGGCCGCGAGGGATCACCTCATCCTGGGTGAAGCTGAGTTTTTCGCCGGCTGCGATCCGAATCTGTTGCTGAATCAGGTCGATGCCAGTGACCATCTCGGTCACAGGATGTTCCACCTGAATTCGAGCATTCACTTCAATAAAATAGAACTTGTTATCTTGATCGATCAAGAATTCACATGTCCCTGCGTTGACGTAGCCGGAAGCCTTGGCGAGCCGGACTGCGGCGTCACCGAGTTGGCGACGTATTTTTTCGGGAATGGAAGGAGCGGTTGCTTCTTCGACCAGCTTTTGGTGGCGTCTTTGGAGCGAGCAATCGCGGTCGAACAAGTGAAGGGCGTGGCCATGGGAATCGGCCAGCATCTGGACCTCAACGTGCCTGGGGCGGTCGATGTACTTCTCGAGGTAGACACTGGAGTTCTTGAAAGCGGCTTCGGCCTCGTTTCGAGCGGCCTGCAGTGATGCGATGAGCGTACTCTCTTCGCGACAGACGCGCATGCCTTTACCGCCACCGCCTGCGGCCGCTTTGATCAGCACGGGATAGCCCATTTGCTTGGCGAGGGTGATCGCCTGGGCGTCGGACGCGATGGGGCCATCGGAGCCGGGTACTGTTGGGACCTTGGCGGCGGTCGCGACCGCCTTTGCCTCGGTCTTCAGCCCCATTTTGCGAATCGCTTCGTGCGAAGGTCCGATGAACTCGAAGTTGCAGCTCCGGCAGATCTCGGCGAACTGCGGATTTTCGCTGAGGAATCCGTATCCCGGATGGATCGCCTGGACATCGGCGACTTCCGCAGCGGCGATGATGCGCGGGATGTTGAGATAGCTATCGGAGCTGGCCGCCTTACCAATACAAATGGCTCGGTCGGCCATGGCGAGGTAAGGGGCCTCGCGATCAGCTTGCGAGTAAACGGCGACGGATTCGACTCCGAGCTCTTTACAGGCTCGGATGATCCGCAGGGCAATTTCGCCGCGATTCGCCACAAGGATACGTTGGAACATCGACGGAATACGCCTCGTAACCGTGGAAAGATCTCGAAGCATCAATCAGGCTGGATTGACGCGGAGGAGTGGCTGGCCGAACTCGACAGATTGCCCGCTCTTGACGAGAATCTCGATGACTGTACCGGCAACCCCGGCGGGGATATCGGTGAAGACCTTCATGGCTTCGATGACGCAGACCGTGGAATCCGCTCGGATGACGGAGCCGACGGAGACGAACGGGGGCAGGTCGGGGCTGCTCGCCGAGTAGTAGGTGCCAACCATCGGACTCTCGATGACCGAACCCGTGGGAACAGCAGCGGGGGCAGGGGCCGGAGCTGACGCAGTAAGACCCGGCGCGGTCAGACTCGGCGCGAGCTGTGCCACCGGGGCGATCGGGGCGTTGACGACGTAACTTCCGCTCGGCAATTCGGGACCTCGGCGTCGGAGGCGGATCTTGTTGCCTCCTTCATCAATGTCCATGGCGGTGACGTCGTATCGTTTCATCAACCGAACGAGCTGGTGGATCGCGCGAACGTCCACAGGCACGGGCTGTTTGGGGGTCTCTTCCGACATGAATAAACTCCGCGCCGGTCGCCATTTCAAGGATGGTCGAGGACCGGCTCTCCCAAGAACTAGTTTCGGACCGACTCCATCGTTTTCGGCAGGCTCGTCAAGACTTCGCAGCCTGTCGGTGTCACGAGGATATCGTCTTCAATGCGAACACCGCCCCAACCTGGCAAGTAAATGCCGGGCTCGACGGTGACCACCATTCCTGCTTGAAGAGTAATCTCAGACTCGCGATGGAACCGGGGCGACTCATGAATTTCAAGACCGAATCCGTGACCGAGTCCGTGCTCAAAGAATCGGCCAAAACCCGCTTCTTCGATCAGGGACCGAGCCTGAGAATCCACTTCGCGACCTGAGACACCGGGGCGAATCGCGTCGATCGCCCGCATCTGAGCCTTCAGGACCGTCTGGTAAATTTGCTCAAACTTGCTCGTGACCTTACCTGTGACGATCATTCTCGTCAAGTCGCTCTTGTAAGGCTGACCCGCGACGCCGTCGGTCGCACCCCAGTCGACCAAGACGAAGTCGTCATCACCAATTCGTGCGTGCGCCGTCGGTTGGGCGTGGGGGAGAGCAGCCCTCGGACCCACGGCAACGATCGGGCTGAATGCCGCAGAGACCGCGCCGCATCGTCGCAGATATCCCTCAAGAGCATCCGCCGCATCCTTCTCCGAGTCCTCCAAACTTAAGCCCGCCTTCAGCATGGTGAAGGCGCGTTCGGCAATTGCGATCGACCGGCGGATCGCCCTGAGTTCAACCTTGTCCTTGATCATTCGCAAAGCTTCGACCCGCGCGGGGATCGGGGCGAACTCAACCGTGGGGAGCAGTTCCTTCAGAGTATTCAGAGTCGCGACACTCAAGACATGGGCTTCGAAACCTACCGTCTTGATCTGCATTTTGGTGAGGGCGTCCGCAATTCCATGATGCGGCTGTCTACCTACTGAACGAATGTGAAGTTCGAGTTCAGCGCATTCTTGGGCAAGTTGGGTTGTATATCGACCGTCGGAGGCGAGGATTTCGCGTGTCGGGGTGACGATGAGTGCCGAAGAGTCTCCAGTAAATCCAGTAAGGTAACTCACGTTCACTTCGGATGTGATCAGATAGGCGTCGACCTTGTCGGCCTTGATCGACTTGCGAAGCTTTTCGCGACGAATTGGAGCGCGATCCATTAGTCTGCTCGCCTGATGACTCGACCATCGTCCACCACCCTGCGATAGTGGCGAACTGTGAGCGTACTTAGTATTTCGGGGAGAAACCACCATGCGATCGTTGACTCTGCTCGGCCTCTTGGCAATGGCACTTCTACTCGGAGCGGACGAGGGATTCGTCTCTATTTTCGATGGATCGAGTCCAGCGGGCTGGAAAACCAACAAGGGAGAGCCTTTGCCAGCCGCAAACATTCAACCTGACGGGCTGAACCCACACGGTTCAGGAGGCTACATCGTCGTCCATGACCAGCCACACGGCGATTTCATTCTCGAGTTCGACTACAAGTTGTCCAAAGGGTGCAACTCGGGCGTGTTCATCCGGGTGGGGAACCTGAAAGATCCTGTCTACACCGGCCTGGAAATCGCGATCGATGACACCTCGGGGACCGGGGTCCATGATACCGGAGCGATCTATGACCTGGTCCCCCCGTCCAAGAATGCGCAAAAGCCATTGGGCCAGTGGAATCACATGTCGATTACAGCCAAGGGTGCCAAGATCGCAGTGACTCTGAACGGCGAAGAAGTGAGCAAGATCAATCTCGACGAGTGGACCAAGGCGGGTACGCGGCCAGACGGAACCGAGCACAAGTTCAAAGACCTGATTGTGAAGGATTTGAATCGGCCTGGCTATTTTGGCTTCCAGGACCACGGTCAGGATTGCTGGTACAAGAATGTGAGAGTGAAAGAACTCAAGTGACCACAGCTTAAGTAAAATGACCCGGGCGAACATTGCATTCGCCCGGGTCGGGTGTGTCTTCAAGCTGGAATCACCAATCACCCCCGCCGCCGCCATCTCCGCCACCGCCTCCACCCCAATCGCCTCCGCCTCCACCCCAGTCTCCACCACCACCGCCCCAGTCACCAGTACCGCCACCGCCGCCGGCATCGGGCTCACCCCAAGAGGTGGCCTGTCCTCCGTTATCATCGCCGCCAATAATCTGATCGCCGCCAGGGTCGTACGAAGTCGGTTGACTACCTCCGATGCCACCGCCGACACCGTCGGAATAGTTGGCACCATGATTGCCACCACGGAACTGGTCGTAGATCCAGTTCCCGGCCATTGCACCACCGATCCCGCCCATCAAGCTGGAGAAGAATCCACCTCCCCCTCCGCCACCACCATAGCCACCGCCGCCATAACCGGGTCCTCCCCCGCCTGGGCCAAAGCCTTGCCGGGACATTCCGCCACCACCCCTAGCAGCGCCAAAGATCCCACCGATCAGGCGAAGGACCAAGAACACTGCGAAAATCCCAAGACCGATCAACAGAATGGTAGACATTCCAAATCCTCCTCCATTAGCTCGTGGAACATTGACAGGGGGAGCATTTGCGACGTTAGGTCGTCGGGTAGTCGCACCCGGAGTTGGTACCGGCTGGTCCCCAACTGACGACTCGATCGTTTTGACGGCGTTACGAAGCCCTACGTCAAAACGATCCTTATTGTTCTTACGAAACTCTTCCGTGAAAGCAACTCGAATCTCGCGTCGACTTGCCTCCGGAATTCGACTGGAGAGCCGACTCCGTACTAGGGTGTTCGAGATCAGGTGCTCTTTCTTGGAGAGGAGAATGTAGAGCCCCTGGACCCCGCTCTCCCCGAAGCGACTTTCTGCGAGAGTATTGAAGGCTGCCCGCATGGCCTTCTCGTCCGTAGGAGCGTTGGGCATCTCCTCGATCGTCTCAATAAGGACGGCAAGCTTCGTCCGCTGCTCGAACTTGTTGAGTTCCGCCTCCGCCTGGCGAACAGCGGCGGGTGAGAACATTTTTCCTGCATCGCGAATTTCCGATGCCACGACGGGCACACCGAGAAGCGACGCACATGCGAACGCGAGAGGCAGGGCGAGTCGAAAGCTTGTGAGTCTCATGGAGTTGGAAACCTCAATCTAGTAGGTCAGACCCGGAAGCGATTCGCTCAAAGTGATGGATTATTGTTCGTCTGAAGCCGCTCGATCGCTCCATCGTCGCATCTATTCAGGTTCTCAATCTTCGGCAATATCCAGGAAACGGGCGATCGCCACCACCTCGTCTCGACGGACCAACACCCTAGCTCGGTTACGACGGATGCCCAACCGAACCGAGTCGTAAATATAGATCTCACGCGTGGCCTGACCGTCTCGCAAGTCGTGAAGATCGGCATCCGTCAGCACGAAAAACGCCTCGTCAACCCTCTCGAGCGTACCCAGACACACGTAACGGGAGGTTAGGTCGAGAACAACCACCTGACCAAGCAGCGAGTCGATGAGAGGAATTACAGGATCACCGCGCGACATGGACAGCATCTCCCGATCGAAAATTGCAGGATGTCGTCGAGTTCGCGGTCAACCCGGAACTTGC
Organism: Isosphaeraceae bacterium; assembly: GCA_025356475.1. GTDB lineage: Bacteria > Planctomycetota > Planctomycetia > Isosphaerales > Isosphaeraceae > JANXSX01. The sequence goes on along the minus strand of JANXSX010000010.1, from coordinate 1,126 downwards.
AAATCTAGTGCCGGATGGATGCGAGGGTGTTCAGCCGGTGTCGTTCGACGCGGATCGGGTCTTCCAAGGAAAGTCTCAAGCTGTGCGAACTCGATGATACCAAATACAATAACTGCAATGGCTGTTTGTTCCCACCTCGCCGAAGAGATCGGTGTGAGGAGGGATGCTCCGAACGACTTGCAAAGGCCTCGCCGTCATGGACCGCATCGACCAGGATCAGAATCCGAAGACTCTTGGAAGCCAGGGATTCACTCGTTTGACTCCCGAGCGAGCCCTATATTGGGGCACTCGGTTGGGCAGAATTCGACTCGGGGTAGAGCCCGTCGAAGGCCAACTCGAGATCATCCACAAGATGACTTGGGTGATCATCGGAGTAGTGACCTTCTTCGAGGTTTTCTTCATGAGCCTATTCCTCGGCTTCGGACGACCTGATATCGGTCTCGTTCTCGTTGGTATTTCGCTCGTGCCAATCGAGCTTATGGCCTGGTTCGATTACATAAAGCTCAAGAATCGTGTCAAAGAATACCTGGATGAGCTTGGAGCCCATTAGAAACGCGGACCTAGAATGCGCCACCCCACATTGAGCGGTGCTGTCCAACGTCGTTGGCGAAACCCTCCTCGACTGGCGAGCAGGGATGCCAGCCCTTAGGCGGTGGACGAGCGAGGTTTACATCCCGTAGGAATGCCAGCGATTAGCCGGTGGTCCAGCGAGGTACGAGCGATACCACCGGACGAGCAACGCGAGAAAAATGCACACCGGAGGTGTGCCAGCGGCGATGTTGGAGACGCCCTGTCGATCTGCTGGGCCCGAGGCGCAGGATCGCCCCAAAACGGCCTCACGCCGTCAACTATCCACCGAATTGTCAAAGAGCCTGCGGGTAAAACCTACAAGAGCGGCGAGGCGACCGGAGCCTCTTCCGCGTCAGCGGAAACGGTCGAGGATGGCGAATCTGCCAGTGCAACTTCAACTTCAGGATCTTCTTTGGTGGCCAGCAGCCGTTCCTTTTCTAGGACGCGAATGCGTCGCTCGCAGCTTGCGATCTCGCGTTCGGTCTTGCTTAGGAACGGGTCTGTATCGAAGAATTCGCCCGCTCTCGCCTTGGCCTGAGTCTCTTTGTTCTCGAGG
>JANXSX010000005.1 GCA_025356475.1 Isosphaeraceae bacterium | reverse complement strand
AACACTTCACCCTCCTCGATTGGTGGACCCAGACCGCGATCGAACAAACAACGCCCCAAACAACCGATGAAGTTGCAGTATTGATCTCTCTCGGCACCGAACTTAACTGGGCCACACTTGGAAATCGAACATTGAACCTTCGCCGTTCGATCGCGTGTTACGAGTCAGCATTGCGTGTTGGAACCGAGTCGGCCTTCCCGTCGGCTTGGGCGGGGACGCAGAACAACCTGGGCGTCGCTTACAGCGATCTTCCGACGGGTGACCGTGCCGAGAACCTTCGCCGTGCGATCTCGTGTTACGAGTCAGCATTGCGTGTTCGGACCGAGTCGGACTTCCCGTCGGATTGGGCGACGACGCAGAACAACCTGGGCATCGCTTACAGCGATCTTCCGACGGGTGACCGTGCCGAGAACCTTCGCCGTTCGATCTCGTGTTACGAGTCAGCATTGCGTGTTTGGACCGAGTCGGACTTCCCGTCGGCTTGGGCGATGACGCAATTCAATTTGGGGTTGGCGTTGAGGGAACAAGGGGGGCACGACGAATCCGTGGAGGCGTTCGGATGCTCGGCACACGGGTTCGAGAGCGTGGGAGATTCCCTGCAAGCGGAGAAAGCGCGACGCGCGGCTAAGAACACGCGGAGTATGAATGATCAACGATTTTGAGCGGCTGCTACCCTGTGAGTCGGGAGCTTGCCGCGTTGGTACCTGAAAACGCGTGCGAGGATGCTCACTTCATTTTCGGTATTAGAGTGTGTCGTTGTGCTCATTCGAAGTATCCAACGAATGGAGTGGGCCTCTTGGATCGGGCCGCCGATGGATTTGGCCTTGCCTCCCCCTGGAGGGTCTTGGCCCATGCGAGACGCGAAACCAGACCTTGGAATGCACGTGATCGCATGGGCTTTGGCCGCCACCCTTAAAAAAGTGGCTCGCTAACCTTGGCGGCCTTCAATTGCCAGGAGTAGGATGACGGTCGCGACCGCCAGGGGTCGGGGTAAGAGGCCTTGGGTATCGTGGCTCAGGTCGATCTGGTACTTCTGGGCGAACAGGGCCATGTTCTGCTTCATGATCCCCACCACGATGCCATCGACTTCGATATGAAAGACCTGAGGGAGCAGGAACGAAGTCAGCTCGCTCAGCCGGCGGAAGAAGGCTTTCCAGCTACTATCCTCCATGACCTTGCCTCGGACGATACCGGAAGGGTCGAGGATCTCCCACTGGTCGCGGAACAGGGAGGACCACCCTTTGCGACGCAGGGTGCCAATATGTTCGTTCGACTGCGAATCGTAGACGTCGTAGGAGGCGCTGAAATCGATCACCGAACGCGCCTGGATGTTCAGGAGTTCGACCGCCATCGACTCATCGGAAAAGACCCGGATATCTTCCTTGAGTTTGAAGGCTTTTTGCTTGGAATAACCGAGCAATCGCTCATCGGTCGAGTAGACATGAAAGGCAGCCCCGAACAGCTTGAAGACCTTCTTGCGGGCGACCAAATAATCGGTGAGGAAGAGTTCGGGAATGCTGGTTGACACGAGGGCGGCTCCAATTGAGTCAATTCGGTCAAGGTCGAGCCGAATTCTACCGGTCCGAGCCGCTCGGAGGGAGTGCCCACAGCCGTTCCCGTCTCAGTTTGCCCTGACTCGGCCCCCGCTCACTTGGCAGGGATGGGCAGCGATCGATCGTTCCCGACCAGGACCTCACTCTCAGGGAAGCGGCTCGTCCAGTTCCCCCAGGTGGTCTTCTCCAAGCTATGGGATCGGGGCAATACTTTCCCCAGATGTTGTCCATTCACGCAGGTGAGCCCCGTTGCTTTGGGGAGCCAGAGCGACTGCGTCGCCCGGTCGTAGAGCATGACGGCCCCTTCGATACCGTAACCCGTGGTACCAAAGGTGACAGCTTCGCCATCGACCCGACTGTCATAGCAGAGTGTCAGTCCGCTGGCGTGCTGAAACACCAGAACAAAGGGATCGATCCCGTTTCTGTCATTAACGACATGGACCTTTTCGAGGATTCGACAGGGGTAGGCGCGTGGACCCTCGCTCAGAACAGTTGTGTACATGTCGTGCCTTGGCCCGAAGTTGCGGCCAACCCTACCTCGCCGAGTCTCCAGAATCGGATAATCGACCCCGGCGACCGAGTCACGCCCAGCCCCTCCGGAGAGCTTTGATGTGTCGAAGCCGGCTTCGCTCACGTCGTAGAATGACGGAGGCTCGTCAGGTTCCTCCGCGAGCGAAGCGAAGAGGAGTTTCTTGCCCGATTCCTCGAAGATAAACTTCGACGGCCTGGCCGCGTAATGCTTGCGGAAATAAAGCCCGATGTAGCCAATCGGAGCCGAGTCTTCCGCCTCTCGCTCGGCGGCCTGTAACCCGCTGATATCCTGCCAGGTACGCTCACCGATTAAGATCCAACAGCCAACGGAGAGAATGACCAGAACAGTGAGCGATTTCGCGAGAGTCCCCCACCCAGGGAGTTCCAGTTTAGTCGGGGTCGAGGTCTCTGCAAATTCGGGGAGATGAGTGCTCATGACCGTTGGCTCCTCAGGTTGGAGGAATCGAAGGGTATGATCGCCAATGTAACCACTTATCCCGCTTAGTCAAACCCTATCTCGCCTTGCTCGTCGAACCACCATTTGTGAACCGCGATTCCACGACGCCTGAACCGAGACGCAATTCTGTGAACCCCACCACTGCGAGCTTGCTTGATCACACGATGCCGACGATCGCAGAGGACCTGGCTCTCGATGAAGCCCTGCTGATCGAGGTCGAAGAGGGTCGAGGCCCGACTGCCTTGAGGTTCTGGGAACCTGACCACTACGGAGTCGTGCTGGGCGCATCAGGGAAGGTGGGCGAGGATGTTCACCGAGCCACCGTCGATGCCGACGGGATGGTATTAGCCCGTCGTTCCAGTGGCGGCGGGACCGTCGTCATCGGACCTGGAGCCTTAAATGTGACGGTGATTCTGGCTGGCGATGCCGCGCCGGGGCTGGATGCTGTGGTCACAGCCCAGGCCTATGTTCTGGGGCGGTTGGCCGAGGCGATTCGCTCACTCGGCTCGCCGGTCGTGGTAAGGGGCTCCGGTGACCTCACGATCGGAGGTCGAAAAGTGGCCGGCAGTGCCCAGAGGAGGTTGCGGCACCACTTTTTGGTCCATGTGTCGATTCTCAACACGTTCGACCTAGGTTTGATCCCCCGCTACCTGGCCGAGCCGGCCCGACGCCCCGAGTATCGCGAGTTGCGACTCCACGACGATTTCGTGACACGATTGGATCTCGATCGCGATGCGCTTAAAGCTGCGATCCGCCTCGAATGGTTACCAACCGATTCCTCCGCCATCGACACCCCAATCCCATTCGACCTGGTGGAGCGTCTGACGGCAGAGCGGTTCGGTGACCCGACCTGGGTCACCCGGTTTTGATCGCTTACTTCTGCGGAGAGGGGCTCTGGGCGGAAGGAGAGGTGGTCGTCGCGGGGGCGGAAACCGTCGGCACCATCACGGTCTGGGTGAACGAAACCTGACGAGTGACCGGACGCTTCTGCGAGGTCATGACGGTGACCGCTTCCTGGACCGGCACACAAACCGGAACCTGGCGAGTGATCGTGTCAGTGACTTGCTTCTGCTCGCACTTCATGATGGTCACCGGAACCTGGACCGGTGTGCAGACTGGGACCTGGCGCGTCGCCGTCTCGGTCACAAACTTGGTCCGACACTCGGAGGCCATCTCGGTCTTCTGGGTTCAGACCATCTTGGTGGTGGTTACGGGCTTCATCACGGTTGAGGTTCGCTGCTGGTAAGTGGTCTTGGTGACCGGCTTCATGACCGTGGTCACGCGTTGTTGTTGGGTTGTCGTGGTTACGGGAGTCATCACGGTCACGGTTCGCGGGACCTGTACGATCTCGGTCACCGGGCGATTCACCGTATATTGTTCCGACTTGTACTCGGTTTTGTACTGGGTCTGCATCACGGTTGTCGGGACCATCTCGCAGATCCAGTCGGTCACGGTCTGGTAGGTCGTCTGAGTTTGAAGCACATAGGATGGCTCACAGGTTGCAACCGTGCATTCCCGACAGAGTGCCATCGGCGACACGTGATTTCATCCATGCCCAGCCTCAACCGCAGGGGTCGCCACCAGGAACATGAAAAGCCCCATGCCCGCCCAACCGAATCGACAGTGACCACGCATCGCAAGAAGTTCCTCAACAAGGTGTCATTCACCCGAAGGGTCTAGATCGTATCGCAGAATAACGTGTCGGTTTGGAGAATTAAAGCGACGATGCCGATTAGTGCGATTAAGCAATCTGAGTAGCTTGCGTGAAAGATGTCTGACTAGGAGTGATACCAGGGTCGCTATCCTTTGGAGATCGCCTTGATTTTCGAGAACCGAGTGTGATCGGCGGTCTTCCTATTACTCTGCTCGGTTGACCCTTGTTCTCTTTCCGATGGCCGCGAACTTGGCCTGAGGTTGCGGTTGATGTTTTCGGGTTCGGTCGCTATGGTAGTCATCTTCGCGGGGCCGCTGGCCTCGGACGTGATCCCGTTCTGAGACGAGCCTCGACCATGAAGACTAAGACCAAACACCGTAAGTCGTCCGTCTGGCGCAGCAAGGCCGATAGCTCTCCCATCGCCAAGGGCCGTCGCCCCAAGCGCAAGGGACGAAACAAGAAGAAGAAGAATTTGCATCTCGGTGGCAAAGGCCTTTGAGCCTTTCGAAGCATCGGACGATGATCGACGTCTGATCAGTGCTCGGTCCGTTTAAGGTCGATCGATGCCAGACCTGATCTATGATGTCGCCGCCAGCGTCGATGGATACATCGCAACACGCGATGGCGAGGTCCACTGGCTGACCTCTTACCAGATGTCGACCATGCCGAGCATGTTGGGTCAGGGTCTACCACTCTTCGCTGAAGCCCGATCCCCCCAACCCCTTCAATTGATCGACTCAGTCTCGTACCCCAACGGCGTCGTCCGGCGTCGTTACGTGACACAAGTCGCGTCAAAGCCGAACCCCTCGGCGATCCGCTAAGTCACGGACAGCACGAGGGGTTTGAGACCGTTTCACGATCGGTCTGGACCTACTTCGCCACCACCCAGCGGGCGAGTTCGGCGAAGCTTGGGGCCTTACCTTGCATCAAGAGGCCCGTGCGGAAGATCTTGCCGGCAGCCCAGACACACCCGAGTGCCGTGAGGGTTGTCAGTACGATTGAAAGGCCGATTTCCCATGGTGCGGGGGCAGGCTTAAGGGCCATTCGCATTAGCATGAGATACGGGGTTGCCGGCGGGAACAGCGAGATCGTCCGCGAGAACGTGCCCCCCGGATCCCGCAGGACCGCCGACCAGACGAACATCGGGAACATGGACAGCAACAAGACAGGCGACATCAAGCTCTGGGCATCTTTGAGCTCACTGCATGCCGAACCCACGGCCACATAGAGCGATCCGAACATGAGCACGCCCAGGATCAAGAACAGCAGGAAGGCGGCAAACATGCCAGGTGTTAGCACGTCCGCATAACCATAATAGGTCGCTGTGCCATAAGCCCCACCCACATAGAGTGAAGCCATCACCAACGAGACTGCAGCGCTCCCCAGAAGCTTGCCGAGCATGAGCTGGAACGGTGTGATCGAGCCGAGCAGAACTTCACTGATCCGGCTCATCTTCTCCTCGAGAACGCTGTTCATCAGTTGCGGGGCGCTCGACATCAACACCATGAAGATCAAGAAGCAAAGCGCACCCGGTACGACGAATGTGCGGATCGGATCGACCTTCTCAGCCTGCTTTACGGTGCCATCTTCTGACTTACTTTGCAGGCCAAGGTTCTCAGACCGAACCGGCACGTTCAGCTTCGCGACCACGACGGGATCAATGCCCGACTCTTTGAGGCGACGAGCCCGCACTAGCTCGCCAACCGTGCCATTGAGCCAGTCGGGCAAGTCGTTTGCACTGGGGTTGTTCGAGTGGTATTGCATCGACTGCGAACCATCGAGAACCCCCTTGGGCAATTCGATGAAGGCGAACAAATCCTCTTTGCGAACTCGGTCGGAAAGTTCGAGTCTGATCTCCTCCAGCGACTTTCCTGCAAGCGTGATCGACTCGGGCTGGTAGAGGGCGAGCTTGGTCTTGGGATCACCAGTCACCATTTTGTTGCGGGCCTCGCCCGCAGCGATAATCCCGGTCGATAGCTCGCCGGTCTCATCGATAATCGCAAACGACTTGGGCTTCGTATTGACTTGGCTTGCCGCGAAGACCTGAACGCCGATTGAGACTCCCATGATGATCGGGAACATCAGGATGCCGATCAGAAATGCTTTGGTCCGAACTGCGGATCCGAACTCAGTGGTGGCCACAACCCAGATTTTATTCATGGATGGCAACTCCTTGCATCTCAGGGGTGGCGATCCGCACGAAGATGTCGTGGAGACTTGGCCGGGTGATCTCAAAGTGGTAAACACTGGTCCGCTCGACCAATGCGTGGAGCAAATCTTGCGGGTTGGTCATCTCGGTGAGCCGCAATTCTTGCATATTCCCGAGGTCGTTGATCGACTCGATTCCGGGCAAGTTCTTGAGAGCTTCCGCGCCATCCTCGGTGCGGACTCGGATCGTATCAGCGCCGAAGTCGGTCTGAATTTCGTCAAGGCTACCATCAAGGACCTTATTTCCCTTGAAGATCATGAAAATGCGGTCGCAGAGCTTCTCCGCGACACTCATATCATGAGTTGAGAACACGATTGTCGTTCCCGCCTTGCGGAGGTCGAGGATCGCGTCCTTGAGGACTTCGGCATTGACAGGATCAAGGCCGGAGAAGGGTTCGTCGAGAATCAACAATTCGGGCTTGGAGACGACCGCAGATACGAATTGGATCTTCTGGGCCATGCCTTTTGAAAGGGCTTCGATCCTCTTATCAATGCAATCCTTCAAACCCATCCGGTCCAGCCAGTGGTCAATCGCACTATCGAGATCGGGCTGGCGCATTCCCTTGAGCATCGCGTAGTAGCGGACCAGCCGTCGAACGGTCATCTTCTTGTAGAGCCCCCGTTCCTCGGGGAGGTAGCTAACATCATCGTGGGCGGCTGTCGTCCCTTTGCGGCCGAGAACTTCCACCTCGCCGCTATCGGGCAAGAGAATGTTCATGATCATTCGCAGCGTTGTCGTTTTGCCCGAGCCGTTGGGGCCAATAAAGCCGTAGAGCGAGCCACGTGGAACGACCAAACTGAGGTTGTTGACCGCTACGGTGGTGCCGAAGGCTTTGGTTACGCCCCGGATCGCAATCGCGTCCATGGAAAGAAGGTACTCCGCTGGGTAAGGTCCCAGGCCATGATCGGCCCTGGGTTGGAGGAGAGTTCGCCGACACCCCTTCGGTATTAGCCGTTGGGATTTAACACACCCATTTTGGAGAAAAATCAAGCTTGATGATAGACGCTGGGGAGCGGGGTTTCTATAATCAATTAACATGAGGAGTGTGAACCCATGACGGAATCGTCGGATCGCCCGCTCCTGGACCTGATTCGTCGCCACGGCCCGTTAACAATCGTCGAACTGGCTGAGCGTCTGAATGTGACAGCCACCGCTGTGCGCAATCGCCTTGGTCGGCTAGTCGAGTCAGGGCTGGTCGATCGGCGGACCGAGAGCATGGGGCGTGGTCGGCCCCGGCACCTGTACGAGGCCAGCACGCTTGCTCGCAAGCAGCTTGGCCAGAATTACGCGGATCTTGCCGTCGTGCTCTGGGACGAGTTGATGCGGTCCGTCGAGGATCGGAAGCTGCGGCGGATGCTGTTCGGGCGGATTACCGAACGAATGGCCGAACTCTACCGAGGCCAATTGACATCCGAAGCCTGGCAGGGACGCATGGCCGAACTCGGCACAATCCTGCACGACCGGGGGATCGAGACCGAGGTGACCTCGGGGGGCGAAGGGGGCCTACTCCCCATCCTCAAGCAACATACCTGCCCATATCACGAACTTGCCGAAGTCGATCGGGCTGTCTGTGCCATGGAAAAGAAGATGTTCGAGAAGGTGCTCGGACAAAGCCTTCGGCTGAGCCAGTGCCGGCTCGATGGCCATCATTCCTGCGACTTCGAGGCGACAACCTCAGCCGCTGGAACATCAATCTAAGACGTATTGGGACGGATCATTAGCTGTTGGAGATGACCCCTACAGGGCGAGGATCAATGACGAAGCTGCTTGAGATCAAGGATTTGCATGTTGCGATCGACGGCAAGGAGATCCTCAAGGGGGTCAACCTGACCATGAGGTCGGGCGAGGTCCATGCACTCATGGGACCGAACGGGTCGGGCAAGAGCACGCTTTCCTACGCAATCGCGGGTCACCCCAACTACGAAGTTACGTCCGGCGAAGTTCTCCTCGACGGTCAAGATATTCTCGAACTCGAAGCGGACGAACGGGCCAAGGCTGGTCTCTTCCTCGCGTTCCAATACCCGACCTCCATCCCCGGAGTGACGGTCGCTAACTTTTTGCGGCACGCCGTCACCAACGTCCGCAATCCCGGTCGTAAGGAAGGCGAAGACCTGGTCCCGATGCGAGACTTCCGCAAGGAACTTCGCGCCGAGATGGATGAGCTGGGCATGGACCCAGATTTCGCCCGTCGTTACCTCAATGAAGGCTTCTCCGGTGGAGAGAAGAAGCGGGCCGAGGTCTTGCAGCTCGCCATGCTTCGTCCCGCATTCGCCATTCTCGATGAGACCGATAGCGGGCTCGATATCGATGCCGTCCGCGTCGTGAGCGAAGGAGTGAATAAGGTCGCCGCCAAGGTTGGCACCGGTGTCCTCGTGATCACTCACTACCAACGCATCCTCACTTATATCAAGCCCCAGTTCGTGCATATCCTCTACGGAGGTAAAATCGTCGAAGACGGTGGCCCTGAACTCGTCGATACGCTCGAACGCGAAGGTTACGACTGGGTTCGGGCCAAGTATCCCAACGACGCCAAGGCCGAAGACGCACTCAGCGTCTAATCAGGCCGCCTGAGGATGGATACCTTACCGCTCCATCCTCACACACACTTGCTCGCAATCAAAACAGAGTGATCCTTGATCACTTTTATGAATGGACCGCCCTCCTCTCGGATGAAAGAGTCTTTCCCATGGCAACCGACTTGAACCTCCAGGTCGAAGGTATCAAGGACGAGTACAAGTATGGATTCCGTGACTCGGAGACCAACTACTCGTTCAAGAGTGGCAAAGGGTTGAATCGCGAGATCGTCGAACAGATCTCAGAGATGAAGAACGAGCCGAACTGGATGCGTGAGCTTCGGCTCAAAGCCCTCGAGGTCTTCTGGCAGAAACCGCTCCCGCAGTGGGGGGGCGAGCTGAACGAACTCAACTTCAACGATATCCACTACTACATGAAGGCCGCCGATCGCCAGGGTAAGACCTGGGACGACGTGCCAACCGAGATCAAGAACACCTTCGACAAGCTGGGAATCCCCGAAGCCGAACGCAAGTTCCTGGCCGGGGTCGGTGCTCAGTACGAGTCGGAAGTGGTCTACCACTCGCTGCGTGAGGACCTCCAAAAGAAGGGGGTCATCTTCACCGATACCGACACCGCTCTTCGTGAGCACAGCGACCTGCTTCGCGAATATTTCGCCAAAGTGATCCCGATCCACGACAATAAGTTCGCCGCCCTCAATTCCGCCGTCTGGTCGGGGGGTTCGTTTGTGTACATTCCCGCCGGCGTCAAGATCGACATCCCGCTCCAGGCCTACTTCCGGATCAATGCCGAGAACATGGGCCAATTTGAGCGAACGTTGATCATCGTCGAGGAAGGGGCCCAAGTTCACTATGTCGAGGGCTGCACCGCCCCGATGTACTCGACCGAGAGTCTTCACTCCGCCGTGGTCGAGATCGTCGTCAAGAAGGGGGGTCGGTGCCGCTACACGACCATTCAGAATTGGGCCAACAATATTTACAACCTCGTGACCAAGCGGGCTGTAGCTTATGAAGATGCCCTGATGGAATGGGTCGACGGCAACCTGGGAAGCCGCCTGACCATGAAGTACCCCGCCGTTTATCTGATGGGCGAAGGAGCCCGGGGCGAGGTTCTGTCGATCGCGTTCGCAGGCAAGGGCCAGCACCAAGACGCAGGTGCCAAGATCGTCCATGGCGCTCCTCACACGAGCAGCCGGGTGATCAGCAAGAGCATCAGCAAGAACGGTGGCCGGGCGAGCTATCGAGGCCTGCTCAAGGTCGCCGCTGGTGCCCACGGCTCAAAGTCGAGCGTGGTCTGCGATGCCCTGATCCTCGACGACAAGAGTCGATCCGATACCTATCCTTATATCGAAATCGACGAGGACGACGTCAAGATCGGACACGAAGCGAGCGTCTCGAAGATCGGCGAGGAACAGCTCTTCTACCTGATGAGCCGAGGGCTCTCCGACGCCGAAGCCTCCACCCTGATCGTCAGCGGGTTCATCGAGCCACTCGTGAAGGAGTTGCCCATGGAGTACGCCGTTGAGATGAATAAGCTGATCCAGCTTCAGATGGAAGGGTCGGTGGGCTGAGATAAAATTGGACGTCTTTTCAGAGAGAAGACGGATCTGAGGCCACACTGTCTCATAGAAGACAGTGTGGCGATAAACTCACATCACATATCGAGAAGGGTCTCAAGCTCAAGAACCACGATTCTTGGCCACTGGGTGGGAGAGTTCGATCCGAAGTATTTAGAGGTCGCAAGCCGCTTTGGACAAAGCCGAATACCGGACATTTCCTGATCGGCTCTATCACGCGAAGGGGAGAGAGTCATGACTATCGAACGATTTCGAGATCTCTACAGTTCACAACCTTTTCGACCTTTCATCATTCACTTGGCTGAAGGTCGAGATCTGACAGTCCATCACCGTGAATTCATCGCACTCGGACCTGGGGGACGAACCGCCCTGCTCTATCAACCCGATGAGTCGTTCAATATTGTTGATCTGCTGTTGGTAACAGATATCGAAGTCAAAGGATCCGCGTTAGCTCAAGCCGGCTCCGAGTATCATTGATAGAAGGACTCAATTCCGTTGGATTCGTTATATTTGAAAACTCCCTCCTTTCTCCCTTCTCGGTCTTTTCTGCACGTGTGACCTTCTCCATTGGTGTGAGCCGAGAAGAACTTAAGGCGATTTGATCAAGAGATGCTGGAACAGTTTTTCCCTTTTATTTTTCTGGTTGGCGTTGCAACGGCTCTCATCGCCTTCTTTGCTCTTGTGGTTGTCGCATTCCGAGTGAAGTTTTGGTGGGGGCTCGCGGTTCTCGCCTTCCCACCCTTGGTGGTGGTTTTCGCATGTAAGCATTATCGACCTTCGTGGTTTCCGTCGAGCTTGCTGGCGCTCGGGCTGGCGATGGCTGCATTTCCGCCTCTTTACACGAAGTTCATGCCGGTCGATCTCGGGCCTCGTGAGCAGGTCGTCAACAATGTTCTTGATCAAGGGATTGAGACCATTTGTGAGGATCCCCAAAGGCTCGCGATGATTGATTTCGTTTCTCGTCGAGTCCTCACCCACGGATTTCCTTATTACTCAATTTGCAAGCGCATTGCCGTCGACACCGTTACCATTCACGCCGTCTTCCACGGATCGCAGGACTGAGAGAAATGGCTCTCCCGGCCACCGTGATCGAGACTTCAAGCCCTTCACGATATTCGAGAACGATTTCGCGATGAGTAGTGCAACCACAATCAACGCCCCCCCCAATTCAGCCTCTGTCGGCGGCTTCTCGGAAACTGCCTTTGAGGCATTTCTCGCCACGCGTGACGAGCCGGCCTGGTTGATCGAACGCCGCCGCCAGGCGTTCGCCAAGTTTCAGGCCACCCCCTGGCCTACCGCTCGCGACGAGGAATGGCGGCGAACCGATATTCGCGGTCTCAAGCTCGACACGTTCGGCCCGCCGATCTTGTCCGAGCCCTCTCCTGCCGACCGAGTCGCCGCCGCTCCCACGATCGATGCGCTGGCTGCACACTACGCGACCGGAATCGCTCATATCAACGCAAGTTTGAGTCAGAAGGCAGACGCATCGAAGCTCGGTGGCGCAGTTCTGCTCGACCTCGCTTCGGCGATCAAGCTGCATCCAGAGTTGATCAAGAAGCATTTACTCACCGACCCCGCCACGGTTGAGGCTGATGCACTCTCGGCACTCCACGCCGCATTCTGGACCGGCGGAACGCTCCTTTACGTCCCCAAGGGTGTCAAGGTTGAAGCTCCGCTGTACAGTCTGATTTGTCTGGCTGGCCAGGGCCACGTCGACCTCGATCACACGTTGGTGATCCTCGACGAAGGAGCCGAAGCCACTCTCGTTCGTGAGTCGACCAGCCGAGGCCGGGACGACTCGCCTGCATTTCATGCGGGTGGGATCGAACTTTTTGTCGGGGCAGGAGCTAAGCTCCAATTTGTCAATATCCAGAACTGGGACGAGCAGACCTGGCACTTCAGCCGCGAACGAGCCTACGTCAGTCAAAATGCAGAAATCCAATGGACGGTCGGCGGATTGGGCTCCCGACTCGCCAAGGTCAACCAGGATGTCGCGCTGATGGGAGAGAAGGCGAACGCCCAGGTCAACGGTGTCCTGTTCACGACTGGCAAGCAACATCTCGCGTATTTCACCCGTCAGGATCACATCGCGCCTCACACGACGAGCGATTTGCTGTATAAAGGGGGTTTGAAAGATCGTTCCCGAATCGTCTGGAAGGGGATGATCAAGGTCGAAAAAGACGCCCAACGCACCAATGCCTACCAGAAAGACGACAACCTCGTCCTTTCCAATCAGGCGCGTGCCGACTCGATCCCCGGCCTGGAAATCGAGGCCAACGACGTGCGCTGTACCCATGGTGCCACTGCGGGACGAGTCGATGAGGAGATGATCTTCTATGCTCAGGCTCGCGGCGTCGATCGCGCCACCGCGATCCGCCTGATCGTTGAGGGCTTCTTCGCCAACGTCTACGACCGGATCACCTTGGAACCAGTGCGGGAAACCCTGCGACTCGCCGTTGCCGATAAGCTCGGTCGTCGTTGATCCAGTCTCGATCCAGACCGATATCCGGGTCGGCCATACACTGTTCATAACCAACCCACGACATGCCTCACGCTGTTCACCGCCCCACGACTGGAGTCCGCCCGATCATGGCTGAATCGTATGTTCACCCCGAAGTTCTTGTCTCCGCCGAATGGGTCCAGGCCCACTTGAATGACCCCAAGGTCCGCATCGTCGAGAGCGATGAAGATGTCTTACTCTACGATATGGGGCACGTTCCGGGCTCGGTCAAGATCGACTGGCAAGGTGATCTGCAGGATCAGTTGACTCGCGACTACATTACTGCGGAGAAGTTCGCGCAAATCTGCTCACGGGCGGGGATCTCCGCCGACACCACGGTTGTTTTCTACGGTGACAAGTCGAATTGGTGGGCGTGCTACGCTTTGTGGGCGTTCAAGCTGTTCGGTCATAAGGATTGCCGAATCCTCAATGGGGGTCGGAAATTCTGGTACGACCATAAGCTGCCGATCTCGACTGAGGTTCCTAGTTACGCGCCGACCGACTACAAGGTCGCCGGATCCGATGAGAGCGAGATTCGAGTGTTCCGCGACGCAGTGCTCGCCCACTCGAAGGCCGGTCTGCCGCTGCTCGACGTTCGTAGTCCCAAAGAGTTCACAGGTGAGAAGTTGCACATGGAGGAATATCCTCAAGAGGGTTCGCTCCGTGGCGGCCACATTCCAGGTGCCAAGAACGTCCCCTGGGGCCGTTCTGTCAATGACGACGGCACGTTCAAGTCGATTGAAGAGCTGAAGGCGCTCTACCAGGACGAGATCGGCTTGAAGCCGAACGACACTGTGGTCGCCTACTGCCGGATTGGCGAGCGCTCGAGCCTGACCTGGTTTGTCCTGAAGTATTTGATGGGCTTTACCAACGTGAAGAACTATGACGGCTCCTGGTGCGAGTGGGGCAACCTCGTTCGCGTGCCAATCGCCAAAGGAGCGTGATGTCGACCATGCCACCGGCGCTCGAAGCCATCACCAAGGAGCTTGGGAGCGCCGACCGCCAAGAGCGGATCGAACTGCTCATTGACTTCGCCAAGAGTTTGCCCCCTCTGCCCGAGGAACTCGCCGCGTTCAAGGACGCCGCTCATCGGGTCGAGGAGTGCCAATCTCCTGTCTATCTATTCGTCCGGGTGAGCCCGGATCAAATTGTTGAATTTCATGCCGACGCCCCGATCGAGGCCCCCACCGTCCGGGGGTTTGTTGCCATTTTGGTCGAGGGGCTGACCGGTGCGACTGCGCAACAGGTACTCGCCGTGGGCGACGACCTGGTCGAGCGGATCGGTCTTCCCGAGATTCTTGGGATGCTCCGGGTTCGTGGTCTGCATGGGATCCTCCGTCGGATCAAGGCTGAAGTCGCCCGCGCGATGATCGCCAACGATCTCGCCCCGCCCACCGCTGCCGCCGAGCACTCGTCGAGGACGCAATGACCAAGTTCCAGAAGGTTGCCACCCGTACCGAATTGCCGCTGGGGGGCAAGCTCCTTGCCGTTGTCGACGGTCGAGCGATCGCCGTATTCAACGTCGAAGGCTCATTTTACGCGATCGACGACGTCTGTACCCACGATGGTGGCCCACTGGCGGAAGGTGAGCTCCAGGGGTGTGCCATTATGTGTCCTCGACATGGGGCCAAGTTCGACGTCCGAACCGGGAAAGCCCTCAGCTTCCCCGCATTCGAACCGATCGCCTGCCATGTGGTCGAAATCCAAGGCGATGATGTCCTGGTTGCACTCGACGATTAACTTTCACGCCCGTTCACCGACTCCGGAGGCCGCCCCGATGCCCAATGAAGAGACAATCCTGGCCGCGTTGCGAACCGTGAAAGATCCCGAGTTGAACGTCAACATTGTGGACCTGGGTCTGATTTACACCGTCCAGGTTCGACCGGCTGAGCCCGCTCCTGAAGTCGATGTCGAAATGACATTGACCTCTCCCGCGTGCCCTGCCGGCCCGCAAATCATCCGCGATGCCGTGATGGCGCTCGAAAAGCTCGACGATGTCTCCAAAGCCAACGTCAAGCTCGTGATGAGCCCTCCCTGGTCGCAGGACCGGATGACCGACGCTGCTCGGGACGAACTCGGAATTTTCTGAGACGATGGTTTTTTAACGTTTCGTATGGTGTCTTAGAACAACGATCTTTGACTTTTTTTGGCTGCTTGCGGATAATCCTAAATACGGGCTTATTAATAGTAAAGCCACTGCACGGGTGCGAGGGTCCTCGCCTCTGATGCAGGCAACACATGTCAGATCCGAATCTCATTTCGACACATTCATTGATGATCTTGCGGTTGCTCGCAACCGATTCATCAAAGAGATCATGTGTGGAATTGAGCCTGGATCGTGTGTGAACTGTGGTCCCCAGGTTGACGAAATTTGACCTGGAGATCCGTTGAGCGATTCGAATTCCTTTCTAAATAGGGGTTCCCGTTCGCGGGATAGAGCGCCGTGGCTCGCAAGAAAACACCCAAGGTTCGTGTGAATGTCAAGGCGTCGATCTCGCGAAGACTGCGAGAAATCCGCCAGGAATTGTTCGGTGAACATGGCGGTCCTGAATTGGCCCGCAAGTTGAACCTCCCGGCACGGACCTGGTACAACTACGAGACCGGAGTCACAGTGCCGGCTGAGGTGTTGCTCGGTTTCATTGATGAGACAGGGGCAAACCCCGTTTGGCTGCTGAGCGGGGAGGGGCCTAAGTTCAATACGGGGCTGGAGGATGAGGTTCTCGCGAATCTGACTCCCGTCCAGCTCATTCGCCGAGGGCTAGAGAAGCTGGAACGCGATCCGGGCGACCTTGCGATCAGCTCGCCCGACGATTTAGCCGGTGATCCCAAGGGCGACTTTGTGAGTGTAGGCCTTTATCCGTTAGCCGATCTTGGTAAGCCCCACCTCGATCCCGCTTCGTCTGAAGGCAAGGTCTTGGCCTATCGCCACTGGCTCCCCCACCCGAAGGAGACGATTGCAGTTCGGCTGAATGACGAGTCGATGTCACCCATCCTCCCCTCAGGATCGGTAGTCGCGATCGATCGGGCGGTGACCGACTCCAAGCTTCTGCAAGGCAAGCTCGTAGCTGGCAGCATCGACGGAGTTCCCATGATTCGCTGGCTGGAAATCAGTGGCCGGCACATGATCCTCCGACCGAATCTGGTGAGCCGCGAGTTCTCGCTGATCGCGATCGAAGTGGATGACATCAGCCCAAACCCGATTATTGGACAGGTTGTCTGGTCGTGGAGCCGCTTCAGCGGTTGAGCTGCTCCCAACGCTCAGCGACTGCGAGCGCCCCGAGCGCGCTCGCTCGCTCGTTGAGCTCATCATTGATCGCCTCGACTTCGTGATTCGACACCTGTCGAATTACGTCGCAGTAGATTGACCTGATTGACCCTCGACCACCGACCCGGATGTCGATCGTCTCGGTTACCGTGTGTAGACCCAGGTGCATTGCATCCTCGACCGCGACGGCCGCAATCCAAAATGCAACCCGTTGTGCAGGACTGAGCACCTGCGTCAGAGCGGCCACGCGGACCAGAAAAGCCATTCTCATCAGGGTGACGTGCTTCTCAAGCACCAGCCGCTGTGCCATCGCGACGGCCTGGGGGTCGAGCTCCGCAGGCCATTCTTCGGGTAGACTTCCAGCGATCAGGGTGTGGCGAGCCACTGCCATGGTCAGCTCGCCCGCCAAGGTCGTTGCGCTCGATGTAATCCGACCGGTCTCGTCGACTTCGACGTACTTTGTATGCGAGCCTGGCCAGACGAATGCCAATCGCCCCTGGGGCTTCAACGTCAGCCAGACACCCAGGGTTTCGCATTCCTCCCCACGCATCACATCGACCTCAGCCCACCCATCCGGCCCATCTCCCGGGGGTGTCCGTACACCTGGGATGAATAGAATGGGGATCGGGCTGATCTCGGGCATCACTTTTGAGATCGCACCCCGGGCCAGCTCGTCGATACCGGCGGGAGCGATCACATGGGGGACCCCGGTGAGGCCGACGTCGGGGGCACCGAGCATCCCAGCCGCGATGATCCGGTCGGGCTGTGGGCAATCCCCGCGTGCGAGGACCTCCGCGATGACTTCGCGAACGGCCAGCGCGAGCGGACTGACCCCGCCACCAGAGAGAACCGTGTCGCGGACCCCGACGGAGCGTCGAGCGGTCGCGACGACCTGGTCCCCCTTCAGGAGTCGAGCCCTGGTGTTCGTTGTGCCGCCGTCAAGTGCCACTGTCCACACGGAACTCACCTCAATCATTAGGGGGCTTTCCTGATTTCACTTGCCTTTGAGCGCGGGCGCGGCGATGTTCTTGCCTCACCCTTCATGTCACGTCACGATCTGCTGTTGTCCCTAGGTCGCACCCCAAGGTAATCGATTGCAGCCATGGCGTCCTCACGCGCGGCCCACTTCAAAATCGATGCAATGGTCCGTCAAGCACGCGAGCCCGGCTTCGTGCTTGATGCCGGTTGCAAGCTTGCGTTCGTAAATTCCGCGTTCGAAGCTTTCACCGGCTGCTCCAGCGAAACGGTCCTGGGAACGCCTTGCTCGAATCCGGGTGCCGATCGTACCAGTCTAGCAGCGAGCTTGCAGCCACCTCCCGAGGCTCTGCTCGGCCAACCGTGCGGAGGGGCGAGTCTCTTCCACACCACCGGTGGCGAACGGATCTGGCGCAAGGTCGAATTCTGGCCCTGGCATGATCCCAAGGGGGAACGCCTCGGCATTCTCGGCCTGGTTCGACCGATGGACGCGCCTGCCCAGGCCCCAGAAAGTGATTGGCAGCGCACTCGGATCGCCCTCCTGGATGCCCGAGACCTGGCCTACTCTCGTCACGGTTTCGATAGCCTGATCGGTCGCGGCCCAGCGCACGACCGCCTCCTCGAACAGGTCCACCTGGCGTCGGGCTCTCGCATGCCGATCCTGATTGTGGGCGAGTCGGGGACCGGTAAGCACACCGTTGCCCGCGCAATCCACCGCCAAGGGATTGGACGAGGAGCCCCTTTTCTGCCGTTCGACGTTGAGGCACTTCCGATCGAAGTCCTCGACCGCGAGCTGTTCGGTTCCGACCAGGGGACCTCGCGTGGGTTGAATTTCCGTCCTGAGTCGACGGTAATCCTGGGCGACGTCTTGCGATTACCACGCGACCTTCAAGCCAAGCTTGCGACCGCTCTCGAGCATCGAGACGGACCGCGACTGATTGCAACCACCGCAGGCGATCTCGACGAAGCCCGTCGAGCCGGCACATTCCGGGACGACCTCTTTCACGCCTTATCACCCCTGATCTTGCGTCTGACACCGCTTCGCCAGCGCCTTGACGAGCTACCGCTCCTGGCCGCGCACCTGCTTGAAAAGGCCAATTTGCGGGTGAGTCGACACCGGGCAGGATTCCGTCCTCAGGCACTTGATGTCTTTATGGCCTATGATTGGCCCGGCAACCTCCGCGAGTTCGCCCGAGTGATCGATCACGCCCATTCCACTGGCGACTCAGTGTTCATTGAGGTCGACGACCTACCGCTCGGCATTCGAGGCCACCAAGCCGCCGCCTACCTCCCCCCTCCCGAGCCCCCTGCCCAACCGCTTGACCAACTCCTGAACGAACTAGAACGTCATTTGATTGAACATGCCCTCAAAAAAGGACGTCAGAATAAGTCCAAGGCCGCCGACCTGTTGGGGATCTCTCGACCAAGGCTCTACCGACGGATCAAAGAGTTAGAGATCCCCGATGAAGGAGGCGAGGAACCGGAGGAGGGAGTGTGAGGTTGATGGAATCGAGCTCGGCGTCTCAACCTCAAGCATCCAACCAGTCTGAGGTTGTGGCTGGATCTGGGTCGAGTTCGCCGCAGCGTGGGGGGCCGCCGTTTGGTTGGGGGGGAGTGGCGATGTGGAGTCGGCTTCTCGATTTCGGGGTGATCGGGTAGTCTCGGGCACGGGGTCGGTCCCGGATCAACCCAGGCAAGGATGCGCGAGCCAACATCATGCGCCTCTTCATCTCAGCCGGTGAGCCTAGCGGCGACCTGCACGCGGCGAACCTTGTCCACTCAATCAAGAAGCTTCGGCCCGACGCGACCTTCGTTGGCTTTGGGGGCGAACATTCTGAGAAGGCCGGGGTCACTCTCGTCTATCCGCTCGTTGACCTCGCCGTAATGTGGATCTTGCGCGTCTTGTGGAACTTGCCCACATTCTTCCGGCTGGCCGACGAGGCCGAACGGATCTTCCGCGATGACAAGCCCGACGCCGTAATCTTGATCGATTATCCAGGCTTCCACTGGGCACTGGCCAAACGGGCCAAACGTCATGGAGTGCCGGTGATTTATTATGTCCCTCCCCAGATCTGGGCCTGGGCTGGCTGGCGGATCAAGAAGGTTCAGAAGTGGGTTAATCTTGTCCTGTGTAGCCTTCCGTTCGAGCCCGAGTGGTACCACGCTCGGGGCTATGAATCGGCAACCTACATTGGCCATCCTTACTTCGACGAACTCGCCGAGCGGATCTTGGACGCTCCGTTCCTGGCCGATCAGCAAGCCAAACCGGGCCCGGTCGTGGCGATTTTGCCCGGCTCACGGACCCAGGAAGTTCTGCGAAACGTCCCGACGATACTGGACGCTGCCCGTACGCTCAGCCAGACGTTCCCTGACGTCCGGTACGTCGTCGCCTGCCTGCGACCCCGGCATGCCGAGATGGTCCAGGAGATGCTCGACAAGTCCGGGGCCATCGACAACCTTGAGATCTTCATCGCCAAGACTCCTGAGTTGATCCGTCGCGCGGATGCCGCGTGGGCGGTCTCAGGTTCGGTCGGTCTGGAGCTTCTGGCCGAGAATCTGCCGACCGTCGTCCTCTACCGGATCAACAAGGTTGACCTCTGGATCGCCAAGAAGTTCATCAAGAGCAAGTACATCAGCCTGGTAAACTTGCTCGCCGATCGCGAGGTTTTCCCTGAGTACCTGGCCCCGGGTGATGTCTCCAAGGAGTTGGCAGGTTGGGCGGCCACATGGCTGGGCGATCCAGTGGCCAAAGCGCATAAGGTCGCGGAGCTGAACGCGTTACGGACCAAGGTCGCGGTCCCCGGAGCCTCGGACCGAGCTGCCGCGCGGATCCTCGAATTTCTGGGCCAAGGCTCGATCCCCTCTCATCACCTCGGGCAGATTCACACCCCGCAGCAGGCGTGACAGAAACGGCCTGGTCATGCGATACTCAGGGGCTCCCACGCCCGACCTCCTGCTGGATCGCAACCTCGATGACTGACCACGCGCACCCGGCTGACCATAAGACCAACCGACTGGCCGCCGAGACCAGCCCGTATCTGCTCCAGCATGCGGCCAATCCGGTCGATTGGTACCCGTGGGGCCCTGAGGCTCTCGCTCGGTCGAAGGCTGAGAACAAGCCCATCTTCCTCTCGGTAGGTTACTCCGCCTGTCACTGGTGTCACGTGATGGAGCGTGAGAGCTTCGAAGTGCCGGCCATCGCCGCCGTGATGAATGACCATTTCATCAACATCAAGGTCGACCGTGAAGAACGTCCGGATATCGATCAAATCTACATGTCGGCAGTTCAGGCGATGACAGGTCAAGGGGGCTGGCCTATGTCGGTTTTCTTGACCCCGGACCTGAAACCATTCTTCGGCGGGACCTATTATCCCCCTGAGGATCGTCGAGGAATGCCGGGCTTCCCGCGCGTCCTCCTGAGTGTCCACCGAGCCTGGGTCGAGCGCCGGGACGAGATCCTTGCCTCGGCAGGGCAGATGGTCGAGCAGCTCCAGGCGATGGCTTCGATGCCAACCTCGGCGGGCGAGCTTGAGGTCGGGTTGCTCGATACCGCCGCGAGAGCTTTGGCCCGGGCCTTCGAACCGCTGCACGGGGGGTTCGGCTCGGCCCCCAAGTTCCCCCATCCCATGGATCTGCGAGTCCTGATTCGTCAACATGCTCGTACCGGTGACGAACACGCGCTTCATATGGTCAAGCATACGCTCGACAAGATGTCACGAGGGGGGATCTACGACCATCTTGCCGGCGGGTTCGCCCGCTATTCGACCGACGATCGTTGGCTGGCCCCCCACTTCGAGAAGATGTTATACGACAACGCCCTACTTTCCACGACGTATCTTGAAGCATATCAATTGACTGGTGAGCCGGAATTCGCACGAGTGGCTCGTGAGACGATGGATTACATCCTTCTCCGCATGACCGCGCCCGAGGGGGGCTTCTACGCGACCGAGGACGCCGATAGCGAAGGGGTTGAAGGTAAATACTATGTCTGGTCACTCGCGGAGGTCGAGTCGATCCTTGGCGAAGAACATGCAAAAGCGTTCACTTATTGCTATGATGTCTCGAAGCATGGCAACTGGGAAGAGTCGAACATTTTGAATCTGATCAAGCCGCTCTCCCAGGCCGCCAAGATGCTCGGTTGCGACGAGTCTGAACTTCGCCATAGCTTGGCTGAAGATCGGGCCAAACTGCTCGAAGTGCGTGAGGGTCGCATTCCTCCCGGTAAGGACACGAAAGTCTTGACCTCGTGGAACGGCCTGATGATCGCCCCGCTGGCGGAAGGAGCACGCATCCTCGGCGACGATCGGTACCTTGATGCTGCGCGTAAGGCTGCCGGGTTCGTGCTCGACACCTTGCGGACTGCCGACGGCAAGCTGTTGCACTCCTACAAGGATGGTCAAGCGAAATTCAACGCATATCTCGATGACTATGCCAACCTGATCGATGGGCTGACCCGGCTCTATGAAGTGACCGGCGAGCCCCGCTGGTTGGAGGGTGCGTTGAGCCTCTCCGACGTGATGATTTCCGAGTTTCTCGCCACCGATGGTGGCTTCTTTTACACGGGCAAGAGCCACGAAGCGTTGGTGGTTCGACAGAAAGATACGTTCGACAATGCAACGCCCTCGGGTAATGCGATGGCCGCGACAGCGCTCTTGCGGCTAGGGGCACTGACCGGTCGCGAGGATCTCTTCGCTATTGGCCAGGAGACCTTGCAAGCCGTCAAGGCGATCATGGAGAAGGCCCCAACTGCCGCCGGCCAGAGTGTCATTGCCCTCGACTTTCTGCTCGGCCCAGTCCGGGAGTACGCTGTGATCGCCGGCTCGGAACCTCGTGGAGTGGCCGAGGTGCTCGAAGCGATCTACACCAAGTTCTTGCCCCATAAGGTCGTCGCACCCTCCGGGACCTCGACCGAGTTGATGCCACTCCTGGAAGGGCGAACGGCGATTGCGGGACAGACCACAACCTACATCTGCGAGAAGTTCGCATGCCAGGCACCTGTTGTGGGTGTCGATGGAATCAAACAGGTTATGCACGATCAATCGTAATCAGAACGTCCCAATTGCAAGAAATCTACACATCTGGATATTGATGTTGCTGGGACGTTTAACCTTCTTGGTAACTCCAGCTCTTTCTATTTCCGAGAAACAGAAAAAGCATGGTTACCGCCTCTATAACAACCGCCCTTGCCGATCGGGGTTCTCGGGCTTCGTCTTCTTAAAGTTTACGCTCGGTGCATAATCGGGATGTTCGGCTCGCTGAGACCGGGAGAGGAGACCGTTGATCGAGAGGGGCTGGATGCGAGGATATTTCTTCCCGTTGGCACTCGTGTAAAATCCGGCGGCTGCTGCGTCCGCACGCATCCCGGAGCTGGGCTCGTTGAGTGAAATGAACAGAGCGATCTCGGCCTTCTCCCGCTCACGGACGTGATTGAGCGCGCGGATGTCGTCTGCCTTGAGACTGCCACCCTTCACGCTGATCACAATCTTCAGGGCCTCCTTGCTGTTGATATCATAAAAGTACTTCACGCCGTCAACCCCGCCGTCCGCGCCCTTTTTCTTCCCTTGAAATGGTTGCGCGTCGACGAGCGAAACTGCCCACCACTGGAATTGATATTTATCGCGAGCGGCAAGATCTGTAGCCGCGTCCAGGTCCTTCGGCGTGCCATGCACTTCAAACTTGCACCTGACGCCAAAAGCATCCTTGAGCCGCTTTTCGATCAGTGAGATTGCCAGATGAGTGATGTCGATACCAATCCATTTGCGTTTGAGTTTCTCTGCGGCGTGGACAGCAGTTCCACACCCGCAGAACGGATCTAGGATAACGTCTCCTTCGTTGGAGCTGGCCGATATCATTCGTTCAAGTAAGGCAAGGGGCTTCTGGGTCGGGTAGCCGAGCCGTTCCTCATGCCAGGATCGTAACGATTCCAAATCCGTCCATAAGTCTTGAGTCGGCATTCCCTTAGCTTCGTCAAGGTATCGTTTTTGTCGAGGAATGCCATTTCGCGTGTAGAAGACACGTCCTTCTCGGTCGAGTCGTTCCATCGTCTCGACGGGGCACCGCCATAGCCTTGTCACGCCCTTCCATTGATACGTGTACCCGCCTCCAGTGAGGCCTGCGGCGCCAAGATCGCCGGACATGAACCGTCGCCCACTTTCGTCGGTGTATCGGTAATACTGTTCTACATAAGCTGGGTCGTATGGCTGGTAAATTTCATTCCACAAAAAACGATCAGTCTTTGCATAAAAGAATATTGAGTCATGGCTGGAACCATAGCCACGTGCGTCGCTATGGCCGCTCGTACGCTTCCAGATGATCTCGTTCCTGAAATTCTCTTTTCCAAATACTCCGTCGAGAACGATCTTCAAGTAGTGCGATGCCGTAGGGTCGCAGTGGAGGTAGATCGAGCCGGTGGGCTTGAGGACGCGGTGCATCTCAAGGAGGCGATTCGCCATCATCGTGAGATAAGCCATCATATCGTTTTCGCCGAGAAACGTGCGAAACGCTCTCATGATCTCGGCAAGATTGGTATTCGGCTGGTGAAGTACCTCGTGAAACTCGTTCTCAGCCTGTTGACCCCAATGCCACGAATCTTCGAAGGCCGTAATTGAAGCTTCGCTCTGGTGGCCCTTTGGCGTCTTAAATAGTAAGTTATAGTCACGCTTTGAATTGAACGGTGGATCGAGATAGATCAGATCTACGCTCTCGGCTGCAACACTCTTCCGCAGGACGTCGAGGTTGTCGCCGTAATAGAGTTGATTCTCGACCATGATCCCGCCTCTCACCTAAACTTAATGCGTTCCGGAACCAACAAGTATACCACGAAGAAGCCCCTGCGTAAGCGAGAGACATGGGTCGATCCAGGAGTGTTGCAAAGTCCTCATCCCTTCATTCACCCACTGGGTATTGGTCACTCCATCCCAGAGCAATGTGCCTGGCCTTCATGTCTTGGATCTTTGGGAAAAAGAGGTGGCAAGTCTGACGTAACCCTTTGTCCTCAGGGGTCTTGTCGTCCAGAAAGTGCGGCCACAAATCAGCCCAGGCCATCGTCCTGGTGAATGGTGGCGCAGCGACCGTCTGGGCTTTGGAGAGCCGTTGACCTTCTCACCAGGGCGATGGCCTGGGCCGATTTGTCCTGCCCTTTTGGGGGCAAGAATCGGGATCCCCCCGACAGGACAATCGAAAGCTTGATCCGACCGCAACGGGCACAAGAAGTCGTGCTAAACCCCCAATCTGTATCAACTGGTGGGGCACTTACAAAGGACGTGTAGAGACCTCTGCCCGAAGGGGGAAGGATCGGACTTCGCAATCCTCCTGCGGTTCAAGCCGAAGTCGTGGTAATACAACTCACTCACTCACGATTAGGATGGTGCTCGTTTCCCAAGAATGGGTAGGCGCAGCCGCTCTCGACTATGGGGCCTCCAAGGATGTATCGACTTCGATTTGGTCTGATCGCTCTGTGTTTCTTGGAGGGAGTCGGATCGAGGGCTCAGGATGCCAGCTCCCCCGGTTACCGGGCGCGGTGGAAACGGCTCCAGGATGGCTTACTGAAACACCATTCGACGTGAAGGCTTTCTTCAAAGCCCCACCTGCTCAGCGGAACACAGCTCCGCTTTATCTCGAAGCATTATATGAGTTTGGTGAAGAGCTGGCCGTGGCAGTTCCTTCGGCGACTCCGGAGCGGTCGTCTGAGATTAAAGAACGGAAGAAGCGGCATACATCGAACTGGTACAAAGATCCCGCCCGTGTGCCTTCGGAAGAGATTGACGAGATGCTCGCCGAGTACGCTCCCGCAGTCGCAATGATCATTCAGGCCCAGCAACGCCCCGAGTGCGTGTTTCAGCCGGGCATCACAATCGACTTTCAATTGCCCCACGCGTTTGCAGCCCGCAACGTGGCCAAAGTGGATAAGAGTGGTCGGTCCGTCGATACCAAGCTCGATGACGAGGGGCAATTCAAGCTCCTCCTCTCCTTGATCAGTGCCAAGGAGTCTTCCGACGCCCTGAGTAATCCCGTCATGGCGATCGCCAAGTTGAAGACGGGTTATGCGAATATCAACGATCCGGCCTACATCCGGAAGATCAAGACCAAGCTCGAAGCTGCCAAGCCCGACCACTCCGAGAGTCGCAAGGTCCATGACGAGATCGTCGGCCGCCTTCTGGCGAGTCTCCGCGAACCCTACCCCAAGATCGTCAGCGAACATGAGGCCTTGACCAAGGCAAAGCTCAAGGGCGGCCTCTACGACTCACCCATGGTCTTGCGACTGATGATGCCGAGCTACGTGGAGCAGATCAAAGTGGCCACGCGCGGCACGTCGCTACTCGCCGCTGCCGAAGCGAAGGTGGCGATCCGCCGCTGGCAACTGACACATCAAGAAAAACCCACCGACCTCGACGCCATCATGCTCGATGCCGGCTTCCCGCCGACTCCGATGGACCCCTACTCCGGGAAGCCGGTCAAGCTCACGGAAGTCGACGGCACCTTGATTGTTTACACGATCGGCGAGGATGGTGTCGATAACGGCGGCAAATTCGACAATGATATGGGTCGAAAGCCGCTAGGGGATCACCTTTACCCAGTGCCCAAGCTCATGGAGCGAGAGGCGAACTGAGTCCAGACTTCGTCACCCAAATAGCGGCAACAGTGGTTGCCCCGAATTGATCCGCATCGGCCGGTTGAGGGCGTCGCGAACTTCTTGAGCGGGGTCGATCCCTAACGCATGCAGGATCGTCGCCCCCATGTCGTCGGGCGAGACGGGGTCGCGACTTGGATAGGCTGCGATCTTGTCGGAACCTCCGTAAATCGTTCCGCCGGTCACCCCACCGCCGGCAAGTGCTGCTGAGTAGCAACGCGGCCAATGCTCGCGACCCGTTCCACCGTTCGTAGTTCGAGGGGTTCGACCGAACTCGCCGCACCATACGATTAAGGTTTCGTCGAGAAGACCTCGCTGGTCGAGATCATCAAGTAACGCAGCGAATCCCTGATCTGCAGGGGGCATCAGCCGATTCTTGAGCTGGTTGAAGTTATCGCCGTGCGTGTCCCAGAAGTTCTGATGGTCGTCGTGCCAGTTGACGGTGACGAGTTGAACTCCAACTTCAACCAACCTACGCGCCAGCAGGAGGCACTGTCCGTGAATGTGCCTGCCATACCGATCTCGTGTGCGAGGGTCTTCCTTATCGAGGTCGAACGCACCCCGAGCCTCGGCAGACTCGAGAGCGGCAATGGCCTTGGTCTGGAACCCGGACCAAGAATCCGCAGGAAGCTCGCCGAGTAAGTGCCGACGGCCGAGCATCCGCTGGGTGTCGACCCCATCGGGCAAACCTAAGCCGGGAACCTGGAATCCGTGGGCGTTCGGGTCTCCCGTGACGGGAAACGGCTCGTACGCCTTGCCGAGCCAGCCGCCGTTCTGACCGGGAGCCCTTCCACCGGGCGCAGCCGGGTGGGCGACGGTCCAGGGCATGGTCACACTTGGGGGCAATGCCCCAGACTGCGGCCTGAGCCGGGCCACGATCGAGCCGAGGTGGGGCCAGTCGCGCGGCGAGGGGCCGGCGGCGTCCGAATAGGGGGTCGGGGCAAGATGACCGGTGAGGACCCGGTGTGCGCTCGAAAGGTGGGCAGGGTCGTCGTGCGACATCGAACGGACGATCGCCAGCTTATCGGTTCGACTCGCGAGCAGAGGGAAATGCTCGCTGATCCGGACGCCTGGCGTACGGGTGGCAATCGAAGCGAACGGCCCTCGAATTTCGGCGGGGGCGTCGGGCTTGGGGTCCCAGGTGTCCAGTTGGCTCGGTCCACCCCACTGGAAGATCAAAATGCACGACTTCGCCCGGCCAAACCCTGACGGGCTCAGTCCATTCGCCGCAAGCGACCTTCCTGCAAAGAGTTCGGGCAATCCAAGCCCCAGGGTCGCCAGGCTCCCCGCCCGCAGAAGGTCGCGTCGGTTGGCTTGCTGGTGGTGGAATCCATCGCAGGATTGGTGCGCCTTGTGCATCGAAATCCTCGGAGCGGATAACATCGCCGGTGCAATGTTTGACAAACAATCAACAAGTCGGACGCTGGAAGTGTATCCCCTGAAGTGGGGGATGTCGACCCGTGTCGCTACTTATGGTTAAATCTGACGGTGAGCCCAGGTCTGTCACCGGGGGGAAGATCGCATGGCCCAAGCCTATGGCTTTTATACGGATACGACAGTCTGCATTGGTTGCAAGGCGTGCGAAGTCGCTTGCCATCAGTGGAACGCGCTCCCTGCGCGGAACGATGGGTTAGTCGAACTCTCAGGCAACAGCTACGACAACACCCAGGCTCTCTCGGATGTCGATTGGCGTCACGTCAAGTTCATTGAGCAGTTCAGCGAGGACCGCACGAGCGCCCGTTGGCTGATGATGTCCGACGTCTGCAAACACTGCGTGAACGCCCCCTGCCTCGAAGTCTGTCCGACAGGCGCGATCGTGCGGACCGAGTTCGATAGCGTCTACATCCAAGAACCCGCATGCAATGGCTGCCGTGATTGTATCTCCGCATGCCCATTCGGAGTGATCCACGTCAGCGCAGAGAAGCATATCGCTCAGAAATGCACATTCTGCTACGACCGACTTCAAAATAATTTGCCACCAGCATGTGCCCAAGCGTGTCCCACGGCTTCGATCCAGTTTGGCCCGATTGAGATCCTTAAACAACGCGCAGCACTTCGGGTGGAACAGCTCCACGGGCAGGGATCTGCCGATGCGTACTTGTATGGAGCGGACGACAAGATCCTCGGTGGCTTAAACGCGTTTTATCTTCTGGTGGATAAGCCCGCTGCATATGGTCTGCCCGAGTCCGTGGAGGCCAAATTGCCCAGTCGGCTAGTCTGGCCGTCGTCGATCCGGGCGATGGGGACCTCTGTGGTGATGGCTTTGGGGATGTTCTTGGCCTTCACCCGTCGCAAGAGCGAAGTGAAGACGAAGGAGCTACGAACGATCAAGCCACGGAGTGAGTGGCGGTACTCGCGTCGCTCTGGTCGCAAGCGACGGCTCGAGGGCTGAGAGATGAACCTCCATGTCGCCGACCCCCACTGGGGTGTGTGGATCATCGCCTATTTCTTCCTGGGGGGGATCGCGGCCGGAGCCTATGCGACTGCGGCGATGGCCCGTCTCTTCGGTAAACGACGCGATCAAGATGGAGTTCGGGCTGCGGACTATCTTGCATTCCCTCTGGTTTGCCTCTGTGGAGTGATCTTGATCATCGACTTGAATCGTCCCGAGCGGTTCTGGCACATGCTGATGTCGTCACAAACACTTATGCCAATATTCAAGTGGTGGTCGCCGATGTCAGTCGGCTCTTGGGGCCTTTCGCTGTTCGCATTCTTCAGCGGATTATCATTCCTGGCGGTCCTTGTTGAAGACGACTGGTGTTATCATCCCCGACTGACATGGATCTATAAGACCCGTGAAGGGCGGCTCGGCAAGCTGATTTCGCTCGTAGGGCTGGGCTCAGCTTTCTTCCTGGGCTCTTATACGGGTGTTTTGTTGGCCGCCACGAACCAGCCGGGCTGGGTTGAGACACCGTGGCTCGCTTCCTTATTCCTGGCTTCCTCGGCATCGACAGGCCTCTCCGCGATCGCCTTGGCCAACAGGTGGTTCTTTCGCGAGGTCTCCCGGAGTGTGCTTCGCCACGTGGAACGGGCAGACCGCTGGGCGATATCGCTCGAACTGATAATTCTGTGTATCTATGTATGGTCGTTAGGCTCAGACAACCGGCGAATTCTCTTTTCGGACCTGCCGGGTTGGTTGATCCCCTGGGTGGTGGTTCCCGGTGGACTTCTGCTTCCGCTGGCCTTGATGTCGCGTCACCGGAGGCGAGGGATGGGTGAAGTGGCGGCAATTCTGGTCCTCACCGGTGGATTAATACTCCGCTACGCGATCATCTCGATTCCTGGCTCGCTGGTTTATGCGCATTCTCTGAGGGATTCATGAGCATGAAACTCATCAACCTCCCTTCTCACACTCCCACGAATGGGGGTCCCAAGTTCGATTGCCTCACAAATCCCCGGCTCACTTGGGCACATACTTCTATAAATAAATGCATTATTGACGTTTATTATAATCGACATGTGGAATTCTCAATACGTTATACTCAATGCAAACGTCTTGCAAAATTACATTGCATGCACGTATTGCGAAATTGTATCTACTTGACATTTATCATTATCTTCGTATCTGGATGCACGAGTCCCGAGGATGGCCGCCCTCGCGGGGGAGGTCCAGGTGCAGATGGGGGTAACTACCGACAGGGATCAGTTCACCCTCCCAGCAAGATCGATGGCACCAAGGCCATCCCGGTGAATAAGCAATGACGACGATCCAGCCTGCGGAGTGGGCAATCCTGCTACTGGCCCTGGGTGGCGACCCTCCCCGTCAGCGTGCCCGGGATCAGCAGGCGGATCGCGCCGGGGGCAGCTTGCGTCTGATCGTCCTCGACCGGCTCGTTACGCTCGACCCTGGGACGTCGGATCTCGCAGGCGCACTTGCGACGATCATTGAGGAGCTTGGCGAGCCGACTGGCCCCACGCGTGCCATTGCATCATCATTGCTCCAGGAGTGGCTCGATGCCCAGGCAGCTCCTGGGTATTGGCCCTGGCTGATTGCCGAGGCGATTGAGGCAGGCGCGATCGAGCCGGGGAAACGTCCCAAACGCAGGAGAGCCCAGGCGGATGGCTAACTTCTGGTCCAAGCGAGCTGAACCCTCCCCTGCCCTCTCCGGAGCGCTCGCCGATCTCGACCGACTCGGACGGCAGCGCCCCGAGCTAGAGACAGCCGCCCGAGCCTTGGGTCCGGTCCTGATCGCTTCGTTAGGTAAGCCCTTCGGGCCGGTTCACATCGAAGATGTGGAATCGATCACAATTCATGAGCCTGCATTTGTCCAAGTGAAAATCACGCTAGATCTGAATGATCTGACGACTCGGATCAAGGCGATCGCCCAGGCGCTCAGGCCAACGAACCCGGCCGCCCCGGCGGTTGCGAAGGCTCTGATTGACCACCCTCCCGGCCTGATCCATTGGGCAAAACGTGCTGTCTTGGGCGAACTCGATGAGGTGATCGACGTTTTTGCTGGGATTCAACTCGATGGGGATTCCGCGTCGTCGATCCTGCGCCTTGGGCTCTTGCCACAACTGGCCGCCTGGTCAGCGGTTCTCATCAAGGCTCGTGGCGAATTCGCCTGGAACCGAGGCGATTGCCCCCACTGCGGAGGCCCGCCAATTCTTGCCGAGACCCGAGGTCTGGAAGCCAAACGATACCTCAGGTGCGGCACCTGCGCCGCCGAGTGGCCGTTTGAGCGGCTCCGATGCCCTGCCTGCGACGTGACCGACCATCGCAAGCTCTCGACCCGCTACGCAGAAGGCGAAGGCGACCGTTACAAGCTTGCCATTTGTGAGGCATGTGGATATCGGCTCAAGGTCGTATCGACCTTAGAGGCCCTCACACCTCCAGGCCTGCTCGTGGCGGAGCTCGCCACCCTCCACTTGGATCATCTCCCTGAGTCTTGAAGAACAGTATAGATATTAAAATAATATTAACGCGCTTATATGTAATTAGTTACAATTGCATAATATGCACCTGTTTTCTATTTTTGCTTGATCACGTGGACGCGTTCAGGGGTTGAAGATAGCAAGCGTATCGAGAGATCTGGTCGGGGATGCCCGGACGCGCTCGTGGAGCGGACGATCGCGAGGGCAGCGCAGATAAGCACCTTCCCACGGCACCCTGGGCGTCTTAATCGAGTTGAATGACTCTTAGCGCCCGACCGCCTTGTTTGTGATGGATTTGGAGAATAGGATAAGGATCGTCTAGGGCCTGGCGGATCGTGAGAACGTGCGGGTTACAGCGTGCGGGCTCGAATCCAAACCCACTTGTTCACGAGTTTTAACAATGTCCCGACTCTTGCTCAGGTCATTGCTAGCCCTGCTAGTCAGCGGGCTGCCCGTGTGGTCACAGGCTCTCGTCGCCCAGGATGCGGCGGTGGAAGCAACGGCAGCGAAGGTGTCTCAAGAGCCGGTGATTTTCACAACTCAGCAAGACCATCAAAACATGCTTCAGCAGCTCGGCATCACGAAGCTGCGACCGGGGCGCAGCGGTAACGCAAATGGACCTAATCCCGCCAGTTATGAGGAAGCCAACGCGAACCCATATCCGAACTTGCCAGACATCCTGAAGTTAGCGAGCGGCGAACCAATCACGTCGCCCGAGCAGTGGCGGAAAACGCGCCGCTCCGAAATTGTCGAGTTACTCGAGAGCGAGGTCTACGGTCGCGTTCCTGCTAACGTCCCCCTCGTTAAGTGGGAGGTCCGCGAGACACGCGAGATCGAAGCGGGTGGTAAGCCCGCGATTCAGAGGCACATCATTGGTCTCGTCGATAATTCGGCTTGTCCTGAGATCAAAGTCAACATCTCCATGTCGTTGACTCTGGCAAAGGATGCAGTCGGGCCAGTGCCCATACTGATGAGCTTCGGATGGACACCATTCGAGCCGTCGCCATTCGCGGCTGGTGGACGAGGGGCACGAGGCGCTCAAGCTGGGCTGCGGCCGCCGTCGAAAGAAGACAAGCTGATCGCAGCCGGATGGGGTAGTGTCATCGTGAATCCGACAACGGTCCAAAACGATTCAGGCGGCTTTCAGCGCAATCCCTTCGATACAAACGCCAACGCCGATGCGAAGCCGACTGGTGCCGGTCTGACACGCGGCATTATTGGCCTAACGAATCGTGGTCAGCCTCGCATGCCCGACGATTGGGGAGCGCTGCGCGCCTGGGCATGGGGCGCGTCGCGAGCATTGGATTACCTCGAAACCGAATCGGCTGTCGATGCGAAACGAGTCGGAATCGCAGGTGTCTCACGATATGGCAAGGCCGCGCTCGTCACCCTGGCGTTCGATCAACGATTTGCAATGGGACTGATTGCTTCAAGCGGTGCGGGGGGAACAAGGCTGCATCGGCGGAATTTTGGCGAGAGCCTGGAGAATCTAGCGTCGTCCGGGGAGTATCACTGGATGGCCGGGAACTACATCAAGTACGCCGCAGATGAGTCTACTTTCGGTCGACGGACTGCTCAGGATCTGCCAGTTGATTCGCATATGACGCTGGCCCTTTGCGCTCCTCGCCTGACATTCATTAGCCACGGGATCCCTGAACGCGGCGATGCGAACTGGCTTGATCATCAGGGCAGTTTCATGGCCGCGATCGCAGCTCAACCTGTGTTCCGTCTGCTCGGTGCTCGTGATCTTGGACGGAGTGACGATTACAAGACCGAAAAGATGCCTGCGGTCAACGTCGAGCTGCTGGATGGCGAACTCGCCTGGCGACAACACGACGGCGGCCACACCGATGAACCGAACGTCGAGCACTTCATCAAGTGGGCTGACAAACAGTTCGCAAAAGCGGCTGGAAATCGGGCGACTGACGGATCCTCCTCAACGTTGCAGCATAACGCGATTCAGCGAACAGATTCGAACTCAGTCGCAGCCCACGAGCAGCTTTTGGCCAAAGCGAGGCAAGGTCGAATCGATGTCTATTTCGAAGGCGATTCGATCACGAGACGATGGGGCGCAACGGACTACCCCCAATTTCTTGCTCATTGGAAAGAGCACTTTTTCGGTCGGAATGCTGCCAACTTTGGTTGGGGCGGCGATACGACTCAGAACATTCTCTGGAGGCTGCAAAACGGTGAATTTGCTGGTGTCTCGCCCAAGGTGATCGTGCTGCAAGCTGGGACAAACAATCTGCCCTCGACCGGGCCTGCCGCCGAAGCCAAGATCGATGAAGTTGTCACAGGCATCAAGGCAATCATTGGTGTTTTCCAGAAGCAAGCACCCGAGGCGGTCATTGTGCTGACAGGTGTTTTTCCTCGCACCCAAAACATATCTCTCAAAACTACAATCGAGCGGATCAACACGCAGCTTTCCAAGTTGGCCGATGGAAAGAAGATTCGTTTCCTGAACATTAACGACAAATTAGCGGATACCGAAGGCAAGCTGCTTGAAGGGATGTCGTTGGATGGGCTGCATCTGGAAGAGAAAGGCTACGACGTTTGGGCAAAAGCGATCGAGCCGATCCTCACCGAGATCATGGGATCGCGATCTGCTGAAGATCACGCGCCTCCTCCGACAGGCGATCCAAAAGCAGCGTAGCCAGTGGTTAAAGATCTCGTACCCGCCCGAAAACGCCCTGGTGGCCTTCCAATGTCGCACGGCAGCGAATTGCAATCTCTTCGAATCGCCAACGAATCAAAACTCAACAGCTTTCTCAGCCGAATTTCGTCAAGTCGCGTCTCATCCACGACGCCATTCGAAATAGGACGAATCACCGGATAGAACATTTCGGCACAATCGTCTCATCTCCCCCAAATCCAAGTCTCATTGAGGCTTACGAGTTCAACCCCAAACGCTTGGAATCGAATCGCTGTGCGACATTAGAAGGCCACCAGGGACTCTTCCGCATTGGTGTTCATTCTTGAAGAGGTCGACATCAAAATCCTGGCAGTTCACCGTGGTTGTACCAGAGGCGACGAATGCGTCAACGCGGATCTTCGAAATGAAAATAGGTGAGTGGAATGCTCCACCCACCCATTCGGATATACGTTCGCTCTTGAACTCAGGGATTGGTCGGAGCCAGGCCGATCGCAGCTCCTGCGGTTCCGCCTGGGATGCCGGGGCCGGGGCGACCTGCATTTCCTCCCGGTGCGGATTCGGCAGAGCCCTCCGGGGCTGGGGCGGCGTCTCCATCTTTCGGTGTCGCGGCTGCGTCACCACCGAGGATATCCCCCTCACCGTAGGGCCTTGCCTGCTGGTGTTCGAGAAGCCATTTGGCTTCGCGGTCGAACACGTACGTGTTGGGGAATTCCGTGTCCGAATAGCCCGAGCCGTAGCGGGCAAACGGGTAGCCGGTCGAGTAGTGGAAGAAGGCTAGGAAGCGGCGGTCGAGCCCCATCTTGAACGGCGGCTCGGCCTTATAGTCGATGTAACCCAGGACCTTCTTCGAGATTGGCGAGGCCTCAAGGGCCAGGAGCAAGATTCCCACTGTGATGCACGCGGTACCAGCGGCGAAGAAGATCCGGCCTAGCTCGTAGAGCGGCTTGGGGAACCGGACCATCGTCGGTGCTAGCGAGTCGGTCGCGACCCGCAAGAGCCCCAACGAGATCGCAAAGATGAGCATCATGCAGACACTGTCGGCATAAACCGCTGCGAATGAGACATTTGACGCCACTTGGAGCGCCAGCGGCTCGTAGAAGTTGAACGCGATCATGCCCGCGAAGATCACGTTGAAGAACATCAATGCCGCGCCCCAGAGCCCTTCGCTCATCAAGGCATAAGTAATTCCCAGTATCAGGACGACGATCCCGACATCGGTTCCTGTGGATCCCATAGGAAGTTAAGCTCTCAGTTAGGTTGATGAATCTCTGTGCGTCACAACGTCGGGTGGCTCTACTTCACCACGCGGAGCAGTTCGTCGATTGAGGTCTTGCCCTGGATCACCTGTCGGAGGCCATCTTCCTGGAGGTAGACCATGCCGTTCTTGCGGGCTTCGGCCTTGATCGCATTCAGCGAAGGATTGTCGCGAATCATGTCGCGCATCGCCTCCGTCACGACCAACAGCTCGAAGATACCGGTTCGACCTAGGTAGCCCGTACTTCCCGGGGGAAGCAACGCGGGATCGGTCGGCACCCGATAGAAGACATCGACCTTGTCCGCAGGGAGATTCGCCTTCTTGAGGAACTCGGGCTTGGGCTTGTAGGGCTCTTTGCAGGTCTCGTCAAGCACGCGGATCAGCCGCTGGCTGAGGATCGCTGTGATCGCCGAGGCGAGCAAGAACGGCTCAACCCCCAGGTCAAGGAGCCGGAACAAGGCTGTCACGGAGTCGTTGGCGTGGACGGTCGAGAAGACCATGTGGCCGGTGTTTGCCGCTTGGCAGGAAATCGTCGCCGTTTCCTGGTCTCGAATTTCGCCGATCATGATCACGTCGGGGTCTTGACGAAGGATCGACCGCAAGCTGCCGGAGAAGGTCTGGCCGCTCTTGGTGTTGATCTCCATCTGCGTGATGTTGTCGAGCTGATACTCGATCGGGTCTTCGACCGTGATGATATTGCGCTGGAAGCGGTCGATCTCGCGGAGAGCGGCGTAGAGGGTCGTCGTTTTGCCCGACCCGGTCGGACCGGCGAGCAGGAACATCCCGTGCGGCTGGGTGACGAGTGCCCGGACCTCGGCGATCATCTTCGGCCTCATCCCGACTTCGTCGAGACGGGCGACGGACGTGCCGCTATCGAGAATACGCATGACCATCTTTTCGCCCGACTTCGAGCCGGACGTGGCCACACGAAAGTCGAGGTCACGGCCTTCGAGCTTGGCACCAAACGAGCCGTCCTGCGGCTTACGTTTCTCGGAGATGTCCATCGCGGCCAGCACTTTGAACACGTTGAGCACAGCATCGCCGGTGGGACGATCGAACGGCTCGGCTGCATGCAAGATGCCGTCAATTCGGTAACGAATCGACATTTGTTCGGAGGTTGGCTCAAGATGGATATCGGATGCACGACGGAGGACGGCATCGTAGACCAGCTCTTTGGCCGACATGTAGGAACGCGACTCTTCGGCCTGAGCGAGACGGTTCGGGTCGGCTTTGATGGAACCCTGGCTCTTGCCGATGAAGGTGATCGGCGGGCCGGAACGGTCGGTCGAGCCGCTATTCCGGTTGAAGATCCCCTTCATCCCCACCTTGTTCATGAGGTCGTTGAGGACTTCGCCCATATGGTAGGGGGTCAGAACCTTTGAGTCGTCCGGGACCATCTGGTTACGTACATAGACGTAGCTCAGCAGGGGGACGAGGTAGGCGAGTGACAGCAATCCCATACCGAGCGGGAAGATCGGTAGGCAAAGGACCAGCGTCAAGCCGAGGATGCCCGAGAGGAAGACGACCGAGTTCCAGACCTCGAAGCGGATGTTGTTCAACTCACGGGTGTCGTCGTCCACCCAGTGGGTGGTCCAGCTCCAGAGCAGGTAGGTGCCTAGAACGGGTAAGAACTTGAACAAGTTCAAGTAAAGACCAGGCCCTCGTGGCATCACAGCCGCTTGTGCGAGGAGGCTGTCAAGCAGCGTGGCGGCGTCGGCTCCGGCGGTGAGACCGAAGCAAGCCAGGGCGAACGTCGCCACCAGGGCGAGGCGCGGACGGATCATCGAAGCCGTGCTCCAACGCTGGGAGGAAAGAAGACCGGACGACCAAGCCGCGACGACCAAGTATGTTTGGCCCGTCGCCGGTCGTCCAGGACCATCGTGTTCGAGACTCACAAGATACCAGGCTGAGCGATCGTAATACCTTTGAGCGCCATCTTCAACGACTCAGGGCTGGGGGCGACCTCAAATGCGGTCGAACGTTCGATCTTCTCCGCAACGCAGAGCAGCCGCAAGCTCTCGGTGAAATCCATCATCCCCTCTTCCTTACCGATCCGGATCGCGTCGCCGAGTTTGATGTCTTCCTCGGTCAAGATCAGCTTCCGAACCGTGGGGTTCATTCGCATGATTTCGCAGGTAGGAACCCGGGTCTGGCCGGTATTCGCAGCCCATTCCTTGGTCGTTGGCAGCAGTTTTTGGGCGATCACGCACTTGAGGTTGAACGCCAAGTTCTGCCGCATCGCCGGGTGCATGTCCTGCGGGAACAAGTCGAGAATACGACTGATCGTCGAAGGAGCACTCGACGCGTGAATGGTTCCGAACACAAGGTGACCGGTTTCTGCCGCGTGAAGGGCAGCGCTAAACGTGTCGCGGTCACGCATTTCACCGACCAGAATGATATCGGGGTCTTGCCGCACCGCATGCTTCAAGGCGGTGTCCCAGTCGATGACGTCGATGCCGACCTCTCGCTGGTTGATGATCGACTTGTCGTCCTTGAAAGTGAACTCGATCGGGTCTTCGATTGTGACAATATGGCAACGTTCTGTTGTATTCACATATTGAAGCATCGAGGCAATCGTCGTCGATTTTCCTGAGCCTGTGACACCGGCGAGGATAATGATCCCTTGGTCGGCCTTGGTGATCTCGGACAAGATTGGCGGCAGGCCCAGGCCTTCAAAGTTGGGGATCGACGTACTGACCCGCCGAGCCACCAGGCTGAGCCGACCTCGCTGGCGGAACAGATTGACACGGAACCGGGTTTCTTCGCCGTTGGGCTCGAATACGATATGTGCGAAGTCGACGCCACCCGTCTCTTCGAGAATCGTCCGTTGCCGCCCGCTCAGGAGCGGAAACATCAGGCGTTCCATGTCGGCGATTGACAGGGAGGGCAACTGCATCTGGCGAAGCACCCCCGCCAACCGCATTGCCGGTGCCAGGCCGACCTTCAGGTGAAGGTCAGATCCCTTGAACTTCATCACCATCCGGAAGAGCTTATTGGCCTCGGGCTCGTTCGGCATCACTTCGATAACGGGCTCGATCACGGTCGACATGGGCAGTCACTCCGCTGGAGGGGTCGCGCTGCATTCAGAGCAGAAAAAGGAGGATAGAGCGAGAGTGGGGCTGGCCCACTCTGGTGTTGTTTTGGGGAGGAGCCTACGATGCCGCCACCCAACCCTCTTGGGTCGGGAGCCGGACGGGGACCCCTTTTCGCGCCAGAAAAGCCTTGGTTTCAGCGATCGAGAACTCACGGAAGTGAAAGATGCTGGCGGCGAGCGCGGCGCTTGCCCCGCCCTCCATCAGGGCGGCCCGCAAGTGCTCCGGCCCTCCTGCTCCTCCCGAGGCCACGACCGGAATCTCAACCGCGTCGGCCACCGCGCGAGTCATGGGCAAATCATAACCGGCTTTGGTCCCGTCAGCATCCATGCTGGTCAGCACAATCTCACCTGCACCCAGGCGCTCGACCTCACGCGCCCAGGCCACAGCCTCGAGACCGGTCGGTTTCCGACCGCCGTGGGTGTGAACCTCCCACTTCTCGCCGCCTGAATAGTCATAAACCCTTTTAGGGTCAATATTTACGACGATGCACTGCGAGCCGAACCTGCGGGCTGCCGCTCGGACGAACCCAGGGTCAAGCACAGCGGCGGTGTTGATCGAGACCTTGTCGGCACCTGCCGAAAGCAGAGCCCGGATGTGTTCGAGCGTTGTGATCCCACCCCCGACCGTGACCGGCATGAAGCAGACTTCCGCCGTCCGCCGCACGACGTCGAGGATGATCCCTCGCTGTTCGACACTCGCGGTGATGTCGAGGAAGACGAGTTCGTCGGCCCCTTCCAGTTCATAGCGTGAGGCGACCTCGACGGGGTCGCCCGCATCGCGCAACCGGAGGAAATTGGTCCCTTTGACCACGCGACCAGCGTCAACATCAAGACACGGGATGATCCGCTTGGCAAGCATGCCGGAGCCTGATTCTCGGGGAAGTCGGTCGATTGAGTCAGCGGAGAGGTGTGGACGGAGTCCCACTCTCGACCATACTAAACGACCGGACGGGTCAATCCTAGCCCTGCTCCCCCAGAGAATTCGTTCTTGTCCATTGTTCCTGGAGCCCCTCTCAAGAGCAGCACAATCGGCGAGGACCAATCTCCTCAGATGTTGCCAGTTCGAGGGGGGGACCGCTTCGAACGAAAAACGACGTGAATTGGGGAGCTGCCGACGACTGGGTAAGTCGCAAGCCAATCCCCATCTCACGCCGGGCGATGGACATCAGAAGCGAATTTAGGCGGAGGCCCGTGCTCGCCCGACGGCTGCGGTGTACTCGCGGGTCAGCTTGCTCTTGCGACGGGAGGCGGTGTTGGGGTGGAGGACACGACGGGCACCCGCTTTGTCGATCTTGCAGATCGCGCCCCGGAAGTCGGCCTCGGCCTTTTCGAAGTTCTTTTCGTTCAGTGCAACCATCGACCGCTTGGTCAAGGTTCGAATGATCTTCTTGGCAATCCGGTTCCGCAGCCGGCGCTTTTTGCTCTGCTTCAGTCGCTTAATTGCGGAGGCGCTCGTCGGCATGAGATTTCCCTGCGTTTTCGATCCAATCCACTGAACCTGGTTCCACCGGGAGAGATTCCGGGGAAAACTGCACTGTATCACGAACTCGGCGGCGAATTCAAGCCACGAAGTCGCTGGGCCACGTCCAGATACCCATAGTCGTTGGCAGCCACCTCATTGTAGTGGTCTTCTGCCTTCTGGATGTTGCCTTGCGACTCGGAGATCCGGCCCATTTGATAGTGCAACGCGTTGAACATCACCATGTCTTCGGCATCGACTGCCCGGAGCGCCTCCTCGTAATTTCGTTCTGCCAGCTTGAGGGCACCATTGGCTTCGAACGATCGACCCGCGTTGAAAAGGGCTTCGACCTTGTGCGGGAGGCTCGTTCGAGCCTTTTGAAACTCGCCGATCGCCTCGTCGTGTTTCCCCTGACGTGCGAACAGTTTGCCGAGTTCCAGGTG
Organism: Isosphaeraceae bacterium; assembly: GCA_025356475.1. Classification (GTDB taxonomy): domain Bacteria; phylum Planctomycetota; class Planctomycetia; order Isosphaerales; family Isosphaeraceae; genus JANXSX01. The sequence goes on along the minus strand of JANXSX010000005.1, from coordinate 3,090 downwards.
CAGCCCCAGGTCGTCGGGTCTCTGGCCCATTCGTCGACGTAAGTCCTTGACCTCATAGTCGTTAAGGATAACTGTCAACTGGTCGAGCTTGGTCCTAGCGGCGCTATCATTCGGATCTTTGGCGACCCGTTTGGTCCAACCTTCCACCGCCCGCCTCAGCCGGAGCAATTGGACCTCGGCGTGGATCGATTGCAACAAGGTCTCGCCGGGGATGGCTTTCAACCCTTGAGCCAGAGTCTGCTCAGCCTCGTCAAGCTGGCCCTTATACTTCTGGGTCTCGGCAAGTTCCAGGTAGGGGCCGACCCGGGTCGGATCCTCCTTGATTGCCAAACGAAGCCGATCTTCGGGCGAAAGTTGCTGCCGGCGCAGTTCCTCCGCGTCGGGCTTGGCTTCGACCTCGGGTCCGGAGTTGCCCGGAGTGGGGTTCCTGCGGCTCGCCTCGCCATAACCGCCAGACTTATGGATGGTTGCGTCGGCGGCCAGCGAGTTGATTTTCCGTAAGGCGTACTCGTCGGTCGGGTCGATTTTCTTGACCCTTTCGAACGCGACGATCGCTTTTTGCCAGTCCTTATTCTTCTCATGGATCGCGGCGAGGGTCCGGAAGAACTCGGCGTCATCAGCGACGTTCTGGACAGTTTCCAGGAACCACTGGGCGAGTTTGAGCAGTTCGAGATGTTCGGCAGCTTCCGCAGCGAGGCGGGCGGCTTCGACATCCCAAGGATTGACGACGAAGGCTTCCTCGCAGACCTCAATCACCTGAGCCCATTTGCTCTGGGCACGTGCGGTCCGCGCTCGCAGCTTGATCGGGCCGGTCTTGGTGCCGACCATCCAGCCGACCTTCGAGGGATTGTTCTCGAATTTCCGTCTGGCCACCCCTCGGAGGGCGTTCCGGTATTTAATTTCCTCGGGATCGAGCTTGCAGGCATCCTGGTACATCTGGACCGCGTAGTCGAAGTTATTCTTCTGGGCGGCATCATTACCATAGTTGAAATAGGTCATCGCCCGCTGCAGTCGGGCATTTGCTTCCGGCGCCATGGACATCGGGCCGCTCCCTTGCGTCCGTGAACTTCGCGGACCAAACCTTACTCTTGCTCACACGACAAACGCCGACCCCGGACGCTTGCCATTGAAATCTTATCTTACTCGGATCAAGCGAGCATGACCACAGGATTGGACGATGGCTGCTCGGATGCCGAGGTCACGCGTTCGATACAAGTTGCAAAGCCCGATGGATTTCATCCTGCGGAACGCTGACGAAATAACCTCCCTCTTTTTGAGCCGATCTGCTCACGAGACTCGTTCCCACGGTCCTCCGTGGGAATGCAGTCTGCGACGCTCCTGCGTCGTTCTCGATCCCGGACCGCGAGTGAGATCGTAGTGCAACCCCGGCCTGGCGGATGAGTGCTTCCAGGACTCAACCGGGGACGCAGGAGCGTCCCGGGCGGCATTCCCACGGAGGAACGTGGGAACGAGTTTTGGTGCGTGATCCGTAAGGCAGAGTAATTCGTGAATGGGCGAGAAATCGGTGACTCCTCGCTGATCCCCACCAGTGTACGAATGGATATTTTCGACGATCTCCCGAGGAATTCAGGCCCAGATTAGAGTGATACGGGATCGAGCTCCTGGAGTTCGCCGGAACCCGGTCGAGAACGCCAAAAACCGCGACTAACCATCTCTACCATTGGGACTTACGTCGAAAGCGTGGTGGGGATCAGCGAGGAGTCTCAAATATTGGGCGAAAAATGAAACACCTCTCCCCTCTAGAATAATCCTCGATCACAGTCCGGCCAAGCACAAGAGTGCCCGTCAGCCCTCAGGCGTTATGGCGGCTACATCCTGGCGGGAGACGAAGCGACTCTTCAGGGTTAGAAATGGCCGCTCGACAACCCAGTACGACAGGGAGGCAGTGAGGACTGCCAGGCAAATATTCAGCGGCCAACGGGAACCGACCCAATCCCCTGAGGACCAGAGGAAGGGCTGCTGCCAGAGGTAGAGACTATACGAAATGATACCAATCATAGCGAGAATTCGGTTCTCGAGTAACCAACCGAGGAGGGTTCGTTCGCCGTAAACGCAGGCTGCGATGATCGTTGCCAGCGCCAGGGCCATAACAGTCTGGGCGAATAGGATCTGGTAGTTACCCGACCGACTAAGGACGCTTTCGGAGATAATAACACAACCAAGGCTCCCCACGACCACTAAGCCTGAATGGTCTCCCAACCGCCTCAGGAGGGACTGTGCACGAGGCTCGCGGCACACTACGGCGAGCAAGCAGCCCATCGCAATCGTGTCCAACCGCGATGGGGTGACGCGGGACAGGTCGACTCGATGCTGGGTGAAATACCACAGGGCCATGCGGATCGCAGGGCTTGCCAAGACGACCGCGACTAACATCGGTCGAGCCCGCTTTGTCCCGAGTAACACAAGGATTGGAGGCCATATCAGATAGAAGTGCTCCTCGACCGAGAGACTCCACAGATGTTCAATCGGCTGGGCGCCATGAGAAAAGGTGCCGTGGAAGTTCGCCGTGTATGTCAGGGCCACTACCCAATCTATGGTACTCAGAGATGCGATCCCCATCGCCTGAAGCAACGCGACGAAGGCTAAATAGGCAAACATTGCAGGCAGAATTCGCAACGACCTCCGAATATAGAACTTGCAGAGTGAAATTCGGCCTGTGCGATCCTGCTCGCGGAAGAGCAGAAGAGTGATCAGAAAGCCCGAAATCACGAAGAAGACATCCACCCCCACACCGCCATGTCGGAGCAAGCTCCGAAGCCACTCCGACGATGGGAAACCTTCAGTTCCGCTTGCATGAAAACCCAAAACGAGCAGAATCGAGATCGCCCGCAGACCGTCCAAGCATGGTATGCGACCCTTTTCTACCCAATCGGGCCTCGGGTAGACGCAACTTGGGCCCGACGCTACGTGCTCCAACTGCATTGAGTATAGGAGTTACGCAGTTGGCTTGCACCTACTGCCGAAGTGTGAGCCAATTGGGCGGGTGGAGAGGTCAGTGGTGACTACCTGCTTCGCCTGATCATCCCAATGCCCCATGCACCTGTCGCCGCCTGTCAACCAACTGCGTAA
>JANXSX010000142.1 GCA_025356475.1 Isosphaeraceae bacterium | reverse complement strand
AGGGCTTGACCAGGGGACGCAGGAGCGTCCGGGACGGCATTTCCACGCATGAGCATGGGAACGAGCTTTGGATTTGGATCAGGTGTTACATCCGAGTGACTTTGCCCCGAAGGAGCGTGACAAATCAGCCTGGGCATCGCTCTGGGGAAAGGCTCGACCCTCACTTGGTCCCGTAGACCGCTTCGGCCTCAAAGACCTTACTTGCAGTGACTTGCAACAATCCGGTGTCACCTAACGAACGGAAGAAACACGAGTGATAGCCCTCGTGGCACGCTCCTCCGACCTGCTGGGCGATAATCAACAGGGTGTCACCATCGCAGTCGAGCTTGAGTTCGACAACTTGCTGGACATGGCCCGACGTCCCGCCCTTATGCCACGCCGCTTGACGCGAACGGGAGTAGAAATGGGTCTGACCGGTGGCCAGGGTCGCGATCACGGCAGATCGATCCATCCAGGCCATCATCAACACGTCCCGAGACACATGATCCTGGACGATCACTGGGACAAGCCCGTCCGAGTTCCACTTGATCGCGGCGAGAAGATCGCCGGGATTCATCCTGATTTCAGGTGTTGGGATCATCCGTCAAGCTCTTCGAGCATGGCTCGAACCAGGGATTCAATGCGAGGGTTGGATTGGTTGATCGCCAATTCGAGGGCGTGTCGGGCCATGATGAGGGCCTGGCCAAAATGCTCGTTATCTTCGAGGGTCTCAGCCGCATCCAGGGCCAACTCGGGGGCGAGTTCGGGCGGGGCCTCGGAGAGGATCTCTCGATAGACAACGGACGCTGCGTCGGGTTCGCCGATTCGAGTAAGGTACTCGGCCTTCCATGCCTGGAAGATCGGCCTTTGGTGCCCCCCCCCGTGCTGGGCGTCGACCGCAACAGCCTGGTCCAATCGCTTCAGGGCGAGCTCATCGTCGTGTTCAGCGATGGCTCTCCGGACCAGGACCGCGAATAAGGCGTGACGATCGATACCACCGAGAGCTGCCGAGTCACGCTCGACGAGTTCCGCAGCGAAACGCCCGGTCCGAGCGTCGTGACCGAGAGCGGCCGCCGACTCGAAGGCCTCGGCTAGCTTGGCATCGTCGAGAGATTTCGCATCAAGGGATTCGAGTTCACGCTCCGACAGCAAGGCAAGTTCTTCGACCTCGACGAAGGCGGGATCACGCGTCTCTAGCCCAAGACGTCGACGAAGCCGGTCGAAGAGGTAGCCCGAGTAGAGGTGGGTCACCACCGGTCGGATCGCGAGCTGTTCCCGGAACCGGATCAGGCCCTCAAGCCGAGCTTTGGAAGCTGCGTTGCCGCGAGAAGCTTGCAGTGGAGTGACCGGAACGCCGTCGGAGTCCGCCAGGCCATGACGATTTCGGGCCATCCAGCGCGTCTCGTAAAACCGCTCGACGTGCTGGCGACGGATTTCTGCCGCTAACTCGAGGTCAAGGTCCGGGTCGGTCCGAATCGTCCAGACATCCATATCGGAGAGTTCGATCCGCAGCGGACTGACGCGCATCTCGATCGAGAAGGCCGAAAGGTCCCTCCCTTGTTCGAGAACACCCCAGGCCTTGGGCAAGACCTCAGCGTCGGGGCTAAAGATCCGGGTCGAGTCGGGGCCTACGACGAAGGTCGCGAGGAGAACTGCGGGCTCAGTACCGACCGGCATCTGAGTGAGCCACTCAAAGAGTCGAGAGCCTGCGGGCCAGCCGGGGGCTGACTCCCCAGGCGTTGGGCCGAACTCAATCGCCCGGACCATTCCCGGTAAGCCATCGGGCATCAGTGGTCCGTTGAGGAAGTATGCAAAGCTCACGTCATCGGCCACGGGAGCAGCGTCTTCGGCGTGTCGCAGGAGTTCGGCGAGGGTCCAAGCGTCCGCAGCCACTTCGAAGTCATTCTCAGCGGTCAAAGTCACAAACCGACCCAACGCCTCGATCGCCTGGATGTTCTTCGCTTGCCAGGCCAAGCAGAGAGCCTGGTTGAAGATCGCATCAGCATCAAGGGGGTCCTCTTGAGCAATTGTCTCGAACACCGTGGATGCGAGTTCGATCTCCGCAAGGTCTTTACCCTGGAGTGCTTGGTCCCAACGGGCTCGACGATCTTCACCGACCGGGTTGCGGAACTTGGGCTGGGTTCGTGCGACGATCGGCCAATTCCCCGAGTTCTCCAGCCATTTGAGGCCATCGAGCGCGGCCTGGCAGTCCGGTTCGAGTCGCAATGCGCGTTGCCAGTAGGACCACGCAGCCAGAGGGGCCTGATTGACGAATTGCCGGTGCCCCTCGGCGGCGAGAGTCGCAGAGGCGACCGAATCGGATACAGAATTGTTCATATTGCTTTTCCCTCCCTATGTCGCGGGAGGGTAGGGGGTCGAGTTGTCTGGGAAAACATCAGGACCCCGGCGAAGTCATGAAGAGCTGACGAAGACATCAAACGCATCCAGAGTCACACCCATCAGCGACCCGGAATGATGAGTTTCGGTTTTTCCGCAGGCTTGCCACCTTGGGGAGATCCGGGAGTCCAAAGGCCGCCTCCGGCACCACCCCCCTGACTTCCAGGGGTCCAGAGATCACCCTTTGTCGCGCTGACACCGAGCCGGCCAGATGCGGTCGTCACCTTGGGGCCATAACGAGTCAGAAGCGCCTGGAGGGGACGGCTATCGAGAAGGAGATCGTCGGGTCGGTCGGGATTGGGCTGAACCTGGACCAAACCCATTTCCACGAGGTTGAGCAATATCGCCTGGCTCGCCGCCTGGTTCTCACGATATCGGTCAAGAACCACCGCGAGTTCAGGGACCCAAACCTCGGGGGCCTCGCCTCTGGCTTTGAAACGGACTTCAAGCATATCCCAGACTGGGGCGTTGATTGCTTTGGTGACCGGGGTATCGGCCTGTCGACCTTTCGTAATCCAGTCGAATGCTTCGGGCAATCGTCCTGCGTTGGCCGCAAGGCTCGCAAGGTCTGCAAACAGAGCGATCGAGGAGATTCCCGACCCCGCGTTGCCCCAAGTTTGAGGCCGGTCGACCAAGGCCCGTGAGGCTCGTTCCATCGCGGTCGCGATCATAAACTTGCGCGATTGACGATAGAATGCCACCAGCTTGTCGTCGCTGAGTTGCTCGGCTGGAACCCGATGGAAACGGACGATCGGTAGGGTGTCGATGTTGACTGTGGCGGGATCAACCTCGGGCTCGCTCGGAACTTTGAGTGCATCTCGCACGGCGATCAAGTCCGTTTGGTCCCCCAAACCGCGCTGGATTTCGAAGGCGAGCAGGGCAGCCCGCAAGGGAATCTCCGCGTCGCCGGCCTTGGCTGCTGCCTCGGGGGTTCGACCGCCGAGATAGGCTTGGTTCGTCTTGGGCCAGGACTCACGGATCATCCGGGTCCGCTTCTCGGCATGCAGTCGTTCGGCGGCAGGGGGTGGGGTCCCTTCAGGGAGGACCCATTCCCAGGTGAGGGCGAGACTGGCGCGGTCGACCTTGCCGATCGGTTTGGTCTTAGGGTGGGCGGGTGGGATCGAAGTTCCAGCGAGCCCCATGAACCGATCCACCAGGGCGTCGAGGCGTCCATCATCGTAGGTCTCGAGAATCGCGATTTCCTGCCCGACCAGAACTCGACCGATCACGGTCGGAATCTGATCAACGGTGGCGGAGTCGATCGTCTCGAGGTTGGCCCCGACCATGTCCATCAGCGCGAACTGATCGACCTCGGGCGAATCCTCATCATCGGGATTCGCCGGCCCTCGCCCTTCATCCATCACATCGCCGAGAGCCCTTAGGTTTGCGAGCAACTTGGCTCGATCCCTTAAGGTCCAGATCTTCTGAACTCGCTCAACGAGTTGCTCGGGGCCGGCAGGGGCGATCTGCTGGCAGAGGGCTTCAATTTCCACGGCCTCAACGACCGGGCCTAACGTCCCAGCGTACCGTCGGAGGGCTTCGACCGCACCTCGGTCGTCGGCAAGGAAGAGTCGGCAAAGACCAAGGTTCCGCTCCGCCAAGACTCGGGCGGCCGGCGAACCCGTCAGCAGGTCAAACGCCGTCGCGGCTGCAGACCAACGTCCTTCATTCGAGAGGCTGAGCGCGGCGTCAAAGTCCGCCCGAGTTGCCGGGTCGAGATCCTCGGGAGCGGGCGAGAGGCGATAGGGCTGCTTGAGCCAGGGCATCAAGCCCGGTGCCCGGTCAAGGGTGCGAATCGCCTGGGCGGTCGAGCCTTCCGCGTCATTGCCTAATCGTTCCACCAGCTCCAGATGTGCCCGGGCTGACGGGGCGAACCCCATCTCACCAAGGATTCCACCGACCAGTCGAATCAGTGGTGAGAGAGCCTTTGCCCCCCCCTCAGGAGCGTGGGCCAGTGCTTCCTGAAGCTGGGCGACCCCTGCCTGTGGCCCCTCGATCTCGAGCGTGATCCGAGTCAAAAGCATCCGCGCACCCGCGTGCTTAGGCTGCTTGAGGAGGATCGTCTCAAGGGCATGCTTGGCTTCGTACGGTTTCCCCAACCTGGCAAGGAGCAATGCTTTCCGTGTCAGGAGCAGAGGGACATCGCCGTCCTTCTTAATCCCCTCATCGATCGCTTCGACCGCAGCCTCAGGTGCGCCTGTCTCGTAGAGACGCATGGCCCGGTCAACGGTCGCCTCGACCTTCTGACAGCACCACTTATACTTCTGCCCGCTGCCGCAGGGGCAAGAGGCGTATGCGTCGATTCCGGCCATTTTCCGCAAGTCCTGTGGTCGAGTCGAGGAGGCCGTCTGGCGGCCAATCGTGATCAATTAGAGTAGCAAAGCCGTACGTAGGAAGTCTATCCACACGCTGGAGATCGGAGACCATCAAATCGCAGGAAACAGGAGTGTTCATGCGTCCGGTTTGGTTTGGCTCGGGTCGGTGAGTGCGACCCTTGCTTCGCGGACCTCGATTCCATCGATCGCAAACTGAATTTCCTTGTCGATCCGCCCCAGTTCCTCTTCCTGTCGCTTCGGTTTCTTGGGGTTGTAGAGCATGCTCACCACGACGATCAGGCCCATCCCCCCCCAGAACAGCCAGGTCGGCATTTCGAGTGGGGCATCATGCAACCAGGCGGGAAGTCGGCTCTGCCAATCTGCCGGGGTGGGATCGATGACCGGATGAATCGCGTTATGTAACCCGCCCCCGATCAGGTCGAGCCCGATCCAGCCAACGAGGATGTAAGCACCTGTGGCAAGTCCGTGAAAGCGGTCGATGAGAATGATGAAGTACCCAGCAACATACCGCATTGTGATGATGCCAAGGATTCCACCAATATAAACGACCGAGAGCTTCAACCCCACTTCGATCCCCAAGGCGGGGAGGTTGATCAATGTCATCGCTTTGAGATTCGCGGGCAGTTGCTCGGCCATCCCAACGGCCGCAAGGATCGAGTCGATGGAGAAGGCGATATCTGCAAGTTCGACCGCTGCGACGGTCGCCCAAAAACTTCGACCGGAGCGTGGCTTGGTTTCGCCCTCTGAGTCTTCAGGGGCAAGTAGATGGGAAATCGAGAGGTAGAAGAGATAGGCTCCTCCAAACACCTTGAGATACCAATACGAAAGAAGCGAGGCTGCGAGAATCACAGCAATCAGTCGAAAGACGAATGCCCCAATGATCCCATACCGCAGGGCGAGCTTCTGCGCGTCCCGGGGTAAGTGGCGGACCATCACGGCCAAGACGAGCGCATTGTCGGCGCTCAGGAGCCCTTCGAGTACGACCAAGGTTAGGATCGCACTGAGCAAGGCGACAACATCAGGTAGGGTCAATCCCCACATGCCGGGGGCTCCTCCGCAAGCAGGGGGGGAAGGGTCGGGCGGCTATTGCCAAAAAACATCTTGGGGACATGAAGCCCAGGGGTCAAGTCAGTCAGATCGATTTCGAGCCTAGACAGGGCTGGTTTACCAGCCAACCATGGAGTAGTTTTAAGGATATTCCGCTCAGGAGCTCAATAATTCCGCATCGCAGGCAAACCACTGGCTTGGTGCTTGGGTCGGTGAACGGCTGGCAGGTCGTCGTCGCCTCAGTGCGGCTTGCCGCCCTCGTTTGTGGGTTGGTCTCCACGTTGCAGGCTCTCGCCCAGGAACCTAAGGCAGCCGACAGTGGGCCGCCACCCCGACTAGTTGACGCCGCATCAGCCGCCGACAAACTCCGGGCTCCCGGATCCGATCGGTACGGCCCCAAAGTCGACTGGGCCAATATCCCACCTTGGCGTCAGGCGTCCTTCTATGGGATTCGCTCGCAAGGTCAAGTCTTTGTGTACGTCGTCGATTGTTCGGGAAGTATGATCGAGGATGCCAGATTGGCGAGGGCCAAGATCGAAGTGCGTCGCTCGATCATGGCCTTGCAGTATCCCCAAAGATTTAAGGTGATCTTTTACAACGAGGCTCCGCTTCCAAGCCCGGGCGACGCTCCCAAATCGGCGGACCTTGCCGGCAAGGACCAATTGCTCCGCTGGATGAGCGCGATCGAGCCCAACGGAGAGACCGACCCCCGAGCCGCGATGAAGCTGGCTCTGGCACTTCGCCCAGACGCGATTTTTCTCCTCTCCGACGGCGAGTACCCGGAAGGAGCTGCTGATGCGATCGCCAAGTCCAATACCGGTCGGATTCCCGTGAACTGCGTCGATCTTTCGGGAGGAGCCGGGGGCAACCAGCTCAAGAAGATCTCCGCCGATTCGGGTGGTCAGTACATCAGTCGCCCATGAACCAACGTGAAGGAGTGACGTCCATCCACCATCGACGACCATCGGGTTGACCTCGCCAGCCGGCGGGTAACTTGGTTACGATTAACGCGTGATGGAACGAGCTTGACCTTCCGTGATAGCCCAGGAAATGATTACTCGACGATGTCAACCTATATCGTGACCGTCACATCGGCCGACCGTGTGGGGATCGTCCACGCGGTGACCGGAGCCCTCCGCGACCAGGGAGGAAACATCATTGAACTCAGTCAGACCGTCATGAGGGGGTACTTCACGATTATCCTCGCGGTTGAGTTCGAGAAGCCCCAGAACGTCGAGAAGCTTCGCACGGTCATCGCCTACCAAGGGCGTGAGTTTGAACTCACTGTCGCCGTGATCGAAGCAAACCCACGCGATGTCGTTGCTCCGGTCAAGGGGGAACGCTTTATCCTGACGGTCTTGGGTGACGACCACCCGGGCAACATCCACGGAATTGCGGGTGGACTCGCTTCCCGAGGGGTGAACATCGTCGATCTCCATGCTCGAACCGACGGACCTCGTTTTTCGATGGTGATGGAGGCGTTTTTGCCGAGTGACCTCTCTCCACTCGAACTCAAGGCCGACCTCGAACAGTTCGGCAAAGGTCTCGGTCTCGAAGCGTTCGTCCAGCATGAGAATATCTTCCTCGCCACCAGTGAACCTGGCCCGGTTCGCGTGGGTCAATCCCGCATGACGCATCCCAGTATTGAAGGAGCCGCCGGTGTATCGCACTGAGGATGTTCTCGCCACGTTGGGCATGGTCCGTAGTTACAAGCTCGATGTCCGCACCGTGACGATGGGTCTCGACCTCCAGCCTTGCGCATCGCCCGATCCCAAAGTGCTTTGTGACCAGATACGTGCTCGCATGATCAAGTACGCGGGACGCCTCCGCGAAGTCTGTAAGGAAGTCGAGGCACGCTACGGGATTCCCATCGTCAATCGTCGCCTTGCCGTCAGCCCGATCGCCTCAGTGGCGGCTGGGCATTCGACTGAGGGGATCTTGGCGGTTGCGCGGACTCTCGACAGTGTCGCCGAGGAGATTGGAGTCGACCTCGTCGGTGGATTCACCGCACTCGTTCAGAAGGGCTGGACCGAGTCGGACCGCCGCCTGATCGAGGCTCTGCCCGAAGTTCTCTCAACGACCCAACGGGTCTGTTCGAGCGTCAACGTCGGTACGACTGCAGCGGGCATCAATATGGATGCGATTCTCAGGCTGGGGTATATCCTCAAAGATGCAGCGGAGCGGACTCGGTCGCACGACGGATTCGGCTGTGCGAAGTTGGTGATCTTTGGCAATGCTCCCAACGATAATCCCTTCATGGCCGGAGCCTTTCACGGCGCGGGCGAACCCGACTGTGTGATCAACATCGGCGTGAGCGGCCCCGGGGTTGTCAAAGGGGCGGTCGAGGACCTGGTCGCGAACTCAAAGCCGACGTTGGGCGAGATCGCCGAGGAGATCAAGAGCACTGCGTTTCGTGTCACTCGGGTTGGCGAATTGATTGGTCGCGAGGTCGCCGCTCGGTTGGGTGTTCCATTCGGGATTGTCGATCTCTCATTGGCACCTACGCCTCAAGTCGGCGATAGCGTTGGCGAGATCCTTCAGGCCATGGGCGTCAAGCGATTGGGAGCCCCTGGGACCACGGCGGCTCTTGCGCTCCTGAACGATGCCGTCAAGAAGGGCGGAAGCTTCGCCTCGTCGAGCGTTGGTGGCCTCTCGGGAGCGTTTGTTGCCGTGAGCGAGGATTGCGCATTGGCCGACGCGGTCGAGCGCGGGGATCTCACTCTGGCGAAGCTCGAAGCGATGACAGCGGTCTGTTCGGTGGGCCTCGACATGATCGCCGTTCCCGGCGACACCGACGCAGAGACCCTCGCCGCATTGATCGCCGACGAGGTTGCGATTGGAGTGATCAATCATAAGACAACGGCGGTGCGTGTCATTCCCGTACCTGGCAAGAAGGCAGGGGAGATGGCGGTTTTCGGAGGCCTGTTCGGCCAGACGGTCATCCTGCCGATCCATGCCGCAGGAGGGTCCACCGAGTTCGTCCGCCACGGTGGACGCATTCCCGCGCCATTGTCGAGTCTGAGGAATTGAACCCGAGGCATGTCCCAGCAAATTTGAGCATCTGTCGACGTGATGGTCACTCGGTCATGGTCTGATATCCTGGGAGAGTTCTCGTCCACGGTCTTGCGGTATCGTAGCGGGTGCAGACAGTCGTCGAAAGATGGGTGGGCGGTTGCAATCGCAGGATCGTCTGCGGAGAATGCGGATCCAGCACTCATGCGACACTATCACCAGAGAGCGATCGATGAAGACCCTGCTCGGAATATTCAGTTGTGTCAGCCTGGTGGTCGCGACTGCCTCGGCTCAGGACCCCCGCAGCCTTTTTGTCGAAGGTTACACCGATCAAATCAGTGTCGTCGCGGGCGAGTCGATCTCAGTCCGAGTCTCGACCAGCGCAGCAACCTTTGAGGTTGAGGTCGCGAGAGAAGGCAAGGAACGTCAGGTCGTCTGGACCAAAACTGGTCTCCCTGGGCGCGAACATCTCATTCCTGCCGATGCGTCATCACGCGGCTGCAACTGGCCGGAGACGTTCAAACTTGAGATACCCGCAACATGGAAGTCGGGTTATTATACGATCAAGTTGCGTGTTAAAGATAACGGTGGAATGTACACTCAGAAGAACACGCGTACGGCTGAAGGCTCGGCTTTCTTTGTGGTCCGGTCTTCTCGTCCTGGCCATGATACCAAGATCCTCTTACAACTCTCGACCAACACGTATAATGCATACAACAACTGGGGTGGTTACAGCCTGTATGCGTACAACGCTAAACAGAAGGTCCAGGGTCGCCGCGTCTCGTTTGACCGGCCTCCCGCGAGTCAGTTCCCTAATTGGGAGCAACCGTTTGTCGTGTGGGCTGAACGATCAGGTTACACCATCGACTACGCTGTGAATTCTGACCTGGAATTCCACCCGGAGATCCTCAAGGACTACAAACTGGTGCTCTCGGTGGGTCATGATGAATACTGGTCAAGCCCGATGCGTGACAGTCTCGAAGCGTTCATCGGGGCAGGGGGGAACGTCGCATTTCTGAGCGGGAATTCGGTCTGCTGGCAGGTCCGATCCGAGGAGGGAGGGCGAGCCCTCGTCTGTTGGAAACAAGCATTTGAACAGGACCCGATCTATAAGAGTTCAGATCATAAGCTTTTGAGCACACTTTGGAGTCATCACCTTGTCGATCGCCCGGAGAATCGGTTAACCGGAGTCGGTTTCTTGGCCGGTGGCTATCACAAGAGCCACGATCAATTCATGGATGGCACAGGTGCATTTACCGTTTATCAACCCGATCACTGGCTCTTCGCTGGGACGGAATTAAAGTCAGGCGATCTGTTTGGGGCCAAGCAGACGATTGTTGGGTACGAATGCGATGGGTGTGATTTCGTGATGAAAGATGGGAGGCCCGTGCCAACGTACACCGATGACACGCCTCGCACGTTTGAGATCGTTGCCACAGCGCCAGCAAAATGGCACCCGGATGACAGTGACTGGTACGACCGGTTTCCGAAAGGTCGGATGGGGGCAGCCGTGATGGGAATCTACACCCGTGGAGGAACCGTCGTGACGGCAGGCACGACGGACTGGGCCCATGGACTTCGTGGCGGGGAACCCGCCGTCGAGCGGATCACCAAGAACATTCTCGATCGACTCGGGCGTTGAGTTGAGTAGGAACGCGCCGGGTTTCACGCGAGCAGGGCCAGGACCTCGGTTTGGAGTCCGCCCGTCACATGAACTTGACCTGCTCCGTCGATATAAACGTTCACCTCGCTGCGGACCCCGAAGTCATCGAGATAGATGCCTGGCTCGATTGAGAAGCAAGTCCGAGGTAAGACCCTGCGTTCCTCATGGGTTTCGAGGTCGTCCATATTCGCGCCGTTGCCATGGGTGTCAGTGCCGATGGAGTGGCCGGTGCGATGGACGAACTTATCTCCATAGCCCGCCGCATCGATCACATCACGGCAAGCCCGGTCGACTTCCCAACCCCGTAAGGCTCGACCATTGGCAAACGCATCGCGAACAATCGCGATAGCCGCATCGCGTGCTTTGGCGACGATCTGAAAGATGGTTTCATATTTCTCGGGAACCACTTCGCCGACATAGGCCACTCGCGTGAGGTCGCTGTAGACCCCTCCGTCCTGTTTGCTCTTGGCCCAGAGGTCGAGCAACACAAAGTCGCCTCGTTGGATTGGTGTATCGTGGGCAAGCGACGGTTCGTAATGAGGGTCACCCCCATGAGCATTCACACCGACAATCGGGCCATGGTGCGAGGTCATCCCGTGCGTCTCGAAGTGTTCCATGATCGCCGTTTGAACCTGCACTTCCGTGATCGTTTGACCTGCGAGGACCCGTTCTTTGATGAGCTTCCACGCCATGTCATAAGCAGCAGTCGTACAGACCTCCGCCTCAAGGTGGAGCGAGATCTGTTGATCCGACCAGGACGCCTCAAAGAGCTGGATCAAGTCGCCAGAGTTCACTGGCTCGGCTCCGAAGGCCCGGACTAGCTCGACGGTGCCGGCATCGACTCGAGAGACATAGGGATTTGCGTTGCGGGGCGAGTACTCCATCGCGACATTCTTCATACCGTCGACCAGGTGTTGGACCCCTGCTTCGAGCTCTTGCCACTTCAAATAGATCGTCTTGGAACCCGGTAGGTGGTCGAGTGCTCCAGACTCGATCCGGTGGACAAGCTTGCGAGGTTCCCCATGCGCGGGGATCGCGTAGAGGACTCGCCTGGAACCCATCCCGCGTCCTTCGAGGTCGAGCACCTTACGCGCCAGAGGGTTGCTTCCCCGGAAGTCGTAGAGCAACCAACCATCGAGCTGGAATTCACAAAGAGCCGCCTGAATCGCAGAAAGATCAAACATAAGAGACCCCTATGTATCAACGGATTCGAGATCGTTGCAGTTCAACGATGCTCAATCATGAATGAGAAACGGCTTGACCCCGATACCAGGCAACGAACGTCTCGATTCCTTTGGGGAAGGGCGTGGTCGGCTCATACCCCAACTCACTCTGAGCCCGACTGATATCGGCATAGGTTTGGCGAACGTCGCCCGGCTGCTCGGGAAGTTGCTCGATGATCGGTCGTTTTCCGAGTGCGGCCGCGATCGTCGCAATCATTGATTTTAGGTCGATGGGATTGGAATTGCCAAGGTTGTAGATGTGGTAGCTTGAGCAGTGATCCATCGCTCGGCAGATCCCATCGACGATGTCGCCGACGTACGTATAATCGCGTCTGGTGCTACCGTCACCGAACATGGGTATGGGTTTGCCTTGATCGATAAGGCTCGTAAACTTGGAGATCGCCAGGTCGGGTCGGTTCCGCGGCCCATAGGCGGTGAAAAATCGCAGTCCCGTGACAGGAAGCTCGTACAAATGGTGAAAGGTATGGGCAAGAAGCTCACAGGCCTTCTTGGTCGCCGCATACGGACTCACCGGGAGATCCACCGAATCGGTCTCGCGAAAGGGCGAATTGGGGCGGTCGCCGTAGACGCTCGAACTTGAGGCGTAGACGAACTTGGGCCGATCACTCAGCCGGCAAGCGGCTTCGAGCAAGTGAACGGTCCCTGTCACATTGACGTCACTATAGAGTGCAGGATCGTCGATGCTTGGTCGAACACCCGCACGCGCGGCCAGGTGTACGATCACCTCGGGTTTGATCTCGGCCACAACGGAATGCATCTTGGTCCGGTCGCGGATGTCGGCTTCGACGAGCTGGAAACGCTCTTGGGAGGTTGCGGCGGCGAGGTTGGCTCGTTTGAGACTCGCTGGATAGAAGGGGTCGAAGTTGTCGATCGCCGTGACTTCGTTCCCCTCAAGAAGCAAGCGGTCGACCAGGGTTGAGCCGATGAATCCAGCCCCCCCGGTGATCAGTATCCGCATCCGTGAGTTCCTCTTGTCCTGATTTACTCGTTCACTAGTTCCCAATGCATGACGGTCTGCTTGCCGTCGAGCACGAGCTTGACGCCTTCGCCCGTATCGACAAGCTTTACTTCTGCCAACCTCTTACCAGTCGCATCGAGTGCGTACGCTTTGATGTTGCCTTTATGCTTCCACGTGACCGATGCCTCGATCGGTTCCATCAGAAGAGGGGCTGTGCCGGGGTCAGCGACTTCGCGACGATACGTATCGACCCACTTCAGACCCGTTGGTTCGATGCGAGCCAACGCTGTGACTAGCAGTCGTTTCGACTCAGAAATAGGCTTTGGTCCGGCTGAGCTTGCCATGACCGTGCCGTAATGATTCACGATCGAGAAGGCGAGATCCGTACCGCCAGCGGCATCCCCACCCGGCCAACCCGCCAGTCCTTGCGAGTATGGGGTGTCGATGACCAACCGACCGCGATCCGGCTCCCAGCCATTGATGGGAACCGCCTTCGGCTTTGCTCCCTTTGCATGTGCCAATGAGGCACCCTTCGCGTCTTCGTGCCCCCGTCGGTAGATCGAGGCGGCGTGGGGGAAGAAGGCGTAGATCTGAGGCGAGCCATTGATCACTTCGGGAAGCTGAAAGATGTCGTCGAGCCCACCGGTTCCAGCCGCCGATGCACCCCAGAGCGCGGGTTGAACGAAGATCCCACGACGGATGAGCGCATCCCAATCTTCGCTCGCGGCGATCCGTGCTGCGAGTAGAGCATCAGCCCCTTCGTAGGGCATCGCCCAGGCTCCGAGCGTCTGGGCACACCACTGTCCCACAACATAAGGATGCTCGTATTTTCGTTTGAGAATCGCTCCAGCCGCGAGACCACCGTCCTTCGTCCAGAGCTGACTCTTGTGGTCAGGATCGACCCAGGTTGTGGGGTTCCAGTAAAGTCGGTCGTCAATCAAGTCGAGGCCGGTGTGGCTCAAGGTAGCAACGTAATCGGGCTCTCGACGCCAGTGAGAAACACTGGCGATCGGTGCCTTGAGCCCTCCTGCTCGTAGAGCATCAGCGATCTCTTTCCAATGACCTCCCTCGGTCGCAGCCCAAGCCTTCCGACCCGTGCTTCCTAGATGCTTTTTTAGAGCCTCTCGAAGGGACAACGTCGACTCGCTTGTCAGCGCCGATGGATCGCTCAGTTGATCGAAGATCGAGACTTCACCTGCCAAAGTCACCCAGGCAAGACTTGGATCATTCTTGATTGCCAGCTTCGTCAAGGGATTGACGTGATCGAGCAGAGCTAACGCAGACTGGATTTGCAACTTGCGAATGGATGGGTCGAAGGATGAAGCAGGACCCCCGCCAGGTGGGATCGGGCCCAAGGTTAGCTTGTCACCCTCACGAAACCGTCTGACCGAGTGGAACTCAATTGCATAAGCAATTGATCGCTTCTTGAGAGCGGCGAGCAGGTGATCCAGATTCGCAAGTGCCAGGGGATCGAGCCCCTGGGTGTCGTCGCGTGTATCGTCGAACAAACAGCGCCCGGGACCAAGTGGGGTGTCGAGATCCCCAAGCCGCACCAGGTTTACCCCGGACCGTGCGAGCCGTTCCGCCAGGGCATCGCTCTCACTCGGATTCGAGAACGCCGTTGGGGCGAGGAGGGCGACTCCAAAGAAGCGGGCTCGGTTGTCGACCGCGTCGAAAAAGCGACCACTCTTGATCGTGATCGGCCCGGTGATAGGTTCAAACCATGTAGAGGCATCAAGAGCCGAGCCCACTGTAATCTGGGGGCAAGGCTCGATGGGAACCCATGTGCTTGTGTCGGTTGCGACATGGTAAGGAATCCAGCGGCCCACTTCACGATCGGGGGCTGTGTTGACAACGACGTCGTCGAGTCTTAAAGAACCTGCGGGGTCGTATTTCTCGAACTGGAGGACCGCGCGGACTGCCCGTCCCGGGACATTCACGACCTGCCGCGAGGCTCGCCAGTCTGACGATCCCGACCACTCAAACAGGCTCTGCTCTTGGTCGCGTACGGGTTGGCCATCGATATCGAGGAAGAAGATTGTCGAGGACGCTCCACCGGTACCTCGGAGCTGGGTCGCCTTGGCCATCACGGATACTTCGATCTGACGCAACGTGTCGACCGGCAATGCCAGGCCTAGGATTGCGAGAGCCCCGGAACTCTTGAGTTCGATCGCGGTATTCGACTGATAACCAGGTGTGATTTTAATCGCGTTCTTATCGAGGACCCAGCCGGCGGGGGCGGCCTCTCCCAGCTCAAACCCACCATTCACAATGAGGTTATTCGAGGGGGAGCCACCGACAGGAACGAGTTCGATCGAGAGGTCATCGACCTCAAGGGTTCCGATCGCGCCGAGCAAGCCGATCGACATGATCGCGTCGCGTGTGCCGGGTGGAACTGCGATTCTCTTGGCGACATGAACCCATTTTGAGCCGAGCAGCTTATTGGTCCACGGCCCCATGATCCCTCGACGTTGGGCTTTAAGACCGTCGCCCAAGAAGTCGATCATCAGGCCAGGATCGTCGCCAACCCGCTCTCCGGTCCGAGTCTGATCGGGCAATCGGAGCCACATGCCGATGATGATCGCTTCGTGGACTCGGCCATTGAGCCCGAAGGCGCGGCTGGCGCGTGCCGGTCGGCCTGGTTTTTGGTTCTCGAACCGGAGACATTGTTTACTATCACCGACACCACCGCTGACGAGTCGAGCATCTCGTAGGTTATACCAGCCGTCGGGAGTTAGATCGCCGTTCGTGTCCTTCTCGAAGGACTCGAGGGCAGGGGGCCCTACGCGTTCGATCAGGCTCTCATCTTGCGCGTTGGCCTTCAACGACAGGACGAGCACGAGGCCAAGGATTCCCATCGATCTCATGGAGGGGCCGTGTGTGGAGTGGGTCACGACTTGGGAGTCTCCTTTGTGCCGGCCTTCGCCTTTGCTCGCTCCTCGGCTGCATCACGTTGCGCCTTACCAGTCATAGGCACGAACAGCGTCGTTCGCAACTCCTTCTGGCTGAGTTTGCCATCCTTTTTGATCATGAGGTAGACCTTCTGGTCGAACCTTGAACCGATCGGGATCACCATCCTTCCCCCCTCTTTGAGCTGCTCTATTAGGGGTTCTGGAATCTTCTCCGGTGCGCACGTGACGATGATCGCGTCGAAGGGGGCGGCCTCGGGCCAGCCCGCGTATCCATCACCTGCTCGTGTTTTGACGTTGTCGTAACCAACATCCTTCAAAACCTGAGTCGCCCTCTCAGACAGCGGCTTGTGAATCTCAACTGAGTAGACTTCCTTAACGCATCTGGACAGGATCGCCGCTTGGTATCCAGAACCAGTTCCCACTTCGTAGACCTTATCTGTCGGCTTGGGAGCGAGCGCCTCGGTCATAAAGGCAACATCATAGGGCGGGGTGATCGTCTGGCCTTCGCCGATCGGTATCGACTCGTCGTCGTAAGCGAGCCTTCGCGAGTCGGGCGGTAGGAACTTATGCCGGGGGACGGTCCGGAACGCGTTGAGGACCGCAGGGTCCTTGATCCCTCGTTCGACCAGATGCCGTTCGACCATGCGTAGGCGAGCTGTTTCGGTCGGATCGAACGCCGGGTCTTGTGCCCAGGCCCAGCCAAATGCTCCGGAAGTCAGGACCGCCGACATTATCATGAACCAAGAGCGACCCACGCGCGAGTTCATCGTCTCACTCCTTTTGGCCATGCGGTGACGAGCCAGACCACACTCAACCCCATCATCCGTAAGCGGTCTAGTGTGTCAATGGTACACGCACGATCGATCTTGGCTAAGCGGTGCAAGGCATTCGGTCCTTGGTTGCGACCGACCGGCCCCAGTGTTAGTTGTTAGGACTACGAACCCTATACGACTCTCCTGAACAGGCATGGGTGAAATCATGGCCTCTGTGCAAGCTCCTACCACGGTCGCGACGGACGGACCTGGTACAGGTCCAGGCTCGATCAAGTCGGCGTTGTTTGGGCTATTCTTGCTGTCGCTTTATCTGGCTCTCTTCACGCTCGGCAGTCAGGTCCCGAGCTCGGCCTTCAAGGAGTTTCGCTCGCCATACGAGTTCATGATGTTTGTCCTAACACTTCGCGAGTCGAGCATTCTTCTACTGGGAATCGTTGCTTCCTGCCTGGGGACCTGGCGGAAGCGAAACCAAGATGCCACCGAAGCGAACCGGGTTGCCTGGTATCTTGCCTATACCTCCGCTGGGATTGGTGGGGCCGTGATGTCCGGGATCGCGGTTGGCCTCCCATCGATTTTTGGGCAGATGACGAGCCTCTTCGATCTCTCGCGTTCTGGAAGTGACGGGAGGGGACAACAGAACTACACGACACTCGCCTTTTTAGGCTCGTTTCTTGCGTTCTTGTCCGGCTATGACAAGACCTACTTTGATCGAGTCATCGCCTACGTTGCGAAGAGAATCGGACTTGGCCCCGCCTGAACCTCTTGAACCTCCCAAGCTTCCTGGGCTTCGTAGCCACCCACCGAGGGGCCCTCAATCCGCCCTCGTTGATAAGATGAGTCAAAAAGGAATCCTCCCCGGCTCAGGAATCGGGTTGGTTCTTCGTAAGGAGTCGGCTAGAATTCAAGTTAGATTCGTCAGGGTTGTGGGAGTCCTACCGATGGTGTCGCTTTCGTTCGGTAGGAACTCTGCAATTCGTGGGATGGCTCTGCTCCTGGCCGTAGTGGCCCTCATCCTCGTCCGACCAGCATTTGCAGCCGAGGACCCCGAGCCGATCCGTCTACAGGCCAAGGCGATGTGGCTGTCCGATGCCCTCAAGAGTCGGAAGATCCCCGCAGACTTAGAGATGACGACGCTCCAGGTTGTACTCGTCGAACCTGGTGGGGCGATCCGGCCAATCCTGCGCGATGAGGCCAGCCGGGCGCTTTTTCTGGACGAACGTCTCCGCAATCGCGACCTTGAGGTTCAAGCTCGCAGATACCCAGGCTTACCCTACCTCCAAGTTGTCAGCTTTCGGGTTCGTCATGAAGGAAAGTGGCGGACGCCCGAATACTATTGTGACATCTGCACGATTAGTGTTCGCTATCCGCAGGTTTGCCCATGTTGCCAGGGTGACATGGAATTTCGGATGAAGCCCGAGGCCGATTGACAGCTTGGCCCTCTCTCGCGATGCTTGCAACACGATCGACACCTCCGACCCCCGCCGTCGCCACTGGCGGCTCCTCCCACATCGAATCATTTTGCCTTCCGGAGGGGACCTCTGATGGCGTTCGCCCTGGTCAACGAAAATCTGATCCTCGGGATCGCCGCCATCATGGGGGTGGCGACCACGCTGGTATCGCTCGGCTCGCTTTACTGGGTAACTCGCCCACGAAAGAACCTGCCGAACCACACTCCCCCCGTCACGATTTACAAACCACTCAAAGGGGTTGATGAAGGCTTGGAGGAGAATCTCCGCACCTTCTTTTGCCTGGACTACCCAGTTTATCAGCTACTCTTTGGTGTTGCAGACCTTAACGACCCGGCGATTGCCGTCGTCGAGCGGCTCTTGCTCGAGTATCCACGGCAAGATGCCAAGCTCGTGGTCGGCTGTCCGGCGTTCGGTCTCAACCCCAAGGTGGAAAACCTTGCTGCAATGGAGCGGTATCGTAAGCATGGGGTAATTCTGATCAGTGACTCGAACGTGAGAGTCCGACCAAGCTACCTCCGGGAGACGGCCTGCTACCTGGCCGATCCAGGTGTCGGTCTGGTGTCGAACCTGTTCGCAGGAGTTGGCGAGGAGCGGGCTGGGGCGGCGATGGAGAATCTCGCCCTCAATGGGTTCATCTCGGGCGGCGTGGCGATGGCCACCGTTTTCCGGGTGACCTGTGTGGTCGGCAAGAGTATGATGATGCCAGTCCAGGCCCTTGAGGCCATTGGTGGATTCGCAGCAGTCCGAAATCTGCTGGCGGAAGATCAGGTCATCGGGCTGAAAGTGCGAGCTGCGGGTTACTCGGTCAAACTGAGTCATCACGTGATCGAGAACGTGAACTCCAGGCGTGACCTGCGCTGGTTCCTCAACCGCCATTCGCGCTGGTTCAAGATCCGTCGACGGTTGGCGCTCCCTGCGTTTATCTTGGAGCCGGTGGCGAACCTTGGGAGTCTCGGCGTTGTCTGGGCTCTCTCTGGTGATTCTGGAATCGCTTGGGGCGGCATGCTTTTGTTGTTTGGGCTGGGGATGGCTCGTGAAGCCTTGCAGACCAAACGGCTGCGTGGGACCTTTCCCAAGGCCAAACACTTGCTCCTGAGCCCGATCAAGGATCTATTCTTGCTCCCGGTCTGGCTCGACGCTTTGTTAAACAAACGCGTCTTCTGGCGAGGGCATCGGCTGGTGATCGGTCGCTACACGCGTTTGCGTCGTGCCCCGGTGGGCCGAAGCGTCCGTAGGAGGGTCCGTCGGGTCAACAGGATTCGGGCGAGACATACGAAGTCGGAACAGGGCTCTGGCAGTTAACCAAGCTTTTTGTGGTAACTCTCGAAGAAAGAGGTTCTCTTGATGGACAAGAACGACGGTTGCGCTCCCAACCCGGAGCTTGACGGTCGACGCCTGATGAGCATCCCAAGACTAAGCCACCTCGTCATTGGCTTGCTACTTCTCACCCCCATGTTTGCTCATGCCGACTCGCTCGCAAAGATCCGCGAGCGAGGGATTCTTCGCTACGGAAGCGACGCCGAAGGGGGCGGTCCATTCATCTATGCCAATCCCAAGAATCCGTTGGAGGTCACCGGGTTCGAGCCCGAATTGATCGCTAAACTGTGTGGCGCGCTTGGTCCCAAGCCGGTTTACACGTATGCGCGTTGGGATACATTGCTCCAGGTCCTTAGGATCGGCGACGTCGATGTCGTCTTCAACGGCTATGAGCTAACAGCCAATCGCAAGCGCGAGTATCTGCCGACACGCCCCTACTACATCTATCAGCTTCAACTGATGGTCCCCACCGGCGGGGCGATCACCACTTGGGACGACGTCAAGAAACCTCGGTCGGATGGGCGGAAGTGGCGGATCGGCGTACTCGGCCTTTCTTCCGGAGACATCTTCGCCAATGACGAAGCGGGGCCGCATGTGGAGGTCGTCTCCTTTGAAGGGGCGACCGACGCGATGATGGCGACCGTGAACGGCCAAGTCGATGCCACCCTTCAGGACCTACCCGCCAGTCGCTTCTACCTCCCCCGGTTCTCGACCCTGGTGGCAGCAGGACCTCCCGTGGGCCGAGGCTACTATGTGATCTATTGCCGTAAAGAAGACGCACAACTCGTCGAGGCACTGAATCGAGCAATCGGCGACTTGATCTCGAACGGCGACCTCAAACGCATCTATGACAAGTACAACATCTGGACCGATTTGCAGGAGGAACTTCTCGATGTCGACCCCGTGTTACCCGCCGTGGATGTTCCGAAGCAAGGTTTAGCACTGGTGTGGCAGTACCGTTGGTCGCTCTTTGATGCGGCCTGGATGACGTTCTGGATTTCCGTCATGTCGATGCCGCTGGCGATGGCGATCGGTCTCATCGTCGCGCTCGGTCGGCTCTATGGCCCGAGCTGGCTGGCTGGAATTCTCGGCGGGTATGTCGAGATTCTTCGCGGCACTCCATTGATGTTGCAGCTCTATGTCCTTTACTTCGTCTTGAAGTTACCAGCGCCCGTCGCTGCGGTGGCAGGGCTTGCGATCAACTATTCCGCCTACGAGGCCGAGATCTATCGCGCAGGCTTGCAAGCCATTCCTGCAGGCCAGATGGAGGCTGCGATGGCGCTTGGGATGTCGAAATGGCAGGCACTTGGGAGGATCATTGTCCCGCAATCTGTGCGCATTGTCATCCCCGCAGTGACAAATGATTTCATCGCATTGTTCAAAGATACGTCTGTTTGTTCCGTCATTACTATAGTGGAATTGACCAAGCAATATTCAATGTTAGGGAACTCGACCGATGGGATGTTCGAGTTCGCGCTGGCGACAGCGGCGATTTACATGATGATGTCGGTACCGCTGAGTGTGTTCAGTCGTTGGTCGGAACGGAAACTTGGTCTAGGGGGTGATACGCCGAAGGGAGGGCTCGTCTGATGATCGAGGCATCAGGTTTGATCAAGCGCTATGGTTCGCTCGAGGTCTTGCGCGGTGTGAACATGACGATCACCCCCGGCGAAGTTGCCGCGATCATCGGTCCATCCGGCAGCGGCAAGAGCACCTTCCTGCGCTGCCTGAATGGGCTGGAGACTTTCCAGGCCGGTCGGGTCACCGTTGACGGGATGAGTATCGATGCGAACACCCCCAAGACCGAACGAGCTGAGACATTGCGGAAGGTCTGTTCCACAGTGGGAATGGTCTTCCAGAGCTTCAACCTGTTTCCGCATCGATCCGTGCTCCAGAACGTGACCGAAGGCCCAATCGCGGTCCTTCGGCTCGCCCCTGCACATGCCGAGGCGCGGGCTCGTACACTGCTGGACCGGGTTGGTTTGCTTGACAAAATTCATTGCCGACCGAGGCAACTTTCGGGAGGCCAGCAACAGCGCGTCGCTATCGCTCGGGCTCTGGCGATGGAGCCGCGTGCGATCCTTTTCGACGAGCCCACCTCGGCACTTGACCCCCAAATGACCGCCGAGGTCCTCGCGGTGATGACCGACCTAGCTCGCGATGGCCTTACGATGGTGGTCGTGACACATGCAATGAAGTTTGCCCGTCAAGTGGCAAGCGTCGTGCATGTTTTTGGTGCAGGGCTGGTCATCGAGAGCGGGTCGCCCGCCCAAATCTTCGAAGATCCCCAGCAGGCATCGACACGCCTGTTGCTTGCAGAAGTCCAAGTTGCATGAGCTAATGGGTTTCCTCGTGGGGCGGATCTCGTTCTCTCCCCGAGGAATCGCTTCACCCAATTGCGAGGCTCTGCCGTGACCCATAAGCCCAAGCCTCGTCGTGGACGTTGGACAATGTCCGTCCGGGTCTTCATCGGCCTGGTCTTCGCCGTGGGATTATGGCTTGGTCACGCCAAGAATCAGACGACGTATGGAACTTCTGATTATGTCTGGGTGCCACTGGTCGTACTTCGACCAGTGTCTTGATTTGTTTGGCGGCCAGGCGAGAGCTAAGAATAGAAGTCTCAGGTCAACTCATGAACCGGCGGAGGGTTTCGATCAGAGCCCAATCCTTCTTCGCCTGGAAGGGGCGTTGACTCGAATGCCCAGAAGTCCTCCAGTGCCGTTCGGCTTGTCTCGTCCAAATCAATTTCAAGATATTCATTCTTAATCTGCTTTGCAAATTCAACAATATGCTCCCGAAATCTGAGGGAGTCGTCGTAAGTTGTTTTATAGGCACGCTCTCCCTCTGCACCATGTTTCGCTCCGTCCCAGACGGCGAGAGAGGGGCTTAACCAGTGGAATAAGTCGTGATGCTTCCGAGTATTTTTCCAAGCCTCAAAGAGTTCTGTCAAAATCTTCTTAAGAGTAGGGTTATAAATATGTGTAGCGCTTGCTGTCCAGACAGATGTAAAACCGTCAAAATAATGGGTGTTTGTTTGAAGCAAACTGCATGGAAGACCTGCAATATATCTGTCGATTTCCCCAAGTGGGAAGTATCGTAGGAGGTGTCGAAGCGTGTCGAGATCTCTTTGATATTTGACTTCGTCTGTGGTTGGGTTTGCTCGCCAGTCTGGGGGCTTTGGATCATTGTCCACTTTCGCACGAATGGCAGTAATGCAATCGTTGGTGGGTTTTGTTTGTACAAGCCCGAGGGCCTTTTTCTCTCCCTTCTCGCCTCCGGCTGGAGGTTTTGCAGAGTCGGGTGTAACTCTGGGTTTGTCGCTTTTGGCCTCAGCTTTGATGCGGTCATAGATGTTTTGACAACCCGTCTGGTCGAGAGTGCATTGGAAACGGAGAGTCACCGTTTTTTGACGTATCCAGCCTGGTGTATCCTTCTCAATCCTTTTAACCTCATCATTGATCCATACATATCGTAATTTTCTTGAATTGGCGATATAAAGGACATAAAGAGGACGCAATCCATTGAGCAAGTAATTAATATTGGACACATCCGCAGAGAATGATATCGATCCGTCGGTATTGTACTTGGCGTCCTCGGTTGCCTTGACCTGGATAAAGAAACGTATGTTGCTGTAGCAACCGTCTATCAGTAACTCGACACAGATGTCAACACCGGCGTCCGGGCTTGGCTCGGATCTGAGAACAAAGCGATCCGACGGCAAGGCACCCCTGAGCGCAGTAAAGCTCTCGGTCTGTAACAAGGAATTGCTATCGGCTTGGGGCAAAGGCCCAAGATCACTGTTTGAATCTATCATCGCCGTCCTCTGCTGTAGCCTGAAGACCCGTTCTAACTGACTTTTAGTATACTATGTTCCTCGAGGTCCTGGAACGCAACTGGAGGATCCGGCAACGGTACGAGAATTGCAAGGTCCCTAACCGGACGTGTCCGCAAGCTACCACCCATTTCACGGAAATTCCTCCGGTTCGTTACCGTTTGCGCAGACGCTGAACCTGATAAGATCACCTCATCGCTCGATGTCAGGCGAATGGTTCAGTGACGAACAGAAGGACGACACAACCGATGAAAGCAATCCTATTCCTGTCCGCCTGGGCCCTGATCGGCTCGGCCGCGGTTGGGCAGACGAAGGCTCCTCTACCTCCACTTCCGGCACCTCAGTCCGTGCCTAAGGCGGCTGCCGATAACGGCCAGCCCTATGCTCCTACGGCCATCCTGCCTGGCGGGGTCGTTGTGCCGCTGTATGCGCCGGACTCGCCCTACCTCAAGGGTGACAATCTCCACGTGCCCGAGGTTTACAACATGAGTCAGGCCGTCCCCGGACGGATCAGTAGTATCGTCTCGATCCACAACCCTTCCATTGAGGTTCACAGGGTCGAGAAGTCGATCAACACCGGCACCGCGATCATCGTCATCGCCGGTGGTGGCCACCGGACCTTGAACGTGGGCGGTGAGGCCGCCGACTTCGTCCCCTTCTTTTATAACTACGGAATCAACACCGTCATCCTCCGGAACCGGCTGCGTGCCGACGGCTATGTTGCTGAGGTCGATGCCGTCCACGACGTGCAGCAGGCGGTCCGCGTCGTCCGCGCCTACGCCAAGGAATGGGGCATCGACCCGAGCAGGATCGGCGTCATGGGCTTCTCCGCAGGTGCTGAACTCTCCGCCCCAGCCGCCGTCCTGTATGAGGACTGGGACAAGAAGAACAACGAGCCTTCCGACCCGTTCGCGGGCATCTCCTCGCGCC
This sequence comes from Isosphaeraceae bacterium, assembly GCA_025356475.1. GTDB lineage: Bacteria > Planctomycetota > Planctomycetia > Isosphaerales > Isosphaeraceae > JANXSX01. Next base: position 36,917 of record JANXSX010000142.1, on the reverse strand, counting down.
CGGACTTCACGGGCATCATCTACCCCGGTCCGACGCCTTTCGCGCGAAACCGCACTGCACCGCCGATCCCCAAGGACGTCCCTCCCGCGTTCCTCGTCTGCGGGAGCGCCGGCGACCGGGTCCACACCGTCTGGGCTCTCGAGTATTACGAGGCCATGCTGATGGCCGGAGTTCCCAACGTGGAGTTGCACCTTTACGGCAACGGCCGCCACCCCGGCGACACCCTACCGGATGGAAGCCGCATGACTGGTGGCTTGACTGACCGTAATGGAATCCCTTTCGGGACCTGGCAGTATCGCTTCATCGACTGGGCGCGAGACCTCGGTTTCCTCCAGAAGCCCGGCATCCCGACCAAGGCCGCGAAGGACGTGGCCGACTACTTGGCCAACCCACCTCGCCCCGCCGGTCAGGGCCGCGGCGGCGCGGGTCGGGGAGGCCAGCCGCCCGCCGCACCCACCGCACCTGCCATCGGAAGCCCACCCGCGAGCCCCCTTTGATGATCAAGCTACTGGGCTTCTCGGAGTTAGGAGACCCTCTAAACTTACGCGCGTCGGGCCGATGACCGACACGTTTTCGGGCGTTGCCACTGAACTTGTACGTTAATAGCATGACGAATGGTTTATCCAGAGATATGACGCATACTTATCTCGTTGTCTCGAAGGTTTGCAAGAAAGACCGCGTTGCCACACCAATCTCCTTGGGGGTGTCGATGCCCAACGGCAATTGTCCGAATCCCAGCTCCGTAAGCTGACGCCACTCCAGAAGGCGAATCTTCCAGGGCAACCGCGTCCTGAGCGGATACACCCAAACGTGCTAACGCCAATAAGTAGGCCTCGGGATCAGGCTTCGAGGATTGGAAGTCCTCCTTCCCCACGATGACTTCAAAGGCATCGGCGAGCCCTGCCGACTTGAGCACGGTTTCAATGTTCTCCCGCCAACTCCCGGAGACGACGGCAAGCCTAACTGTTCCTTGGAGCGCCTTCACAAGTTCCAAAACGCCGGGGTAGAGCCGGGGATGGTCGGCAAGCAGGGTTCGAGTTAGGGTTTGCTTGCGGGCAACCCAGCCCTCAGTGTCACCCTCGGTGATTCCCCGAGCGGCGAGGATCTCGGTGAGGAACTTGCGGTCGTCGGTCTCTGCGGCTGGGAGGCAGAGCGAGTCGTCGGGGTCGATTCCCATCTGGCTCAGAGTCCGCTGCCAGGCAGTGATGTGGATGTTCTCCGTGTCGGCGAGTACCCCGTCAAAGTCGAAGAGGACAGCTTTTAGGGGCATGAGCTTACTTCCGAGCGAGTGATTGGGGCCGACCCTCCAATTATCTAAGGGGACAACTCCCGGCGTCAAATCGTTGACATCGGACGCTTTCGGCGCTATCGTTGCCGATTCAACTACCCGTCCAACTCTCCTGGAGCTTCTGCGATGGCGCGTCCCGTGACGCTGTTCACTGGCCAGTGGGCCGATCTGACTCTCGAAGTCATCTGTCAGAAGGCCAGCCAGTGGGGATATGACGGCATTGAGCTGCCCTGCTGGGGCGACCACTTTAATGTTCAGAAGGCACTGACCGACGACGGGTATTGCCAGGAGCGGCACGACCTCCTAGGTCGGTATGGCCTGAAGTGCTGGGCGATCTCGAATCACCTGACAGGCCAGCTTGTGCTCGACATCCTCGACGAGCGCACCGACGATTGGGTTCCGACCGCGATCCGGGGCAACAGTGCCAAGAAACGCGATTGGGCGATCCAAGAGATGAAGGATACGGCCAGAGCCGCGAAGAAGATGGGCGTGAAGGTCGTCAATGGCTTCACAGGCTCGTCGATCTGGCATTTGCTCTACTCGTTCCCGCCGGTCTCGGACAAGATGATCGCGGACGGATTCAAGCTGCTCGCCGAGCGCTGGAACCCGATCCTCGACGTGTTTGACGAGTGTGGTGTCAAGTTCGGTCTGGAAGTTCACCCGACCGAGATCGCGTTTGACCTCTACTCGGCGAAGATGGCCCTGGAGGCTCTCGACCATCGGCCCGCGTTCGGCTTCAATTTCGACCCGAGTCACCTGCACTGGCAGATGGTCGATTCGGTCGCCTTTATCCGCGAGTTCCCAGACCGGATCTATCACGTTCACGTCAAAGACGCTGCCCGAACCTTGGACGGCAAGACCGGCATCCTCGGTAGTCACCTCAACTTTGGCGACCCCCGCCGGGGCTGGGACTTCCGCTCACCGGGCCGTGGTCAGGTCAATTTTGACGACATTGCCCGCGCACTGAACGCGATTGGCTATGAGGGGCCGCTCTCTGTCGAGTGGGAAGACCCCGGCATGGATCGCGAATATGGCGCAGCCGAAGCCGCCAAGTTCGTCAAAGAGAAGATGAGCTTCACGGCCAGCGGTCGTGGCTTTGATAGTGCGTTTGCCGACGCTCAGGCAAAGTAATTGTCGGAGAATCGCTCAATGACTTTGGTAGGGTGGTCTCCATCCTACCAAAGCTCGTTTGCCTACGAGTCCCTCGAAGCTGCGGGCGTACTCTTGTCGGGAGGTCGCCTTGCGGAGGTTGCGGCCATCACGATGAGGGCGATGACCCAGCCGAGAAACACAGTTGCAGCGAGAGTGAAGAAGGCTCGACGCGAATCCATGCGGGCTGCCTCGCTGGGATGAGAATTAGACGGGGTCGAGCACGAACGAGTGTCCGTCTCGGAACGCGGTCGGAAAGTCAAACACGTTGTCGAAGTGAGATCGTCGATCTTCGGGGGTTTTCTCGAGGTCGCCGGCCTCAATCAAGTTGTAGACCACGTCTCCCAAGTCGGAGGTCGACCGCAATCCCCACTGGGCGAGTACAGTCTCAGCCATGAGTCCGTACTCTCGAAGGGCGAGCCGTCGAGCCCCTTCGCAGAGCTCTTGCCCAGTGATGTGTTTCTTGCCTGCGGTCGCCTTCACCTTTGGCTTTCGTGACCGCGCTCGGTCTCTGAGCCGTTTGGTGTATTCAATCGTTTCAAAGATGAAGGCATAAGCCTGAATCGGGAACCGTGAGTCGCGAGCGAGAACCCGGACTAGGTCGTCACGTAGACTCATCGGTTCGTCTCCTCAAGTCGTTCGCGTTTTCTGAGGCTTGGATTACTCAACTCGATCATCATCGTCATCTTTGGCAGGTCGGCCCTTAGGGCGTTCGACCCCCTTGATCTCATCGGGCGTCATCACGATACGCCGCCGGTCTTCGAACTCGACCACCACTCGCTTCGCGAGTAACTCAAGTGCGAGTACCCGTCCCTGGCCTCGGTCTGTGAGGACCATTGAGCCGATGGGGGGTAGCTCGCGTTCGTGTTCTTGGTAGGTATCGTACTCGTAGCGCAGGCAGCACTTGAGTCTTCCACACCGTCCTGAGATCTTGGATGGGTCGAGGGTCGCCTTCTGGACCTTGGCCATCCGCATCGAGACTGGGGGCATCCGCGAGAGGTGGGTGTTACAACAGACCGGCTTGCCACAATCACCATAATCGGCCAGGAGTTTGGCCTCGTCGCGAATCCCAACCTGACGCATTTCGATTCGGCTATGGAACGCCCGAGCGAGGTCCTTGACCAAGTCGCGGAAGTCCACTCGTTTCTCGGCAAGGTAATAGAAGATGATCCGCTCGCCGCCGAGAATCGCTTCGACATCGACCAGATTCATCTGAAGCTTGCGAGTGTCGATCAACTCCTGACACGCTGTCATCGCCTCGGCCTGCCGTTTTCGCAATTCCTCCAGAGGGGCGAGGTCAGTCTCGTCGGCCTCCCGAAGAATCTCGCCCCGGCCTGGATTCTCAAGGAACCGGGCGGATCGCTCTGTAGCGAGGCAGAGGATCTCACCGATCTCCGTCCCCCGCTCTGTGCGGATGATCACCTTCTGTTCGCGACCGTAGTCGCAACCCGGCGGGGCGACAAATTCGCCAAGGAGCCGAGTCTGACCATGTCGAACGATGAACGTGGCCCGCATCAGGTAGGTCCAACCGCGAAAAAAGAATCGAAGCAACCCTCAGCAGAATCTACCCGAAACGACCCCCACTGTGTAGGTGTACCGCAGTCGTTTCGATTGGTCGCACAGCCGATTGCTCAATCGCTCAGGTGAGTCAGGCCTTGTTAAAATTGGCTTAACCTCGCCATAACCCTTGACATTGCCGCACAAGTTCCCTGAATCTTATGCTTCGTTTGGGTCGGGGGAAGCGACCTGATCTCACGGCTCGTGTTCAGGCCGGAGCGTTCTCATTATTGTCCTTCTGAGGTTAAGTTTGTGATTCGCCTACTGTCTCGCATTCCAGGTTTTCGCCGGCTCTGGTTGAAGTTCCCGATCGGTTCGGTCGCGTTACGGACTGAGCACGATATTTGGGATCGAAAGGCTTATGCCTACGGGGTTTATTCCTCGGCGAAGCTCGCGAAGACTTTGGGTCTCGACAAGATCAGCGTCATCGAATTCGGTGTAGCCGGTGGAAACGGGCTCTTGCAGCTTGAAGAGATCGCCCGTCAGGTCAGCGACGAGTTGGGTATCAACATTCAGGTATACGGGTTCGACACGGGGACCGGTATGCCACCGCCCGTAGACTATCGTGACCTTCCGTACGTTTGGGAGGAAGGATTCTACAGGATGGAGCCCGAAAAACTCCGAGCGCGTCTTCGCAAAGCGGAGTTGGTCCTTGGAAATCTCCAAGACACTCTGCCCCAGTTCCTCAATCGCACGGACCTTGCACCTATCGCCTTCGTTTCGTTCGATCTCGACTATTATAGCTCGACCAAGACGGCCTTCGGCGTTTTCGATGGTCCTTGCGAGACACGGTTGCCGAGGGTTTATTGCTATTTCGATGACGTTGTTTGGCCCGAGCATGCATGTCATAACGACTTTACCGGCGAACTCTGCGCGATCCGGGAATACAACGAGGAGCAGGACCGACGTAAGGTGGCCAAGCTTGCGAACCTTACATGGATGCGTCCACATCCGGCACGATGGAATGAACAAATCTATGTTCATCACGAATTTGATCATCCATCATACAGTCGAATGATTACACCTCAAGGTGAGAAGTTCCGTCAGAATCGGATCGTCTGAACGTATTTGCGGGAAATGCTGCTCCGGCATCCAGACCTGAGACCTCGGAATCTACATAAATGAGTAATCAGATTTCGATCAAACGGCTTCCGTCGTTCTTGATCACGATCGATACGGAGGGGGATAACCTCTGGTCGAAGCCTCGTGAGGTAACGACACGGAACTCACGGAGCCTGCCAAGGTTCCAGGCCCTCTGCGAAAAGTTCAGCCTCAAGCCCACGTATCTGACGAACTGGGAGATGGCTCGGTGCCCCGACTTCCGCGATTTTGGACGGGATGTAGTGGCGCGTCAAGTCGGTGAGATTGGTATGCACTTGCATGCGTGGAATGCACCACCAATCGTGCCGTTGACCGACAATGACGACATCCACCAACCCTACCTGATCGAGTACCCTGAGGACCAGATCCGCGCCAAGGTCAAGCTCATGACGGAATTGCTCGAGGAAACCTTCGAGGTGGACATGATCAGCCACAGGGCAGGTCGTTGGAGCTTTAACGAAACATATGCCCGCGCACTTGTAGAATATGGATATCGGGTTGATTGTTCGGTGACTCCGCATGTGTCGTGGGCAGCACAAAAAGGTGACCCCTTGAGGTCGGGAGGAACCGACTACCGCCGGTTCCCGGAGTCGGCCTATTTTCTCGATCCAATGGATATCTGCTTGGCCGGGAGTTCACCTTTGTTAGAAGTCCCTGTGACTATCGTTGAGTTCTCCTACTCACCACCGGTGAGGGCAACGAGGCGACTGCTGGTGAAGAACCGTTTAGGGGCGGCCGTCGCGAATCGGCTGCTCCCAGAACGTGCCTGGCTCCGACCTCGGAGTGGGTCGGGGTCACGGTTACGTTCGGTGGTCAATGTCACAACCCATGAAGGAAGAGACTACGCTGAGTTCATGATCCATTCGTCGGAGTTAATGCCGGGGGGAAGCCCCACCTTCCCTGATGAGCGAGCAATCGAGACCCTCTACGAGTCGCTCGAGGCCTTATTCGAGATGACTCGTGGCTCGTTTATCGGGCGGACGATGGGCGAGTACCACGACCACTTCGTCGCGTCGAAGGATTCTCGGTCATGATTTTAGTGACTCCGAGACATAAGGTTTTGGTCCTGGGCGACGACACCCGGTCGTTCCTGAGTGTGATCCGCTCACTGGGACGCGGAGGCCTTGATGTTCATGTGGCCTGGCATCAAGGGGGACCGCCTTTACGGTCTCGCTATATCTCGCAAGCTCATGACCTCCCTTTGCCATCGTCGCTAGATCATGCTTGGAAAGATGCACTCATTGAATTGATGGTCCGCGAGCGGTTCGATCTGATCATCCCGTGTAGCGACCCGGTTCTCGTTCCACTCCAGCGAAATCGAGCTGATTTCGAGCCCCATGGGCGGATCTATCTCCTGGACGATCGATCATTTGAGGTTTTTTCCGATAAGCTTCAAACCAATGAACTCGCCCGATCGGTCGGCGTTCGAGTCCCTCGTGAGGTTGTTGTCGCTGGACCTGGCGACACTCACTCTGTGACCAGCGTTTTGCACTTACCGGTCGTTCTCAAACCCCCTACATCGTTCGATGCTTCGAAGCCAGACGTCAAGCGGATGGTGCGAAAAGCGTACACCTGGGATGAATTCCATACCCACCTGGCCAGCATGAGTCAGCTTGGCCCGGTTGCTGTTCAGGAAAACTTCATTGGTGAGGGTGTCGGTGTCGAGTTGCTGCTCGATCAGGGCGAGCCCCTGTTGGCGTTTCAACATGTCCGCTTGCATGAGCCTTTGCACGGCGGGGGTAGCTCCTATCGTAAGAGTGTGACGCTGACACCCGCTTTGTTTGATGCCTCGCTGAAGCTCATGAAGGCTTTGAAGTACACCGGCGTCGCAATGGTGGAGTTTAAGGTTGAACCCAAGACCGGAGATTGGGTCTTGATCGAAGTCAACTGTCGGTTCTGGGGGTCGCTGCCCCTAGCCGTGGCATCGGGGGCCGATTTTCCTTTGGCACTTGTCCAGTTTCTGGTCGACGGTAAGCGAGAGTTCCCGAAGTCATATCGCAAAGGCATCTGCTCTCGAAACCTAAACAGTGATTTCACTTGGCAGATTTCGAACTTGCGTGCCGATCGGTCCGACCCGACCTTGTCGACTCGACCGTTGCTGACGGTCCTCGGTGAGACGATCTCGAACGTTGTGCTTCTCCGCGAGCGGTGGGACACTCTCACACTCGACGATCCGAGGCCCGGCTTTGCCGAGCTGGCGGAGGTTGTGGGCCGGATTCGAAGAGGCATTGGTCGGAAGCTTGCTCGCAAATTTATTCAGTTTGGCATGGTTCGCCGTCACTTCTACAAGCGCGCACATAAGGCTCTGCGGGGTGAGGGCTCGTTCCTCTTTATCTGCAAAGGGAACATCTGTCGCTCCCCGTTCGCAGAGGAATTGGCCTGCCAGAAGCTGGGTGGCAACCGCAGTATCATGTCGGCAGGTTACTACCCTCGCCCCGGTCGGAGTTCTCCCGACAATGCCATCACCGCCGCCTCCAGATGGGGGGTGGACCTGACAGGGCATCGCTCGCAACTCCTGACCAAACAGATGGTTCATGCAGCGGCTGCCGTGTTCGTCTTCGATGCCGAGAATGCCGATCGCGTTTCCAACGAGTTCCAGTGCCCGCGCGGGCGGATCCATTTCGTGGGTGCCCTCAACCCAAGTGGCCCCCTGTATATCGAGGATCCCTGGGGTGGCACCATTGAGCAATTCCAGGACTGCTATGGGCTGATCTCTAAGGCGTTCGAGTCTGTCGAATCCGTCTGATTGAGTGCATGGCTAGTTGCTCATTTAGCAGTCAATCTCACAAAAGAATGAGACTCTTAAATATTTCACCGCGACATCAGAATGATATCATCGTGGTGTCATTACGATCGAACGGCCCGATTTTGGGGAGGATCTCATGAGTCGCGAGATGACGGTGAAGGTGTCGAGTGGCTGGACCAAGCTTGGTCAGGCCTTGATGTTTCTGTTGGGGAGCCCAATCGTGCTCTTCACGGGAGTTGGGCTGATGGCGAATTCCGAGGGGGCGACTCCGGGGGCATTCGCAGGCTTAATTTGTCTCTTCTTGGGGGTGGTCGGATTCGCGTGGGGACTGGTCCTCTCAGCGGGGTTCTTCACGTTACAGCCCAATGGTGCTTGCCTGTTGAGCCTGTTCGGCGAGTACAGGGGGACTGTCCGGGAGAGTGGGTTCTTCTGGGCCAACCCGTTCATGACCAAGCGAAAGCTGTCACTCCGGTCCCGCAGTCTTGAAGGGGCAAAACTCAAAGTCAATGACAAGCAAGGCAACCCTATCGAGATCGGGATTGTCGTTGTCTGGAAGGTGGAGGACACCGCTCAGGCGGTTTTCGACGTCGAAAACTACGAACAGTTCGTCCAGATCCAGAGCGAGACCGCAGTCAGGCACCTGGCCAATAGCTATGCATACGACCATGGCGAGGAACATGAAATCACATTGAGAAGTGGGGTCGATGAGGTCTCGACCGCCCTCCGTGCCGAACTTCAAGACCGACTCTCGAAGGCGGGTGTTCATGTCGAGGAGGCTCGATTGACCCACCTGGCCTATGCACCCGAAATTGCGGGAGTGATGCTCCGTCGTCAACAGGCTGAGGCTGTGATCGCGGCCCGACAGAAGATCGTGCATGGAGCAGTCAGCATGGTTCAGATGGCTCTCACCGAGCTTGCTGACAAAGATATCGTCCGACTCGACGATGATCGTAAGGCGGCCATGGTCAACAACTTGCTGGTCATTCTCTGCGGCGAGGGCGAAGCGCACCCTGTCCTGAATACGGGTACGTTGTTCAACTGATGGAGAAGAGAGGAGGCAGGGGCATGGCAAGCAAGCCACGCAAGAGCTTCCTGCTGCGAATCGACCCGGAGCTGCACGAAGCTCTGGAAGCTCTCGCAGCGCGTGAGTTCCGCAGTCTAAACGGTCAGATTGAGTACCTGCTCAAGGATGCCATGAGGCGTCTCGGAAAACGCCTCCCGGACGAAGAATCTCCGCCCGATGTCACTGAGCATCGCCAACCGTGACCAATCCAGGTTGGAGCATCCGGGTCAATCTGGATGTTCCAACCTTCTTTTCGATCCTCAATCCGGCAAGATGCACAGGAAGCGATCTCGTTTTAAGATCTGCCGGGGCGCAATGACTTCGACAGGAACACGATTGGGAACCGAAGATCATCGCAGCAAGTGTTCGCCAGCCCGTGCCGGCTCAGCACTACGGATGAGCATAAGGGCGACGACCACGAACCGGATCGAAATCCTTAGCCAGTGTGCCATAAACAAGCTCGCTTATAAGATAATGTCACTTCGTTGATTGTCGGTCATTGCCCCGCCGAATGAGAGCCGGAGGGGCTTCCCCGAATTGTCATGGTTTCGGGCATGGGTCGGGCTGCGACCGTGAATCCCAGCGAGTGCAGCTCATCGCGTAGGGCCCGATAGAGCTTGAAGCCGTCGGGATAAACCCACATGGTGATCGTTGCCGAACTCGGCGAGAGTCGATGGATGGATCGTGTATATTCCGAGGTCGGCTGATGGGCGATCTCCAGGGTTTCGCCCCGATTTTCTCGTTCGGGAATAAGTTCCCAGCCAGCCAGGTCGTACGTACCCCCTCCTCGGCTATCCAGCAAGTCTTCCAACCCGCCACCGGACCTCTGCAATTCGTAGTTGAGAGAGAAGGCACCGACCGGCCCGATCTTTGACGCGATCACACCGTTGCGTCCGCTTGAGAGCCTCATCTTGACCTTGGCATCCAATTTAATCAATTCGAGCATGCGTTCGAGGTCGATCGTCGTGACCCGGTCGCGTCTGATCTCGAAATGATATTCCTTACCTCGGGTCGGTCGTGCCACAGGGCTTTTGGAGATGATGGAGTTAGGCTTCGGCCTGGGGGCTGAGGCGATTGCGGCCACTTCGCCTTCAAGCTTGTCGCGTTCCGCCTTCAGAAATCCGCCTCGAGACGAAGCCTGTGCGATCCGAGTTGAGGGGTCGCGTACCTTATATGCGAGAGTCTTGACTGAGGTCGAAGCCACACGTGTTTTCGCGAGAGCCGCCTGCAATGCACGATCGGCATCCGACGCGCGAGCCTCCGCCCGAGCCCGATCTCGGCTCACTGCGTCGAGATCGGCCTCGGCCCTCTCCATCAAAACACGATCGGGCGGGAGGACCTGTGCGATTGCCGGTAGAGGCGGGGCAGGGGTTTCCACGACCTTAGCCGGCGGCTCAACAGGAATTGGTATTGATATCACAATTTCAGGAACTGGCAATGGTTTCTCGAGTACGAACCAACTCCAGAACGCCCACGCCGACAGTCCAAGCGTCGCGGTCGTCAGGCGGATCAATGATGAATATGATGGTGAAGTGTTCATTTCAGAAGTCGCCCCCCTGGCGCGAATGCCGTGTTGGTCGTCTCAGCCATTTCGACTCGACTTGGCCAACTTGCTGCGGCGATGATCGTTTGCCGCCTTACGTCCCAATAGATGGAATTGCCCCCGGCACCGACCTTGTAGACCAAAGAGGGACGCCAGCGAATCTCTTGATACCGAAGCGCTTGCTCGTTCAAAATCGCAGCCAGTTGCTTGGGCAATCGCTCAGGATCGGCGGCAAGGGCGGCCGCGGTCAATCTGTACGCGCCAGGGTAGAGAAGGACGCCATCCGGGCCGCAGACAACCTGGATTTCGAGTGTTCGCGTCGGACGAGGTAGTGGCTCAGACTCCTTGTAACCACGACTTCGGGCGGGCGCCGAGTCTGATTCTGGACCCGCGTCGAAGGACAGGGTAGGGATACCCGGAGAGCCTCCCGGTTGACCACCTGAGGGACTGCCCGACCCTTGGGCCTCCGAATTCTCGCGGGATGTGACCGCGCGTTGGGAGTTCGATTTGCCGGACCCACTCTTGCCTGCGGAACCTCCCGTTCGACTTGGGTTCGGATCGGACTTGGCGTCTTCGAAGCGAGTCGTCTCAGATCCCGACGCGGAGAGGCCGAGTTCTGAAAGTTCTGGGCCTCCGCGTGATCTGGGAGCCCCATTGATCTCGGCGATTTCTCTTGGAGAGAGGAAAGGAGTCGGGCTGTCATCGCTTCCCTCTTCCGACCCTGAGAGTGATCTACCCGAAACGGAACCTCCTCGCTGGCTTGGTCCGAGTCGAGAACTTCCAGACGAATCGCCCTGCTTTAGATCATCCAAGCTCGCGGGTGATCCGTCGTGCTTGCTGCCGACTTGCCTCGTTAACTTCCCATCGGCACTTGCCTGTTGTGAGCCCGTACCTGAACCCCTCCCTTGAGGTCGAGTATCGGCCTGCGCCACCAGGCCGGGCGCTCTCCGATTTACGGTCGCATGGGCGGGGTCAACCGAACTGAACAAGCGAGGGGTCGCAGCGCGTTGACTCGGCCAGACGTATGATCCTGGGCCGTCGCCGGTACTGTCCGTTGTGGGTCGAGCGGATTCCGCAAGTCTGGGAGCTTTGGTTGGCTTGGCAAATTCCTCCCCCCAATCCGCCGGTTTCTCAAGATTCGGGACATCGATCTCCCAGTCTTGATCAACAAGCTCGTAACCGAAAGCGATTCCGAGCGGTTCGAGACAGGATCGTGCCTCGTAGAAGGGCCGGACCCCGTCAGGCCGGACGAGAAAGAAGATGTAAGGCACAACAGCGCTGCCGTCGGGGGCGGAGCTTCTCTGGGTATCGAGTGCCAGCCGAGAGATGAGTTCCGCGAATCGACTTCCCCGAACATTGGCCAGGCTGGCAAGTTCCAGGAGCGTGAATCTTGGGCCGTTGGGCGCGACGATTGCCTCGCCATTCACACACTCAATCACAATAGGGCGTTGCCAGGTACCGTTGGAACCGCGATGGGGCATCACGGCGTGACTCGACCGGTGCTGAGCTTTGACGAGCGCTGCCTTGGCTTCGTCTCGCTCCATGGCGAGCACATCTCGTTCGAGCTCGAACATTGATGCTTGTTCTTCGAGACGTCGAGCCTTCTGATCGAGGCTCTCGAGCTGGGTTCGGGCGAGCATTTCATGGCGTTGTAAGGCTTTCGTCTCGACCTCTGCCCTGCGTCTGGCCTCTTCCAACCCGATCGCTTTCGCATCAAGGTCGAGCGCCGCCTTCCGTTCTTCGTCTCGCGCACTGGCCAGTTTGGCAACAAGCTCAGGGGTCGGGTCGATCGGCGGAAGTGGGATAGGCAAGGGGGGCGGTACGGGTGCAGGCTCAACTTTGGTCTCGACGATGCTAGGCAATACCACCGTCGGCGGCTTTGACCGCAATCGTGCGAGGTCCAAACTATTTTGTTGGATCGCAACGATTGAGGCGACGGTAGCCCCAATCGCCCCAATCACCAGAGCCAACGCCAGTAGTTCGAGCGCGATACGTGACCGACGAACCGCCATGCAACCCGGCCTCCGTGCCGCCTTAGGACGATCCGATCACCCCAATTCAGGATGCGAACCTACCAGAGTGATTTATCGGATCGGGCAACGAGCAGCATGAGAGACAACGGAGTTCAGTGAGAATGGGCGGATTGGGGAGCATGTTGTCGGTCAACAGGACTGTTCTACGATCTGGACCTGCTCGCCTTTGATGAGAGGCCTGTCTTAAGAGCAAGGGATCAATCGAGCTGTCACGGCTTCCAGCCCTCGTCGAAGTACCCCGTCGCAATCAGTTTCTCGGAGTTGCCTTCCAGTGAAAAGGTGCCCCAATCGCCCATCCTGGGGTAGAGCAGCGCGTTGGTCCCCGAAAACTCCTTCGAACCGAAGGTGTGGCCGCTGTTGATGACAAGGTAACGCCTGGGGTTCAGCGGATTCGCCGTGATCAATGTGGGCGTGATCGACGCGTCACTCGGCCATTTCAGGGGCAGGTCTGCCAGGGTTCGAGCGATGATTCCATTGGAGCCCGGGTCGCCGAATGCAATGAGGTGATGGGCGGCGATGTCCTCGTCGGTCACATCAACGTCATTCTTGATCCGAACCTTCCCTCGGAGCCACTTATCCCAGTCCTTGGCAAATTGTTCCAGGCGGCGATCCGCCCACTCCTGCACCTGAGGACTTGTCGGCTTGCCTGTCCCCTTAACGATCAGGAACGAGCTGGTGAAGGCGTCGTCGATCGGGCCTTGAATCCCTGGCACTTTGCGGCGATCGCCATTGGCTTCGATTTGGAGGGACGATTGGTGCTCAAGGAGCCGCCATTGGGCATCCACATTTTGGTAGTACACGTCCGGCAAGAGGCCCTTGGCCGCCGCGCGGAGCGGCAACGACTGCCCGTTGATTCGGACGGTTTCTGCCACCTGGCGGTCGATCGCGATCAGGGTGATGTTGTCATTCGCGGTGACAATCGCGGTCTCGCCGCTGATCTTACCTTGGATGCGGGCTAGCTCATAATGGCGTCGCAGCCCTACCAATCTTAGCCAGCCCGCTTTGGGGTACTTGAGGGTATAGGTCACGAAGTCGATGTCGGTTGGGCGAGGCTTATCAACGCGTTCGTTGTGAAAGACATCCATCAACTTCCGACTCGCAGGGTCGACTTTGTGCCCCATCTTGGCCCCGACGATTCGAAGGAAGTCGAGCCCTTCCGCCTTGGTCAGGAGTCCCTCGGTCGTGAACTTGACCCCTGAATTCTTGAGTACCTCAATGATGTTGCTGGAGGCCTGGAGTTGGGGATCGTCCTCTCCGCCGTAGCCTACCATCGGGATATTCGCCGCATTCGTGGCGTAGTCGGTCGAGTCGTAGATATGCAAGCCTTTGAGAATTGGCTCGGGAGTTTCCTTGAGCTTGGCGTAATTCTTGGTCTCGGTGAACCCGGCACCCGCCTCGACCGTTCTCCAGGAGTTTGGGTGGTGGAGTCCTAGATGCCAAGCTCCTGCGCCTCCCATTGAGAACCCTTGGAGAACGATCTTCGACTCGTCAACAGGATAGTGCCGCTTGACCGCCTCGACGGCCTCGAAAACGTCCGTCTCGCCGGCCCAGCGATAGGCGTTGTTGGTTCGGCCAAAGATATGGAGGGTGAGTGGTGTGCCGGCGGCGGGGGCGGGTTTCCCATCGTGGCCAGCCAGGAAGCTGACCTCGTTCAAGGTCGCGCCTCGACCGTGGAGAATCACGTCGAGTCGCTGTCTCTTGAGCCCATCGTATCCTTTTGGAACGATGATACAGTACGGCTGAACCGAGCTATCGACCTTGGAGATGAATCCGCGGACGATCGAGCCTTCCGCTTGGTCCCACTCCAAGTTGTCAAGCTTGGCTTGCTGGGCTCGTTCGCGTCCTCGACCGAGGACTTTAAGCGTCATTCCTGCATATTTGTCGTTATAGTACTCGTGATGTCGGTCAATCCACTCGGCGGCCTTGTGAAAGATCGCGATGTCGGCAAAGTGGTCCTCACCCAGCTTCGGCAGCGATTCGATGAGTTTTCCGAGTTGGGCAATCTCACCCCGAATTTGACCGAGGTCCTGATCCGTTGGCACGACCTTGGCAGGCTCGGGGAAGGCGGTTTGAGCCCAGCAGGTTGTTGCCAGGAGTGGCAAGATTAAAATGGTGGCAAATCGCCGTCGGTGCATGATCGAAGCTCCCGGCCCATCGAGGTCTGCAAATTGGTCGGGCCGGGCAGCATTGTAGCATCTTGCAACGGGGTTCAAGAGAGCCCCCAGATCGGGCTAACTCTTAGTGCCCACGACTATAGAGCGGTGCGTTCGTGAGGATGAATGTGGTGCCGATCGTATAGACCTCGGCCTTGATCTTGATTGTCGCCATTCCCGAGCTCAGAAGCCCAGGCTTGTTATTACTCTTGGGGCTGTAGTGGATCGCGACTGTGCCGGTCGCCTGACCCTCAACATAAGATCCAGAGCTGACGTTCGGGTCAAGCGAATAGATGTTCAGTCGGGTCGGTCGACCGGCTCGGTCGATCGATGTCGGATCGGCTTGGAGTAACAACCCCAACGTGGAATTTGAGTTGATGTTCTTGTCAAACGTGGTCAATCCACCTGCTGGCGGGATTGAAGGATCCGTGGGCGTAATGAGTCGAAGCTGGACATCGCCATGGAGGAACTGATTCGACGTCCCGATGCCGCGGATATAAATCTGGTTCGCCTCCGTGGCATATCGACCTTTGCCGACCGTGAACGGACCCGTAAAGGAGGCATTGAACGGAAGCTTGCGCATCTGGTGGGCACTCGGCTTGCCCGATGGGTCCAGCAGGTAATTCACGACGGTCGCCTGGTCCGTCTGCGGTACGGTAATGCCCGAGAGAAGTTCCCGACGCTCACAAGTATCCCACGTGATCATGCGTTGTCGGCGTCGCATCGGATTCCCTCCCAATCGTCGGACATTCCATGCCTCTTCGTCGTAATCGTCGTCAGTCCCATCCCGAATTCAGTGGAACCGGGTGAAGAAGGGCACGGTCGCTCCTCGCGAGTTCGACAACCGTCACAATCGCGCCGACAGTCTTGTGAACGACCGCAAGAAGGGGTAGTTTCAAACGATGAAGAATCTCATGATCCAGCCCACGCTGCTTGTTCTGATTTTGGCGATCTCCGCGATTGTGCGGGCGGACGAGCCGAATTTGCGGCTTGCCGACGGATTCGCGATTAGCCTCTACGCCGACCTCGATCTGGCGAACGACATTCAGGCGATGACGCTCGATTCTCACGGCAGAGTCGTCGTTACCGGACCAGGATATATTAAGATATTACACGATGATAATGTTGATGGCCGCGCCGATCGCTCGACACTTTTCGCCACCACAGGAACTGGGGGCATGGGCCTCTGTTTCGACGGCAACGATCTCCTCTTTATGGGCGATGGCTGGCTCTCAAGGTATCGAGACGCCGATGGGGATGGCAGGGCCGACGGCACCCCTGAACGCATCGCTCCTTTTGCCTATGGCGAACACGGGGGACACGCGATTCGAAAGGGGCCCGACGGCTGGTGGTACGTGATCGGCGGCAACGATGCCAAGATCGACGGGAACTTCGTGACGACGGCGAGTTCACCCGTCAAAACCCCCCAATGCGGAGCAATCGTACGATTCTCGCCCAACTTTACTGAGCGTGAAGTCGTCGCGCATGGCTTCCGAAACCCGTATGATTTCGATTTCGATCGCAATGGCGATCTCTTCACTTACGATAGCGATTGTGAGCGTGACGAGCTTCTCCCTTGGGGATCTCCGACGCGAATTTTCCAGGTGGCCGTGGGTGCTCACCACGGTTGGCGATTGCCAGGCTACCAACGGTCCCATCCCGTGCCCGACGATATGCTAGACGCAGTGAAGGCCCTTCGGCCGATCGGTCGAGGCTCGCCAACCGGAGTGGTGATCTATCGTCACCACGCCTTTCCTGAGCGTTATCAGAACGGACTATTTGCACTGGATTGGACGTTCGGAAAGGTTTTCTTCCTCGCGCTTGGGGAAGGTTCGACCGAAGCCGAAGTCTTCTTGGAACCGCGAGGAAATGGCGGCTTTGCCCCCGTCGATGCCGTGGTCGCACCTGACGGGGCGCTCTTGATTGCGATCGGTGGTAGGAAATCACGAGGAGCAGTCTATCGGATCGTGTCCACCAAGAAGCAAGCGATCGCAGCGAAATCGACGTCACGAGATCTGGTTCTCGACATGCCTACGCCACTGGAAGCCCACTCACGAGCCGTCTGGGAACCTCTGGTCGAACACATGGGAAAAGAACCATTTGAGCGTGCCCTTATCGATGCACCCGCCCCCCAGCGCGTACGTGCGATCGAGATTCTCACCGAAAAGTTCGGGGCACTCAGTGATCAACTCATGATTGAGTCTGCAGAGGATCCAGACCCGTCGGTACGCGCCCGAGTTGCATGGTCGATCGGGCGAGGGGCTCGCTGGACCAACGAGAAAGACGCGACGACCTTACATCGACTGGCCATTGATGCCGAATCCTCGGTTCGGCTCGCAGCCCTAAATGCTCTGACCGAACGTAGGCTGCCAGGCAAGCGAGATGTGGTACGGGTCAACCTGTTGGAGAACGGACTCCACCAAGAGCCCAAGGTGCGTCAGGCGACAGCCCGGCTCTTGACGATGCTCTCAGCAAACGAATGGAGGGCCATCGTCACTGAGGTCGATCGCCAGCCACTTCAGGCCAGATTAACATTTGCATTGGCCTCAACCTGGCGAGGAGAGGTAACTCCGTTGGGTCCGGTGATCGAGGGGCTGACAGTCCCAAGTCAGCCGGGAATTCGCCTCCAGGCATTGAGGCTCGCGGCTTTGGCGATGGGCGGAGAGGCCTTTCCAGAATCCTTTCCGAATTCCGCTTGGGGATACCTCCCGGAACGAGACCTCGCTCCTGGGCCCGATCGAGATCGACTTGCGGTGGCAGTTCGAGCCGGTTTCCCACGAGGTGAGGATCGCGACGATTTCGAGACCGGCCGTGTTCTGGCGATGCTGAGGGATCGCGACGCCGAACTCCCTGCGAAGCTTGCCTCAAGGTGGACTTCGACTTCATCGCCAACCCGAGATTTCCATGATCTCATCGTCCTGTCACTGCTTGAGGGGAAGCCGAATTCTGAAGTCACCCGACTCACCGTCGTTGCTCTCCAGAATCTCGATCGCAAGTTAGCAGGACGCAATCTCCGTCTCAAACAGAGCTGGATGGGGCAACTTGAGAGTCTTTATCTTCGACTTCAGACCACGAACCCTGCGCTTGACCTGGCACTCGCGAATGATTCGGCCTTCCCTCAACCCTCAACCATTTCCCTGGTGAGCTACTTCAGAGGCGAGGCCAAGGCGATCGGACTTCATAAGATTCTCGCCCTCGCAAAAGCCGACCCCGACTTTGCCTGGTCACCCGCACTTATCCAGATCGTAGCGCCGGGACTACCGAGCGAACAACGATTCGCCACCTTTCACAAACTTGCTCTCAGCGATCCGAGTTTGACGGATGCGATGATTACTGACGTGCAGTTCCCTGCGGATGTGACGTATCGTGAGATCTTCTTACGTGGCCTCGCTTCGAACAATCGCAACGTGGTCGACCGTTCAGTATCCGTGCTTCTGGAACTACCGAAGGATGAACAACCTGAACGCCTGTTGCCAATCCTGAACGCACTCAAGAAGATCGAGTCGAATTCCAAACGGCACGAAGAACGTGCAAATCTGCTCAAGTTGCTCGCGAGACAGTCTGGGCATGACTTCAACACACCCAAAGATCCCAAGACATTGATGCGAGCGACGGACTGGTTCGCCTCCACCTATCCCGACCTAGTCCCGAAGCCTCCGGCAAGTGTTCGCGAGATTAAAGCCAAGCTCGATCGAATCGATTGGTTGAAGGGAGATGCGACCAGAGGTGAGGTCGTCGCCAAGGGTAAGAACTGTTTGACGTGTCACGCAGGGACTCGTGCACTGGGGCCGGACCTGGGCGGCGCGGCGAGTCGTCTATCGAGGGAAGATCTCTTTGTTTCGATCCTGGATCCCCATCGTAATGTGGCACCTGCCTATCAGACCACGGTGATAGCGACTCGGGATGGCGAGATCCTCGAAGGGATGGTCCTCTTCGAATCGGGAGATGGTGTCATGATCCAGACAGGTGCCTCAACAATGATGCGGGTCGCAGGCGATCAAATCGAGAGCCGAAAGGCTGGTGATCGTTCGTTGATGCCAGAAGGGCTGCTGGATGGCCTGAGCGAAACTGAGCTTGGCGACTTGTATGCATATCTGAAGTCCCAAGAAGTCAAGAGGCCTTAATCTGAGGTATTGGCCCATGTTCGTTCTCCTGTTTGGACTGATGGTCATCCAGGAGTCACCTCTTGAGAAAGGGGTGACTTATCTTTCGGCGGAGGTGCCGCGCTGGCGGGTGGGTCATGAATGTCGGTCTTGCCATCACCAAGGAGATGGTGCTCGTGCCTTGCTCGAGGCCAAGGCTGCGGGTCTGAAAGTTGCAGACGATGCTCTTCTCGAGGCGGTCGCCTGGCTCGCCAAGCCCGAGGATTGGGATCGAAATGGGCCGGACGGGCCGTTCAACGATCAGCGTGTGGCCCGGCTTCAATTCGCGTCTGCGTTGACCTCGGCAGTCAAAGCCAAGTCCATTCTGGAGACGAAAGGACTCAACTGGGTCGCCCAACGCCTTGTCGCCGATCAGGCTGAGGACGGTTCATGGTCGGTGGGTGAGGTTGACGTCCTCGGCACGCCGGTCACGCGAGGGAGATCGCTCGCCACGATTCTGGCGATCGAAACCCTGAGTGGCGCAGATCCAAAAGCCTATGACGCCGCGATCGCTAAAGCCCAGCGATGGATCCTCTCACGACCATTGGGCTCGACCCTTGATGCCGCAGTAGTCATTCGCGAGGAAGCGAGCAATACGAAAGCAATGGAGTTGTTGATTAAAGGAGAGTCCGTCGAGGGGGGCTGGGGTCCGTATCCAAGCTCATCGCCCGAAGTCTTTGACACTTCAGTTGTTCTTTGGGCGCTCTCCGTGCAGGCACAGGATGCCACGGCTCGCAGTCTGATTCGCAGAGGACGCAAGTACCTGATCGGACAACAGCTTGAGGATGGGAGCTGGCCAGAAACGACCCGCCCCAGTGGCTCGGAAAGCCTCGCGCAGAGGGTGTCAACCACCGCTTGGGCGGTACTCGCACTTGTTACAACCCGCAATATTGACTGAATCCTCCATCTCCCCCATCCTAGTTAAAATCCCAATCTTCTAAAGTTCATTCGCGGAATCTCCCGATAGCACTCTTTAGCGATCCGGAGTGATTGCTCCCCTGGCGTCCCCCTGCCTGTGTGGACGAGTCCCGATAGCGACTCCTGATGGATTAGGAGATGATGATGAACATTCGGAGGCGAATGGGCCTCGCTCCGAGAGCGGCCCTGGCCCTCGGGTTGCTGGGGACGATACTGACTCCGGGCTCTCGAGCTCAGGGGCCACAGGTGAGTGTTGAGGGCGCTCCCGGTATCCCCGACGGTCGTGGGAAACTCGGCCCGTCCTTAGGTTCCTCGGGAACTACGGGGTTAGATGCGACCAACCTGGCACCCGTTGGTGGCCGAGCCGGTACGACAACGAGCCGGGCACCTCGCGATGCGTTTGATCGGTCATCCCGACCGGCGATTGAGCCGATCACAGCCTCGTTTCGTCCAGCCGTGCTCCTGCCTGCGCAAGTCCCAAGTTATGGTGACCTCGACCTGCCCGATATCCTTGAGGACGAAGGCCCTCCGGATGGCCTCACACTCGAAGCTGCGATCGACAGGCTGGTGCGCGAGAATCTGAGTCTCCAGGCTCTCAAGTTCGAGATTCCCATGGCGCAGGCCGATGTGTTGACCGCCAGCCTTCGGGCGAATCCGATCTTCTATGCGGACGCCCAACTTGTGCCGTTTGGACGATATTCCCCAGCGCGTCCTGGCGGTCAAACCCAGTACGATGTAAACATCACTTATCCAATTGATGTCACCGGCAAGCGCAAGAAACGAACTGAGGTTTCTCAACGGGCCAAGAAGGTCACAGAAGCGCAGCTTCAAGATGCCGTACGGATCCAGATCGATAATTTGTACACGGTTTTTGTCGACCTTGATGCCTCAGATGAAACCGTTCGATTCAGCAAGGCGTTTCTCGTCGGTGTTGAGCGTTTGCTGACGATTAATGAAGAACTCTTGACCAAAGGCCAGGTCACTCCGGACGTTGTCGATGCGATTCGTGCTCAGCTTGAACAGGCGAGGCTCCAGATCCGTGAGGCGACGGCGGCAGTCACCCGAAATGCCCGCTCGCTTGGCCTTTTGCTCAACCTATCTCCTCAAGAGGCGGAATCGATTCGGTTGCGAGCCTCGCTCCGCGACGAGCGTCCCTTGCCCACCTCGAGCGATGCTTTGATTCAGATGGGGTTGAACACACGTCCCGACCTCCTGGCTTATCGGTTGGCAGTGCCTCGGGCAGAGGCAGACACCAGGCTTGCGCGGGCGAACCGGATTGCAAACCCTTATGTGCTGGTGCAGCCGTTTACCTTGCAGGACAACCGCCCGTTCGGTCTCAAGAGTCCGATCTCGTACGCCTTGGGTGTGACCACTGAGTTGCCCCTTTTCAACCGCAATCAGGGCAACATTGCGAGAGCGAGTCTCAACGGAACGCAAACTCGGATCGAGCTTGCTCAACTTGAGCGACAGGTCGCCTACGACGTTGACGGTGCGGTCCGCGAGTTCAATCTGAGCTTGGATAGTGCTTTGCAGATCGAACGCGAAATCATTCCCTCCTCCAGGAAGGTTCGCGAAGCGGCTCGTCGACGCTACCAAGGGGGTGAAACGAGCGCGATTCAATTTATCGAAGCTCAGAAAGATTACAACGACGTGATCAAGATCTACCGCGATGCTCTTGTCCGCCACCGTCGTGCTATGCTTGACCTGAACACCGCAGTAGGCACTCGCGTGATGCCTTGATTCCATTCCAGTGGCAACTCGACCCGCATGGGAGCCTGTTCGGCCATGTCTCACCATTCTCTTCCAGGATCGAAACATCGACGGCGAATCTCGGTAGAATGTCTGGAATCGCGTGAACTCCTGACCACTGCCGTCATGCTGTACTCGCGCCAGGCGGATCTTGCCAATCACATCGCGGCAGTGACCCAGAAGGCGTCAATCACCCCGAGCGTAAACGTCTCTGCGCTCGACACGCTCGGCGTTCCCACCCCTCATGAAGCCGCACGACGTGGGTTTACTGCGAACTACGTTGGCAACTTCTTCACAGGGCCAGGCCAGACTAATTTGCAGTCGCTCCGGACCCAGATCCGTGGGGCTGGAACGTCGAATCAGTTCAAGCACTCGAACATATCGGTCGTGATCACCAACCCCAGTGATCCTACCGCTCCGTTTACAGGCGGCGCTGCTCTGTTCGACAAGAATTCTGGAAATACGGGAAACGTATTGGTCCTCGACCTCTCATCGAGTCCGGGACAAGATCCGAGCAAGCCCCCCACAAGTTACACCTGGACCGTGAACGGCTCCTCAGGCGGCATTTACACGAATGCTGTCGGTCAGGGGACCCTTGAGATTTCCTACGGCTTTGGAAACCTCAAGAGACCGATTCGGGCCTCGACCTCGGGTCGCGCTTATGTGAGCTTTAAGGGCTCGATTAGCACGACAGGACTTGGAAACAACACCCAGTTCTGAGACTTATCCGATCGTCAACCCAATCTATCAGCATTATTTGATGATGAAGCGACGCTCGACCACTTCGGCTTCGATGCGTCGCTCCACAGTCCTGAGCTGATCGACCTCAAAGGTCCGCGCAATGCTGTTGCCCGCCAGGTCTTCGAGGATCGTTTTGATGTTGAGGCTGTAGGTGCCGGAGGTCCAATCGATCTCAGGAGTAAACTTCCACGACCGACCATCGACAGCCACATCGATCTGGCCAGACAAAGAAGTACCTGCGTTGTCCTTCACCGAAATCGTCCACACCAGTAACGCGGAATCGAGCGACTCGTTGAACTCAATCTGGAGTGGTTCGCGAGTCCCACGGCTCGGCGGCACGATACGCCACGATCTCGGGTCCGGCGAGGTTGTGTCGGCCGCCTTCGTCTTGAAGATTCGTTGATAACCGGCCTGGAGTGGACGTCCTTGGGCGTCGGGCCAACCTTGGTCAATGACCAGAGTATAGGTATGCCCCGCCTCAAGTACGGGGCCCAACTCCTCACGAGGCTTGAGTCCCTGCTTGATTCGACCTGGATCGAACAGGATCGTGACCCGGGTGCCGATGGGGTTCCAGAGTTCCTCGCCGAGTTCGAGAAATGGGACGACAATTGCTTCTCGTTTTGAATTCAGCAAATGCACACGTTCATAGACTTCGCCGCGTGCCATTGGTTGAGAAAAGTGAAGGTAGAATTTAAGGAGATTCTCAGGAAGGACTTCATCTGTTGGGGCCACACGTTCAATCTGAGCCCGGGGACCTTCCGGCGGCGAGGGGATCTCGAACACCAACCGCGTAGGGGCCGTGCTTGCGAAGTTTAAGAGGCCCCGACTCTCCAGCCTGGCCTCATAACGGAGACCCGATTCGAAGGGGAACCGAGGTCGAAACGTCAGTCGATCGGCTTGAAGTTCATAGGTACCGACAATGGAGGGTCGGCTCGCCGATTCCGCCTGGTCAACGCGGACGACGAAGATCCTGGGCCAATCGCCTTCCGACTCTTTGAGGACCTTGATTTGGTGAGAATCAAGTCCGATAACTTCGACCGACCGATCTTTCGCGAGCTGGAGTTTCGCGTCGCCTGCTTGAGAAGGGCTGGTCAAGAGTACGGCAGCCAACGCGATCTGGAGAAGCCTCGACACGGTGACCATCCTTCCGCAAGGGACTTGGCGCAGACAAGCCGCCCCTCCAAGGTGGGCGAGGGGCGGCTTTGCCGGATCAGGGGAGGTCGATCGTCTCGAGGTTCAAGTTGCCATCGCGACGAATCAATATGACAGCATGCTGTTTATCGAAACCGTCAAGCTGTTCGACGTTGGTCAGCTCTTTGATTGTCTCGTAAGGCACGCCTTCGGTCTTGGTTTTCACGGGTGTGGAGATGCCGGCAGCTTTGTCCAAGCCTTCGGCGGGAATCTTCATGACCCCGCGCGCGCTGTTGGCAAGGAGCAGGAAGTCCTTTCCATCTTTGCTGTAGGCGACCATGTCGATCGGACGGTTCATGTTGCCGAGTTCAGCGACTGTGGTACCGCGAATCTTGGCACCCGGCTTCAGGTCCGCCACGGGGATCTTGACCAGAGGCGTGCATGTGTAGGCAGCCATCAGGAAGGGTTCGCCCTTGATCATGTAGGGAGCGAACGTACGGATCGGCGACTTGGTTTCGAACCCGCCGTGTGCCCCGTGGAAGATTTCCAGGCTGGTTCCGTCGCCACTCTCAACGAACGGGAACGGGATGGCGAGCAGTCGAGACGAGAATTCCTCGTTCGATAGGCCGGCGACAAACAACGTCTTGCCCACAAGGGCGAGGTCGGTGATGGCTTCTGCCCGGCCACTGCGGGGGTTTTCGCCATTGGCAGGGTTGGGAATGGACGCCTTGGCGAACGGGACATCCTTCAAGGTGAGGATCTCCACTTTGCCGGTCCCGTCAACCTTGACGATCGCGGGGGCGGCGGCGGGCCCAGTGCCTCGCGAAACCGAAAGGTAAGCGTTACCGGAGGCTGGGTTAATCGCCAGGTCGTTGATCTTCATCGCCTTCGACGTGGTGCCAAGCGCTGCTGCGATCGACTCGTCGATCTTGGCAACTTTCAGGTGGCTGTGGGCAGGAGCAGGGGTCTTGTCGCCCGTCGCGATCGCGTAGATCGCAGCCCCTTGTGTGTCCGCGACGAACAAGAGTCCGTCCGGGCCGAACGTCAAAATGCCCGCCGACTTCAGTTCAGGCGTCCCTTTTTGGAGGTTTGCCGTCAGATCATCCGCCTGGGCGAAGCTGCCGATGGCCAGTGCGGCGACGAGCGTCGCCATTCCGATCGAACGCGTTCTCATGGTGCCTATCCTCGAAGAAGTGAGGTGCGGGGCGGTCGCACGACCGTCGGGTCTCATTATCAGAGCCCGCCACGCCGTTGCCAAGACAATTCATCCCCAGGTAAGAGCCGACAAACGGATTGGCAATGGCCCAAGAATCCAGATGTTCTGGCGATTCTGTGAGAAAGCCCCCGCAATCTCCGTGTGACCAACACCGTCAAGCACCGTTTTGAGATACTCGACTCGCTGGACAGGGATCAGCCGACGCGCTATGATCCTCTTGTCTGCTTGCTCGGGATAGCCATAATAAAATCCATAATTGCCGACGTGAACTGAAATGATGTCATTGACCAAAAATCAAATGTCTTTTGAATAGGGAAGACAAGCATGATGACCGCTGAGGAAGTGGTTGAGGAACTGAGGTCGATGGGGAGTGAGAGCACCAAGAATACCCTCATCAAGCATGGTGCCCGAGAGCCTTTCTTTGGGGTCAAGGTCGAAGATCTCAAGAAGATTCAAAAACGGGTCAAGACCGACTACCAGCTCGCGCTCGACCTGTATGACACTGGAATCTCCGACGCCATGTATCTTGCGGGCCTCATCGCCGATGACGCCAAGATGACCAAGAAGGACCTTCGACATTGGGCCAAAAATGCTTACTGGTATATGATCAGCGAGTATACCGTTCCATGGGTGGCCTCCGGAGGCAATTACGGGCGAGAGATCGGCCTCGAATGGATCGACTCGAAGACCGAAAATATCGCCGCCTCAGGGTGGTCGACACTCTCCTGTCTCGTTTCCATCAAGCCAGACGCAGAACTCGACCTCGCCGAAGTGAAATCCTTGCTCGATCGGGTGGCGAACACCATTCACCAGCAGCCCAATCGAGTCCGCCACACGATGAACGGCTTCCTGATCGCCGTTGGATGTTATGTTCATCCGTTGGTTGAGGACGCAAAACGCGTAGCGACATCAGTTGGAAAAGTCTCGGTGAATATGGGCGAAACCGCCTGCAAAGTGCCGCTCGCCCTGGAATACATCAAGAAGGTCGAGGATCGGGGTTCCTTGGGAAAGAAGCGGAAGACCGCGAAATGTTAGGTTGAAATTCGACAGGGACTTCTACTTTTTGAGTCAAAGACGATGTTGAGATTCATGACTTCGACCTGGCTCTGCCTCGTTCTGGCCTCTGAGGTTTCTGCCCAGTGGGACCTCCAGCCAAGCGGTACGACCGCCCGGCTCCGGGGACTCTCGGTGGTGAGCGAAAAAGTCGGATGGGCCTGCGGCACCCAAGGGACTTTTGTCCGCACGACCAACGGCCAAAACTGGGTGGCAAAGCAAGTTGAAGGGGCAGGGGACCTCGATTTCCGCGATGTTCATGCGTTCGATAGCGAGAAGGCCGTGATGCTGGCGATCGGACCCGGCGAGAAGTCACGAATTTATCGGACTGTCACTGGCGGTGACTCCTGGATCGTCGCCTACAAGGAGACTGATCCTAAGGCGTTTCTCGACGCAATCGCGTTCTGGGATGATCAGCATGGGATCGCGCTTGGTGACCCGGTCGATTGGCGTTTCTTGATCCTATCGACGAGTGATGGCGGCATCACCTGGACCAAAATGCCGAGTGAGGGAATGCCCACTGCGCTCAAAAACGAGGGTGCGTTCGCTGCGAGTGGAACCTGTCTTGTGACGTCAGGCGACTCCACCGTCTGGTTCGGCACTGGTGGAGCAGAAACGGCCCGCATCTTCCGATCGAATAATCGCGGGAAGACCTGGACTTCGCACGCAACGCCTCTCATGGCAGGCAAGCCCACGATGGGAGTTTTCTCGCTTGCGATTCTCGACACGAGCCGTTCGGTCGCGGTTGGGGGAGCCTACGATCAACCCAGCTTGATCGGTGGTGTTTCTGCCTGGACGACCGATGGTTGGAAGTCGGCAACGGTTGTCGACAAGGCCCAACCGGCCGGTTTTCGTTCGGCGGTTGTAGTGGTTCCCAACTCGAATCCGACGATTCTGATTGCCGTCGGACCTTCAGGATCCGACATCTCCCATGACGAAGGACGGAGTTGGAAGCCCCATGGAAATATAGGGTTCCACGCCGTTGGTTTTGCCAGTCCTCGGGTGGGGTGGGCCGTCGGTGACGAAGGGCGAATCGCGCGTTGCTCGATATCGCCCTGAGACTCACCTCGTCTATAAATCCAGTTGTCGCACTCGACCTCTCGGGGGCAAGCCAAGGCAGCTCGCAATAGTAGCGTTCGGCCCTTGTGATGTTAATGACCATCGAGATGCATCAAAACTTCATTGGCGAACGTCTCCTTGGTCGGTTAGGCTTGTCGATCCCTTGCTGAACCTCTGGGAACAAACCTGATGAAGCGAATCCAGTTGATGGGCTTCGGCATTGTGCCACTTGTGTTGGTCGTCGCGCTTGGAATGGCGAGGGTAGTCACCCTTTGGATGGGGAAGCAGCCCGACGGCAGTTTCATTGTCTCAACGGGCCAACGAATTGAAGGGAACTCGATCGCGTTTCGGGGCCGGCCCATCGAGTTGGCTGTCCATCCTTCAGGAGTATTTTATGCGGTCCTCAATAAGGATAATGTCTTCTTAGGTGACACCCAGAATGTCCTACCCGGGACCGCAGTCCTCTTGGGGGCGAACGCAGGTTTCCGAGGCCTCGTCTGGTCCCCCAACGGCGCGAAGCTTTATGCCAGCACCGACAAAGGCAAGGTGCGAGAGTTTGCATATGCCGATGGGAGACTCGCTGCCGGTCCAGTGATCGAGATTGCTCCGGAAGGAGCGAAAGGGAATCCGGTCGCCGGAGGGATGGCGATCACCCGCGATGGGGCTACGCTCTTTGTCGCTGCTGCCAACCGTAATTCCGTCTGCGAGATCGACCTGAAAACCCGCACGTATGTTCGCGAGTTCCCAGTTCAAAATCTTCCCTTCGAGCCCAGGCTATCTGCCGATGAGTCGACCCTTGTGGTCAGCAACTGGGGAGGGCGGCCCCCTCTGGAAGGCGAGAACTCGGCCAACAGTGTTGCGACTCCGATCCTCATTGATGATCGTGGCGTCCCGGCATCTGGAACTGTGAGTATCATCAACCGAGCCACTGGTAAGACCAATCACGTAGACGTTGGTTTGCATCCAACCGCAGTCCTGATTGATGGCTCAAAGGCATACGTCGCGAATGCGATGAGCGACTCGATCAGTGAGATCGACCTGCTCGAATTTAAGGTGTCACGGACAATCACGCTGCGATGGGGCGACCTTCGTCTCCTGGGAGGAATGCCGAACGCGCTTTCGATCAAAGGGCGGACGCTTTACGTCGCCGATGGTGGCGATAACGCGATCGCCGAGTTGGATCTCGACGCCGGTGTCGTCAAAGGTTTTCGCCCCGCCGGCTACTTTCCTACGGCGATGGGCCTGAATGGCGACGGAACAGTCGCGTTCGTGCTCAATACGAAAGGAAACGGCTCGGTGGCGCGGACCGTTGTGGGAAAGGCTGGGAACGCGCACGATTTTCAAGGGACGGTCACAGTCATCGACCTCAAGTCCGACCTCAAGGCTGCCACCCAGATCGTCGCGCGAAACAATCGCTGGGAATTCAAGTCCGAGGTCCCACCCCTCAAAGTCTATCAGGGCGCGATTAAGCATGTGATTTATATCATCAAGGAGAACCGCACCTATGATGAGGTGTATGGCGATCTTCCCCAAGGCAATGGCGACAAGTCGCTCTGTAGCCTGGGCGAGTCTGTGATGCCCAACCACCGCAAGATCGCCCGTGAGTTCAGCCTCTTCGATAATGGATATGTCAGCGGGACCAATAGCGCAGATGGCCATCAGTGGTCGACCCAAAGCTTGGCAAACGACTATCTTGAACACTTTTATGTGGGATATTCACGAACTTATCCCGACGATGGCGAAGACCCCATGGCACTTTCAGCGGGAGGAGCCCTCTGGGACGCGGCGGCGAAGCACAAGAAGTCCATTCGGGTCTATGGCGAATTCTGCGACGATAAACTCGCGATCATCGAGCCCATGCCCAAAGATTGGTTCGAAGTCTGGGAAGATCGTAAAATCGGCGGCAACAAGTTTACGTTCAAGGCCCAGACGAGCGTTAAAGGTCTAAAACCTTACATTCATCCTGAGTATCAGTACTGGCCGCTCTTCATGTCTGACCAACACAGGGCAGATCTCTTCATCAAAGAGTATAAAGAGCTGAGCAGTAAAGACGCATTGCCCGATCTGACGATCATGAGCTTGCCATGTGATCACGGCGAGGGGACCAACCCCGCCTACCCCACCCCTCGCGCAATGATGGCCGACAACGATCTTGCCTTGGGCAGGATCGTCGAGGCTGTCTCCCAAAGCCCGCAGTGGAAAGAGACATGTATCTTCGTTATTGAAGATGATGCCCAGTCGGGGCCCGATCACGTGGACGGCCACCGGACCGTCTTCTCAGCAATTAGCCCCTATACCAAGCGCAGATACCTCGATTCAACATTCTACACGACGACCCACATGATCCGCTCAATTGAAATGATGCTCGGCCTTGACCCCATGAATCGGTTCGATGCCTTGTCCTATCCCATGGTCGACTGCTTCAGCGACACCAGCGACCTCACACCCTTTGTCGCGACAACGAACAATGTGCCGCTCAATGAGCGCAACCCAGCGGGTAAGGCAATGACCGAAGCCGACCGATACTGGCTGGCGAAGACCATGGAACTCGACTGGAGTCACATTGATGCCGCCGACCCTTATTGGCTCAATCGGATTAACTGGTACAGCATTCATAAAGGTGCGAGGGAGTATCCTGGTCGGCCCGATGAGATGCCTGGCCAGGTTGATGCCGACGATGATTGAAGCCATCGTGTCAGCGCATCGGGGAAGCGACTTCCGAGTCAGGTTGCACGAGTTGATCTCATGCCGAAAATTTACAAAGCGGAACATTTGTGGTCAAAATCGCGGCTGATACGATCTGGAGGATGACTCCGCCCGCGAGGTTTGACCAGAACCGAGGCCCAATGCACTCGCTTGCTCTTTTCACTGGGATCTTCCTGACTATGACCAGTCCTGACCTCTCCCAGCCGTCCCCAATCGCACTCGCACACATCCTTTATACGGTCAAAATCGCCGATCCCCAAACGCACTACATCGAGGTGGAAGCCCAAGTTCCGACCGAGGGAAAGCCGGATGTTGAACTCTACATGGCCGTGTGGACTCCCGGTTCGTACATGGTTCGCGAATACGCACGGCACCTTGAGAACGTCACTGCAAAAGATGAAAAAGGACCTCTCAGTATCGAGAAGACCCGCAAGAACCGTTGGAAGATTTCGACCAACGGGTCTGCGAAAATCACGGTCAGCTATCGAGTCTACTGTCGAGAGTTGACCGTCCGAACGAACTGGGTCGACGCGTCGGTAGCCCTCCTCAACGGCGCACCGACCTTCTTAACTCTCGTCGACTCACCGCCACGCCCACATGATGTGACTCTTCGACTTCCCCCTGGTTGGCTGAGGTCGATCACAGGGATTCCCGACGCGCCCGACCGACGCCCCCACCACTTCATCGCACCCGACTTCGATACCTTGGTCGATTGTCCGATTCTGGCCGGGAACCCGGCTGTTTACGAATTCGAGGTCGATGGCAAGAAGCACTATCTGGTCAATGAAGGCGAGGGTGGAATCTGGGACGGACCCCGATCCGCGCGTGATGTGGAAGCGATCGTTAAAACGCAACACGCGTTCTGGGGGCAGTTGCCCTACGATAAGTATGTTTTCTTCAACCTATTGGTTGAGGCCGGTGGGGGCCTTGAACATAAGAATTCGACCGTCTTGATGGCCAGTCGATGGTCGACCCGGACGCGGACCGCCTACCTCGGCTGGCTGAACCTGGTTAGTCACGAATTCTTCCACACCTGGAACGTCAAGCGGCTTCGCCCCATCGAACTCGGCCCATTCGACTACGAGCGTGAGAACCCCACAAAGGGGCTCTGGGTCGCCGAGGGTCTTACCGAGTACTATGGCCGACTGCTCGTGACACGCGCCGGCTTATGCACACAGACCGAATATCTTGCTGGCGAAACCTTGCCTGGTTCCGACAAAATCGTCAACGATGTTGAAGTTGTTCAGACAACGCCTGGGAGGATGGTTCAACCTTTGGAATCGGCATCGTACGATTCTTGGATCAAATACTATCGTCCTGATGAGAACTCGGCGAATACGGCGATGAGCTATTACACCAAGGGTGCTGTCATCGGCTGGCTGCTCGACGCCAGAATCCGGAAGGCAACCAATGGTAAAAAGTCGCTCGATGATCTGATGCGCGATGCCTATAGTAAGTATTCAGGCGTTCATGGTTTCACGTCAGCAGAGTTTCGGGCTTTGGCATCTGAAGTTGCAGGGGTCGACCTGAAGAATTGGTTCATCAAAGGACTTGAGACAACCGATGAGTTGGATTACTCCGAGGCCCTGGACGTCTTCGGCCTCCGTTTCAAACCGATTGAGCCTCCCAAAGAGCCGGTTCCTCCCCAGAAAGCTTGGTTGGGTTTAGTAACTAAAGCCGATGCGGGCAAGCTGATCGTCACACAGGTGCGTCGGAATACCCCTGGATACGAGGCAGGCTTTAATGCCGACGATGAGATTCTGGCTACTGGTGATTTCCGGATCAGACCTGAGAACTGGGCAGCCCGGATGGATCAATATCGACCTAATGAGAAGGTCTCAGTCCTGGTGGCCAGACGCGATCGCCTGATCAGGCTCGACGCAACCTTCGGGGTCGAACCACCGAATACCTGGGTGATTGAGCCGAACACTGCCGCAACAGACCAGGCCAAGGCCACTCTGAAGAGTTGGCTCAGTCAATAACGGACTCACAAAGGATCAATCGCTTGATTGTTATCACACCAAGACTTGAGCTTATTGCAGCAACTCCGGAAATGTTGGCTTCAGAGATCGCGGACCCAGTTGCCTTCGCAACCTCGTTGGGGGCCAAACTTCCTCCGGATTGGCCTCCCGGCGAATATGATCGTGGCGCACAGAATCTCTTCTTGGGAATCCTCGAAGCCAACCCCGGCATGACAGGTTGGATTGTGCGATATATGATCACGCGGCATGATGTAGTCGGTGAGCGAACGATGATCGGGGCGTTGGGCTTCGGTGGATCTCCCGATGAAGACGGCCAAACCATGATGGGCTATTCGGTCTGCGAAGCCCATCGCAATCAAGGATTCACGACCGAGGCCGTCGCCGGTCTCCTCGGTTGGGCGTCAAATGATGCAACTCTCAAGAAAGTTGTCGCAGAGACTTTCGCACACCTCCCCGCATCGATTCGAGTCTTGGAGAAATCAGGATTCGAGCGAGCAGGGGAGCCTAGCCAACCCGACGCGATCCGCTTCGAACGGCGCTTCTAAACGTCAGGCCCCGCAAGCCAACAGTGCCCGCGATCTCCGCCGAGAGGTCGCGTGCGCTATCCCAGGGTGACGAACACGATAATCGCCAGGCTGAGGAAGTAGGCTACGGGGAAGGCCATCCGCGAGAGGCGCTGGAGCTTGGTTGCCAGGACGAATTGACCCCGTAAACTCAATAAATGAAGGATTGTCACCAAAGGAATCACGGCCAGAACCATTAGGAACGACGCCAATGTAAACTTGTCGAAAAATGTGAGGTAGTGGACCTTCGGAAGTGAGAAGTCGATCGAGTAATTGAAGGTGACCATCGACAGCAGCACCGACACTCCCGTACTGATCTGAGGTTGAATGTTGGGAATCTCAAACCAGAGCGTGGCCCAAGAGGCACAGACCATGAGAATCATAGGTAACATGACACGCCAAAAGTAGAAGGTATAACGGCGCTGGAGGGCGACCTCCAAGACGAATTCGACATCTTCGTGGTCGGTAGGATCGACTCGACGGATCGTGGCATCGATCCCCAACAGGCTCCAGTCCGTCACCGACGCCGTCGAGGACTTGCCAACTTTCGCGGGGTCAACGACCAACTCGAGATTGCTTGCAAACGGCTCGAAAGGCGCAACGCGAACACTGACAATCTGGCGATCGAATGGGAACCGGAGCAAATCCAAATTTGAAGAAAACTTGTGGGCGAACCGAAGACGCTCCGAGACTCGACCACCGTCATCGACGTAAACATCCCCTTGATGTTCAGCTTGGGGCTCCACAGCGTTTACGAATCCAAGTTCAGGTCGATAGATCGCGTGTGATGAAAATCGCCTGACGCCATGTGAAGGCTCACCGGGCTTTAGGGCCAGCGAGGGATCAACCCAACTCACATCGAGATACCCCGTTACGTCAAACGTCTCGTCGCGCGAGTTGAGACGAGCAAATTCGATTAAGTAGATCCCCAATCGCACCTCGACCGTCTTGCCATCGTCACCCGGCCAACTCATGGGTCGAGGTGGTATGTCAGCAACAGCCACAGGTTGATAACTTGCCAAGGCAAGAAAAACAACGAACAGGGAACCGTTCATGAATACGACTTTACTCGAGGTAGAAGGTAAACGAGTCCCAGCCTTCCGCAAGAATTCCATCGGAACAACACTCTATCTTTGCACGCGTTAGGGAGGAATAGCCAGCTTTCAGAATCGGCTGATTTCAGGAGATTTCCTCGGGCGGCCTCTACCAAGATCCTCTCAATCTCGGCAAAATGGATTCTTGCTTGCGTAGGGCTTTCCAGTGGAGCACTTCGAATGGACCACCCGCCAAATTTTGAACCTAGTACTGGCGATGACGCCCCTCGGGCTGTGGAGCCTCCGACCCGAGTGGAATCGATCGACTTACTCCGTGGAATCGTCATGGTGGTGATGGTGCTCGATCACGTCCGCGACTTCTTCGGCGATTCCAAGCTCGACCCGACCAATCTATCGGTCACGACTCCTGCACTCTTCTTGACTCGCTGGATCACTCACTTCTGTGCTCCCACCTTCATCCTACTCGCCGGGGTCAGTGCTTCACTCTCGGGAGCACGCAGGACCCGAAGCGAAGAGTCTTGGCATCTGGTGAAGCGGGGACTCTGGTTAATCTTCTTGGAGCAGACACTTGGAAACATCTTTATGTTCTTCACGTATCCCCATGTGGTACTCGGACTCATTCTCTGGGGCATTGGCTGGTCGATGATCGCTCTGGCTGGTCTGATTTACCTGCCTAGATGTGTCGTGGGAGGGATGGGAGTGGCGATGATCGCCCTCCACAATCTGTTCGACGGCGTTCAACCCCAAGGAGAGATCGCACAGTTGATCTGGAGTTTCCTCCATGCGCCAGGCATGCGATTTTTCCCTGGCGGCTTGCCGATCCTGGTGGGTTATCCTCTGATTCCGTGGGTAGGCGTAATGGCGGTTGGTTATGCGTTGGGGCCGATCTTCTCGCGACCTGCCGAGATCAGACGACGGCTCCTCTTCCGCTTGGGCTTGAGTGCGATCGCCGGCTTCGTCGCGCTCCGCTGGCTAAACGTCTATGGCGATCCAGGGCCTTGGATGGTGCAGGCAAACCCGGCCTTCACGGTGTTGTCTTTCCTGAACTGTCAGAAATACCCACCATCACTTCTGTATCTCTTGATGACGTTAGGCCCTGCGTTCATCGGCCTGGCGATCCTGGATCGCGGCATTGGTCGTCTTGGTATCCCCCTGCGAACGATCGGTCAGGTGCCCCTCTTCTTCTATCTGCTTCAATGGCCATTCGCCCACGGGCTCGCAGTCCTCGTTGCGGCTCTCCAAGGTGATCCGATCGGCTGGATGTTTGAGTTTCCCCCCTTCCAATCTCCGATCTGCTACGGGCACAGTCTCGCGACCGTCTATCTGTTCTGGGTCATCACCGTTGGGCTACTCTACTATCCAAGTCTCCGATATCGGGATTGGAGGCGATTGCGTCGGGACTCTCGCTAACCGGATCTCATGCTCAATTTCCTCATGCCTCGATCTGGGGCGACATTGACAATCTGGAACGAAGGGCTGTAAAACCTGTCTGCTTTCTTCGTACCGTCACGTCTTCACAAGGCAGGATTCGATATTGTCAGATCCTGTAAGATCTCTAAAGCAAAGGAACTTGATGAAACGACTTGCTGCATATTGGATCACGACCGCTCTCACGGCATTCGTCTTCCTGTCGGGCGGTGCTACTGACCTCGCCCGGCCTGAATTTCTCATGGAAGGCATGACCCATCTTGGTTATCCCACATACGTCGTCATCATCCTGGGCGTCTGGAAGATCCTTGGCGGTATTGTCGTCCTAGGTCCCCGATTGCCAAGGCTGAAGGAGTGGGCTTACGCTGGGATGATCTTCGATCTCACCGGAGCGGCAGCGTCGCACGCCGCAGTCTCTGACCCAGTCGACAAGGTCGTGGCCCCACTCGTCATCGCAGGCATTGTCATGGCTTCTTGGTACTTGCGTCCTGAGAGCCGCAAGCTCTGACGGGCAACGAGCAGCAACGGGGTCATCCTTGAATGGCATGAAGTTAAGCGTCAAGGTCTCGCGACCACTTGACCCCTTCGACCTTTCCTGTTTGACCAAGAGAATGGCCTGAGACTCGTTACGACGGTTCGCGCCGAACCACTACTTTAGAGCCACGGCTTTGACGGAGATCCAATGCAGAATCTCGATGTGTCGTTAGCGGAAATCGTGGAAATTCTCAAAACGGTCTTTCCTGAAATCCCCAAAATCGAGTCAATCGCGAGCAAATATTTCGAGGAAGGGCTGGGAAAGAAGGGGACTCACTTTTTCAAGATTCGGTACGACCCTGGTGACGTGATCATGTCGAAAGGGGCGTTCAGCGACTACGCTGCGATTCGTTTGAGTGGGTCGATCGGGGTTTACCAGGAAAGTGCGCCGGGGGGTGAACTCCGACCGTTGCCGTCGTGCTGGAGCAATAAAGGGCGTTTGAGGTTGCGGATTGAAGCGTGGGTGAACAAATACGCTCCCCAAACGGGTGTCACGCTCCACCCACTCTTTGTCGCTCAAGCGGTGGATACTCCTTGGAAGGCGCGT
Source organism: Isosphaeraceae bacterium (assembly GCA_025356475.1). Classification (GTDB taxonomy): domain Bacteria; phylum Planctomycetota; class Planctomycetia; order Isosphaerales; family Isosphaeraceae; genus JANXSX01. Next base: position 1,460 of record JANXSX010000142.1, on the reverse strand, counting down.
GTGGCCAGAGTCTTGCGTCGTCTGCTGGAGTTTGGAAGCAAGCAGGATTTCGAGACAATTTCGAATCCGGTCGCAAGTTCGAGCGAGAGTCCAAAGGGCACACTAACCCCAAGTCACGTCATTACTCCGCCTGACGGGAATACTCGCAGGGCTGACCGAATTTTGGGAACGGCGAGCGCACTTTGGAATACTCCTCGGACCGCTTCGCTTGTGGCTCATGACTCGCATGTCGACGTTCTGTTGGTGAAGAGTAAGGCGATGCGGGAATTTGTAGATAAAGAAAAGAACCCTGCATACCGCGCTGAGTTTATGAATCACTTCGCCGATTATGTCTTGCCTCCGTTGCTGTCGGAGAGTCGGTTACTCAAGGGGTTGCCGATCGATTTTTTAACGCTGGCTCAGGTGTTGGCGCCGTCTCTTCAATCGGGTGAATCGTTCTTGGAATTTAAGAAGGGAAAGATTGTCTGCGAATTCGATTCACCTTCGGATGCGTATTACTTGATCATCAGTGGCGTGGTGAAGGTCTATCGGAACATGTCTGGGGTCGAGAGTCTCGTCAATCATCTGTCGCGGGGTGACTCATTTGGAGAGACGTGTATCGACCCCGGCTCCAAGCGAACTGCTCGGGTTGTGGCTGCCTGCGAATTGCGCCTCTTGATGATCTCGCAAGCGACGATGCTGGACCTGTTGAGCATGCCCGAATTCCAGGTCATCGAATCCGTACTGCGGGGTAAGCGTTCTCTCTACGAAGATATTGATGAAGCGATCGCCGAACGACGTCGGCAACCTCCGCTCGATCCTCCGGAACACCTTGCGTCAAAGCTCCTGCTGGCCCAGAATCTCTTGGTGATCGACATGGAGAAGTGTACGCGTTGCGATGAGTGCGTTGCCGCTTGCGCAGACACTCACCATGGTGTGCCGAGATTCCAGCGATCGAACCCCGACTATCGGTTCGGCAAGTGGGAAGTGGCCGGGGCCTGCGTTCATTGCACCGACTCGCCGTGCCAGTCGGTTTGCCCCGTCGGTGCGATCGGTCGCGTGGATACAGGGGCTGTGCAAATCGATCGCGATCGGTGCATTGGATGTGGAAAATGCCCGGACGCTTGTCCCTTCGACGTCATCCAGATGTCCGCCCCGCTCTTCCCTCAAGAGGCCGACAGCCTTGCGCAGAAACTCAACACCGTCGCGACCAAGTGTGACCTCTGTCTCACCACGAACGGTGGTGCACCCCCGTGTGTCGCTTCCTGCCCGCATGACGCGGCGTTTCGGGGGTCTCCGTTGGAGTTGTTTCCGGAACTCTCGTATTGGGCGGAGGGTTGAGTCATGTGAGTAACAAGAGGTCTAGCTATGTAGCGTCTAGCACTGGTGAACATTGCTGAGTGGCACTGGACGTACTCGACCAGTGTCTTCATGCATTTGACGGCAAGTGGCACTGGTGAACATTTCTGGGTGGCACTGGA
>JANXSX010000128.1 GCA_025356475.1 Isosphaeraceae bacterium | reverse complement strand
CGAGCGACTCTGGAAGTTCATCAAGCGTCGTTCCCTCTATGGTCGCTACCACGCCACGTTCGCAGGGTTTCGAGCTGCCATCGAAGAAACGATCGACAGACTTCCCACCACCCATGCTGATCCATTAAAAACGTTGATGACCATGAAGTTTCAACAATTCGACGACGTCTCACTCATGACCGCGTGAGGTATAATCCCCGATGTCGCACGCCTGCCTGGGCCAGCCTCACGGACTAGGACCAGGAAGCCGCTCGGGAGCCGCCCAACCGTCCGCTAGTCGCCCGGCACCCCTCTGAGGTTCAATAAATGGCTTCGTGGTTGCACGATCGCGTTGGCGTTGGAGAACATTGATGAAACTCGCCAAGCCGAGCCTCCTCACCGTTTGGTCCCTCTGGATCGTGATCTTGATGGCGTTGAGCGCCGGGGCGTACCTCTTCGATCCCCGCCTACCAGTCGTGAACCTCGTCGCCGATCGAGTCCAGTTCGTCGGGGCTGACGAGGTTCGGATCCGATTTGAACTCGATCGCCCCGCGTCGGGTCAGATCGCCATCCGGTACCGGTTGGGCGGCGACGCCGCCCGGGGGGTCGACTACGAGGCCGCGCCAGGTGACCTCGTCGTCCAGCCCGGCGATTCCTCTGCGACCCTCCTCGTGGATCGGTCGGGGAAGAGCGTCAATTCCGACCAACCGGGGCGATCGTTGATCGTCGAGCTGTCCGAGGCAGGGGGATATCGTCACGGCCAGTCGAACAAGCTCGTGCTGACTTTTCCGGGTGTCGCGTCAAAACCTGTCCTCCCCGCCAGCTCCGCCATCACGACTGTTCGATTGAGTTCGTCCTCGAACGTCGTCGGGCTCGCCTCCACCTCAGAAGTCGTGGTCACGTTCGAGTTGGATCGCGACGTCGATCGTCGGACGGCCGTCGGCTTCCTGTTGGGCGGCGACGCCAAGGAAGGGCTGGATTATGTTGTGAAGGGCCACTCCGCTGGCGATGAGGTGATCTTCGAGCCGGGTCAGAGGCAAAGCTCGATCACCGTGGAGCGACCGGATCGCGGCAACGAACCCACCCGGGGCGACCGACAGATCCTTATCTTCCTCGACTCACGTCCCGAGGAATTTGCCAGCGATCCGACTCCACTGAAGTTGTCCGTGCCCGACTTCGGGACTCGGCTCTCCTGGCATGTTGAACCCGCCACGAAGTTCTCTCGCGATGCCGATCGGAAGGTCTACCTCCGGCTCTCGCTTGACCGCCCCAGCCTGGATAGCGTCACCCTCCGTTATCGATTCGGCGGCGATGCTCAGGCGAATGTCGACTACGTCCCCCCCGTGGAGCCAACCCTCTCGATCTCTGAGGGAAAACGAGACGGTCGCCAGCAGGTCTTCACGATCAAGGCTGACCCACTCGTCGGCGGCCCCCGCAAGGTTCTCGACCTGATCGTTGAGGAGGTCAATCCCAAGTACTTTGCGCAGCCCTCCCCCCTCAAGCTCACGCTCACCGACGAAGGCCCTCTCGTCGGCCGGTCCTTGGTCCTCCTCGTGTTGACCGAGGAATTGGTACGACACGGCGAGAAAGTCCTGGGGAAGGTCGAAGCCCTGACCAAGGACCAGGAGTCCGACCTCGTGGGGGGCTGCGTCTACATCCTCGCGGGCGACGCACAGATCTATCGAGCGGGCCGTCACGATAAGCCCCTTGAGGGGCGAACCCCGTTCCCCAGGGACGCGACAGCCGAGTCCATCTTACAAGCCGCCTCGACGGCTATCCGCCGCCAGTTCGGTGGCCGCATCCAGGCCGGTAACTATCGGACAATCATGATCTGGCAGGATCTCACCGTACGACGATCGGCCGCCGGAGCAGACGACCACGACAACGTCCGCAACGACGGCAGGTGTCACCTGCTCTGGCTCGGCCCGAGTGGTCCCCTGCCCCAACTCCTCGTCAAGTACTTCCCACCGGTGGCTGACTCGGAACGGTTCCATGCCATCCCCGGCCCGGACGACCCCGAATTCTCCGCCCACATCGATCGATGGATCCAGGGTCGCTGAGCGCCGATTCCCCCAACAAGCGACAACACCGCGACAGCAACCCGATGATCGCTCCAGGATGGAGGTGGATCGCCCTCGCAATCCACCGCAAACTTGGCGGCAGTTCATCCCTCGTGGTACATTAACTTCAGAGCAAAGACGAAGGCTCCAGCACAAATAAACCGCTCGAACACTTTTCGTCGGGCTCGAAATGTTCCCGCGAACGGCCTTCGAGCCTGGACAAATCGACGCTGTACACGAATCGCGCACAGTTCAGCAGGATACGTCACCACCCAGTACGAATCCCTGCCGAAAGGTGTTCTAGCCCTCGCCCGACCACCGCGATCTCACAAACCCAGGTCAACGACGAGAAGGAGGTATCTGAAATGATCCTGCGCGATTTGGTCGTGCTGGCCTCACTATCGATCCAGGGCCCCTCGACACAGGGCGTTCTGCCCTCAAACCAAGGGCTCGCGCCTCCCCTGAAGTCGCCCCCTGTTCCTTCGAAGGTCCTCCCGAGTTCTGCCTCTCAACGGATGAGCGTCGCACCCCCCACCGAAGCAAAGCAAGAGGTTCCCAAAGTCAAGCCCCAGCGACCGCCAGCTGAGCCCGCCGACATCAAACCGCTGGCCGAGCCGGAGGATCCAAAGCCCTAATCCGCCGCCGGGAGGGTGTTCGAGAGAATCACGAGGAACCCGGTCAACGGTGTCTTTGTGCCGATCTCGAGCTTAAGGACCATCCCAGAACAGCCCCCGACTACACTCACAATCTTGCCCAGACTACTTCTACTGTCTCAGGCAGTGATCGAGACACAAACCGTTTTATAGTGTTCGCTTATGATGAATTCGCTCGAAGCGGGGCTAAGACACGCAGATCGAGCCGAATCGTAGGCACGCACGATGAAGTCCCGCGTTTTCCAGGCTCGCAGCGGCATCGACTCAACGAGCGGCTCACCCGAACGCGGCAAAAACCGGGCATTTCGAGGCTCGAGACCGCTGACGGATAGGCTATAACCTATTTGTCATGAAAATGGAAGCGACTCGCATGTATGCCTGCTATTGCCGGGTCTCGTCACGACGCCAGAAGAACGATAGCCAGAAAGGGTACCGCCCAGATTCCTGCGAAAATATACGCTAAGGACGGCGCCCCCTCGCCTTACCGTCGGAACCTTTCGCGTTGAGTTTTCGGGTTCGGATGAAGTGGCGGAGGTTGGTCGACGAAACGCCCACGATCTTGGCAATTGACGCCTTGGAGACCTCCTTCTCCAAGAGCATGCGGATCTCTCCCTCCTTGCCGTCGAGCTCGGCCAGGAACCCCTGGGGCGGCCGAGTAAGCGGCCTCTGGCCCGCGCCGCTGCCAGACCCTCCTTCGTCCGTTCCGAGGAGTGACCTCTATGAGGCGATTGTATTCCAGAAGAATGGCTTTCTGTGTGCCTGCCTTCAATTCCTCAAACAGCTTTTCCCAATCATGTCCATGCGGAGCTTTCTCCGTATCCTGCACGTAGAGGCATTTTAGGAAGAGCTCCACCGCGAAGGAATCAACGAGCAACTTCGGACCGGAGCATCCCCAATTAGTTTCCTTCGTCTGATCACCCCTCGACTGCCCTTCTAACAGGCGTGATGCCTCCGAATAATGCTCGGCGAGAAGAAAAATCTTTGGCTCATGATGGATTCCGGGGTGGTGGCCCGGATGGTCCTCTAAGTCGTTATACTCGGCCCGATTCGGCGAGCCCTCGTCGGCTCGACTCGCTCTCTCGTCCGACCCCCGAGGCGTTGATCGATGGTGAACATCCAGGAACTCATCGACGACGCCAAGTGCTACCAAACCATCCGTGACATGCGCTGGCTCGATGGCGTCACCTGCCCCGGGTGCTCCTCAGATTCGGTCATCAAGAACGGCCGCGATGACACCCAGCCGCACCGCCAACGCTATGAGTGTCGGGCATGCTCTCAACGCTTCGATGACCTGACCGACACCATCTTCGCCGGCCATCACCAGCCGTTGCGGACCTGGATCGCCTGCCTGTATCTCATGGGCCTGAACCTGTCCGGATTGCAGATCGCCGCAGAGCTCGACATCAACAAGGACGATGCCCGGGCGATGATCCAACGGCTCCGCCGGGGGATCGTCGATCGCCGCCCTCCAGTGACCCTTCAAGGCGAGGTCGAATGCGACGAAGTCGATGTGGTGGCGGGACATAAGGGCCATCCCGAGGCCGTCAAAAAAAAGGCCGACCGCCGCGACGGCGGCGCCTGAAGGGAGAACGAGGTCGTGGCACACTGGCCAAGGAGAAGCCGCCGATCCTGGGAATGTTGCAGCGCGGCGGCGAGGTCGTGGTCCGGATGCTGGAGAACGTGAAGCAGGTGACGATCGGCCCGCTCATCAAAGAGACGATCGCCGAGGGAACGTTGATTTAGGGGTCCCACAATCATCGGAACAGAAAGTCGGGTTAAGCTCCGCTCGCGCCCGTCGGGGAAAAGTGTAAAGAGAAAGTTCCCGGCCGAATTCGCGGGGTTGTACGCAGGAAATCGCCGGCTTTTGCTCCGGAAAAACTG
>JANXSX010000118.1 GCA_025356475.1 Isosphaeraceae bacterium | reverse complement strand
AAAGGTCCGAATCGCCGACGAGCCTGGGTTAAGGCTTCCGGCGGAAGATGATCCCGATCGGGACCTCTGGAAGGGGCGTTGGCAGCAGTTCTTGCGGAACCGGGTCGCTCTCAAGACCGAGGTCGAAGAAAATACGGGAGTGGCTCGGACAGTGAATGCGGCGATCGATTGGCTCGATCGCCAAGAGAAATCGACAGATGCCCGCCCGTTCCTGCTCTGGCTCGACCTGTTCAGCCCCCATGGCCCGTGGGACACGCCGCTGCCCTACCGCGATCAATACGCAACGCTCCAGCCGGACGAATTCGAAGCGGGTGAAGAAGGGGATCTGGAAGAAGATGAGAACGACACCGATGTAGGACTCGAAGATGTCGCGGTCTTGATTGATGTCCCCGCCGGAGCGGTTGGTGATGTTCTCAACGAAGCGGAACTACTCCGTTTGCGGCGCACGTACGCCGGCACCGTGACCATGGTCGATCGCCAGCTCGGCGAGCTGTTTGAAGCGCTACGGCGGCTAGGTCGGACCGAGGACTCGATGATCATTTTCACGGCAGATCAAGGCGAACCGCTCGGCGAACATGGCTATGTCCGCCGGTTCCGGCCTTGGCTCTATGAAGAGCTGATCCATACACCTCTGATTGTCCGAATGCCCGAGGCTCGGCATGGGTGTTCACGTCGTCAAGCTTTGGTGCAGACCGTGGACCTACTCCCAACAATCCTATCCGCGTTTGGACTGCCCCCATCCGAGCATGTTCATGGACACGATCTCATGCCTGTCATACGTGGCGAAATGGCCAAGGTACGCGACTATGCATGCCTTGGGATGGATACGGAGGAGTACGCCATTCGCGACCAAAATTGGCATTTGATCTTGCCAATGGAAGTCGACCCCGACGATACGCCTCGGGCACGGCAATTGTTCCGCAAGCCCGAGGATCGCTGGGATCAGAACAATATCGCCGGAGAGAATGTTGAGATCGCCGATGCGTTGGAGCTGGGACTCCGCCGATTCGTCGAGGCGTTGGGACGAGATGCCCTTGATACGTTGCCTCGGTTAAATCTGCCCTGAACCAGCCGAGTCACTCACCTGCTCAGTTATCGGTCCCGTTTGACCATAACCGAATGCGTGGCTGAAAGTTGGTTCCGAACCACCCTTTAGGTTGGCTGGGGGCGGGCTTGGCGAACACCTGGGCTGGAGCGTTCGTTGGTGCCTGATTCCAGAACTCCCACGAGCGCGGCTCACGATAGGGAGTGGCTTGAATGGGCTTATTGAAGACCGCAGATTCCCTGCGAAACGGTACCCAACGGGGTCGGACGATGGTGGTGCTCGCTTGAGCAGGCTGGGGAGCAAACATGGCGGGCTGAGGAGCATAGGCCGGCGTCGGGGCGACAGGTTGGGCATTCAGTGCAGGGGCCAGCGGATCAACGGACGGCAACGGAGGAGCGACTGCTGAATCTACGTCTGCTGATGAGTCGTTCTCATCGGAACGATTGGCCGCTGCGATTCGCGGGGCGAGATCCTCAACATCAAGCTCGGGACGTGGCTGAATTCGAACTGGGGGAGGAACCACCGGTTCGGTCGGAGGGACAACCGTTCGTGATGCGAGACTGGTTGCAGGATTGACCTCAGGGAGGGGGGGCGAAGTGGGCTTCGCAGGCTGTTCAAGATTGGTTGGTTTGGTCTCGAGGTCGGTCAAAGCTGGGGAACCCGGAACCATCGGAGGCAGATCCCACTGGCTGATTAGCTCAGTGACGGGGTTCACCTCGGGGAGTGGCGGAGTGGCTCGCGGCTCGACAACTTGGGGATTGGTTGGCTTTACTTGATGATCTTGAGGAGCCTCGACGTCGGCCACCAGGTCGGGGCGAGGAACCCGCGCTGAGGGGACGGTCATCGCAGTTGGGAGGAAGGGAGGCGGCAGGTCGCTTGCTGGCGGACGGGGGCTACTACTACTCGATGGCGTTACCCGAGCCGACTCTGAACGGGCAGGGACTTCCGCTGGCAACGAGACCCGACGTGGAGACGGATTGGCGGTCTGGGCGGCCTGGACACCCGCCAAATTCGCGTTTGACGCGGTAGAGACGCGATTTCGACCACTTAGACCGGGGAAATAGCGAGAGAGTCGCTGCCCCTCGGTCGAGGATACGAGCGTCGGCTCAGACCAACCATCACGGGTGGGATTGGCTGGTCCC
>JANXSX010000096.1 GCA_025356475.1 Isosphaeraceae bacterium | reverse complement strand
TCCTCCCCCCCGACTGTCAGCACGCGGTGATCCTTCAGGCAACGCTCGGCCATCCCGGCTCGCACGCGTTTGGCAACGGCAAGGGCTCGGAGTATTACGCCCGATCTCCCGTTGAGTTCGCCAGGCATGTGGCGGATGTAGCCAAGCTGCTAGGTCGGCGCGCCGAACAATGTCGCAACATCTTCCTGGCCGGAGGCGATGTCCTGACCCGACCACTCGATGACCTGCTGGAGTTCATGAACTCGATCGAAGGTCGGTTCCCACTCGACCCGGGAATCGCCAGGATTCGTCCGACGGAGCGACAGAATCAGCCCCACCGGTTCGAGGGCGTTCAGGTCTTTCTCGACGATTTCCACGGTCCCTTGCCCGACCAGGCTGGCTTCGAAGCCCTCAAGTGTCGACACCTGGCAAAGGTCCACCTCGGTATCGCGTCGGGGGACGCTACCGTCCGCACCAACTCTGGGCGAACGTGGTCAAATGACCAGATTTTCGAGACGGTCAGGAGCCTCAAGGGGGCGAACCTGGCCATCGGCATCATCGTTCTCGTCGGAGCCGGAGGAAACGAATTCGCCGAGGCCCACGTGGAAGCCTCGGCGACACTCTTGAATACCCTGCCACTCTCAGCCGGCGACCTGGTCGTCTTGATTGACGCCGACGAGATCGGGCCGATGCCCAACGGCTTATCTGCACTGAGCCCAAATTCGATGACCGAACAGCGGAGCCGACTTCGGGAGCGACTCGCGCCGATCCGAACGGAACGGGGGGCGAAAGTCGTCCCCTATAGCCTTGAGAAGCAAGGGGCTCTTTCCTGATCGGTTCAACCGACCAGGTTCCTGAGCCAACCTCGCCAGCCGTTCGTTGTCGGTTCGATCTCGATCTTCGAAGCGGCGGCGCGAACCGATTCCTCGGTATCGCGTTGGAGCCCTTCCACCACATGCCGGACGGTCGCATGGGCTCGAAGACCGCGCGGCGCGGAGACAAGCGACTTGGCAATATAGCGCCGCTCGTCCGCGTTCGGAGAGAGAGCTGAGGCCAAGACTCGCGAGACAACCTCGTCCGTCGTCAGGCCACGATCGGCCCGCCATGACTTGAGTGCGACCGGAATCTGTTTGAGCGCAAGATAATCCGAAACCGTGGTTGGCTGGAGATCACCGACCTTCACAGGAGCGAGGCGGCCTCGCTCGATCAAGTAATTCCGGTAGCCGAACCTTTCGAGAGTCCGCTTGAGGTCATCGGGACTCTTATCGAAGAATGCAAGCGTATGGCCATTCGACTCAACGAACAGCGGAGGGGCGTCAGGTCTCGACAGCGTCCGCGTCATCCCCTTCAGGCCCGCAACCTCGGAACCTTCAATATCCATCTTGATGAAGTCGAGCGTATCCCAACCTAGCTCGGCCAGAAGGTCATCAACCGCGAGCGCAGGGACCGAGACCTTCGCGAAATGGGTGCCGGGCGTTGCCACATGCCCATACGGCCCGATCGGGCAAAACTCCAACCTACCCGGCCGGTCGCTCACAGCGGCGTGGATCAAAGTCAGGTTGGTGAACTTATTGCGATCGATACTCGCCTGGAGCAACGCCGCGTTTTGAGGCGAGGCCTCCACCGCAAGGACCCGAAATCCCAAGGCGGCCGCCGCCAATGAGAATGTGCCAATATGACCACCAAGGTCCAGAATCCGACCGTGAGGAGGAACCACCGACTTGATCAGGTCCAGGAGCGGTCGATGTTCATCAGGAATTACCCCCTTTGCCAAGGTCTTGGTGATCGGGTCATCAGCCTGGGCATCGGTCACAATCGCGAACCGAGTTTGACTATCAACCTTCACATCCTCGCGAATCCTCGTCAGAGAGGGGTCGACCGAAGGAGCGGCATAACGGCTGCGAACTGCGTGAGAATCCATCGGCGACATCCTTGTCGAGGCGATGAAGAGGCCCTGTGATCCCCTTTTCATAATCGAACGAGAGAGATTGGACAAGCCGAGAGTTGGTCAAGAACTGGCAAGCGACATTCTGACTTGAGGATGGATACCAGGGATTGACTCTTCCTCCCTCATTTCGACTTGTCCCCGCCCAAATCCGGCTCAGTGGCTGATCTTGCGACTGCGACGACCACCCACGAAGCTGTCGAACACATATTTCCCGAGGTCATCAGGCCCGCAGTAGGCGGCGACTCCTTGGGAAACCCTGGCCATCTCCTCAACGAAGTTGACCAGCCCCAGGTAAAAGTAGTCTTCGATGAGAGCGAAGCTTGAGACCCGAATATCGCTAGCTGCGCAGCGGCGAACCTCGGCCAAAGTGTAGCGGGCGGTCTTTTCTGCGGGAGGATAAATCAACACGACGTCACGATCTTCAATGTGAGCCGTCGGCTCTCCATCGGTGATCACAATGATCTGCTTGTTCGACGCCCCTGACCTGTTGAGCAGCCCCCGAGCAAGCTTCAATCCCGCGTGAATGTTGGTGAAGTGCTGCGGAACTCGCTTGGGTGGGTCGTCGAGGGAGTATCGCAAATTCACCCTGCTATCATATATGCTGACCGGCTTGGGTGCGGAATTCAGCAGTTGCCGCTCGGTCATGACATTCGCGTAGGTGTAGAATCCGACCATCTGGAGCGTGTCCTGGCTGTATTGAGCCCGGACCATTGCCTGGAGGGCGAGCGCGACCTTCTTCGTCATCGTATACTTGCCATAACGCCCCATCGAGCCGCTCATGTCGATCAGGAGGACCGTAGCGCAACGCGCCTGATATTCCGACTCGTGGACCACATAATCGTCCTGGCGAATCTTGATCGGTAGCCGACCGGCCTCTCCTCTTGCCATCGCGTTCTTAAGCGTCTCGTGCAAGTTCAGATTCGCCAACGAGTCGCCGAAGACATAAGGACGTGAATCCTCGTGTCGGACCATCCCCTCACCTTTTTGGGAAGTTTCATGCTTGCCCAGCCCATCGCGTTTGAAAGTCTGGAACAGGCTGGCCAAGGCCGACTCTTGGATCCGCCGTAAACCCTTGGGACTGACTTGCCACTTACCCTCTCCATCCTCCTCGATCAATCCTTCTTTCTGGATCGCGTCCAAAATGTCGGGTCGATCCTCGCTGTCAAAATCGTCGAGGTTGCGGAGGACTTGCTCCCCATAATTGAGGATATATTCACTCAACTGGTCGAAAGCCTTCTCAGCCGACTGAGGCTGGAAGTTCTGTGAGCCATCGAACTCGGTGTATTCGAAGAGCGACATGCAAAACCTCGCGAAAGAGACCTCATCTTAAGAAGGGACAGGTTGGCGAACCTTGTCCCGACTCAGATGAGGATGAATTTTGATATTCAACGCTTGTACGAGGTTCCCGTCGGCTTCACCGTCTTGTTCAACCGATTGTGGGTGTGCAGCCCTTCAAGAATGAACTCGATCGCGCTTGCGGTTGCCGCGTCCTTACCTTCGCTTTCGTGCAGATCCGGCAAGGCACTCTTGGCCAGTTCTTCGGCCTTTTTGCGGAGGCCAGGAATCTTCTCCGTCCTGTCGAGCACCGTCTTGGCTGGGAGTGCGTCGCCAAGCTCGATCCCTTTTCCTCCCTCAAAGAACTCAACCACCGCGCGGAATTCTTTGACATCCAGATGGCTATCGAAGATATTCTTAACCGCCTCACCGATAATCCGCTCGATCAACTTGTCTTCCTGGCCATCATCTTCCGACATGGTCAGTTCGAGCTTACCTCGTGAACTTGGAACCACATGAGCCAGGTCACTCACGCGAGGCAGAACCCAAGTCTCACCATGAAGCAGCGCGCGGCGTTCGGCGCTTGAGACGACATTTTCCAGATTCGCGATCGACATGCGAACGGACACGCCCGAGGCCTGATTGACGTGCGACGACGAACGGGCCAGACGCGAAGCTTCTTCGACGATCTCTTTGATGTAGATAGGAATAGCCACCTTTCCTCCCTCGCGACCAAGCCAGGCATTCTGGTCGTTGATCGCCATACCCAACTCGCGAGTCAAGGGGTAGTGGGTCCGCACGACCGACCCGATCCGGTCCTTCAGCGGGGTGACGATCCGTCCCCGGTTGGTGTAATCCTCGGGGTTGGCCGAGAAGACCATGCAGAGGTCCAGGTTGAGCCGGATCGGGTAGCCGCGAATCTGGACGTCTCGCTCTTCGAGCACGTTGAACAGGCCGACCTGAATCTTGGGCGATAAGTCAGGTAGTTCGTTGATGCAGAAGATACCTCGGTTAGCCCGGGGAATCAGGCCAAAGTGCATCGTCAATTCGCTAGAGAGATAGCGTCCCTCAGCGTGTTTGATCATGTCGATCTCACCGATCAGGTCGGCGATCGTGACGTCGGGGGTGGCGAGCTTCTCTTTGTAACGATCTTCTCGACCAACCCAAGCGATCGGTGTCTGATCACCAAGAGCGGCAACTTTGTCCCGAGCCTCTTTCGAGAGTGGCTGGTAGGGGTTGTCGTTGATCTCCGAGCCATCGATCGCTGGGATCACCTCGTCGAGCAGGTGGATCAGTTGCCGGAGCATCTTGGTCTTCGCCTGACCCCGAAGGCCAAGGAAGAGGATGTCATGCTTTGAGAGAATCGCATTCTGAATTTGGGGAATGACGGTTTCTTCATAGCCAAGAATGTCGGGAAAGAGGGGGCTGCCAGCCTTGATCTTGGCGATCAGGTTGCGCCTCATCTCGGCTTTGACCGGCTCGACGCGGTAGCCGCTGGCTCTGAGATCACCGAGCGTTCGGGGTCGCTCCGTCGCCATCAGTTGCAGTCTCCAGGTGGGAAAGCCGTGAAACCAACACTCAGGTCTCCAATGTACTTTAGACACTGAGGGAAGAGGTCGCCCGGTTTTCTCACTGGAGTCCGAATCAGGCGACCGTTCGCCCCGGCGTCTGCTTCTTCAGGAGGACGACCAGTCCAGGCCAGATCACAGCCATCCCGATCCCCACGCCGATCGCAAGTCGCTCCTCATACGAGGTATTTGCGACCGACCAACTGTAGAGCCCGAGTGCCAACCACATCAACGGGATCCCGATGAGACTGATCCGCCGGAACAATGCCTGGGTTTGAGGCGACTTGGAGATGATTTGGAGATTCAGGAGCGTTCGCAGTCGGAACATGGTTCACCCCTTCAAACAATGTGAACGACAAATGTCAGATCTCACGATAATCGCGGCCTGAGCCTTTGTCAAGACCTTTGGATTCTCGCCCGTGAGACCGTCAGAATCCGTTGCAGAGTCCTTGGACTTTTCCTTCCCGTTCGGGAGAAAAGCGGGCTTTGCAATCCTCCTGAGCCCTGGCCCTGAGCTTGACTCAATGTTTCAAGGCGTCGTACAGTAAGAAAACTCCCATCTGTGTTCGGCCCTGAGCCGACATCTTCGACCGCCTTGATGAAGGGATCACCGATGCCGCGCCGAGTCCTGTCACCGGTCGTCGCGCTGGTTCTGTACCTCTCGTTTGCGACGATCGCCCCGGCCGATGATGATCTGCGGATCTCGATCAAATTTGTCCAGGGTTTGCGACAACGCGGCTATTTTGAGCTGGCGGGCGAGTACCTCGAAACGATCGGCAAGGACCCCAAGCTACCAGCCGATATGAAGCCGGTGGTCGAGTACGAACTCGGCAAGAACCTGCTCGAGAACGCCGCGAGAACGGGCGACCTTGAACGGCGTAAGGAGTTGCTCGACCAGGCTCGCGGGCGACTGGAGTCCTTCACCAAGACTTTTCCAACGAGCCCACTCGCGGCTGACGCCCTGGTCCAACTGGCGAGACTCCTCGTCGAACGTGGACACCTGGCGATGCTCCAGGCCGATGAGGTAAAGGTTCCCTCGGAGAAGGCCGCGAAGGTCGCCGAAGCTCGGGGGTCGTTCGTTCAAGGCCGCGCCGCGTACGACACAGCGCTCGCCAAACTCAAGCCGATCTATGAGTCGTTCCCGAAATTCCTTCCCCCCGACGACCCCCGCAAGGATCAACGCGAGCTCGCCCAGACCGAGATGCTTTCCGCTCAGCTCCAGCGTGCGATCGTTGATTATGAGGAGGGAGAGACATATCCAAGTCCGTCCGAAGATCGAACGAAGCTGATGGAAGCCAGCCTCGTCCAGTTCGGCAACATCTACAACGACTATCGCAGTTCGCTGGCCGGCTTTTATGCTCGGATGTGGCAAGCCAAGTGCTATATGGAACGCGGCGACCTCAACCCAGCGATGGGCTTGTTCAACGAGCTGATGGCAGCCAATAGTGGTAGCCTTCGGGAGCTGCAACGCTCGGTGGGATATCAACGTATTCTGATCATGGGAAAGCGCAAGCAGTACGCGCTCGGGGCTGATGAGGCGGTGCGCTGGCTCCAAGACAACCCCAACCATCGCAGGACACCGGATGGTCTGGGCGTTCAGTTGGAGCTTGCCAAGAACATCCTCGCCCAACTCGATGAAGTCGATCGACCCGCCGACAAGGAGGCCGCCAAGAAACGAGCCACCGAGGCCCTCGCGGCGGTCGTGCGCGACTACTCCGCCCACAAGGCGGAAGCACTCGAACTCCTCAAGCAGTACAAACCCAAAAGTGCGCTCAATTTAAACGCCGTTGCGAACATGACCTATGAGAGCGCCATGGGGGATGCGGACGAAGCGATCGCCAGCCAAGATTGGGATCGAGCCCGAGCCGTCCTCAAGGTGGGCGTGAAACGAGGCGATTCTGCCCACGACCTTGATAAACAGAACCGCGCCCGTTACTTGCTGTCCTATGTCGATTACAAGACAGGTCGGTTCTATGAAGCCGCCATCATGGCCGAGCACCTTGCGAAGAAGTACCGTTCAGGAGGGCTCTCTCCCAAGGCGGTTGAGATTGCGATCCAATCGATGCTCGAAGCTTACAATGTCTTCACGACCGGTGACCGAACCCGTGATCTCGAACGAACCCTGGCTCTCGCCAAGTACGCGACGAAGACCTGGGCCGACACCGAGCAAGGGGACTTCGGTCGCGTGGTCCTCGGCGAGGTTTCGTTCGGACAGGGCAAGTATCCCGAGGCAATTACCGCATTCGAGTCGGTTCGCTCGGCTTCCGGACGTTGGGCCGACGCCCAGACTCGACTGGGCGCCGCACACTGGAAACTGAGCTTGGTT